>NZ_CP129963.1:2499284-3124105 GCF_030503615.1 Sphingobacterium sp. BN32
TGAACTTTACCCAATGTTATCCAAACGGGCAACTGAAGTACAGCGAACTGGACAATATACTACAAGTTACGGCTAGTGAACATGCTGATATTTTAGGGTTTGGAACGAAAGCAATACTCCGCACCAAACAATCCTGGGTACTCAGTAGAATGCTTATCGAAATCGAAAAGCTCCCGATGTTCGAACAGACCATTAAGGTAAGGACATGGATACAAGACTTTACAGGATCTCGCTCTACGCGTAATTTTGAAGTGTTATTTGGCGAACGCCGTTTGATTGCTTCAACAAGCCTATGGGCGGTTTTCAATATCGAGGCACGCCGCGCTGAGCCTCTGATTGCCAGCACCGACCATGTGGTGCCTCACCCCGACCGCATCATGACTTCGAGAACGGCGGAGCGTATCGATGGCAATGTGTCCTTCAATAAAATTAGAGACTATCAGGTGGTGCTATCCGATCTAGATATTGTGAACCACGCGAACAACGTTAAATATATGGATTGGTGTTTCGATGCACTGGATCCCAAGGATGTACTGACCGGAAAAATAAAGTCTATCGAGATGAACTTCCTGAGGGAGCTTTCGTACGGAAATCAGGTCGCGATCAATGAAGCGAAGATTGATGAACTAACAAGCATCTATAGTATCAGCAAGGCGGATCGCCCGCATTTTTTGATGCAGCTAACGAAAAAAGGATAAAACCTTTCATTTTTCCATTGAGACAGCAAAAAGGATGAAAGTTCTTGATGACCTTTGAAAACAAACACTTTCAGAAAAAAAAGCCTTCCGACAATCGGAAGGCTTTTTTTATGCTAGAGCGCCCATGCTTTATCGCCCTTCTTATACGGATAGTTTCCATCGTATTTTCCAGGGATTTTCACATAACGCAATGCTTTCTTCATACCTACCTCCGAAGTAAAAAATCCGGTTAAAGTCAATTGCTTCAACATGGTGAAGAAATGGTTTGCATCTTCCTCCTTCTTATTCGTTTGGTAATCTTTAGCTTCTTTGTCGTATGTATTCACGAATTGAAGTTTCTCTTCAGGAGTCAATTCTAAGAATCCTTTCTTGAAATCCTTCTTCGCGCGTGCTTCCACGCCATTAAGACCCTCTAAGAAAGATTTTTGATCTTTCTCATCATAACAGTCGCGAATCATCACCGGGATAAATTCGCCCACACCCGCTTCTTTAGCACCTGGCGTAGAAGTTTTAGGAAGAATAGCTTCTGCTAATTCGCCTAAGTAATCTGTTGTTTCAGCTTCAAATAAGGTAGCCACATCTTTAGATGCCGGACGAGTACAACCCTCTAAAAACAGGTTTGCACCGATAACCGTACCACCCATAATAAAGGCTACACGTTTTAACGCTTCTCTTCTATTCATCATCTTCTTATACCTTGTTAAAATGAATAATTAATTTCCCATCCCGGGCGATATTGACGCTTCACAAATTGGTTGACGATATCAAAGTTCGTTACTTTCATATTATCATTGTCCCAAAGTAGTTTCAAGTTACGTCCAGGGTATTTACCATCGATACGCATGTCAGCACCACGAATCGCCAAATTCGCCATCAATAAAGCTTCGGTCAATGGTCCTGAAATTTCAAACGGTGCACTCACCTCTTTCTTACCGTATCCTGCAATACAAGCTTCCACCCACTGTGCGTAGTGTCCGCTAGCTTTTCCAGGTACACGAGCATACTTCATCGCCACGTTTTCCTTACGTGTAGTCGGCAATAGGCGTGCTTTATCACCATAAGTATCTGCTAATACTTTTCCTTTTGTACCGACCATCAAGATACCGTTGCCACCATCACCAAAGATTTCATTTGGCTCTAGCTCTTCCGGGCGTGCAGGTTGAATTCCTCCGTCCATCCAGTGCAGGGTAACCGGACCTTGCGTTCTTGCTGCTTTCGGGAAAGTCATGGTCGCATGGCTCGACGGCGGGCAGCTCTCTGGGAAATAGCCACGTTTGAACTCATCCACATAGACAGAGCCTACAGAAGCCTGTACATCCTGCAAGTAAGATAAGCCTAATACGCTGAAAGGAACTTCCAGTAGGTGACAACCCATATCGCCTAATGCGCCGGTTCCATAATCCCACCAGCCGCGCCAGTTAAATGGAACCAATTTTTCGATGTAGTCTTTCTGAGGAGCCGTTCCTAACCACAGATCCCAGTCCAATTCTTTCGGAACAGGTGCCTTTTGAGTAGGCCATTGAATACCTTGAGGCCATACCGGGCGATCGGTCCAACAGTACACTGTATGAACATCACCAATAAGACCTGCTTCATACCATTCACGGATTTCGCGAGGACCATCATTTGATGCACCTTGGTTACCCATCTGTGTAACGACTTTATATTTTTTAGCAGCATGAGTCAATACCCTTGCTTCCCAAATATCGTGGGTCAGAGGTTTCTGAACATATACGTGCTTTCCTAACTGCATTGCTGCCAGCGCCTGGATCGCATGGTTATGATCGGGTGTGGAAACCGAAACAGCATCAATGTGCTTGTGTTCCTTATCCAACATTTCTCTGAAATCTTTATAGAATTTTGCTTTCGGGAATCGCTTAACCGAATTGGCTGCGCGACGTTGATCTACATCACATAAGTATGCCAGTTCCGCTTTTCCGCTATCGGCAAACGATTTGATGTCGCTCTCTCCTTTTCCCCCAACACCAATACCTGCAACAATCAAACGGTCGCTAGGCGCTAGAAAGCCTGATCCACCTAAGACATGACGAGGAACGATGCTAAAGCCCGCAGCCGCGATGGCTGTGTTCTTTAGAAAATCCCTTCTTGAATTGTTATTACTCATAATATACGGTTTAGTTCAATTAGATATTTCCTTTTTTAAGCTCGCTTACCGCATGGTCAACCGCTCTCGCCGTTAATGCCATATAAGTAAGTGATGGATTCACACAGCCCGCAGAAGTCATCGCTGCACCATCCGTTACATAAACGTTTGTCGCATCCCAAACTTGATTGTGCTTGTTCAATACGGAAGTTTTCGGATCCAAGCCCATACGTGCTGTTCCCATTTCGTGAATACCCATCCCGAAGTTGTATCCTCCATCGTAAGTACTAACGTCTTTCAGACCGATTGCTTCCAACATATCCTTCATTTCCTCGGCCATATCCTTACGCATCTTAAGCTCATTATCTCTCAGCTCCATATCCATCGCCAAGACTGGCAATCCCCATTTATCCTTCACCTCCTTGTCAAGGAAAATACGGTTCTCATGGTAGGGAAGGATTTCTCCGAATGCAGTGAATCCTGCCGTCCAGTTTCCTGGTTCGCAAAGTGCATCTTTCCATTCGCCACCAACAGCCATCTCGGCAATCTCGCCCGACCATCTTCCACGTCCAGCAGATCCTTGATAACCAAAGCCACGAACATAATCACGTTGTTTCGTGTCAGAAGGAATATTCACAAAGCGAGGAACATATAGGCCCGTCGGACGACGGCCAAACATATATTTATCTTCGAATCCTTCTACACGTCCGCTTGCGCCTAAACGGAAATGGTGGTCCATTGCATTGTGACCTAACTCGCCAGAACTACTTCCTAATCCACCTTCCCAAACATCTGTAGCCGAGTTCATCAACACCCAAGTTGAGTTGAAAGCCGAGGCACAAACGAAGATAACTTTCGCAAAGAATTCGTATGTCTTGTTTGTTTCTGCGTCGATAATCTCTACGCCTTTTGCCTTCTTCGTGTCCTTATCGTAGATAATCTTCGTTACGATAGAAAACGGACGAAGGGTTAAGTTTCCGGTTTTCATTGCCGGTGGCAATGTTGAAGATTGTGTAGAGAAGTATCCTCCGAAGTTACAGCCTAACCAGCACTGATTTTGATACTGACAGTTGATACGTCCGGTATGTGGTTTAGTGATATTCGCCGTACGCCCCATGATGAAGTGACGACTACCACCGTATTGTTTCTTAATGCGTTCAGCTAAGTCCTTTTCAACAAAGTTGAACTCCATAGCTGGCAAGAAATCACCATCAGGAAGGACATCTAGTCCGTCGCGGTTACCTGAAATACCTGCCCATTTTTCAGCATAGCTATACCAAGGTGCAATATCTTTATAACGAATCGGCCAATCAACACCGTGTCCATCCTTTGCATTTGCTTCAAAGTCTAAATCACCTAAACGGTAACTCTGACGACCCCACATCAATGAACGGCCGCCTACATGATATCCTCTGAACCAGTCAAAACGCTTCTTCTCTACATAAGGGCTTTCTTTCTCGTTCACCCAAAAGTCTAGGTTCTTTTCGTTTAACGCGTAATCACGTTTCAGAACCGGATAATCCGCTTCCATTTGCTTGGTCCTACCGCCACGATGAGGGTATTCCCAAGTATCCTTATTTGCATGGTAATCCTTTACGTGCTCCACATTGCGACCACGTTCTAACATGATTGTTTTCAGACCTTTCTCAGTTAGCTCCTTAGCCGCCCATCCGCCGCTAATACCTGATCCGATAACAATGGCATCATAAACATTATTCTCTACCATTACTTTTTTATTTAATTAGTTTCAGATTGATTTACAATGGTCTCTTTCTTGAAAAATACAAGGAAGATAAAAAATACTACTAAAGCAATTCCTGCAGGAACTACCCATAACTTATTCCAGAACAATGCTACATCTGCCGATTTAACGGTTTGATACATATCGCTCACATATCCTGCTACCCAGAATCCGATCAATTGCCCAACACCGTAAGTCGCTAATGTAATTAATCCCTGTGCAGCACTCTTATTGTCCTTACCCGCTTTTGAGTCGGTATAGATTTGCCCAGATACAAAGAAGAAATCATAACAGATACCGTGAAGCGCAATTCCTAATAACAACATAAAGGTTGCTTCGCCGGCGTCGCCATAAGCAAACAGTGCATAACGAATAACCCATGCTAACATCCCTACGAGAATCGTGTTCTTGAAACCAAAACGCGTAAAGAAAACAGGCAATAATAAAAGACATAAAGCCTCCGAAATTTGGCCTATCGTCATCTTACCCGTCGGGTTTTCCAAACCTATTTCCGACAAGAATGGATTCGCATATTGATAATAGAATGCCAGTGGGATACAGATTAATATTGAGCAAACAAAGAATACCAAGAAGTTTCTATCTTTTAAAAGCTTAATAGCATCTAATCCTAAAACTTTGGCAACACTTTGCTTTTCGCCACTTTCATTCTTAACAGGAGGAGTTTTCGGCAATATAAAGCTGAACAAACCTAATACTAATGAACCAATAGACGCCATCAAGAAGGTATTTCTCAATAAGCCATCTTTAATTCCCTGGTCGGCATCCCATTTGAAAAGATAAGAAATTGAAAGTCCGGCAACAATCCATCCGATAGTTCCCCAGATGCGGATATTAGAGAACTCCTTCTCTGGATTCTTCATCTGACGGAAGGAAACCGAGTTTACTAGGGATAGCGTCGGCATGTATAATAACATATAGCCTAACACATAAGGAAAGAAAGAGCCAATAGACTCACTTTGGTAAAGTTGGAACATTAGGAAGGCGCCAATAAGGTGCAGTACACCCAAGATGCGCTCTGCATTGAAGTAGCGGTCGGCAATCATCCCAATGATAAAAGGCGCTACGATAGCACCCCATGATTGTGTGGAGAAAACATTAGCGATTTCAAGTCCCGATGCGTTCAAGGTATTCCCTAAAAAGGTACCTAACGTCACGAACCAAGAGCCCCAAATAAAGAACTCCAGGAACATCATGAAGGATAGTTTAAATTTAATAGTTGATGACATGTAATATAGGCTTATTTTAAATTTATGGTATTAAATATAGATATTATAAACGGTTTATAAAACAGGATAACGAATTTGTTAGCTGCTCCTAAATAGGTTTAGCACTAGAAAGAATCCACTTCTCTATAGGCTGCTACTAGCGCTTGTTCGCCTTCTTTGCCAGATTTAGACATGCCATGCTCCATCCCTACGATCCCCTTGTAACCCTTTTGATGCAACCATTTGAATACATTCTTATAGTTGATTTCTCCAGTTGTTGGTTCCTTACGCCCAGGATTGTCACCTACTTGGATATATCCAATCTCACTCCAGCATAAATCCATCAGGTTGATTAGGTTTCCTTCATTCTTTTGTTGGTGATATGCATCGTAAAGAATCTTTACGGATGGACTACCTACTGCTTTACATATCTCGTATGTCTGATCAGTAAAACGTAGGAAAAGGTCCGGTGTATCACTTAGAGGCTCTAAGACCATCGTTAAGCCATGTGGTTCGAAAATCTCAGCACCACGCTTCAACGCTTCCACTACATTGGCTGTCTGAACGCCCATTGGAAGCTTTCTTGCAAAGTCTCCCGGAACAACAGTCGCCCATTTGGCATTACAACGCTTAGCGATTTCTACGGAGTCGCGGCATCCTTTCAGGAAGATATCAACAAACTCCTGCTTACCAGCGGCAAGGGAATTAGCACCATTTCCGCCCTTAGGAACAACAAACACCCCCATGCGCATACCCAACTTGGCTAGCAAATCTCCAATTTTCTTTTGTTCATCCACCGAGCGCGATGGCATTCCGTTATCTTCGATACTGCGGAATCCCAGATCGTGCATATATTTTATCTCATCAAGAAAGTTCTTTCCGGCGCTAGTGCTAAACATCCCTTGATGGGGCGCGTAGTCTAGTTTAAATGGTTGATTCACTGCCTGTGTACTCTTTTCCTTGGTTGAAGTACCGGCAACCGCCGTCCCACCCAATAAAGTACCGCCAACAAGCATGGAACTGTTCTTTAAGAATTCTGATCTTTTCATGTAGGATTAAGTTTAAGTTGTTTTCAGCACCAGAGTGCTAGTTGGTTATTATGTATTTGGAAAACCCTTTGGAATACGCCTCTTTAACGACCCCATTATCCAAATACAGTAAATAAATATCAATTTTATTTTTCGAATTCGCAAATGCGACAGCATCCTCAGGTTTCATCGCCATAAAGACATTATCAAGCGCATCTGCATCCATCGCATTCTCTGCAATCACCGTCACGGTTATAATAGATGATTTCAATGGATAGCCTGTTTTAGCATCCATATGATGCGAAAAACGATAGTTATTTACCGTGCGATACTTCTCATAGCTCCCCGACGTAGTCACCGCCTTGTTATGTAGAGCAATGATATAATTCCTCTGCTCCCTGGTCTCGTCAGGACGCTGTATTAACACTTTATAAGGCTCGTTTTCCGGCTTATAACCATGCGTCCGAATCTCCCCGCCTACTTCCACCAGGAATGATTTAATTTTCTTCGATAAAAAGAAATCGTAAAGTACATCAACGGTATAACCTTGTGCAATGCCGTTTAAATCAATCTCCACGCGTTTGTCCTTTTTCCGCAGCTGATTGCTTTTGATTGCTAATTTATCCATTCCAACGTATGTCAAAGCATCTTTAACCGCATTAGAATCTGGTATACCGACTGTCTTTTCAGGTCCGAATCCCCATAGTGAAACCAACGGTTTCACCGTGATATCAAATATCCCCTTTGAAAGTTTATTGATTTTAAAAGATTTTTTAAGCACCGTCCGCATGTGATGATCCATCACAATCTCGCTACTCGTATCGGAATTGAACTTGCTGATTAAGGAATTTGGTTTATAAAGCGACATTGACTGATCAATGACCTGAAATATACTGTCCAACTGTGCTTTCTTTACTCGCTCGTCGTTGGCATAATAGCTAACAGCGTAGGTCGTTCCTTGGGCATAACCTTCCACGTTGAATCGCTGTAAACCAGAAATTGGCTGTTGCGCAAAGGTACAACAACCAATTCCCATTATGCCGATTAGACTGAACCAGTTTAACACGGCTGTTAGATATATTTTTCTACATCATGGCCAGGGACAGCAACCGGGTAGAACCCGTCTGCATTTGGAACCACCTTAGGCATAGCATCCCACGCTAGGCGATCAGGCATCAAATCAATATTAGATTTCATCGCCTCATCCCATTTAATAACTTTACCAGTATAGACTGCGATACGACCGATAATACCTGCTAAGCTGCTGTACGCACCGTATTCAGCATTATCAAACTTGTATTCACCTTTCGCAATCGCTTCAAATAATTCCTTATGCTCTTGCTGATATGGGTTCGGATTCCCCTTGGTGTTATGTCTGTAAATCTCTTTACCTTGCGCATCCCAAAGGATAGCTTGGTTACTCGCGGATAGATAAACACGTCCCTTAGTTGCTTGGAATGTCTCATCCACACGGTTGGAAATTCCTTCGAAGTGGCGACACTGGCTATATACCACCGTACCATCATCGTAAGTCATCTCTAAAGCGAAATTATCATAGATCTCACCATATTCTTTCCCAGTTCTATGTGCTCTGGAACCTGTACCTTGAATAGAAACCGGATATTTGCCCTTCACCCAGTTTGCGATGTCGATATTGTGAACATGCTGTTCAACGATATGGTCGCCACATAACCAGTTAAAATAATACCAGTTACGCATTTGGTATTCCATCTCGGTCTGTCCCGGTTTGCGCGGACGAACCCAAACACCACCGCTATTCCAGTACACTTGTCCGGATACTACATCGCCGATTGCCCCATCATGAATACGTTGGATAGCCTCGCGATAGTTATTTTGATAACGACGCTGTAATCCAACAACGACATTTAATTTCTTACGTTTCGCTTCTTTAGCAGTTTCCAATACACTGCGAACACCTGGAATATCTGTCGCAACAGCTTTCTCCATGAAGACATGTTTGCCTGCGCGAATAGCCTCAGCAAAATGAACCGGGCGGAAACCTGGAGGCGTCGTCAATAAAACAACATCAGCATCCGCAATTGCCGCTTTATATCCGTCAAAACCTACATACTTACGGCTATCCGGAACATTCACTTTATCACCAAATTTCTCTTTTAAGGTCGCGTATGTTTTATCCAAATTATCCTTGAAAGCATCCGCCATAGCTACTAATTGAATGTTCTGCCCAGAGGCAAAAGCGTCAAATGCAGCACCTGTTCCGCGGCCACCGCAACCAATTAAAGCGATCTTGATCACATCGCTCCCAGCTGCAAATACTTTTCCTACTACCCCACTTGTCAATGCCGCTGCACCCACAAGGCCCGATGAAGATTTAATAAATCCTCTACGATTTAGATTTTCCATGGTTTATAATGTATTGTTTATAATTGTTTCTTTTCTTAAAAGTCTTTCAAAGGCGCTTTATCATAGTATTCCATGATTTCAGCATGGCTAGGCTGCTTTACGGGACGCACTAAACGCATTCCCACAAATGGAGCTTCCGGAAACCACCAATTAGATTTTGGAATTTGAGGATCTAATTGCTTCCAAACTGGATCTGATGCACCACGAGCAGCAGAACGCAAATCGATTGCTTCGCTCTCAAATGAGCCACCACGTACCACATGCGGATACAATTTAGTCGGTACATTTACTGGATTCTCAGCCACCTTATTTTTGAAGGTGGAATAAAAGTCCGCATCGTATTGGTCGTAAGTCCACTCTGAAACATTACCTAACATATCATACAGCCCCCAAGCATTCGGTTTTTTAGTACCAACTTTTGCAGTCTGTCCATTGCTGTTTTCTTTATATGCTGCATATTCCGCCAATTGACCTGCATCATCTCCGAAGAAGTAAGCAGTATTGGATCCGGCACGACAAGCGTACTCCCACTCTGCCTCTGTTGGCAAGCGATAGAACACACCGGTTCGAACATATAACCATTTACAAAACTGTATCGCGTTATAATGCGTCATCGCTAAAGCCGGCTGCCCGTCTTTGCCATAACCAAAAGTCATGTCTAAGTATGGTTTTGTTGGTCGTGTAACAGCATCAACCTCCGCAGGAACTTTCCCATCGGTAGATTTTGTCACTTCGTAATCCTTGTAAAGGAAAGGTTCAAAGAGATTCCATGTCACTTCATAAGTACCCATCCAAAATGGATCAAGCTTTACGCGGTGAGCAGGTTTTTCATCTTCATTGCCTCCTTTAGAACTCCCCATCATAAACTCGCCAGCAGGAATAGCTTCCATACTGAATTCTAGACTTGTACCGTTTATTTTTTGAATGTAACGCTCGTGTTTATCTTGAGCATGGGAAAGGGTTGTAGTCGCTAAAAGGGCAAAGAAAATTAATTTCTTCATAATAATCTGAAAACTAAGCTTATAAATTATGTTATTATCAGTGTATCAACTACACAATTGATAAAGATAAAAAAAAGCTTTCCTATATTAATAACATTTCAGTTACATAATGAAAAAATTCAAAATCTCATACCAAACGTAGGTGGTTAATAGACTTAACGGAATGCTTAAACCAATAACACTATTTCCTAATTTGCTATTCAATTTAAATTGGTCGATAACAATGCTCGTTGCCACTAAACTAGGCATTGCCATCTCGAAGATGGATATTGCGACAATCTCACCGCGATAGCCTAGCACGTACGCTAAAAGGAACACGATAAGGGGCGCTAAAATGAGCTTATACAACATCGCATAGGTAATGTTCGGGACTTCGCTTTTTACAATTGTAAAATTGAGTTGGAGACCTATGGAAAAAAGTGCGATCGGCGATACAGTACTCGCAATGAGATGAAAAAAATCATCCAGAGAACTTAAGTCAGCAATCTGTGTGATGAGCAATGCCAATAAGCAACCAATCAAAGGTGGAAAAGTGAATACACGTTTGATGATAAAGGTCAAGCTTACTTTCTTATTTGCATTTAGACTTCCTTTTGTGGCGATCAATACGCCGGCTGAGGATAAGAGAAAAAAGGTCATCTGATCGGCCACAATGCCGATGGGTAGTCCCTGCGTTCCGAAATATGCAGTGATGAGCGGGAAACCAACAAAGGATGTATTACTTAGGCCTGCGACTAACATCATCGTATGGGACGTACGTTTTGAAAGCCCAAGAATGCTACCGATACTATAGAAAAACAGAATCCCTCCTGCCAATACGATGATGGGGCAAAGAATAGTAAAAATTAAACTGTTATCCCAAGTAAGTTTAGGAAGGTAATGGAATGAGATGGCGGGTAGTCCAAAATATAATACCCATGCGTTTAAGGCTCTGTAACCATCTTTTGCAACCCAATTCATCTTTCGGCTAAGCACTCCAGCAGCTAAGCAGAAAACAATAAGGATAAAATTTGACACTTGTAATTATTTTCACCCAAATTTTCTAAAAATGACATTGGGCTCGTTTGTGCTCACAAAGTTATTACTATTTTTGTGCCGCCTGTTAAAAACAGACAAAATTTTTCAGCTCGTGAACAAAGCAATACTCATTTTACTTACAATAACTATCCCTTTTCTCGCATCGGCTCAAATCGATAGCATTGCTAAACAGATCAAAAGAAGCCCATTGGTGCTAGAGTTGGAAGTGGAAAACGGAGGAATACTGCAGCAGTCCGGACTTAAGGAAACAACTTATGAAGGCGCCTATTACAACGGGTTGAACTTTAAAATAGGCTTCAAGCAGCGTGCAAAGAAAGATCAATATTACCAAATTTATAACTACCCGATTTATGGTATCGGGATTTACTCCAGCACGTTTCATTCCGATATTATCGGTAGTCCATATGCAATATATGGATTCGTCCAAACGCCAATCTCCCCTCGTGAAGATTCTCGATGGAGTTACGACTATAGAATAGGTCTCGGTCTGTCGGGAAATTTTAAACCCTATAATGAACATGAGAACCCTTTGAATCTGGTTATCGGATCAAAAAACAACGTGTTTATTGATCTCGGTATCCGCGCGCAATACAAATTACCGCCACACTGGAAGCTCGGTGCAGGACTTGCCTTCCACCATTTCTCCAACGGCGCACTCGCTCTGCCAAATAAAGGAGTTAACCTCGTGCCACTTACTCTCTCAGCGGCATACCAAATCAATCCGGATATCAAAATAAAAAGAGACTCCGTGCTTGAACCGTACAGTAAAAAAGTGATGTTCCATGTGAACTATGGTATAGGTGCAAAGCAGTTAAGAGACGACTTAGACCAAAGATTTCCAAAAAGTACCTTCAGCGTTTATGCCAGCAGACATGTATCCTATAAATGGAGGCTCGGCGGTGGCTTCGATCTCTTCTACTCCTCTTCTGGCAATGATGAAGAAATCGCAGGAGACAAAACCGGAAAGTTCTCTTCCAAAGTGTCCGGTGGACCTTCCTTCTATATTGCCCATATTCTGAACGAGCGCCTCGTCTTAAATGGCAATATTGGATATTATATCCACAACCAACGATTTAACGGCGAGATCAAAAAGTTCTTCCTGCGCGCAGGAGCGCGATATTACGTCTATGGCAACTTCAATACCGGCGTATCCATCAAAGCACATATGGGAAAAGCCGACTTCATCGAATGGACTGTGGGGTATACGTTTAGGCGTTAGTTATTATTCGTTAGAATTTAGACATTAGATTTCAGATATTAGAATATTGTGTCTTGAACCAGGAAAGGAAGGATAAAAGGATTGGCAGGATATTACGCATAGGTCTAACTACTTAGTACTAACTAATAGATACTATTTCTGAACCAAGAAAGGAAGGATAAAAGGATTGGCAGAATCCTACGCATAGGTCTAACTTCTTAGTACTAACTACTAAATACTATTTCTGAACCAGGAAAGGAAGGATAAAAGGATTGGCAGGATATTACGCATAGGTCTAACTACTCAGTACTAATTACTAGATACTATTTCTGAGCCAAATGTATAAAGTCCGCCCTACAAACAGTAAAAGAAAGGCGCCTAATCGGCGCCCTACTCTAAAATCTAATGTCTAAAATCTAATCTCTCCTACTTAAACAAACTAAAAATCTTTTTTCCGAAGTTTTTATCTACCGTAATATAGGATGGGTAGTAAATATTCTGTCCGGCGATTTTGAAGGAAGGTTTTATTTTCAGCACTAAGAATCCTTCGGATTTCTTATTAAAAAGCTCATCAAAGAAGCGGTCAAAACCTGTTTCTTTTGCTTTGTTGAAGATATTTGCTTTAAAAGTCAACGGCACGATTGCGCTCTGACCTTGGCTCAAGTTTACATTCTGGTCTACTGTCCCTTCAAACAATGGCGAACCTTGAATCTCGATAATATATTTGAAAGAGTTTACTGCAGCTCTTTTCACCTCCGGATTCGTAATCTTCAAGTTGATCTTTCCTTCTAAGGGCAATTCTTTGCTAAACAATGCCACCGCGATATTTGCTAAGGATGAGATATTATAATTCCCATCAGCGCCTTTGTACTTGTCTAATGTTTTGCCATTAAATTTCACCTGTTCTACCGATTCGACATCGTATTGGCAATCTGCTAAGGCTTGTAATTGTGCCTTTTTATTTACCTGACATCCCGATAAAAACAAGATTGTCATTAATCCTACAATACCAACTAATTTTTTCATATTGCTATTTCTTTTTTCCAAAATTATAAATCAATCCCAAAGTAAAGACCGCATTCCCTGCTTTAAGGTATTCGTTGTTCATTATACCGATATTCCAACCGTTAGTATACTGCAATTGAAAACCCTTGTTCAATTCCATTCGCGTAAAGAAGACCGGCTCTATATATAAATTTTCTTCCAATTCGGCAGGCGCATTATTCAAATCGAAACGATCCATCTTGATACGGCTTACACGAATTGCTGTTCCGTAATTCAGCGTACGTTGCTTTCCAAACAAACGAAGTTTGTTTTTACGCGTTGATGAGAAGTTTGCTTGCACAAAGATCTTGTTGAAGTCGAGATCTCGGATTTCTACAGGATCAGTACCCGATATGGACGCTCGCTTATCGACATCTCTAGTTGAGCCTATACCATATCCGCCATAAAACTCCAGCACACTACGTCCGGAGTGCCCCACAACGGTGTAGTAGCCAAGTCCGCCTTCAATAAGATGTTGCTTAAAGTCTTGATTGGTCGTCTTATTATCCACGTACGAACCGTTTGCTATAATAGCCAGATTATCGGTAAAAGCGACACCTGCAGTACCGCTTAAATTACCCTTGACATTCACATGGGCACCCAAATAACCCTCTCCTGCATTGGTAAACATGGGGGTTGCCGGGACATTCGGCAAATAAACAGAGCTACATCCGGTGAGGAAAAGCCCAAGTATACTAACTGCTCCCAGGAGCAAGCTCGATCTTCGTTGTATCATAAATAACATTAACCTTGCAAGCACCTAAATTATTATGCCAAAAACGGCAATTTTAACAAAATTAAGAAATATAAGGTTTTAGATCACTCCATGAATCGCCAACTGTTCTTCCATTTCTTTTTGAAGTAACAGCGCTTCTTCACGAGCACGCTCTGCAAAGTCCTTCCCTTTCGATGCATAGATAATACCGCGCGTACTGTTTACCAATAACCCGCAGTCTTTATTCATTCCGTATTGGCACACATCAGCTAAGGAACCGCCCTGCGCACCTACGCCAGGAACGAGCAAGAAATGATCAGGCGCATGTTCGCGAATCTTCACAAAGGCCTCACCTCGCGTTGCTCCAACCACATACATTAAGTTCTCATCGCTCCCCCAGGTATTTACCTTATCGATAACCTCCTCAAACAATTGCTTTCCTGCTGCATTGCTGAAGTTTTGAAAGTCTAAGCTCCCTTGATTGGAGGTCAAGGCAAGCACAATCGCCCATTTACCGTCGAAGTCCAAAAATGGAGTCACAGAGTCCTCACCCATATAGGGTGCAATCGTAATAGAATCAAAGTTTAATCCTGATACCTCAGGATTAAAAAATGCTTGTGCATACATTTTCGACGTATTGCCGATATCGCCACGTTTAGCATCAGCAATCGAGAAGCAGTCCTTAGGTAAGATCTCGCTAGTCTTACGCAAAGACTCCCATCCTTTTACGCCATAGCTTTCGTAGAATGCAATATTCGGTTTATAAGCCACGCAAAGATCAGCAGTAGCCTCAATAATCGCCTTATTAAAAGCGAAGATAGGATCTTCTTCTTCCAAAAGATGCTCCGGAATCTTGTTCAAGTCGGTATCCAGTCCAACACATAGGAAACTCTTCTTGCTTTTTATCTGATTAATGAGCTCTTGCTTATTCATTTCTATAGCTTAATTAGGGGTATGTAATGATGATATTCTATTTGATTGTACTAAGCGTCGAATTTCTCCAACTGTTTCAATAAGGTCGCAAAGTCCTTCGGATATTCGGCTTCGAAACTATATTCTTTGTCGTTCAATTTGAAGCTTACTGATTTAGAATGCAGCGCGAAACGCTTCATGATCGGTTGTTCCTCCTGATCTTTTGATAGGGTATAACCACGTTTTTTGATTTGAGAAAGATAAACCGGCTTCCCTTTGTACATCGCATCACCGACAATAGCAGCCTGTTGTGTCGCTAAGTGGATACGGATTTGGTGCATACGACCTGTAATAGGTTTACACTCGACCAGAGTAAAGTGTTTGAAATAACGGATACTGTTAAAGATGGTCTCCGACGGCTTACCATTATAACGGTCGATCGTTACATTCTTATTTCCCTGATTCAGGATTGGAAGATCAACAGTCAAATTCTCGAAGATATGCGTCCCGCCAATAATGGCATGGTAAATCTTATTTACTCTTCGTTTTTCAAATTCGATAGACATCGAACGGTAGGTTTCTGGATTTTTAGCAATCAGCAATACGCCGGAAGTATCCTTATCCAAACGATGGCATACTTGCGCATCTGGATGATATTTCTTCGCCAAGCGAAGGATATTCACCTCACCACCTTCGCGCGCATCCAAAGAGGCAATAAAAGGCGGCTTATTGATTACAATAAGGTTATCATCTTCATGAATAATTAACTCTTGAAACTTCGGGAATTTAAACTGATTCTGCTCTTTTATATCCATCCTGCAAAAGTAGGAAATTATAGGTTAATTTTCTATTCCGTAGCGTTGCTATACGTTAAGAACAAGTTTCGAGGCGTTTTCCATGAAAAATAATTAAGTTTGCAACTCAATCTTAACGCTATGTCAGTACATAAAGTAATTAAAAGAGTGACGACTTCGGCACTTCGTGATATGAAAGCCAGAGGAGAAAAAATCTCGATGTTAACTTCTTATGACTATTCCACTGCTCGCATATTAGATGAAGCGGGTGTAGAAGTTCTTTTGGTGGGCGACTCGGCAGCAAATGTCTTTGCCGGATATGAAACCACCCTACCCATGACTTTAGACCATATGATCTACCATGCTTCTGCGGTGGCAAGGGCGTCCAAGCGCGCGATGGTGCTTGCTGATTTACCATTCGGCGAATACCAAGGCTCGGTTGAAGATGCGTATAAAGCTGCTGTTCGGATGATGAAAGAGTCCGGAGCGCATGCTTTAAAGCTTGAAGGTGGTGAGGAGATTATGGATAATATCAAGAAAATCGTACAGTCGGGTATTCCGGTATGTGGACACTTGGGATTAACTCCTCAGTCAATCTATAAGTTTGGCGACTTTGGCGTGCGCGCAAAAGAGGAAGCAGAAGCCAACAGATTAAAATCGGATGCATTGGCTCTACAGGAAGCTGGATGTTTTATGATTGTCTTAGAAAAGATCCCGGCAGCACTTGCAAAAGAAGTTTCAGAATCTTTGGAAATCCCTACAATTGGTATCGGCGCTGGAAACGGCTGTGACGGACAAGTCTTAGTAGTTAACGACATGCTAGGATTGAACAAAGAATTTAAACCAAAGTTCCTTCGCTTATACGCCGACCTGCAAGGGGAAATCACCAAGGCTGCAAGCAACTACATCGCCGACGTAAAAGCCGGCACTTTCCCTAACGAAACAGAACAATACTAATATGTCTAAAATCCTGCTTATTGTTATTCTTCTGGGAGTTCTGCTCTATTATATTTCGCGCAGAATTATGATGAGAACAAAATCATCAACGGAGATACAGCGTAGCAATAAGCAGGGTTATTATATCTTAGACGCTGGCAGCAAGGTCGTAAGCAAAGCCATAAAAGCCACAACCTACAGTGTCGCTATCGGCGTGGTCTTATTGATCATTACCCTAGTGCTCGCTATCAAGATCAAAATACTGTTCTTTCTTTTACCGATTAGCCTGTACCTGATTAGCCAGGTATTTCTATTGAATAACCACTTAAAGTATGTGCGCGATCAACAAGTTTGGTTCCATCCACAAACGAAAGAAGTGGTCGTCGAATGGTTGAGCGGAAGACAAGTTCGCTTTAATTTGGAAAGAGACGTGAAGCAGATTAAATCAGTACAATCAGTCCAAAAAAACAATGGTGTACTTTTCGGATACCACGAGCTGATATTAGCGCAAGGCTCGATCTACATCCCCTACCTCATGGAAGAAAGCCCATTGAACAACCGCTTCTTTGCCGAGCTTAAAACCAAAGGACTGGAAAAACCAAAAACCAGCCTCTTCCCGAGCATCTAAACATGCCGCTCAGTTCATAATTATATAACATTATCTAGAAATTATATAATCCCAACAATCTTATTATCCGGAACTTTGTTATCAAAGAAAGGATAATTATGAGCACGACTAAAACATATGGAATTTCAGGAATGACTTGCAATGGTTGTCGAACCAATGTGGAGAAGAAATTGAACGAAGTTCCGGGCATAAAGGCTGCTGTAAAGTTAGAAACCGGCGAAGCAGAAATTACTGCCGATGAAAACATCAGCACGCCAGAACTACAAGCGAAACTAGATGAGCTGGGGGGTGCCTATAAAATCAGTGAAGATAAAAATCATGCGACTGCACCTGCGGAACATCCAAAGGAAGAATCGCCAAGCGGCCAATATATCTGTCCGATGTTTTGTGAAGGTGAAGACAAAATATATCACGAACCGGGAAGATGTCCGGTCTGTGGCATGTTCTTGCGACCCGTTGAAAAGGTACAGAAGCCAGACCCACATGCTAAGCATCAGCATGGACATGCACACGCGCATGGAAAACCTGTCGCCAGCGCAAGCAATGCGGGCAAGTATTACTGCCCGATGATGTGCGAAGGCGACAAAGTTTATGATAAATTCGGCTCATGCCCTGTCTGCGGAATGAATCTTGAAAAAATCCCGGAGATGACCGTCAAGGTAGAATACACCTGCCCAATGCACCCTGAAATCGTTCAGGATCATCCCGGAAACTGCCCTATATGTGGAATGGACCTGGTACCCAATCAGGTAACCGAGGAAGAAGATCAACATTATAAAGACTTATTGAAAAAATTCTGGATATCTGTTGCTTGTACCCTGCCGATATTTATACTGTCTATGGGCGATATGCTTCCCGGGCAACCTATATCTAAGATTATCCCCTATCAGTTCAATGCCTGGATACAGTTAATATTGACCATACCGGTTGTGTTTTACACTTGCTGGATGTTCTTTGAACGCGCTTGGACCTCTTTTAAGACATGGAACTTAAACATGTTCAGCTTAATTGGTCTTGGTGCAGCCGCTGCTTTCATCTTTAGCTTGTTAGCCTTATTCTTTCCGCAGATTTTCCCTGCAGAACTAAAAGGCCATCACGGTGAAGTCCATCTCTATTTCGAATCCGCAGCGGTGATCCTTACGCTTGTCCTGCTTGGGCAGGTCATGGAGGCTAAAGCACATTCGAAAACCAATAGCGCTATCAAAGAACTCATCAAGTTATCCCCTGCCGAGGCGATTGTCGTGGTCGATGGCAAGGATAAAAAGGTATCGATTCATGATGTCAAGCTTGGCGATATTTTACGCGTTAGGGCCGGCGACAAAGTCCCTGTGGATGGTATTGTGGAAGAAGGAAACACGTCTATTGATGAGTCCATGATTACCGGCGAACCTATACCGGTAGAGAAAGCACCGGAAGATAAAGTAATAGGCGGTACAATCAACGGCAACCATGAAATCCTGATTAAAGCCGAGAAAGTTGGTAGCGAGACTTTATTATCCCAAATTATACAATTGGTAAATACCGCGAGCAGAAGCCAGCCACCGATTCAAAAACTAACGGATAAAGTTTCTAAAATATTTGTCCCTACGGTAATTGTCATTGCGATTATCACCTTTATCGCTTGGTCGGCATCGGCTGTGCCGAACAGTACGGCGATGGCATTTTCTAACCTATTGGCGGTTTTAATTGTTGCCTGTCCTTGTGCATTAGGGCTAGCGACTCCGATGTCTGTCATGGTAGGAATTGGCAAAGGCGCGAAGAACGGCATCTTGATCAAGAATTCCGAAGCGTTGGAAAAACTAGAGAAAGCGGATGTCCTTATCGTTGATAAAACAGGTACTATTACTTCGGGAAAACCTAGCGTCTCGGAAGTCGTGTCGGGCAATCCTAAATTTCAAGAAAAGGATATCCTACAGATTGCGGCTTCGGTAAATAAGAACAGTACCCACCCCCTAGCGCAAGCCATGCTGGATAAAGCAAAAGAAGAAGGTTCGCAACTATTGGATGTCGTTCAATTTGAAAACATTGCAGGGAAAGGCGTAAAGGGCAATATACATCATATGAACGTCCTGTTAGGCACGCCAAGATTGATGAAGGAACAAAACATTGTTTTAGATAAAAGCCAAGAGCAACAGATCGAAGAACTACAGAAAAAGGGCAACTCGGTATCTGTATTAGCGATCGATGGGCAGTTTGCCGGCCTTGTCGCTGCCTTTGATGCATTGAAAGATAGCAGTATCGAAGCGATCAAAAAATTTCAGGATGAAGGAATTGAGGTCCATATGTTTACCGGAGATAACCAAAACACGGCAGAGATCGTTGCTAAACAAGCAGGGATTAAGCATGTTCAGGCGAGCTTACTGCCCGAAGACAAATTAAACGGTATTAAGAAAATACAAGCCGAAGGCAAGAAAGTCATCATGGTGGGCGACGGAATCAACGACGCACCTGCATTGACGCAAGCGGATATTGGCATAGCTATGGGAACAGGAACAGATGTCGCGATACAGAGCGCGGAGATAACGCTGGTAAAAGGCGATCTAAAGGCCGTTCATAAAGCCTATAAACTAAGTAAAATGATGCTGCGAAACATTAAGCAAAACTTAGGATTTGCCTTTCTATATAATGTAATCGGTATTCCGATTGCTGCGGGAATTTTATACCCGAGTTTCGGCATCCTTATGTCTCCGATGATTGCCGCAGCGGCAATGAGTCTGAGCTCGGTGTCGGTTATTGTCAACTCACTGCGATTGAACAATAGCTCATTAGATTAATTTTTCTACAGTTTATATCGAGCTGTTCAGCATCCTTTTCTTCAGGGATAAAGACTGTTGAACAGCTTTTGTTTTTAATTGTGCTTCAACTTATTAGCGTAGCGCAAATGAGCTAGTAGCGCCAAAGATGCAAAACCAACCCCCACAGCACAGACACCGCCCCAGCCGGCAAATTCCCAGGCATAGGCCGCAAACCAGGACCCTAAGGATCCGCCGATGAAATAGCTGACCATGTAAACCGTATTTAAACGACTTGTCGCCGTAGTTTTTATGGAAAAGAAATCAGATTGGTTCATGATGTGGGTAGACTGCAAGCCTAGATCAATTAAGATAATACCGATAATCAAGCCTATATAGGTATTCCCGCCAAAATAGGTAAACAACCAGCTCCCTAGTAAAATACACAAGGAGATCAGAATGATTTTATTGACTTCCCAACGCTTAGTCAACTGACCTACGAACGCTGCAGACAGGGCTCCCGCGGCACCGACCAATCCAAAGCTACCCGCGACGGAAGGCCCAGCCTCGAAAGGCGGTTGCTCTAGATGGAACGCTAAAGTCGTAAAGATGCCACATAGCGACCCAAAGCCCATTGCGCCTCGAAATGCGGCCAAGCGAAGAACGGGCTGCGTCTTTGCCAGATGCCAAACCGATCGCATCAAGGAAAGGTAATTCCCAGTGAAATTCGGCTTAATTTCTGGAAACAACCTATATATACAAACCCATGCAATCACCATCAAGCCTGCCGCCGCCCAATAAATGCTGCGCCATCCGAACAAGTCGCCAACAATGCCGCCAACGAAACGAGATAACAAAATCCCTAATAACAAGCCCGACATAATCAATCCCAGGTTCTTCGAACGGTTCTCAGCAGTCGACAAATCTGCCGCCATTGGTATAAACAATTGCGGAACAACCGAGGTTACACCCAAAAGAAAACTCGACACAAACAGCATCCACAGCTGATTTGCCGTCGCCATGCAAAGTAGCACTGCCAATACCAAAACGAGATCAAAGAGAATAAGACGCTTCCGCATAATCTTATCGCCCAAGGGAATAATCAGCAGCAGACCCGCCGCATACCCCACCTGTGTCAAAACCGTAATCTTACTGACCGCAGCCTCAGAAACAGCAAACTCCGTAGCGATTTTTCCCAATAAAGGTTGATTGTAATAAATATTGGCGACGATTAAAGCTGAAAATATAGTCATCAACCAGAGAACAGTAGAAGAAAGTTTAGGAGATTCCGAGTTCATAGCGCGTGTGCAAATTATCAATTCGGCGGCTAAGCTATTAAACTTATTGACAAGTTTCAATTCACCTGTTCGATTTATCTTCCCTTAGCTAATTTGTTACCAACAAGCAATGCTGTCATACATTTTTACTGACAATACCTGTCATACTGACTTATTTTGAACAATGTTCAACATTTGGCAGTTATGCTTTCTTTCTAGTTTTGTTTACGCAATGTCATTAAAGTTTTCGTTATATTTTTTTAATTTATAATAACATATTAAAAATTAACCCATTAGCGTTTACATCTGTTCGTCTCTCCATTATGCAGACTCCATAGCTATACTTTTGGCATTTGATTTGAATAACTGACTATACATGACACAATAGTCAATAATTAAAATAACAAAAACATGAAAAAATTATTACTTACTTTAACTGCTGTTACAGCTATTACATTTGCATCTCAAGCACAAACTGAAAAAGGTAAAATCATTCTTGGCGGACAAGTTGGTTTCGCTGGTGAATCAATCAAAGATATAGACGTTAAAACTACAGGTTTTAGCATCATCCCTCAAGTAGGATATTTCGTAGCAGATAACATCGCTATCGGTACAGGTGTTGGTTACTCTTGGAATAAAGCAGAGGAAACTAAAGATAATGACCAAACGGTTGGAAAATTTGTTGTATCACCTTACGGTAGAATGTACAGCAAAAACGATGGTCCTGTAAAATTCTTCGGACAGTTAACTGTTCCTATGGCATGGGGTACTGCAAAAGTAAACGATACTAAAACAGCTACTACTGCTGATTACGGTGTAGAATTAGCGCCAGGTATTGCTTACTTCCCAACTAGCAACATCGGTATCGAGTTGAAAGTTAGAGGTCTATACTACAATAACGGATCGGTTAAAAATGAAACTACTGACACGAAAGTTACTACGAACAGCTACGGTTTAGATGCTAACTCGTTAGCTCCAACTTTAGGTGTACAATTCCACTTTTAATATCCCGATGTCCGTCATAGGACATCAGCACATAATATGTTAAATAAATAGTAAAGGGTTGCCGAGAGGCGACCCTTTGTCGTATAAGTTGCACTGCGCGCAATGCGTTGGCTCGCTAGTTTTGCTTCTGGAGCCAATGTGGCAACGCGAATTCTTTCAGTAAATTGGCCAATTTAAAATCGGCTATCTCTTCTTTGGCGAGCCAATGTACTTCTTTCAATTCTGCGTGGGGCTTTAAATCTTGTTGAGTCTCGGAAATATCCACTTTAAATACATAGCCTCTTACGGTCTTGCCGACCTCATTGACCGCTTTTGCTTCATGTATTCCCAATAGATTTAGTTGTTCCTTCACTAGTGGTAAGTTCAGTTCTTCCTTTAATTCCCGACAGAGTGCATCAATGGCTTCTTCATCAACCTCTATCTTCCCACCTGGTAACTGATAGTAAGTCGACGATTGCTTTTGCACGACCAACATTTTATTTTGCGAGTTAATAATAATTGCCACAGCAATCTGTAGTATTTGCGCCTCATTCATACCTCCAAAGTTAACTTTTTTGCGATAATTCAAATAGTGGAACGATTTTTAGTAGTCTACCTATGGATATATAGTAATTTATATCTTTGGGCAATTTTTAACTTAATATTTTTCAACCCTATTTACCGAATGAGAAGATATTCCTTGTTTTTTATTCTACTTGCGATTATTGCATTTTCTGCTTGTAAGCAAACGCCAAAGAAGACGGACGATCCAGCAATCCAGAGAAAAAAAGACTCTTTAGAACGAATAAAAAAAGCAGAGGAAGCCGAAAAGGTAAGACCTCGAACGGCAGCTGATATCAAATTGGAGAAAGATCTAACCTATAATGAGCATACATTGGAGGAAACTTATCCGTATAAAGATACCACGCGGCATTTTCAACTGGATAAGATAAAAGAGAAGCTAGCTTATATCGAAAACTTCCAAAGAGCGCCACATAATTATGCGGTATTGCAGAATTATAAGAATCGCAATGGCGAGTCGCCTGTGGTTGAGAACTTTGTTAGGAACGCTTATAAACGTGTGTCTGACACCTTAGGCACCGAAAGATATCAGTCCGCTCCCTTATACCGAGCTGAGGATAGCGCTAAACCTTCGATCTATGGGCGTGACGGCTCGCTAGTGAGTTTAGAAAGCAGCGATACCTTGAAAATGGTGAAGGTGAATGGAATTTCCTTTGAAGGAACCTGGTTTGTTCCGAAGCGTTATGTAAAATCTATTGGCGATTCCTTAAAAATAACCCATGTTAACTTCGTAGATGTTACAAACCAAAATATTTTAACAGTTGAACGAACAGGGGAAGAAGAGTGGAAAATACGAAGTATGAATCCTGCCACTTCGGGCCTGCATAAGCCCCCACATCAGATGGAAACACCTGTGGGAATTTTCATGGTACAAGAGCAAAAAGCGAAGATGTTTTACCTTGGCGATGGTACCAAAACGATCGAGGGATTTGCCCCTTGGGCGTCCAGATTCACCAATGGAGGCTATATTCATGGTGTTCCGGTGAACAATCCGAAAGGTAAAATCGTAGAATACAGTTGGTCATTAGGTACTACCCCGCGCTCCCACATGTGTGTCAGGAACGCGTCATCACACGCCAAATTTGTTTATGATACGTCAAAACCCTTCAAATCATTGGTCGTTGTAATCGATTAACAGGCATTTTAACAATTTGATTGTCACTTTTTTATTAGCTTTGTTATATAAACAAGGGAAAAGTGCTTATGAATAAACTAATGTTTTTTTCTTTGTGGGCAGTAGCTACGTCTCTACTACCGGTAGACCTAAACAGCAGCAATGCTAAAATAAGCCACAAAGAAAACAAGACAATCGAAACAGAACATATTGATCCGACACGAAGTCTTTATGAGGAACTTAAGCTAACAAGCATCCTGAAATGGGAAGCCTTTGAGCAAGCAATGCAGGGATACGGGAAGCTAAGTCCGAAAAATAAGGATATTATCACGATTATTGATTTCACATTACCATCGACGGACAAACGTATGTATGTAATCGATCTAAAGAATAAGAAATTGTTATATCATACCATCGTTTCGCATGGTAGAAACAGCGGCGAGAAATTTGCCACCTCGTTTTCAAACAGACACAATTCTTATCAAAGTTCTTTAGGTTTTTACACCACAGAAGGTACCTACCAAGGTGGAAATGGCTATTCATTAAGATTGAATGGTTTGGAAAAAGGAATCAATGATCAGGCATTAGCACGAGCTATCGTTATGCATGGCGCGGACTATTGCAGCGAGAATGTGATAAAATCCACTGGAAGACTTGGAAGAAGCTACGGATGTCCGGCAGTGCCTAGAGAGTTGAACAAGCCTATCATCAACACAATTAAGAATGGTTCGCTGATGTTTATCTATGCAGGCAACAAGGATTACCTGGCGAGTACAAAACTGATAAAGTTAAATCCTATCCTCCCAAATCCAACGATGATTGCAGAGCATACGGATGATATCAAAAAAGACAACAATGCAGTCTTAAATTAAAAGAAGACTAGCAATAAAAAAAGAGCTGTATGATTATCATACAGCTCTTTTTTTATGCGTTTGTATCTTCTTAGCTACTGAAGTAAGCTCTTACGTTCTTTCCTTCCATCCAGTTCATGAATGCACGATTAACGACTTTGTTTCCTCCAGGTGTTGGGTAATTTCCTGAGAAATACCAATCGCCTTTATGGTTTGGACAAGCAACGTGTAAGTTATCTAAAGTCTGGAAGATTACTTCCAACTCTGCTTTCAAGCTATGTGGTTTCACGATACGAGCAATCTCTTGTGAGATTTCCTCATCAGTAAAAGGCTCATAAATCGCCTTCACATAGTTTTCTATTTGATCCTTAGGCATGGTTACCGAAGCAACACATTTCTGATAAACCTCATCGATAATATGTGCCAAGCCGTTCTTGCGCAATAAAGCGATAGCAGCCTCGAACGCGACGAACTCGCCCATTCTAGACATATCGATACCATAACAGTCGGGATAGCGAATCTGCGGTGCTGATGATACGATCACGATCTTCTTCGGATGCAAGCGATCCAAGATGGTCAAGATACTTTGCTTAAGCGTAGTTCCTCGTACGATAGAGTCGTCAATAGCAACGATTGTATCCTCATGATCGCGAACAATACCGTAAGTTGTATCATAAACGTGCTGAACCATATCCTGACGATCAGCATCCTGCGTAATGAATGTACGTAGTTTCGCGTCTTTCACGTTAAGTTTTTCAAAGCGAGGAGACATGCTCAACACCTCTTCCAACTCTTCGTCTGTAATTTTATCAGCACGGTTCAGTAAAACATCCTTCTGTACTTTTCTCACATGCTCGCTAATACCTTCCATCATTCCGTAATACGATACCTCAGCCGTATTTGGGATAAATGAGAATACGGTATTCTTGATATCTCCGTTGATACTCTTCAGTACTTGAGGGCACAATAAGCGACCTAGCGATTTACGCTCTTTGTAAATATCGGCATCCGATCCGCGCGAGAAATAAATACGCTCGAAAGAACATGACATCTGCTCTACCGGCTCTCTGAACATCTCTTCGGAAACTGTACCGTCTTTTTTGGCAATTAATGCGTGTCCTGGTTTAATTTCCTTAACAGCGCCTAATGGGATGTTAAATGCTGTTTGGATAACCGGGCGCTCTGAAGCAACAACTAGAACCTCATCATCCTGATAATAGAATGCGGGACGAATACCTGCTGGGTCGCGCATAACGAAAGCATCGCCATGTCCGAAGATTCCGGCAATAGTGTAACCGCCATCCCAAGTCTTCGCCGAGCGCGTTAAGATTTTGGCCACATCAATATTCTTCGCAATTTGTGCAGAGATCTCGATATTAGAATAGCCTTCTTTCTTGAAAGAATCGAATAGCTTCTGGTTTTCCTCGTCAAGGAAGTGTCCAATCTTTTCTAACACCGTAACGGTGTCTGCTTGTTCTTTAGGGTGCTGACCAAGGTCGTAAAGTTGCTGCAATAGCTCATCTACGTTAGTCATATTAAAGTTTCCGGCAACCACAAGGTTTCTTGACATCCAGTTGTTCTGGCGCAAGAAAGGGTGGCAGCTTTCAATACTATTTTTACCATGTGTTCCATAGCGCAGGTGTCCTAGTAGCACCTCTCCGGTGAAACTTACATTTTCCTTCAGCCATTGGGTATCCTTAGCTTCTTCCGGAAATGCTTTCTGTACTGCGGCAAATTTCTTTTGAACGTATTCAAAAATTTCCGCGACTGCCGATGAACCCATCGCTCTATAACGAGAAATATAGCGGTTGCCCGGTTTTACGTCAAACTTAATTGTCGCAATACCTGCGCCATCCTGACCACGGTTGTGCTGCTTTTCCATAAGCAGGTACAACTTGTTGATCCCATAGTAAGGCGTACCGTATTTTTCTTGATAATAAGACAGGGGTTTTAACAATCGAATAAGTGCTATTCCGCACTCGTGTTTTATAGCGTCACTCATAGCTTGAATTGATGGCACAAAGGTACGCTTTTTTAAAAAAAAGTCGGAAGTCTTCTACAGAAAAATTGCACCTACCCGACACTACTAGTCAACGTCCTCTAAAGATGTCGAATTATGCTTCCTAGCAGCGATTTCCAAAAAGCGCTCGCGTCTAGAAATCAGCTCTTCTTTCTCGATTCTACGCCAGGTCATGTAACTGTTTACATAGAATCCTCCGGAAAGAATAGGTTCTACCGATTTGAGATATAGAATATCTCCCTCAAAGTCGATCTTTCGCTCTTGAATTCCTCCCTCCCAATTTGGGAATGAAGAATTGCTGATATGATATTTTAATATAGCGTTGCGATTGTCGATATGGTAGGAACCGGAGAAGGCGATAAAGCCTTTCACAGAAGCTTCCATTTCCTCCTGCGTCGCTACATATCGGTCGTTGGAACTGTATTTCAATCGCGCAGGATTCGATATTTGCACCGACATATGTCCATCAGCACCATACATAATCGTGCCTATGGGTGATTTACCCATTGGAAATGTACTATCTGCGCCGTTAATTGGTATTTCAATATATGATAACAGGGTCCAGGTCCCAATTAGTTCGTTTTTGATTGTTGTCATTTCAGGTTTGCTGTTTTGCTAGTATAACGATGATTCAGGTCGAATAGTTTGTAACATTATTCATATCATTTCTTCTTTGACAAAGTGATGATAAGTATATTCGCAATGCGGAGAGTAATCGTTATAAGTGGTTATCTTCCTAATTTACTTTTAAAAAGCTTATGATACAACTTTGCCCCTGCGGATCTACACTTTCCTATCAAAATTGTTGCAATCGGATTCATCAAGATCAGAAACTCGCCGAAACAGCCGAGCAACTAATGCGTTCCAGATACGCAGCATTCTGTCTCCGTTTGATTGATTTCCTTTATGATAGCTTCCATCCGCAAACGCGGAGGTTTCAAAAAAAATCAGAAATTGAGCAATGGGCAAAGGAAAACAACTGGCAGGAGCTGCAGATCGTAAAGAGTACGACCTCTACGGTTGAATTTAAAGCCTATTATATGGATCTCAGGGGCGAACTTCATATACATCATGAAAAATCTAACTTTAAGCGACTCAACGGAATCTGGTATTATTATGATGGCCAATTGAAAGCATAAGTTTTTATTAAAACACGATATACTAATCGAAATTTATTAGATTAGTATATCAATTTAAAATATTATAAACTATGGGAAAGTTTGTCATGTCTACCCGAAAAAACGGAGAATTTCAATTTAACCTGAAAGCATCTAATGGACAGGTTATCTTGACTAGCGAAGGTTATACCAGTAAAGCGGCTTGCGAAAATGGTATCTCATCCGTGAAGAAAAATGCTGCTGATAGCGCTAAATTTGAAAAATTAACTGCGAAGAATGGAAAATTTTATTTCAATCTGAAGGCAGGAAATGGACAGATTATCGGATCAAGTGAAATGTATGCCAGCGAATCTGGCCGTGCGAATGGAATTAAGTCTGTTCAGGAAAATGCTCCTGATGCAGCAACCGAGGATACGACTATCTAAGTTCCTCCCCTCGAAAATAATAGAAAAAGGGCTGTCATTTCCGACAGCCCTTTCTTTATGTACTCAACTAGACCGATTACCAAATAACAATACGTTTGTCTTTTGGAACATATAGTTTGTCACCTTCTTTAGTCTGGAATGCTTCGTGGAAAGCATCTAAGTTGATGATCGGACCAACCGCACGGTATTGCGCTGGCGAGTGTGGATCTGTTTTCACTTGGTTAACAACATATTCATCTGTTGTTTTAGAACGCCAGATTGTAGCCCATGATAAGAAGAAACGTTGCTCTTGCGTATATCCATCAATTAATCCTGGGTTACCCTTGTCTTTCAGGTACATCTGTAAAGCATCGAATGCTACAGAAGAACCACCCAAGTCACCGATATTTTCACCTAAGGTAAAGCGTCCATTAACGAATACTCCTGGTACCGGCTCATACGACTCGAACTGCGCAACTAATGCATCAGCAGCTTTCTCAAACTTCTCACGATCCTCGTCTGTCCACCAATTATTTAAGTTACCATTTCCATCGTATTGAGAACCTGAATCATCAAAACCATGGGATAGCTCATGACCAATTACAGCACCGATACCACCGAAGTTTACAGCAGGATCCGCTTTATAGTCATAGAATGGAGGCTGTAAAATAGCCGCAGGGAATACGATCTCATTAAATAATGGACTGTAATATGCATTCACCATTTGAGGATACATACCCCATTCTGATTTATCAACCGGCTTGCCTTGCTTCGCTAAGTTCTCCTGGAACGACCAACGGTTCATGTTATGAACATTCTCGATCAAACTAGTGCCGATCGCTAAGCTAGAATAGTCTTTCCATTTATCAGGATAACCGATTTTCACATTAAACTTAGAAAGCTTTTCTAATGCTTTTTCTTTCGTCGCTGGAGACATCCATGCTAAATCCTTGATGTGTTGGTTGAAAGATTTAATCAGATATTGCACCATTTCTTCACAGGTTTGCTTTGCCTCTGCTGGAAAGTGCTCTTTTACGTATAATTTACCCAAAAGCTCACCAACATTACTGTTAACAAATGCTAAACCGCGTTTATCTAATGCGCGCTGCTCTTTCTGACCTCTCAATTTCTTACCATAGAACTCGAAAGATAAATCATCAAGCTCTTTCGTCAAGTAGCCCGTCGCATCATCCATCACATGGAACTTCAAGTATTCTTTGATTACAGGAAGGTTCTCTTGATTTACGATCTGATCTAACTCCTGATAGTATTTTAATTCACCAATGATTACCGTATCAGCGGTGAATCCAACGCTACGGATGTATTTGGCTACATCCATATTCTTCACCATCTTACCTAGGTCATTTACAGCGACAGGGTTATAGCGTTTCTGAGCATCTCTTGACTCCTCTACTGTTTTTAATTTGGAAGCTATTAATTTCTCAAATTCTACAATCTTCGGGCCTTTCAGATCTCTAGTCTTTTGATCTACTTTGCTGTATAGCGTATTGATATAGCTTTGGTAGTTACCCAAAGTCTCAGTATTCTTCTCATCAACTTTTTGGTAGTAGCTACGACCAAGACCTAAGCCTCCGCCACCTAAATAAACAGCATTCATATTACTGTTTTTCATATGCGCATATACATAGCCACCGAAAAACGGATTACCACCGATTTCAGCATACTTAAGGAAATAGTTGTATAGGTCGTTCAGGTTCTTGATACCGTCGATATCTTTCAACTGTTGTTGAATAGGCTTCAAGCCTAATTGATTACGTGTTTCAAAGTCAACAAATGAGCGGTAAAGATCTGCGATCTTTTGCCCGTCAGAGCCCTTTTCGAACTTCTGATCTAATGAAGCTTTAAGAAGTTTTAAACTGTTCTCGTCCGTGTTTTCAGCTAGCGCGTCGAAGGATCCCCAACGTGCTTTGTCCGATGGAATCTCGACAGTTTTCATCCAGTTCCCATTAACGTAATTATAAAAGTCGTCCTGCGGACGTACGCTTTTGTCCATATAGGACACATTGATAGCATGATTCTCTTGAGCGAAGCCCAAAGCTGATCCAGTCATCAATGCAGCAATCAATACATATTTTTTCATAATAACCATTTAATCTAAAAAGCTGTTTAATATAAGTGCAAACATACTTATTCTAGAAATAATCTAAAGTAACTATTCCTTTATATTCTGAATATCACGCATTTTTAGATAGGAAATACGTTATTTTGCAAGCCTATGCTAATAAAAGTCGACGACAAGGATTACAACCTACTGACCACTGAAAAAAGAGAAATACGGATCTTGAACCTTCATGAAGACGTTCCGACGGTTTATGCACATGCGCAAAACAGCTTAGATGAAGTAGCTGCCTACATCCGCCAGTTTCAGCAAAGCAGTGCCTTCCAAGTTGTTCCCGAGTCCATGTTGGAATTCTTTAGAATTGATCTCTTTGGTAAAAAATATCCCGTTAAGATTATCAGGAATGAGGAATTCCAACCCTACATCAAAGCCGACTTAGTTTATTGCAGTGCCAAAGCCAACACAGACATCCAACAAACTAAGTTTGCTGAAAATCTGAGAGAGCAGCTCTTTCAACAATATGTCCTGCAACGGGTAAGCCATTGGGAAGAACAGCTGAATGTGCTATCGAACGACATCCACTTTCGGATGCTCAAAGCCAGTCCTTACAAAACAAATGTTGACAACGCCAATATCACTTTTAATAAACAGATAAAAGATCTTTCGCTGCGCACTATTGATTACTTCGTATTCTCTGCAATACTGCCCCTACTCCCTGAGGAGAATGAATTAGCATTAATCAATCAGTACTTTCCAGATACAGAAAGGCTATTAAACCAATTCAGATAAAATAGCCTGTCTGGTTCAAGGTTCTATGATTACCGATAAGAGAAATGGTACATCCTGATTTTCATTCTCGTAGGTTCGGATTGAATATTAAGGCGCGTGGTGTAAATGGGATAATCAGTCGTCGCGAGTTAGATTCTATGGTCTTGATGACATTCCCTTCCGCATCGTAGCGATTTAAAACAGTCCTATTTAGCGGATCATTAGCAAGGCGCTTAATATCCATTAAGCGTATCCCACCCTTAAAACTCAACTCTCTACGTCGTTCGTCCAACACATAGTTCAACGCCTCTGCCGGGCTTTCGGCGACTAAATCCTCGTGCGTATCTTCCAGCATACGTTTAAAGCGCAATTTATTGATTAAAGCCATAGCCTCATCTACTTTGCCCGCTCGCGCATGGCATTCGGCCGCAATTAGCATCATTTCAGGAACAGTGATCGCATTATTAAAGCGCACAACACTTGAGGAACCATCCGGATTAGCGACAATCTGATAAATATATTCCCAAGTATTATAATTTTGTCCATAATGGGCAAACAAGCGCAAATCGTTCTCTGTATAGATGGATATTAAATCCTTGGGCAGATAAATATTTAACCCGGTTGTTTGGAAAAAGTTAAACTCCTGCCCCGCTTTTCCAAATATAACTTCCTGATACTCTTCCATTTGAAACAGCAAGAATACATAGGATTCGTATTCCATCAAAAACGGGTTATAATCGATTAAGAACGAATTGATGGCAAGTGCTTTATTGGCGGAATCCAGAGCTTGTTCATACGCTCCTTTCTGGAGCTGTACTTTCGCTGATAGCGCAAAAGCGCAGATTTTCCCCGGATGCAACACATCCTTTCCTTTATCGGGCAGCTCAGCAGTCGCCATCGCATCGTGCAAATCTTGCTCAATCAGGTCGTAGAGCTGCTTCACCGTAGCGCGCTGCGGCAACTGATTGGCGTCTAATGTCGTAATCAAGGGCACCGCCAAATCGCTCTCGGCACCAGCAGCATTATATTGCGGAGCGTATAAATTCACCAATATAAAATAAGCATATGCGCGGTGAATCTTCGCTTTTGCAATTAACCGCCGCTTTCCCTCAGCAGTGCCATCCAGCGCGAAATCTAGATAATTAATAACCAAATTGGCCTGTGCGATATTTCTGTATAATGCCCGATAAAGGTCATCCGTATCATTATTATTCCAGATCGGTTCATTCCATAAATACGCATTCCGGAGCGAGTAGTCGCTTGCCATACGAGCTACCGAATCGGGGTGGAAATAAATATTATCCGAAAGAAACTCTGCGATGATCATGTTATGCGAAGCAAAATCACGACTGTTCAACACTTCTTCAAAGTCTACAAAATTCCGAACAGATATGTGTTCGCCAGTATTGGGATTTACATCCAAAAACTTGGAACAGGAACTCAAAAGACAACCCAGAAGGACATATAAAAGGAAACTAGATGGTAGTGTTTTCATCAGAAACTAGCGTTAATTGAAAATGAATATTGTCTTGGCATCTGTGGAGATAGAAGGCCATTATTCGCGACCGAGCGTGGATCATAGCCATATGCATTTCTTGCCCAAAACCAGATATTATTCATCTGAACAGAAACCGATAGCCGGCTCATCCTCATCGGCGCGGTGATATGCCGTGGAAAATGATAGCCGACCTGCACTTCCTCCAATCGAACAAAGTCGGACGACAAAATTGAATTCGTTGAATTCTGCGTGATCAGCTCTCGCCCTAAATGATAATTCGCCAACTTTGGGATATCAGTAAGGTTCTCATCTCCAGGCTTCCGCCATCGGTAAATTAAATCCGAATGATGGTCTATGGCAGAGGATGGCGCAGGAATATACTTCCGCATCACTCCCCCCGACTGCCAATTGATTCGCGTTTGGAAGAAAAAATCAGCAACATCGATAAACTGATTGATCGAACCCGTATTCGGCGAAATCGTTACTCCGCTGAAAACCAATGCGGATTGCTCCGCAGCGTCCAAACGAGCACCTTGATCATTAAGAATAGTCGGCTCGCCCTCTTCGTTCAAGCCGCCCCAGCGATAGCTCCACATCGCATTCTGCGAATAATTGTTGCGAGGGCTAACTAGGTAAGCATAGTTCGCGATATATTCCTGCTCCGGAACTTCTACATTAATAATATCATTGAAGGATGCCAGCAAATTGACATTCCAACGAAATCTGCTCCGATCAAATAACTTCAGTGTCGACACAAATTCCAACCCTTTGGTCCGGATGGTATTCTTAACATAACGTGATTCAAGACCTGTGGCAAAATCCGGTCGATTGTACATATCCAGCACAATACCTGTCGTCAGCCGATCGTATTTCCGGATATCTAACAGGAATCGATCGCTTAAAAAACCCAGGCGTATCGAAGGCTCATGATTTAAGATAGCAGGAGGTAAAAAATCCATGACCAAAAAATTGGGCTGCACCACGCTATGTCTATCCAATTGATTCAGCTCAAACTGAATCATAAGTGACTGATACTGATCGAAATTCTGCAAGCTATAAATTAGCGATAAAGTACTTAGGAAATCCACTTTCGTCAGTAAATGTTGCTTCAAGTTATAATTGAAATCACCCGACCATAAGGTTTTATCCTGATTATTGAAGTAAGCACTCGCCTAGAACTTCATCAGGTCGTTGAACAAGCCTAGATAAAATGAGGTCTTTGCATAATTCAAATTGATGTTGCTCATATTAGGGTCGAAGTAATTGGTCAAGGAGATGGAATAATAGTCCCAATTGGTTTCTAGATTTCTATTCGCGCGATGCTGCGCCGGTAGCCTCGGCGAGCGCAATCCGCCAATTTTCGTGCCGATCAAAAGCTCATTGATAATGCGGTTCTCCGGAATAAAACGCTGATGTAAGTCCCAATCCAACAACAAACTCGCATCATGGAACATCGCATAATTAGGCCTTACGCCATGATTAGGTATATAAACACCATTGTACATCAATTTCGTTTGAAAGGTTTCCCGATAAGAATACCCGAAGTTTCCGCCAATACGCAGGTTCCTGTTCCGCTGATTTTGCGGTTGCGGAATATTAATCAGCAACCCTGTTTCTATTGGCTCTCCATAGATATTTCTTGCTGCAGTCGGCTCCATCCAGATCGTGTCGCCCCCCCGACCGCGCGCATCTACCCCATAAAAAACCTTCACAGGATTCATCTTCGCATCCAGCATCGAAACCCAACCGCTCAGCCCAGCTTTGAATTGATGGATTTCCGAAACTGTTTTATTGAAATCAAAACCTGATCGAAAGTCCATCGTCTCTTCTAAACTTCCGCCACGTTGATTATAATTCCCAATTGGCGCCCAATAGGTAATCCCTTTATCTTTAACAGGGACAGAATACATATTGAAATGCCTCCGTGCATCTGTAGAATGCTCGTGTGTAAATTGTTCCGTCCGATTTTTGGTTCGTTGATAGAGCAAGGTGTTGATCCAGCTGAGCGATGGACGAAAATTAACCTGAACTTTCCCGGAGGCCGATAAGGTACGATTGCGACCCAGGCTATAATTCAAACGCTGGTCTTCCATATAATTACGTCCAACGTCCAACGCGCCCTTTTCCTTAAACTGCTGGTTTAAATCATATCGATAGGTATCGTTTTAATCATACACATAATTTCCTTGTTCATCATAGAGCATCTGATAAGGCTCTAGCGACATACTCATGCGTGGAACAGTCTTATTCTCGCCAAGACGATAGCGCACATAAAGATTACCCTCGATCTTATTTTTGAAAAAGGAAAAACTGTTGTTCGAGTTCAGATCAAAGTTCCGCATGTAATCGCCAGGCGTGGAACTCTTATTATCGCTATACATCAAACTTAAATTATAGCGCACTTCATCTTTACGCCCCGCCAAGCGCAGATTATAGTTCTGCATACCCACACGCTGTTGGCTTTGTCGAATCTGTTGCTGATTGTCGAGATTGCCAAGGGAATCCCAACGATGTTCGAATTCCGAAGCACTGATTTTGTCGTGGCGATGATGATTTAGCAAAAGGTAAGCAGGATTGACGCCGATATATGGTAAATGGAGGTTCGTCATGGGCGTAATGTCCAAATCAAAGCGATCTCGATATAAATCCAATAAGTCTCTCGAGGATATCCTTTCCAGGGACTTATTACTCATATCTTCCAACTCGGAAATGAAAAAATTCTGTGTATAGTGTATTTCCAGTGGCTTACCAACCGAACCGCGCATCGTCTTAATCAGCACCACACCGTTTACCCCTTCGGGTCCATACTTTATGCCCTCCTCCGGATCACGAATCACCTCCACACTTTCAATGTTCGCCATCGGCATATTAAGCGGAAACTCCTTTTCGGGAAATCCATCGACCAGTACAAGCATCCCTTTGGTATCAGCCGGCAAAGCCGAACCGCCCCGAAACTCCGGAACTAATCCCAACGAGGACAATTTCGTTTGATTAACAATATTGGCCCCAACTTCTCGCATCAGCTCACTCCGCTTCTGGTCAAAAACACGCTGAAATTCCAAGAATGTAGGATACATAGCCATCGATTCTGGCATATTCCTTTTCATCTGTTCATACAGTTGGCGCAGGTTCATATTTCCACTAATGTTCAATTGGGGCGTCGAAAAAATAACTTCCTGTTCCGCTGTCGTCGAGGGACGAAATATCAGTCCCGGGACGGTTCCTTCCAACATCTGACCCAGGTTGAGGTGCCGCCTTTGCTCAATATCCAGCATGACGTTTTTCGGATTGCGGTGTCGCACAATGGCCTCTTCAATTCTACTGACCTGTTTCTTCAAATGAATATCTCTTCTGCGCTTTAGTTGCCGCAGCGAATAAACCAACGGCGCATAGCCCACACATGAAAAAGTGATCTCCATCTTATCTTTATTGATGCTTTCGAAAGCATACTCCCCCCATTCGTTTGTTTTCATCACAAATCGAGAATCCAAAACGGTAAGGGTAGCTCCCGGGATGGGCTGCTTAGTTTCCGCATCGCGGACAACACCGAATAATTGAACTCGATCCTGCCCCCAAACCTCGACACTAGCAAGGCATAACAAAAACAGAATAATTGATATTTTTAAGAAAAAACGTTCGTGGGCTCGCCAGACCTCACGTCGAGCGTATCTCGGCGTATATAGCGTTATATCCATAAATATTTCAGTATTAATTGGTTTCTTTTCGATACGGTTTCAATAACCATATATTATTTAATCGGTTACCCTAAATTAAAAACTATAAATTAATTATTAAAAAAATATTTTACATTAATTTCATAATAAAGAAACTTTTTAATCTAAAAACATCTACAACAAAGCGCTAATCGCTACTTTTACAAAAAATTAAGAACACAAAAAAAGGCTACCCATAACGGGATAGCCTTTCCAAACAAGGTTAAACTAGCGCTTAACCGAAAATATCATTAAGCTCCTTCGCCAGGCGCAAACCTGCTTTTAGCAAGCACGCTTCCATAGGATCTTTGAAACGGAAGATATAATCGTACGACAATTTGTTTTGCTTCGCGACATCATCGTAAATCACATTCGCAAGCTGATGCGACTCATACAACCACTGCTCAAAGGTTGAATTGGTATATTGCTTGAAGAAGGACTTATCGTAATCCAATACCGTAGCATATTCCGTAAAAGAATACTTCTCATTGTCGACTAAATCACTATCCCAAACACGGTGGATGTTGCCCTGGCGGCCAAAGAAGGTAACATTGATCTTATTGCCTCCCAAATCCTCCGCACGACTGACGTGCATTGGCTGATGTGCATCCCCCAATAGATGGATCACGTAATAAAGAGCTTCACGTCTTTGCGCAACGCTCAGACTCTTATCATTCACCTGTGCACGAACTTTTGCGTATGCCTTATACAAGTTTTGCTCCGGCGAATTCTGTAATGCCGTATTGAACTCTTCGAAACTCAGGTTTCCGGCGGTATTCAAGAAATGCCATGAGCCTGTAGAATTTAATAATGGATCGGGCGAGGACTTGATAAAGTCTGCCCAATTCGACCAATATGCAATCTTTTGCTTTCCAATCAATGCCTCGATATTGCGTTTTGCCTTTCGCGTAAGGTGTTTTTCTGCGATCTCAGAAATAACACGGTGCCCCGTCATCCCCCAAGCAAACAATTGCTGGCTCGTCGTCAACAGGGTAAATAATAACAGGATCTTTGCTACTGTTTTCATTATCTATTTATTTAAAAAGTTCAAATCCATACTGCGCATCCGACCAAAAGCTGTCCAATGCGATAATGCGCGGCTTAAAAAAAGAGATCAATGCCGGCCAATCCTCTTGACGAAATACGCTAACATTTGGGAGTTCCGTATAAATCCGCGCAGTCTCCTTTCCATAATCATCAAAACTATGCGCATCCCAAATCCATTCCTCCCCCAATTCAGCTTCCAATACCACTTGATATTGACGAAACTGCTCCATTAACAACGCACGGATACCCGCATCAGGGTGCGCCATTTCAATCGCTATATGCGCTTTTTTGTTGTCAGCATCCATCCGAAAATAAAGATGCTTAATCCCCGTCTTATAGTTTATCCAATTGACCTTTAAACCGTCTGCACCAGCAATTGGCGTCATATACTGACCAAAGCTTGTCCAGAAGGACTCCCGAATTCTCTTTGCTTCTTCTCTTGAATACAATACCGTTAATTTTCTGCAAAACTAGCAATCTATTTAAACTTTTGTGTCTCCTAATTGTTTTCTTCTTAAATTTAACTATGGACAAAAAGAAATCATTAATAGCACTTTCGGCGGTTGCATTAGGTACTGTTGTTTACAATCTATTGCGCCCGGTAAAGTCAAAAGTAGACGTTATTGAACCATTTGATCTTCAGAAATATTTAGGGCGTTGGTATGAAATCGCACGTTTTGATTTCCGTTGGGAAAAGAATTTAAAAAACGTCACAGCAGATTATTCCTTGAATGAGGACGGCACCGTCCTTGTCAACAACCAAGGCGTGAACATCACTACGGGAAAACATAAACAATCCATTGGCAAAGCCAAATTTGTGGACGAAGAGAATCGCGGTGCACTTAAAGTATCTTTCTTCGGTCCCTTCTACGCTGGCTACAACATTGTCAAACTCGACGAACACTACCAGGATGCCTTAATATTCGGAGACAACCTAGACTATATCTGGTTCCTGTCGCGCAATAAAACCATGTCAAAAGAACGCAAGGAAGCCTATCTAGCCTACGCACAGGCACATGGATATGACACCTCCAAATTAGTCTGGACCGAACAAGAATAGAATCATGAACTTCAGAAAAAAAGCCTGGGTAAATACTCAGGTTTTTTTCGTTTAGGAATGCTTCGACTTAAAGCCCTTTCAAACCCAATGTAAACCCCATGTATAACCCTTTCAAACCCGCTCGCGAGCGGGTTTGAAAGGGTTATACATGGGGTAGTATTTAGTAGTTAGTAGTTAGTAATTAGACCTAGGGCGGAAATGGGTCTAAATACTAACTACTAAATACTAACTACTATTCAAATATTCCCTGAATAAACCCATACTCTAGCGTTGTATCTTGGGCGATACTTTCTGCTATTTCCATCAGGTCTGTTGGGGAGATTATATTTTTAAGGCCTGCGTTGAACAAGCCTGTTAGGGCTTGTGCGGCTTCCAATTTTTCTGTGGGGCTGATGAGTGAGCTCCCGAGGTAGAAATTTAATACCGAGCCAGCGTAGTCGCCAAAGAGTTCGAAGGTTAAGGTCTTCTTTTGCGATCTGAGATGGCTAAGGAATTTTTCGAAATCCCCTTGTAGCATATTCTTTTGGGTAGCTGTTAACATAGCACAAAAGTAATGATTAGTACAAGGTTTTAAAATGGTTTAAAAAAATCGGCGCACCATTCTTCAACGAAGAATATGTGCGCCGACAATTTAATTTAGAAAAAAACTTAACTTATTTTCTAACACTGATTGATACTCGTCTGTCTTTAATACGGTCAGACTCTGGAGCATTAGCTTCATATTTCGCTAATGAAGAACCATAGCCTTCCGTTTCTACGACTCTGTTTCCTACGCCCATTCTATCTAAAATGGCTTTCACAGCATCGGCACGCTCGCCTGATAATTTCAAGTTGAAAGCTTCATCGCCTGTTTTATCTGTATATCCACCGATCTTCACCTTTACATCTGGATAAACCTTCAAAATATCGGCAAGATTTTGCAATTGTGTTTGGCTTTCGGCAGTGATTTTAGAAGTTCCGGTTTCAAAGTTTAAGTTATCAAAGTCGAACCAACGGTCTTTAAGCTGATCCTCCGAATACTGTTTGTAATCGCTATTCAAGAATGCCACTAGCTGATCTTCAATACCGCCCTTATAAGCATTGATTGTGCTATTGTCCGGTAGAGTCACCATGATCGACTCGCGCACTGGCGCCGTTGTCACTGTATCAACGATGGTATCCACAGGAGCAACTGTCGCTGGAATGGTATCCGTTGTCGCTGTTTCATTTTCACGGCTACATCCTTTTCCAAACAAGAACCATAATAACAGCAGCAATAATGGAATTAATAACCACCATAAGCCACCGCCTTTTTTACGCTCCTCCTCACGAATATGTGCTACCGGGCGATCTTCGACGCGGTTTTCCATACGTGTTACCGGTGGAACAAAAGGATCATCTACGACTACATCTCTAACCGGGTCAATGATAGGCTCACGCTCTGAAGGCGGTGTTACCGGTCTTCCCTCCACAACGCCTGGTTGCGATAGCAGTGAAGAGCCCAACACGCCTAAATTTAATCCGGAAGGCAATGCTGCCAAGAAATCAGACTTATTATTGTCCAACAATCCTGCGATACGGCTCGTATCCCAATCGGTACCATTCTTTGTTAGGGCTCCGATAACGCCAGGCAATGCTGTTTTGAAGAGCTGCATAACCGAGCTACCATTTGTGTGTAGGAATCCTGAAATTGTGGCGATCACCTGATCTAAGCCTCCACCAAAAATGGAAGAGATCAAGTGCGATCCTTTCTCAGCATCTGCGGGATCATTATCCACTCTGTTCCACACGGAACCCAGATCTGAAAAATTTATCTGTGAAAAATATTGCTTTAATACATCGAAAATTCCACTTTGCTCCGACGGAGATTTGCTCTGCAATCCGAGAAATAAAGAAGGAATTACGGCGTCTAAACCTTTGCGAACGTTGTCTGACGACTCGCCGTGCTTTGCGGCTAGGTTGTCGAAGACCTGATCATTAAAATATGACCGAGCGGTTGTTAATAAACTATTTTCCATACTGTTTATATAAATTGATATGTTGAACTAACAAGCAGTGTAATATTTTTGTTTGCATGAAGACACATTATTAAATTAACCTTATATTAACATCCTAACCGTATTTTTGAAAAAAATCAAATATTATTACACATGATCAAAAAAAGTATAAGCTTTTTCTTTGCGTTTGTTTTATGCGTCGGATTAAGCTTTGGACAGAAACAACCGAAGTATATTTTCTATCTGATTGGTGATGGAATGGGCTTAAACCAAGTACAAGCTGCCGAGGTGTTTTTAGCGAGCCAGCAAAATAAGAATAGTACGGTGCCGATGGTATTCAGCACTTTCCCCTACGCAACCCACGCCACATCGCACTCTTTATCGCATGGCGTAACGGATTCGGGTGCTGGTGGTACCGCTTTAGCCGTAGGTTATAAAACCAAGAACGGCGTGATCGGTATGGATAGCGCTGGTGTGAAAGCATATGAAAGTATCGCCTACAAAGCGAAGAAAAAAGGCATGAAGGTAGGTATTACAACTAGCGTTAGTATCGACCATGCAACACCTGCATCATTCTTTGCGAATCAAAAAGACCGCGACATGTATTATGAGATCGGTCAAGATATTATTAAATCTAATTTCGACTTCTTCGCCGGTTCTGGATTCTTAAAACCTGAGACCAACGCGAAAGGTGAAAAAGTAGCACCTTTGATTCCGCAATTAGAAAAAGCGGGCTACACCATGCTTTATGGGATGAATGATTTCAACAAAGTAAAAAGCGGACAGAACAAGTTGATCTTGATGAACAATCAAGGAACTTCGCCTGTATCGTTAAAATTTGCGATCGATCAGGAAGCAAACGATATGAACCTTGCGAACATTACCGAAGCAGCAATTAAAACTTTGAGCCAAGGAAACCAAGGATTCTTCTTAATGGTTGAAGGTGGAAAGATCGATTGGGCTTGCCACTCGAACGATGGCGCGGCAGCCATCCAGGAAGTGATCGACTTCAACAAAGCCGTTCAGAAAGCTTATGATTTTTATCAAAAACATCCAGAGGAAACATTAATCATTGTTACTGCTGACCACGAAACCGGTGGTATGGGTGTTGGCAACGGTGGTTCTACGCTTCGTATCAATAACATCAAGAATCAGAAGATTTCGCAAGAAGCGCTTTCCACAAAGATCAATGCGCTTCGTGAGAAAAACAATAGCGCAGCTTGGGAACAGGTGAAAGCCCTATTGAGCGAACAAACAGGCCTATGGACGAACGTGAAAGTGGGCGAAAAGGAAGAGAAAGAAATCTTCGCAGCCTATGAGAAAAGCTTCGTCAATCACCAAAACGAAACAGCAAAAAGCTTATACGCGAACAACGATAAAATCGCATCCCTTGCAATCAACGCATTAAACAAAGCATCTTCTATCAGTTGGGCTTCAGGAAGCCACTCCGCAGCTTACATTCCGGTTTATGCCATCGGTGTAGGCGCTGAAAACTTCAGCCGCAAAATGGACAATGTAGATATCCCAAGAACATTGGGCAAAGTTGCTGGTTGGGAATTTTAGGTAGTATTTAGTAGTTAGTACTTAGTATTAAGACCTGGACAGATCGTTTTAACACTAAGTACTAACTATTTTATTTAGTAGGCCAGCATAGGTCTAAATACTAACTACTAAATACTAACTACTACTACCCCACCGGCACTTCCATCAACAAAAACTCTGCATTGGTGCTAGCCTTGATAGACACATGCTTCTCGCCCATAATGCCTAGGCCATCGCGGCTATGCATCAACTGGCTACCGACTTCGATATCTCCTTTTAGCACGAAAACATAGAGACCGTTATTGGGATTTTTCAATACGTATTCGCGGGTGTATCCTGCGTCGAATGCTGCGAGGTGGAACCAAGCGTTCTGATGGATCCATACGCCTTCGTCGTCGGCACTTGGTGATAAGATTTGTAAGAAATTATTGTGTGCTTTCTCTTTGTCGATTGCTTGCTGATCGTAGCGTGGCTCCACATTCTGCTTGTTGGGGATAACCCAGATCTGCAAGAATTTCACAGGGTCTACTTCCGAATGGTTGTATTCGCTATGCTCGATACCTGTTCCGGCACTCATGACTTGGATATCGCCAGGTTTGATGACCGAACCATTGCCCATGCTATCGTTATGTGCAAGCTCGCCTTCTAATGGAATCGAGATAATTTCCATATTGCTATGTGGATGTCTTCCGAATCCCATCCCACCAGATACATAGTCGTCGTTCAGTACGCGCAGTACTCCGAAGTTCATGCGCTCTGCGTCCATATATCCTCCAAAACTAAATGTATGTCTGGAGTGCAACCAACCGTGGTTTGCATCGCCTCTTGAATCTGCTTCGTGATAAATATACTTTGCCATAATTTGAATCCTTCTTATTTGATAACGCAAATTTGAACAAAAGAGTTTGCTGGGGCATTGATGTAGGATAAGAATTTCAAAGGTTATAGTAATCCTTCATCGCGAAAGCTTAGGTAGGCACTGTCGGTGAAAATTAGATGGTCATGGACGCGGATATCGATCAACTCGGCAGCACGGACAATCTTTTGGGTAATCTTCATATCGGTATCACTGGCTTTCAGAGTGCCGGAAGGATGATTATGTGCCAGAATAACGGAATGGGCTTTATTGAGCAGGGCGAAGCGAAAGATCGTTCGAATGTCAACCGGCGTAAAATCATTTCCGCCACGTCCTATCAACTGTGTATCGACCACTTTGCATGCGGTATTGAGATAAATCGTCCAGAACTCTTCATGGGGTAAATCCTGCAGTTTTGAGCGGAAGAACTCGTAGACCAGCTTACTGGAATTGAGGATAGGAATGTCGGTCTGTAGGGTTTCTTGTCGACGACGTCCCAGCTCCAAGGCCGCAATAATGCTGATTGCTTTCGCTTCACCTATACCCTTGTATTGGCAGAGGTCGTGCACCTCGAGTTTGGAGAGTTGAAGAAGATTATGATTTACACTCGCCAGAAGCCGCTTACAAAGTTCGACGGCTGTTTCTGTTCGAGAGCCAGAGCCGATAACGATAGCTAACAGCTCGGCATCAGTTACTGCCCGACGGCCTCGTTCAAGTAGTTTTTCTCTCGGTCGATCGGCTTCTGCCCATTCGCGGATGACCATTTTTTGAACCATGTGATATCTGTTTGATTAACAATCGATTCCTTATAAATATACGAATTCAATTAGACTTAAATACATTCAATATCAACATCTTAAACGGATAACTTCCTATTTTAGCCTAAAACCTTATCTTTGTAAATATTTTTCGAATGAATTGAACTTATGAGTAAAGCAATTATCAAAACAGAAAAAGGTGATATGACTGTGCAATTTTACACAGAAGATGCACCGAATACAGTAGCGAACTTTATTAAATTGGCTAAATCAGGATATTACGATGGATTAACGTTTCACCGCGTCATCAATGATTTCGTAATCCAAGGTGGTTGTCCGAATACACGCGAAGGTGCAACAGGAATGCCAGGTACTGGTGGTCCGGGTTACAAAATTGACTGCGAATTAGACGGAAATAACCAATACCACGACCGCGGTGTATTATCTATGGCACATGCTGGTCGCAATACCGGTGGATCACAATTTTTTATCTGCCATAGCCGCAACAATACGGCACACTTAGACAGAAACCACACTTGTTTTGGTAAAGTAATCGAGAATGTAGATGTGGTAGACGATATCCGTCAAGGCGATCGTATCTTAGGTATTGAAGTTATTGAAGATTAATAAAGAGAAAGATGAATTTAAGAGGATTAGTTTCCGTAACTGGAAAACCAGGATTATTTAAGTTAATCGGACAGAATAAAGGTGGCTTCATTCTAGAAACTTTAGATAAAGCAAAGATTAAATCGGTAGTTAACTTGTCGACAACCAAGATGGCGACATTGGAAGACATCACTATTTATGGTGAAGATGATGAGATCCGTTTGATCGATGTTTTCGAAGCAATCAAAGCGAATGATGGAAATACACCTGATGCAAAAGCGGATGGCGATACATTGAGAAACTTCTTTAGAGAGGTAGCTCCAGGTCATGACGAACAGAGAGTGTACTCTTCAGATATCAAAAAAGTGATTACTTGGTACCATATCATCAAAGAATTGCCATTGTTTGAAGAAGAAGCACCTGCTCCTTTAGCATAAGCAGTATAAGCATACACGAAAGCACCTCCGAGGAGGTGCTTTTTTTTGCATGATCTGTTTTCGATCTAGCCGAGAACTTTCATCCTTGATAGGTTGGGGAGCAAAATTGAAAGATATGAGGGTAATTATGAGATAGAATTTAATTATCCGCGTATTCTTATTAAATTGATGTCAATTAGCACTAAACAAGAGGTAATGAGCGTATTTGAGAAGCTTTTCGAGAGCAACTATTCCGATGACAGTCCTATAGCAACAATTGCAGATTTTTGGAAATGGTTTGAACGCCATGCTGATTTATTCTACCGCGCGATTGACGAAGGAACTGATATTGAGAATAAATTCTTCAGTCCACTTGCCGACCAGCTCTATAAACTGCATGAACGCATCTTCTTTTTGGTGGGCATCAACAAAGAATCGAATATTGCTGAACTTACCTTTACGCCGGATGCGATAATACGCAATATCGCCTTTGTGGAAGATTTGGTAAAGGAAGCTCCGCAGGTAGAGAAGTGGCAGTTTGTCGCTTTGAAGCAAGCTAGCGATGTGGAAGGCTTTGGTGTCAAGATGTTTGGACGAGACTTCAGTAACAAGAATATACAATTCTACCCGGTGGAACATCCTGAATTTCCGGATGAAATTGATATTATGGCTGTCTATGACGACTACGATGAGAAAGATCACGATGACATCTTCAATGGCGTATGTATTTATTTAGACAACGCGCTTGGCGAGTTAAAGTCTATTACCATGATCGACAATATGCGGGTAAGAGGGCCGGGCGATGATATCACCGAGCTGATACCTATAGAAAAGCTTGATGCCTACTTACTTTGGCGCGAAAAGGAATTTGTAGAGCGTTACACCGACATTACCCATTATTCCAAAGATGATCACTATGGTTCTTACGAGGGAGAACTAGAAAATGGCATGCCTATCTTTGCAATCGTCAACCATACCCTCCTCAATTGGGACCACAAGGCTTCACATCCCTGGATCCTCGTAATCATGGTTCATTATGATGCCGATCCGGAAACAGGTCTGCCAAACGATAAAATCTACAAACTGATGGAAGATCTGGAAGTGGAATTGATGGATCGTTTAAAGGATGTTGATGGTTACATCAATCTCATTCGAGAGACAGGAAATGGGCTTCGCGAAATAAATTTCGCCTGTCGGGAATTCAGGAAACCTTCGCGCGTGATGGAAGAGATGACTATAAAATATGCAGAACATTTCCGTATAGAATTCGATATCTACAAAGACAAATACTGGCGTAGCTTCGATAAGTTTAATGGCGAAATTTAATCTACATTAAAACATTAGAAATGTTAATCAGACCCTATCAGCACACCGATCTTTCCGAAGTATTAGCTTTGTTAAGCACTAATATTCCTGCCTATTTCGCTCCTGAGGAATATGATGATTTGAAAACCTACTTATTCCATGAAATCGAAGAATATTACGTGGTAGAACAAGGTGATTGTATTGTTGCCGCCGGTGGGATCAACTACAAGGAACAGGATGCTTACTTCAGTTGGGACTTTGTCGACGCCTCTATGCATGGGACTGGGATAGGGAAAAAGTTGCTGCAACACCGATTGGAAAGAATTAAAGAACAGGGTAACATACGAAGAATAATTGTCCGTACTTCTCAATTTGCTTATGGTTTTTATGAAAAGAACGGCTTCAAAATTAAGGAGCAGCACAAAGACTATTGGGCGCCGGGCATTGACATGATCTATATGGTCTATCAAGAACACTAATTAAATTTATGGAAATCGACCTATCGAAATATCATCAGAAAAAGCGCATTATTGACTTAGTAAAAGCAAACACACTCGGCTGTCTGGCTGTGTTTCCGATTGCACTCGTTTACATCGTGCCTTACGTGCTGATCTGGTCGGATCAGCTTACGAAAGATTCGATAAAACAGACATTGAACAGCATGGGATCTGGTACAGCGGTTTTAAACGGCATAGGCTTTTTCTTGATATTGATCGTTGGGATTGTCATTCATGAAGCGATACATGGATTGACCTGGAGCATCTTTGCGAAAGGCGGGCATAAGGCCATGAAATATGGAATTCTGAAAAAGATGCTTACGCCCTATTGCCATTGTACCGAGCCATTAAAACTCAAACATTATATGATTGGTGCGGCTATGCCGGGTTTACTCATGGGCGTTTTGCCGGCAATCGTCGCTATCGCAATCGGCAGCCCAACACTACTCATGCTTGCCATTATTTTCACACTCGTTGCTATTGGTGATGCGATGATCATCAACCTCGTCCGAAAGGAGGATCCGGAGAGTTTGGTACTGGATCATCCTAGTGAGGCTGGTTGTTATATTCTGACAGAGAAGAAAGAATTAGAAGATAAATCTGAAACCTTCGATACCTGGAACAATATCGCCGACATCTATAAGAGCAAGTTCATGGATATGGATATTTATAACAGCACTTATGATGAACTTTTAAAGCATCTCCCTAATAAGCAAGGTCGGATACTTGATGTAGGCTGTGGCCCCGGGAATATAGCGCGATACTTGCTGAAATATTATCCATCCTTACAAATTGTTGGAATTGATATCGCAGAGAATATGTTGGAGATCGCAAGAAAGCATGTGCCTACGGGCGAGTTTTATTTATTGGATGCGCGTGCGATCAGCATCTTGAATGGTGAATTCGATGCTGTCATAGCAGGTTTCTGTATCCCCTACCTCAATGCATCCGAAACAGAACAATTTCTAGACGACGCTGCAGAAAAATTGAATAGCAAAGGCTTACTCTACCTATCTTTCGTGGAGGGTGATCCGGCAACACCGGAAGTCAAGAGCAACCCTTTGGGAAGTGTAAAATTTTACTTCCATCGCGAAAGAGAATTGCAGAAAGAATTAAAAATTAGAGGTTTCAAACTGTTCAAATCGACGATTATCCCCTACGATGCCAACGATAAACATACGGTGATGCTTTTTCAAAAGCATTAGTAGCAGCATTTTTGTGTTCAAGAAATGACAGTAGGTCGATTTACTTCTCGCAAAATATTGATAATTTGGCATCAACATCAGTCACTATGGAAGGGAATAAGGAATTAAGAGATCCACATGCTACTCAGTCTTTCTGGAATGCACGTTGGGAAAATCGACAGACGGGTTGGGATATAGGTTATGCCTCGCCTGCACTCACGCAATATATTGATGGGCTAACCGATAAGGACATCGCTATCCTAATTCCAGGCTGTGGAAATGCTTACGAGGCTTCCCATCTGATAGCTAAGGGATTTTCGAATATTACCCTAATCGACATTGCCCCAATCGCTGTGGCTAATGCGCAAGAAAAATTTAAAGACAATCCTGAGGTAAAGGTTATATTGGGGAATTTCTTCGAGCTTGATGAATCGTATGATCTGATCCTAGAGCAGACCTTCTTCTGCGCGATAGACCCTAGCTTGCGGCCGCAATACATACAGAAGATGGCATCGCTGCTAAAACCATCCGGACGATTAGTCGGGGTATTATTCAATATTGATTTTGAAAAAGAAGGACCTCCTTTTGGTGGGCATATCGCTGAATATCACCCTGCCTTTGCAGCTTATTTCGATATCCACAAAATGGAGGCTTGCTACAATAGTATTCAACCGCGGCAGGGTTCGGAATTATTTATAAATTTGATAAAAAAGTAGTTCTGCCCGACAAATAAAACTTTTTAGATAAGACGCTGTTTACTGTATACATGAAATCGTTGTTTCTCATAGGCCTACTCGTGCTCGCGATGTTTATTCCATCGCTCGGGCTAGCGTGTGAGGTTCCTCATGAAAAAGAGGAGACACAACATTGCGAACATCAAAGTAGTGAACATAAGCAAGCTGAAAAGCATACCTGTTGTCATGAGGATGCTGAGCACTCAAAGGAAAGCAGTAGTTCGACTGAGCGTCCGATGGGCTGTGCCGGCAAAGGGTTCTGTTGTTGTGCTACCCCCATGATTGGGCATTTGCAGCTTGGTAATTTCTTATTCGAATTCGAAATCCCATCCTATACATTGAATATCCAAATCACAGAAATACAACAGTTTGTTGTTTCTAATGGATTCTCCAGTATTTTTATTCCTCCTAAAATAGGCTAATCAATCACACTTTTATTGGTTAATTAATCTGCAAGCATAAATAATGCTTGTCAATTGTCTATTTAAAAATACTTGAAATGAAAAATCTTAAGGCATTTTTAGCCTCTATCATCATTATATCTTCCCTATCTGTCAATGCACAGATTAAGAACGCAAAAACGAGCAGAGTTGAAATCAACGGCAACTGTGCAATGTGCAAGAAAACTATCGAAGCTGCGGCATACGAGCCGAAGGTCTCCAAAGCTGAATGGGATGAAGATACCCATCAGGCTGTTCTCACCTACAATCCTGATAAAACTTCCGAAGAAGCCATTCTGAAAAGAATTGCTCAAGCCGGATATGACAACCAAGCGTTCCGTGCGCCGGATGAAGTGTATGCAAAACTTCACGAATGTTGCTTGTACGAGCGCGACCATACGGTAGCCAAGGCTGACCATAGTGAACATCAGGCGATGGATCATAGTCAACATAAAGCTTCCGCTAAGGAACATGCCAATATGGATCACAGCCAGCAAGCTGGCAAAATAAGTGCAAATGCGCAGTTAGCAGCTATTTTCGAGAACTATCTCGCAGTGAAGAACGCCTTGGTAGCAACTGACACGAAAGCAGCAGCGACCGCCGCAAAAGCATTAACCGCATCCGTTGGCAAGGTTGAAATGGGCAAGCTAGCACATGAGGAACATGAAGTGTGGATGAAAGTGATGAAGGGAATACAGACGGAAGCAACAGCAATTGAGAAGTCCAACGATATTGCGAAACAACGTAATAGCTTCATGGCATTATCCAATCATCTGTACCCCTTGGCTAAAGCATCAAAGGCTTCAACGGCATTGTATTGGCAGTTCTGTCCGATGGCAAACAATAACAAGGGTGCCTATTGGCTAAGTGCAGAAGATGCCATCAAGAATCCTTATTTCGGATCTAAAATGATGAACTGTGGCGAAGTAAAAGAAAAAATCTAAAACTAAAGCACAGGTAATTTATTTTATTTCTAAGGATTTCTATGAAAAAGCTAAGAATATATAACATCCTTAGCATACTCCTACTTTTCAGCTTTTCCGCTATGGCGCAAAAGGTTGTCAGGTACGACTTGTATGTGAAGGATACACTGGTCAATTATAGTGGCAAGGAGAAGCGCGCTATAGCGGTCAATGGGATGATCCCCATGCCTACGCTGACCTTTACCGAGGGCGACACAGCGGAGATCCACGTGCATAACGAAATGGACGAGCCCACCTCGATGCACTGGCATGGCGTCTATCTTCCCAACCCCGAAGACGGCGTGCCTTTCCTCACGCAGATGCCAATAAAAGCAAAGAGCACTTACATCTACCGATTCCCGATTATTCAGAACGGTACACATTGGTATCATAGCCATACTGGCATGCAGGAGCAGATTGGGATGTATGGTGCTATGATTCTGAAAAAGCGCGAAGATGATCAGGACAATCGCAAAGGAATTGACGATCTGCCTACCATTCCCATTATGCTAAGCGAATGGACAGACCTCAATCCCGACAATGTACATCGCATGCTGCACAATGCCAATGATTGGTTTGCGATTAAAAAGAACGCGACACAGAGTTATGCAGAAGCCATCAAAGAAGGTCACTTTAAGACTAAAGTAACCAATGAATGGAAGCGCATGCTAGCGATGGATGTCAGCGATGTCTACTACGACCGCTTTCTCATTAATGGCAGCAGCGAACAGTCGCTATCAGATTTCAAAGCGGGCGATAAGGTCAGGCTGCGCGTTATCAACGCGGGAGCATCCTCCTACTTTTGGCTAACCTATGCTGGAGGAAAGATTACCGTAGTAGCGAATGATGGCAATGATGTTGAGCCCGTTAAAGTTGATAGGCTGTTGATAGCTGTTTCGGAAACCTACGATGTCATCGTTGAGATTCCGGAGGATGGTTTCGCTTATGAGTTTATGGCGACAGCAGAGGACAGAACAAAAAACGCATCAATCTACCTGGGATCAGGCGTTAAGCAACTAGTCGCTCCGCTTCCCAAGTTGAAGTATTTCGAGGGGATGAAAATGATGAACGACATGATGAAGATGAACGGCGATCTGGACGATATGGGGATGAAGATGTCTATGCAGCGCATGGATATGAACAGCGTCATGTATCCAGAAATGGAGGGGAAAGCTATGCAGCATGGAGGTCATCAAAACATGGATCATTCCCCAGCTGAGAAGAAAGAGGACAAAGCTCATCAGGAGCATCAAGGAATGAATCATGGGGAGCAAAAAGAGGCGCATACTGGCCATCAAAATATGACAAAGCATGGGCAGTCTGACACGGCGGCCCCACATGCGCAACATCAAAACAGCGATATTGTCACTTTAAATTACGGAATGCTGCGCTCGCCCCATTCAACTAAATTTCCAGAAGGAACCCCGGTTAGAGAGCTGAAGTTTGAATTGACTGGGAATATGAACCGCTATGTCTGGAGTTTAGACAATAAAGTGCTATCCGAAGTTGACAAAATCCCTATCAAAAAAGGGGAAGCTCTGCGAATTATCTTATACAACAATTCCATGATGCGCCATCCTATGCACCTGCATGGTCATGACTTTCGTGTGTTGAATGGACAGGGAGATTACGCGCCACTAAAAAATGTGTTGGACATTATGCCGATGGAGACAGACACCATCGAGTTCGAATCGAATGTACATGGCGACTGGTTCTTCCATTGCCATATTTTATACCACATGATGGCGGGCATGAACAGGGTGTTCAGCACGGAAGGACAGCCTGATAACCCGAAACTACCGAACAAGGAGAAAGCCTATCGCATGCTACAGCGCGAGAGCAACATGCCGCATTTTATGATTCAAAACGATTTCGCAACTAACGGAAACGATGGCGAACTGATGCTGCACAATGCGCGTTGGCAGTTAACCTCCGAGTGGAGATTGGGCTACCAGGACATGCACGGCTATGAAGTAGAAACTCATCTAGGACGCTTCGTCGATCGTATGCAATGGTTTATGCCATTTATTGGTTTCGACTGGCGCTATAGAAACATGAAAGAGCATGGCCCCGAAACCAATATCTTCGGGCAAACGAACAGTAAAAATGAAAGAGCGCTCTTCTCGGCGGGCTTTGTTTATACCTTGCCGATGTTGATACGCTTTCAAGCCGAGCTCTACCACGATGGAAATGTGAGGCTACAGCTTATGCGTGAAGATATTCCACTCTCCAAAAGATTGAGGGGTGGATTTATGGTCAACTCCGATAAGGAATATATGGCCGATCTAAGATATATCATTACTCGCCATGTCGGTGTTAGAACGCATTACGACTCTGATATGGGATTCGGCGTCGGACTGTCTCTTAACTACTAATAGTTCCATAAACATAGCGAGGCCGCCTTTTCAGGGCGGCTTCACTTGTTATGTCGTTCCAAAAATGAATAGGCTCAACAGCCTAGCTCCCCTTTCTATCCTACAAGCTGCTATTCTCTCGAATACCAAAAGCATATACCACATTTTAGGTATTTTGATAAAATATATTGTCCTGACTAAAAAAGCACCTTAGATTTACATTAACAAATTAATTAACCGGAAGTAAAATTTATATTCAAACCATGCTCAGCTACGCCATAGCCGGACGTATCGCCTCTCTAGGAAAGGGGATGTCAAGCGCTAAATTGAATATCGAAGAAATTGGGGAACAAATTCCTGCCGCTATCATGATGCATGATATTATAGACGATACACCGGTTCGGGTAAGCTATATGAGTGAGTTTGGTTGTAACCTTTTAGGCACTTCTGTCGAAGAAATTAATCAGCTTGGCCTCGCCTATTATGAGAAGTACTTTGTGAAAGAAGAGGTTGAGCAATGTGTTTCAGGGTTGCAACAATATATCTCAGAGAAAGACCCAAATCAACAATATTCCTTTTTTCAACAGGTAAAACTTCATAACGAAGTGGAGTTTAAATGGTTCTATACTATTTGCAAACTCGTTCAAAATCCCGAAAACCACAAACTCGCTGACCAGCTAATGATTATTGCGACGCCGATCGAAGGTTGTGGCAATATGGTAAATAAAGTAAATAAAGTTCTTGACGATCATGATTTTGTCAAGCAGCATTATCGCCAATACGCGGCATTAACGAAACGCGAAAAAGAAATTATTCGCTTTATTGCGAATGGCGCCTCATCAAAAGAAATTGCCGACAGCCTATTCGTTTCCGTTCATACGGTGAATACACACAGAAAAAACATCATACAGAAACTCGACTGCAAAACCTTTGCAGCATTCCTCAAATTCGCAATTGCATTCGACCTCGTTTAAGTCAACCTTAAATCAGCAGTAAACCGGCTTAGATTCTTCGCTTATACCCCGGTTTATCCATTTCCTTGTCTAAGGACATCGGCCCAGACCCTACGATGAAAAAATAGATCAACAGCATTAGTACCACTAAGGAAAGCCAAAACTCTGAATTTAGAAAGCTAAATCCCTTTGTAATATTCACAAAGAAAACAGCCCCAATCAGAATTGGGATTTGTAAGGCCACGGCAAGTCGCGTCCGAAGACCAAGAATAATAAAAATCCCACCTACAATATGTGCAAACACCACATAATGTACGGCCGACCAAATAGACAATTGAAAATGTGTTTGTTCGATTAGCGAAGCGACAGAATCCCTGTCCATGATAAAGCTAACTCCTTTTGCGAAGATGACCAGTCCCAGGGAAATGCGGACGAAGTCTATCCAGCGAGGGTGATGTGCATCACCCCAATGCTCAATGCGTTCGATTAGGTTCATAACAACCTCCTTTTTAATTGGTTATACCTTTACAACGTATGAACACAGCTGCTAGTATATTGTTCTATTTTTTTAATAGACAAACCATTCCCCTATTTAGCTGTTTAAACACTACGGGCATTTCCAATAAAAACACGTATGAATCAAATGACGAAATATCATATCAACCGAGTTGATAGTCCTTTTTGGGCTTTTGCCATACATGATGGGCATCAAATTGAAGAAGAGCTGATGCCGTATATGCGGCTGTCGGAAACAGAACGTCTTCGCGAAGAAGATCCGTTTACCGCGGCAATGGCAGAATTACCCATCAACCAATTCATCGTTGGGAGCTCCAGGTTTCAATTGGATATCAATAGAAATTTAGAAAATTCAATCTACCTGACGCCGGAGCAGGCTTGGGGGTTGCATGTATGGAACCAGCTGCCCGAAGCGGAGGTGAACCGCCTTCGAAAAGAGCATGCGATGATCTATCAGGAAATAGAAGCATTGATACAAAGTACCATTGATCGATATGGCTTCTTTTTCATCTTTGATATCCATAGTTACAATGCAAAAAGTGAAAGCCCCGCAGAAGAAATCGATAAAGTAGCTAATCCGCAGATAAATCTGGGCACAGCATTTATTCAACCCAAGTGGCGACACGTCATCGACCTATTCAGCGAAACTTTTCAGAAAGAAACCCTTGAGGGGGAGACAATTGATATACGAGAAAACGTTAAATTTAAGGGAGGTTATCTCAATCAACACCTTAACAGCCAATATGGGCAGTCGGGTTGTGTGATATCCATAGAGTTCCGAAAGGACTTTATGGATGAATGGACGGGTGTTCCAGACCCCAGCAAAATTACTGCCTGCAAGCAACTGTTACTAAACACGTTGAAAAATCTAACGCATTATTTTGACAATGACCGAAAAGAATAAACCACTGCAAAGGATTCTAAACGCTATCAACAAGCGATCGGCTATTCATTATCAAATTCCAAATGTTGGAAAGTTTATCTTCAACAAGATCGTACCTTATATTTTTATATATCGGGTTCCCGAGATGGAGAAGCGCGATAAAATGCTCGTTGACTTGGCAAAGACCGAGAATGCAAGTATTGTCTGCAAGTCCTCGGGTTTTCCATTGGAAGAATGGATACGCCCCATTGCGCAGAAGCTCGCTGAGGAATTCGGTGCAGGCCTGCTTATTGAGGTATGGATTGCCGAAGATAGCCAGAAAGACGATATAGAAGTCCACGTAGCACAAAAAGACCTGTTACCCCTAGCTGAATACCTCGAAAAAAACATTCGCTTAGAGGCGCCTGAAATAAGGGTTGGTATCGAAAAGGATCAACATATCCCCCATCCGCCGGAAACAAAGCAATTGTTTTCCAAAAAGGAGCTGCAAAACAAGCAGATCTTGCTTATGGGGATCTCCATCAAACAAAACTACCTCGATGATGCCGACAATGTGCTTCCTCTATTAATGCGCATTTACAGAGAGTCTTTGGCGAAGTCGCTTTCCCGTCTTTTTTTTGAATTCCTAAGGGTCTATACGCATCTGAATGCCACTGCACAGCGAATTAACGTGCATCAGGAATTGACCCCATTAATGGTAGAAATTGATCAGGCATTGGCGCAGGAGACGAAGAAGTTCGACTTCCTGCTCATGGTTACTCCGCTCAATGCACACGAAGCCTGGTTGCAGTTTAAAAAAGATAAGTTCTGGAAAGCACCGAAGTTCCTGTATCGACCTATGCACGTCGATCCGGATCTCGTAAAACGCAGACTTTATAACCTATGCATCGAGGATATATACGACCCGACAATGGCCTACATCTTTCGGGATAAGCGTGCCGAGCTTGATTCTATGATTACTATGCTTGCCGATCGTGGAAAGGATGATTTCCTGCATGGCAGCTTACAGGTATTTGGAAACGTCTCGGAGAAGCTATATAATTCTGCATTGGCGCTCCTGATGATGACAGAGCCGGAGGAGGTTGCTAAGAAATCGGATGATATTATCTCAGCAAACGACTTCGCAAAGATGGCGCGAGAGGAAATACGATATTTACAAAAACAGAACACTGAATTCAATAGTCCTGTTCGCGTTCGTGAAGACATATCTGGTGTCATGGTCAACCGTGGAGCCTTAAATATCAGTCAGGAATATAAATTGAGCCGCTCACGGGCGATGGCATTGATACAGCATGAAATCGGCACTCATGTAGTTACTTACTTCAACGGACGACAGCAGCCACTCAACCTGTTCAGTTTGGGCGTACCGGGTTATGAGGAACTGCAGGAAGGACTTGCTGTATTGTCAGAATACATCGTCAATGGTTTGAACAACGATAGGCTACGAATTATTGCTGCGCGCGTTATTGCTGTTCACCATATGTTATTGGGCAATACCTTCACCGATACCTTCGACATGCTCGTCGATCAGTACCTTTTTCTTCCCGAAACAGCTTTTAACTTAACCATGCGCGTATATCGTGGGGGTGGATTAACCAAAGATGCACTCTATCTGAAAGGCATCATCGAACTGTTGAATTACATCAAAGAAGGAAATGAAGTCGACCTGTTGATGATGGGTAAAATCCGCAAGGATTACCTACCGATTATCAAAGACTTGCTACAACGGGGCGTTCTCATACCTCCCGCAGTTATACCACGCTATATGTCTGCCGACTATAAACCCAGATGGCAGGAAGTAACTCAAAAAGGATCCATATTTAAACTAGTTGAATAATCTAATCCGATTGTATATATGAAAATTGCATTTTTAATAAATCAAACCCATAAGGAAGAGGAAAAATTTACCACCACTATCCTTGCGCTGAAGGCGCTAGAAAGAGGTCACACGGTGTTGTACATTGGGCTTGCTGATTTTGTCTATGAAGACGAGCAACGCGTGCTAGCTCACTGTAGAGTCGTGGAGCCCGATCAGCAAATTGATACCGGCGATAAATTGATGAAGCATCTAAAAGACAGCAAGAAAACTTTAATCGATCTTTCTACGGTGGAGGTGTTATGGCTCCGCTTCGATCCAACCTTGGATATGATCAATCGACCTTGGGCTGCGGCGAGCGGAATACAATTTGCCCAGTTGGTAAAGAAAAACGGTGGTTTCGTCATCAACGACCCTGATAATCTGGTGCAGGCCAATAACAAGCTATACTTAGAAAACTTCCCCAAAGCCGTTCGTCCGAAAACCATGGTTACCAGAAATCACGAAGATATCTTACGCTTTCTAGAGGAGCAGAACGATAAAATTATTCTTAAACCATTGAAAGGCTCAGGCGGAAAGAATGTCTTTATGATAAAATATGATGAGCGACAAAACTTGAAGCAAACTGTCGAAGCCATTGCCCGTGATGGTTATGTTATTGCGCAGGAGTACCTTCCTGAAGCTCATAAAGGCGATATTCGTTTCTTTATGTTGGACGGAGAGCCCCTTGTTGTTGATGGCGTTTATGCTGCGGTACAACGCGTACAACCGGAAAATGAAATCCGTAGCAATATTCATCAGGGCGCAACGGCGCAGGCTGCCGAAATAACCGAAGATATCCTGAACCTGACAAAACAAGTATCACTGACCTTAAAGAATGACAACATGTATTTAGTCGGTTTAGATATCGTAGGCGATAAAATTATGGAAGTCAATGTTTTCAGTCCCGGCGCACTTTACCATGCCATAAAGCTGGGTAAGAAAGACTTCGCCGGCGCAATCATTGCCGACTTGGAAAAACGCGTCGAAAACTTCTATGCAGCCATCGACGCTGATTAACTTATTTTTCAATGACAGTCTCCTCCGTCGTTAATGGCGCGGGGGGGATTTCATCCACATTCCTTTCTATTTCTTTCGTTTCTACATGTACTGCGAATTCCGAAGGTTCTATGCTAACGCCTTTGTAGGTGGCATACTCACGGGTAAAGACAGCCCCAAAATAAAGGATAGCCGCTGTATAATAAACCCATAACAAGATCAACACGATTGATCCTGCTGCTCCATAGGTAGTCTCGGTATCTGAATTCTGAAGATATAATCCGATCCCAAATCGACCGAAAATAAAAAGAACGGCCGTGAATAAAGCTCCAGCACGAACTGTTTTCCACTTAATATTTACATCAGGTAAAACCTTGAAGATCACAGCGAACAAGACGAAGGTGATTGCAAAGGATAGTAAGAAGTTGATGGCATCCATAACGAATACCGTCATATCCGGAAAATAACGCAGCAAACGGTCCGTCAGTGTTAAGATCACCCCGTTGACAACTAAGGTCACAACCAAAAGGAATCCCAACCCAATCACTAAAGAAGAGGATAAAAGTCTATCAGTAATCAGCTTTAACCAGCCTTTTTTAGGTTTAGCACGAACATGCCATATCTTGTTGATGGAGTTTTGAATATCGCCGAATACAGTCGTAGCACCAATAATTAAGGTCACGATACTGATAATCAATGCCATGCTCGATTTACCGGAGAGTTCTAAGTTTTTGATCACCTCCTGAATCTGTCGTGCCGCACTCGCGCCGACCAAACCATTCAATTCCGTAAATACTTTTCCTCGTATTGCTTCTTCACCGAAAAATATGCCTGCCAGAGAAATCATCAGCACCAAGATCGGTCCCAACGAGAAGATGGTATAATAGGCTAGAGAGGCGCTGTATTTTAAACTATCCTCGTTCATGAACCCCATAACGGAGTTTTTCAGTATGCTAAAACTGTCTTTAAAGAAATTGCCTTTCTTTTTTTCTTCCATGTAAATAGTTGTTTTTTTCTTTAAGACTTAACAGGTGGCTTTACAAATTGTTTTGAAAATCCCCCTCTAGCCTATCCGACGTGAATTTATCGCATTTGCCCAGTTCTTTTTGCCACAGCGATCACACCGGTCGTTGCAAGTCTGCAAAATTGATTTGACATTGCCACAATACAGGCAAGCGAACGGTCCTTTTTCCTCCAAGCTGGTAATTTTATACTGATCATCTGGAAATAAGGGAAGTCCATATTTTACCTCCTCGTCCGAATAATATAAAACGCTCATCGTTCCATCGACCTCCAACAATGCCACTCGAACCTGCCCCAGATGTTCTATGGACTGATTGCGCAGCTCGGCAAAGAACTCCATTTGTGAGAAATCACTGTCGCTCTCTTTTTTGACTTCAAACATCCCATTCTTCACAACGCACATGGGCTTGCCCTCCATCAGCTCATTAAAAAAGCGATTCTTTTGGGTTAGCCAAGTGATGAACTTATAAAAAAGAATAATCGAGAATAAAACAATAAAACCATAGAGTATCGGGATGTCCTCCTGAAACATCGGATCGCCGGCAGCAGATCCCATGGCGAGAATAATGGCCACCTCGAATAGCGTAAGTTGCCGAACTCCTCTCCTGCCCGATAAACGCAATACAATCAAGATGATTAGAAACATCATCAACGTCCGACTGATAATCTCCAAGATGAAGGAGAGCTCGACATCCTTCAAAAAGATACTTTGTATATCGATCATAGCATTTGTTTTTTCTATATCAGGAACATTTAATTTCTCAGAAGGTTTTAAACTGCGGCCTGAACCTTTTCCCTAGTCGTTTGTTTTATAAGCAGAACAACATAAATCGAGATGAGCAAGAAAGAAACCCTACAGGAAGAAGAGGAAAAAAAATATCCAAAAGAAGAAGAAACAAAAACAGATGTCGAACATGATACCGGAAAACGCCTGGAAAAGGACACAAACCCCTTACCGCCAAACCCGAACAAGGTCGACGACCATGATTAGGGAAAGTAAAGCACACTAGTACGAGTTATACCCTATTATTAAGTTAATCTAACCCCTATCATAGCCCTTCCGAAAGGGTTCTGATAGGGGTTTATATTGGGTAAGCATTGGGTTTGAAAGGGGAATGAGTAGTACGAGTTAGATATCAGATGTGAGACATTAGATATTAGATTGTCTGAATCATGAAAGGAAGGATTTTAGGATTGGCAGGATGGCTTGTCTTTGAACCAAGAAAGGAAGGATAAAAAGGATTTGCAGGATCCTGTTTATCCTAAAATCCTTCCTTTCCTGGTTCAAGACAAAATTTCCTTCCTCTCCTAGTTCAGACACCTGCATTAGCCGTCCTAGGTCTAAAATCTGATGTCTAATATCTAACATCTAAACCTTACCTTTACCCTGAAAATTATGAAGAATAAAAACCTAGCCGTTCCTGCTGCCTTAGCATCGATGATTTGCGTTCAAGGCGGTGCTTCCCTTGCGAAAAGACTTTTTCCAGCATTAGGTGCTATCGGCACAAGTACGTTACGAATTGGACTGTCGGCGGTGATATTATACTTCATCAATCGGCCGAAGTTCCGCAGCTTTAGCAAAAAACAATGGCTCTATTGTGCGATATATGGTTTGGGGATTGCGGCCATGAATCTTATTTTCTACATGGCAATTCAGCGGATTCCTTTAGGTTTGGGTGTCACGATAGAATTTGTCGGTCCTTTGTTTTTAGCATTGGTCCTATCTAGAAAGCTTTTGGATATCGTATGGGCTATGTTGGCTTGCGCAGGTATTTTGCTTATTGTTCCATGGGGAACAGGAGATCTGGATCTATTGGGTTTATTCCTCGCCTTTTTGGCTGGCGCTTTTTGGGCACTCTACATCATCATGGGAGGTAAAGTCTCTAAGGTGATGAATAGCAAAGATGCGGTATCTACAGGAATGCTAATTGCTGCTGCCTTTATTATTCCTTTTGCGATTTGGGATGGTCAACTTGCGAAGATTACCCCTTTGTTATTTGCTCAGGGTTTAGGCGTTGCTATTCTATCAAGCGCTCTTCCTTTTTCTTTGGATATGGTCGCTTTAAAACAATTGCCCGCCAAGACTTTTTCTATCTTGACTAGTCTTCAGCCGGCATTTGCGGCTTTATCTGGCTTATTATTTCTGCACGAGACCTTGACAGGATTGCAGTGGCTATCTATTGCCTGTGTCGTGATGGCAAGCATAGGCACGACTCTGTTCAGCCGTAACCATTAATTTTTGATAGCCTGCAATTTACCGTCTTGGCGGATTTGATAAACCTTCTTCTCTACCGTAGGTTCGTCGGAGAAGTAATTCCAATGTTCTATGCTTAGCTTCTCTTTTTCAATCAGGCTAATTTCACGTATCGCTGACTCGGCAATTTCGTCATAAGCGATGTCCATTTGATCGACCAACTTCAGTTCCTTGTTAAGCAATAAAAGGGTGGTATTGAGCTCGTGCTCGCCTATTGGATAAGTCACAACCAGGCCGGTGATATCATCTGAAAAATTTAGTTTATAACGAATCCTGACATCCTGCACATTTTCGAATTCTCCCTCGAACTTTATTGCGCTAATCAATGCTGGATTGGAGATTCCATCATTGTTGAAATTATCAAAATTGGTCGAGTCGGTATAGGGTAGCGACTTCTCCGGAATTGCTGTTAGGTCGATTGCTGAACCTCCATCCTGCGGGATATCCCTAACATTGGTATCTAGCTTTGGCAATGTTCGCGCTGTATCCTTAACTTCCTGTGGCTTTTTGCCAGACTGACAGGATAAAAGAATGAACAATAGTATGGGCGTAAATAAGAAAAATTTCATGATCTGTGTGTTTAATCTTAAGAATAGCGATAAAATTACTCAAACATAAAGATTAGATCATATTTTATTTCCAACAACGTCGTGATAGATCTAACTATCACAAAGAAAGGGCTGCCTAAAAAGACAGCCCTCGCATATATGGTATTTCTAATTGTTCTTACTATGTATGTTTAACGTCCATTTCGTCAACATAGTCTTCGTTCATCACGAAATCTTCAGTCATCAACTCTTCGTAATTCGTTTTTTCTTTCTTACCGAAGCGTTTTCCGATACTGTCGAAGATCGAATAGACTACAGGAACAACGACCAAGGTTAAAAGAAGGGATGATAATAGACCCCCGATAATTACGATCGCAAGACCTCTATTCATATCCGCACCATCACCTGTTGCCATGGCAATTGGAATCATACCGAATACCATCGCAATCGTCGTCATTAAGATCGGACGAAGACGCGCATGGTTGGCAGCAACTAGGGCATCGTGCGTACTATCGCCATGTTCTTTACGATGGTTCGCGAAATCGACCAATAAGATCGCATTCTTCGCCACCAAACCAATCAACATGATGATACCTAAGATGGTAAAGATGTTCAGCGATTGCCCCGTTAAAGCAAGTAACAGTAGCGCTCCGATGAAGGACAATGGAATAGAGAACATCACGACGAATGGCGTAGAGAAACTGTCGTAAAGCGAAACCATTACTAAGTAAACTAACAAGATCGATGCTAATAAGGCTACTCCTAAGGTACCGAAACCTTCCTGTTGGCTCTCCATGTTACCACCCCAGATGTAGACAACCCCTGGTTTGCGCTCTAGTTTTTCAAACTCTGCCTGCCACTCACCTGCAACCTCACCTAAGGTACGTCCTACGATAGAAGCCTGAACAGATACTGCCGGCGATTTATCACGACGTTCCAATAAGGTTGGTCCTGAGCTATAGCTCACTTCAGCAAATTGCTCTAAAGAAATTGGCGTTCCTTGCTGATTGATGAATTTCAAGTTTCTAACGTCGGATATATTGGAACGGCTAGCCTCATCAAAACGGATATTGATATCGTATTCGTTGTCTCCAGCACGGAATTTATTGTCTGTATTACCAGAGAACGCAGTCTGCATGGTCATACCCACAGTTGCCACATTAAGACCTAATGAAGTCATTTTCTCACGGTCTACTTTGACGTTGATTTCCGGGTTACCACTTTCAGAAGATAACTTCACGTTGGTTGCACCAGGCACATTGCGCAATAGACCAGCTGCTTTTTCAGCAAACTCACCCGCGTCTTTCACATCAGAACCGATAATCGTTAGCTTCAATGGTGCTTGCTCCGCTCCCATTAAACCCATGTTTACGGATTTTACCTTTGCACCAACCAGTTTATTTTCCAATTCACGTTGTAATACCGCAGCATAAACCTTCGAGTTTTCTGTATAGGTATCTTTCATGATCACGTGGATCTCTGATTTATAGCGAGAACCTGATGTAGACATAACCCCATCGGATGACTGACCTACCGAAGTAATAATACGTTCAACCTCTGGCTTGGCTAGGATTATAGCCTCTGCCTTTTGGGTTAAGAAGTTAGTTTTCTCTAAAGATGCGTCCTTCTCTAATTCCAATTGGATTAAGTACTCACCTTTATCGGATGCCGGGAAGAAGTCAGAACCGATATAACCCATCCCCACTAAACTACATGAGCCTACGAACAGTAAAATGGAAAGACCAAGTGTAGCTAATTTCGTACCTCTGCTCTTCAAACACCACTCTAAGATACCTGTAATCCAGTGTGTGAATTTCGTTAGTCCAGCCTCAAAGCCAACGATAATACGTCCGAAGAAAGATTTCGCATTGATATGCTCTAACTTACCGAATCGAGAGTATAACCATGGAACAACGGTGAAGGAAACCAATAAGGATAGTAAGGTAGAAATAATAACCGTTACACAGAACTGTGCTAGGATATTCGCTACTAGACCTGTTGACATCGCAATCGGTAGGAACACCACCACGATTACTAAGGTAATCGCAGATACCGTAAATCCGATTTCTTTTGCTCCGTCATAAGCCGCGCGCACTTTATTTTTACCCATCTCCATGTGGCGGTGAATATTCTCGATAACAACGATCGCGTCATCGACAAGAATACCTACCACGAGTGATAATCCTAACAAGGACATCAAGTTCAAGGTATAGCCCATCAATAATAGACCGATAAAGGTTGCGATCAATGATAATGGGATGGCCACCATGGTAATCGCCGCGTTACGCAAGCTATGTAAGAAGAACAACATGATGAAACCTACCAGGGCAATCGCAATCATTAAGTCATGCATTACGTTGTTTGCCGCGTTTAGGGTATAATCTGTCGAGTCATTCGCTACTAATACTTTGATGTTATCGGTTGCATAGTCTTTCTCAACTGTTGCAATCGTTTCTTTTACTAGTTTAGATACTTCTACCGCGTTAGCATCCGATTGTTTGAATACCTGTAATAAGATTGTGTTTTTCTGATCTAAACGAGCAATTTTTTCAATCTCTTTGATACCATCCTGCACGTCAGCAACATCGCGTAAGAAGATCGTAATACCTGCAGGTGTTGTGATCGGAAGGTTTCTCAACTCTTCCACATCTGTCACTTTACCAGCCAAACGAATAGTCGTTCTGCTATCGCGCGTACTCACATTACCTGTAGGGAAGTCTAAGTTTGATTGTGCGACAACTTGTTGAACCTGGCCAATCGATAGACCGTATCCTTCCAACTTCTGTGCATCCACACTGATTTGGATCTCACGTTCCTCACCCCCGATTAAGTCTACCTTTGCCACACCATTTATACGTGCGAAAATAGGCTGAATCTTGTTATCCAATAAGTCGTATAATTCTTTCTCGGATAGTTTCGATGTTACGGCCAAGCTCATGATCGCAACGTCATCTAACGAGAACTTATTCAACGACGGCGGATCAACGTCTTCCGGAAGGTCTTTCAGGATCGTATTAATCTTACGTTGTGCATCTGTCAAGAGGAAGTTGACATCGGCTCCATCGTTCAAGGTAATCATCACGACAGAAACGTTCTCCATCGAAGTGGATTCCAACTTCTTGATGTTCTCTAGAGAGGAAACGGCATCCTCGATTTTTTTGGTAACCGTATTCTCCACCTCAGTAGGCGATGCTCCCGGATAAACCGTTTGGATGGTAATTACGTTTACCTCAAATTTTGGTACTAGCTCATACCCCAATTGGGAGTATGAGAATATCCCGCCCAAGGTCAGTATTATAAATAATACGATGATCAGACTGGGGCGTTTTATTGATATTTCAGTAATCTTCATGTTTTATTTTTCGTAATAGCACAAATTATTTTATCACTTCCACAGGAGCTTGGTCGATCAAGTTGATCTGACCAGAGATGATCACTTGGTCGCCAGCAGCTAAACCGCTAGTCACTTCAATCTGATCACCAAAGCTTCTTCCTGATGTTACTTTTGTTTCAATGGCTTTGCCATTTTTCAATACGAAGATTTTGTTGTCGGAGATACTTCCCACAAATGCTGTTCTTGGAACTACTAAGGCTGATGCTGTACCTTCGCCTCCAAACACGGCAGTACCGTACATACCAGCACGTAGATCGTTGTTAGGATTATTAGCGATCTCGATTTCAACCGGGAAGTTTAAGCTTCCATCTGATTTAGGAGCAATAAAAGTAATTCTTCCGCTGAATGTTTTATCTACATATACGCTTGCCAATACTTTAACAGTTTGGCCAACACGTAAGGTAGCAACGTTTTTCTCGTCTACATTCACACGTAATTTCAACGTGCTCACATTAACGATATCAAATGCTGGTGTACCTGGGCTTACATAAGCTCCGGGTTCAATCTTACGAGAATTTACAATACCACTAACCGAAGTCTTGATCGTTACATCGCCTGCGTTTAATTTGGCACTCTTTAAGTTGTTTTTCGAGTTTTCAAATTGCAAACGCATTTGATCAACTTGTTGCTGGGTAACACCACCTGTCGCTAATGCACTTTCGTAGCGTTGCAACGTCGCTCTTGCATTATCATAAGCAGCTTGTGCGTTAGCTACATTTACATTCAGCTTATCGCCTTCTACTACCGCCAATGTTTGGCCTGCAGATACACGAGAACCCTCGTCTACCAAAACACGCACTACCCGGCCACCAGTTTCAGCAGCAACGGTCACTTCTTGTTTAGGCATAAACGTACCATTGGCCTGATACGCTAAGCTCAGTTGTTGATTTACAGCCGTGTCGATACGTACGGCAACAGCTGCATTTTTCTGTGCTACGACAGCAGTTTCTTGCTCTACCTTAGCCTTGTTCTTGTTTAGGATATAGAATATACCGCCTAGGGCTAATGCAATGACTATAATTGTTATTAAAGCGCGTTTCATAATGAGTATTAAGAGTTGTGATTATTCGTTTACTAATGTTTTTAAGTTTCCATTCGCTTTGATCAACTGGATCTCAGCAACTTTGTAGTTTAACAGCGAAGTGTTCAAGTTATTTTGCGCGTCAGATAAAGCATTCTCTGCGTCTAATAACTCCGTCAATGTAGCTAAGCCATTTCTATAGTTATTGTTGGTGTCATCTAACACTTGTCTTGCTAAATCAACGTTACGACGATTGTTATCAACAGTTAATAAGCTGTTTCTGATCTGTGATTTTGCGTTTTCGCTGGCTAGGTTCAAGCCTAATTTCGTATCTTCCAAATCAACTCTAGCTTTCAGAATATCGACGTTTGCTTGATTTACCTTGGCACGCGTTGCTCCACCGTTAAAGATTGGAATCGTTAAGTTCAAGCCTAATGCAGAGAACTTCGACGTATTGGTCTTATCGTTGAAGATTGGGAATTGCGGACCAAAGCCTACATAACCTAGATTACCCGTAAATGCCAATGATGGGTAGAATTCAGAAACCTTAGCTTTTTTGTTCAGCTCCAATAGTTCGATTTGTTTTTCCAATATTTTGACCTCCGTACGAGCATCCACATTGTATTGTTCTGCTGCAACATTCACGTCGACATCGAAAGTTTCTTTCGGCAATTCGATATCTTCTCGGATATCCATTCCGATAGCAAATTTCAATGCATTCTCGCGAAGTTGTTGTGCATTGATCAACTGTTGCTTTTGTGCTAACATATTGTTAATAGCAACCTCTGTACGGTCAAGGTCTATTTTCTTCATCAAGCCCGCATCTACCAGTCCTTTGAGGATGTCGCGGGTTTTTGTGGTATTATTTAAGTTGGTTTCTAAGGTATTCAGTTGCAGATCCGATTGGAATACCTCGTAATAAGCATTCGCAACTTTCTCAATCAACTGCTCATCCGTTAGTTGGTCGTTGATTTGGTAAAACTCACGTGTAGTTTTCGCCGCTTTCAAGCCTGTGAAAAGTGATTGATTAAATAATTGCTGATTTACCTGCAATACCGCTTGTGAATTCCATGGCTGACCGAACTCAGCAACGATGGTATTCACCGTCCCAGTAGCCTGATCTGTCATCGTGATGACGTTTTTCTGAATCATCGGATTGTAGGTCAGTGATGCCGATCCGTTTACCTGTGGAAGTGCTCCAGCGCGCACCTCATCAATTTTGTATTGCGCATTCTCAAGATCCAGCTTGGATTTCTTTGCTTCGGCCTTATTCTCCAATGCAAACTTTATAGCTTCTTGAAGTGTCAAGGTCTCCTGCGCATGTAGCATAGAACCCGAAAAAATTCCTGCTAATAACAGTGTGATTATATTTATCCTTTTCATTTATGTGTAATTCTATTTAATTTTTCCTGCAAATATTAACTTGGTTGCTCGTATCTGGCTGGCTAATATGAGTTCTACATTCTGTTCGTTCGGTATGCCGGTAATAATATCCGACACCGTATGCAAAATACTTACCCCTTTTGTCAGCTCTACATAGGCAGCCGCAGCATCTTGCGCATTTTCGAGTTCCACCTCTCCCGCTGCAATCGCCTTTTCAAACAATACAGCGATACACTCAATATCGCGGTTATAAAAAGCTTCCATGGTACATTGAATATCCATGCCCTTCAACCAATCTAAATTCTCGGCGATATTAAGCACATAGTACTTCCGTAGAAAGGAAGCTCGCATTTCCAATATGCCTATTAAAGTGTCAATTAGATTACCTTTGTACTTGTTGATAAGTTTAAGCTCATCTGCATGTATCTCATCAATCACATAATGCAAAACGGCTAGAATAAGGCTTGTTTTGTCGGGATAATAGTAATACAGATTTGCTTTGGTAATTCGCAAATCATCAGCAATCTCGTTCATTGTGGTTTTTTGAAAACCAAAATGCGAGAAGCGTTTTAGCGCTGCTTCGATGATTTGATCCTTACGATTTTCCATTTCTCTCCTTTTTTATCTTTTGACTTTTTTCAAAAATTGTTCAAAAGTAAAGAAATGATAGCAAATAATATCACGCCATTGTCAAAAAAGTGATTATTAACACTTTCTTAACGCCAGCAAGGCATAAAACGAAAAAATTTAACAGAAAAAATAAATGATTATTAGTCTTGTGAAAATTGTTTATGGAACTTTCTTTTGTCAAAAGAGTACAGTTTGGCTGCTCTATAGGACACTCCTTTCTGATATTCGTTCAACTCTTTCAGATACCCCAGGTTGTTGATTTTTTTCCGGAAGTTACGTTTATCGAGTTTTTTATTCAGAATAGACTCATACACTTGTTGCAGTTGTGTGAGCGTAAATTTGGTTGGCAATAATTCATAGGGAGCCGTCGAGTATGTAACAGACTTCTTCAATCTTTCTAAACTTAACGTAATAATATCGCGATGGTCAAATGCGAGCTCCGGTAATTCAGAAACTGGAAACCATTTTAACTGACGCATATAATCTGAGGTTGGCGCAATTTTATTTTTCACCTCCTCCATTTGTACCAAAGCCATATAAGCGACCGTAAGAATTCTACCCTCCGGATGTCGCTTAACTCCAGCAAAAGCCGCCAATTGATCCATATAGATGTCTTTTAGGCCTGTCATCTCCAAAAGGATACGAGAAACGGCGTCTTCCATTTCTTCATATTTGTTGACAAAATAGCCGGGTAAAGCCCACCATTCTTTATACGGATATTCGTTTCTTTCTGCTAAAAGTATTTTTAATTGACCTTCATCGAAACTAAAGATCACACAATCAATGGTAAAATGCGTCTGCAAAATCTAAATTTATTTGTTTGATTAATATGGATTATTCGATAATCCTAACAATTATATAAATCAACAAACAAATTACCAAAAAAATTTAATAGTGTAAGAAATACACATTATATTCGTAAATCATAAAAATAGAGGAACCTAATGAATAACATCAGAAGAATTGGAGTTTATACTTCTGGAGGTGACGCTCCGGGTATGAACGCTGCCATTCGAGCCGTCGTCAGAACTGCATTATATCATAATTTAGAAGTTACAGGAATATACAGAGGATACGAGGGGATGATTGAGGGTGACTTTAAAAACTTAGTAAGCCGTTCGGTAAGTTCTATCCTGCAAAAAGGTGGAACCATGCTCAAATCGGCGCGCTGTCCGGAATTCAGAACGCCGGAAGGTCGTAAGAAAGCCTACGATAATATCAAAGCGGCTAATATAGATGCTTTAGTCGCTATAGGCGGGGACGGTACTTTTACTGGAGCTGAGATTTTTTCTAAAGAATATGACATTCCGGTAATGTGCATTCCTGGCACAATCGACAACGACCTTTATGGTACCGATTATACCTTAGGCTTTGACACAGCAAACAATACTGTTATCGAATCAATCGATAAAATAAAAGATACTGCCGCATCACATAATCGATTATTTTTCGTTGAAGTGATGGGTAGGGATTCGGGAAGTATTGCTCTATATGCAGGCGTAGCGGGCGGTGCTGAAGCGATTATGCTTCCAGAGAAGGATACAGCGATCGATGAACTGATCGATATGCTGGAAGTTGCGAAAGATCGTAATAAGACCTCCATGATCGTTATTGTGGCAGAGGGCGATAAAAACGGTGGAGCCTATAATGTAGCAAAACGGGTGAAAGAAAAATTTGATTTTTATGACACAAAAGTTAGTATATTAGGACATCTGCAACGTGGGGGATCACCAAGCAGTTTCGATAGAATATTAGCAACCCGTATGGGCTATTTTGCAGTTAACGAACTGCTGCGAGGCAATACTCGAGGAACTGTAGGAATCCGAGGCAGTAAAATCACCTCAACCAGTCTAGAAGAAGCGCTTAGAAATAAGGAGTTTAAGCTAGATGAAGAACTGATAACGATTTCCGAAGTAATGAACATTTAATCTATGATAGCAGTAGTATATAGCGGCTCTAGGTATGCCGATTGGCGATTAGCAGAAAAAGGAAGAATATTGCACGGTTTCCGAACAACCGGCATAAACCCCTATATACAAGACGAACGCTTTATCCATCAACTGCTCAATAAAAACACCCAACTGATCAACAATGCCGAGCGAATCCGCAAGATCTATTTCTTTGGCGCCGGTGCTTCCTCGCGCGAGCGACAATTGAAGATTGAAAAAGCATTTATGCAATTCTTCAAGAACGCGAAAGTTAAAGCTAGCCATGACGTATTGGCTTCTGCTATTTCTACTTTCGGGAACGAAAAAGGCATTATAGGGATTATTGGTAGTGGGTCTAATGCAGCATATTATAGCGGAAGAAAAATTGTCGAGAACAATTATGGCCTTGGATACATTCTAGCAGATGAGGGTTCGACAAACTGGCAAGCACGTTATGTACTGAAAGACTTCCTAACGGAAGCTATGCCACAGGGATTCCGAGAGAAATTGCTTAGAAAACATAATATAGACAGAAAAACAATATTAGATAAAGTGTACAACACACCCAATCCGAATATCTTCCTGACTTCCCTGGCGGATTTCTTCTTAGATAATAAAGAAGATCCTTACATGGAAGGAATTATTAAGAAAGGATTGGACATTTATGTAAAGACCTACTTGGTCCCTTTATCAGAATCTTATCCAGATGCAACCTTGAATTTTACAGGATCTGTAGCAAATAATTACTCAGAATGGCTAAGAGAGATCGCAGATGACTATCATCTGAACGTGGGAACAATTATTCGTGAGCCTGTACAAAACCTTATTAAATATTATTTAAATAAAAATTAGTTAAAATGAAAATTGGAATTAACGGATTTGGCCGTATCGGTCGTTTAGCTTTCAGAGCTGCAGTAAAACGCAGCGATATTGAGGTAGTGGGCATCAATGATTTAGTAGAGCCTGACTACTTAGCATACATGTTAAAATACGATTCTACTCATGGAAAGTTCGACGGTACAGTTGAAGTAAAAGACGGTCACTTAGTAGTAAACGGAAAAACTATCCGTGTTACAGCTGAAAAAGACCCTGCGAACTTGAAATGGGATGAAGTTGGTGCTGAAGTTGTTATCGAATCAACAGGTTTCTTCTTAACGAAAGAATTAGCACAGAAACATATTGATGCTGGTGCTAAAAAAGTAATCATGTCAGCTCCTGCAAAAGATGATACGCCTACATTCGTAATGGGTGTAAACCATAAAGATTTAAAAGCAGAATACAACATCGTTTCTAACGCTTCTTGTACAACAAACTGTCTTGCTCCTTTAGCAAAAGTATTGAACGATAAGTTCGGTATTATAGAAGGATTAATGACGACTGTACATGCGGTTACAGCGACACAAAAAACTGTTGATGGTCCTTCAGCGAAAGACTGGAGAGGTGGACGCGGTGCTTACCAAAACATCATCCCTTCTTCTACAGGTGCAGCGAAAGCAGTAGGCTTAGTATTACCTGAATTGAAAGGTAAATTAACAGGTATGTCATTACGCGTACCTACAGCTGACGTTTCTGTTGTTGACTTAACAGTTCGTTTAGAAAAAGCTGCTTCTTACGAAGAGATTAAGAAAGCAATGAAAGAAGCTTCGGAAGGTGAATTGAAAGGCATCTTAGGATATACAGAAGACGATGTAGTTTCTACAGACTTCTTAGGCGATGAGCGTACTTCTATCTTCGACGCAAAAGCTGGTATCTCTTTGAATGACAACTTCGTGAAAGTAATATCTTGGTATGACAACGAATGGGGTTACTCAAACAAAATCATCGACTTAGCACAAGAAGTTGCTAAATTAAGCTAAGCTTAATAAAACCTTATTAAAATAGAGAGGCTGTCCAATATGGACAGCCTCTTTTGTATATATGGACTCTGCACTGGGCGGAGTCTTTTTTTTTCTAAAAGTGTATGCTTTCAAAGACCATCAAGAACTCTCAAACCCATTGGTATTGCAAGGAAAATACGAGAGTTCTTTAACGACACTGGTTCTGCATAAAGCCCTTTCAAACCCAATGTAAACCCAATACAAACCCCAATCATAACCGCTTCGAAAGGGTTATGATTGGGGTGTATATTGGGTATACAATAACAATAACCTGTAGCATGTCCGTTGAATCCCTAAGGCTCTCCTATTGAAAAACAAAAAAAGCGCTGCTACCTTTTTGGATAGCACCGCTCTCTTTTACTACTATTGTTTACTGTCTTAGTTTTCTTTCATCAGGAAACCGCCACCTAACAAATCATCGCCTTCATAGAAAACAGCAGACTGACCCGGTGCAATACCTTTTACGTTATGGGTAAAATCTACCTGCATGATATTTCCATGCTGCGTCAGAGTAGAAATAGCACCAGCATCTTTATAACGGATTTTGGTTACAGCTTCCATTGGTTCGTCGATTGAAGCATATTTCACTAAGTTGATATCGCGTACGAATGCTTGCGAACGCTCCAATTCATGTTCCTCCCCTAGCATAACGGAGTTGCTTTCTGGTAAGATCTGGATAACGAACATGGGTTTCCCCAATGCAATACCTAAGCCTCTACGTTGCCCGATAGTGAAATATGGATATCCGATGTGTTGACCTACGACCGTACCGTCGGATAGAATAAAGTTTCCAGGGCCAATCTCTTGATCCAAGTTTGGCTTTTTATGTCTTAAGAATGAACGGTAATCGTTATCCGGTACAAAGCAGATTTCATAGCTTTCTGATTTGTTTGCAATTTCATGTTGTCCCATTTCTAAAGCCATCTGACGGATCTCGGCCTTCGTAAAACTTCCTAACGGAAACTGCGTACGTGCAAGGTTCTCCTGCGATACGCCCCACAATACATAGGACTGATCCTTATTTTCATCCCTACCTTTAGAGATAACATAGCGACCATTATCGTGCAGACGGATGTTTGCATAGTGTCCGGTTGCAATAAATTCGCAATCCAACTTGTTAGCACGCTTTATTAATGCTTCCCATTTGATATGGGTATTACATAACACACAAGGGTTTGGCGTTCTTCCTGCGATATACTCATCTACGAAGTTATCAATAACATAATCACCGAATTCGTCGCGGATATCTAGAATATAATGAGGAAAACCGTAGTTTACGGCTAAGGTTCTGGCGTCGTTAATACTATCTAAGCTACAGCATCCAGTTTCCTTTGAAGAGCCTCCTGAACTAGCATAATCCCATGTTTTCATCGTTATACCGATGACCTCATAGCCTTGTTCATGAAGCATAACCGCCGCTACCGAGCTATCCACCCCGCCACTCATGGCTACCAAAACTCTTCCTTTTTTACTCATACTATTTTATTGAAGTGCAAAGATACCGTAAAATGGGGAATACCAATGTTTATTTGATGTAATTTTATCTCAATCAAAATCAACCATTTGCTAAAAAGGTTTAAAAATATTAGTGCAAAAGTTTTAGAATTCGAAAAAAGACGGTACATTTGCAACGCAAGTTCGGTAACGGAAGTGCAATAAAAGGTGCCATAGCTCAGTTGGTAGAGCAAAGGACTGAAAATCCTTGTGTCGCTGGTTCGAATCCAGCTGGCACCACCAAAAATCTGACAAGTAACAGATTCCAAACAAAAACTTGAAAAGGTGCCATAGCTCAGTTGGTAGAGCAAAGGACTGAAAATCCTTGTGTCGCTGGTTCGAATCCAGCTGGCACCACAGAAAACCCCAATCTTATCCGATTGGGTTTTTTTTATGCCTTTTTGCCTATCTTGGCTTTATGAAACGTCTCCTAACCCTACTTTTTCTTGTTACCTTTCAACTTCATGCGCAAAATTCGAAGCCCAATATCGTTTTCATCCTTGCCGATGACTTAGGAATTGGCGACTTAGGCAGTTATAAACAGCAAAAAATCAGCACACCGAATCTAGATAAACTCGCAGCTTCGGGCATGCGCTTTACCCAATTCTATGCTGGCACATCGGTATGTGCCCCATCGAGATCAGCATTATTGACCGGTCAGCACACTGGACACACCCATATCCGTGGGAATAAGGAAATAGAACCCGAGGGTCAGGAACCGCTAGCAGATAGCATCCGTACCATCGCCATGATATTACAAGAACAAGGCTACAGCACCGGTGCTTTTGGCAAATGGGGTTTGGGGATGGCTGGCAGCAGTGGCGACCCCAATCGCAAGGGTTTTGACGAATTTTTCGGCTATAATTGCCAGCGACAATCGCATCGTTACTATCCCACACATTTGTGGTATAACAATCAGCGCGTAGAGTTGAAGGGCAATGACTTATCAAAAAAGGCCGTCTATGCGCCTGCATTGATTCAGGAACAAACCCTAGCTTTTATCGACCGCAACAAGGAGCAGCCCTTTTTCCTATTCGTTCCTACGGTCCTCCCCCATGCCGAGCTAGCGGGTCCGGAAGATGAGTTTTATAAAAAATATGAGCATGCCTTTGAAGAAAAAGCACATCATGGCAATGATTATGGCCCTAAAGCAACCATCGCGGGCTATGCCTCCGTTGAAAAACCTAGAGCAACCTATGCAGCTATGGTTAGTCGTATGGATCATTATGTCGGGGAGATCATTGACAAGCTAGACCGATTAGGTCTTTTAGAGAATACCATTATTATATTCAGCAGCGACAATGGCGCACATCGTGAAGGTGGCGCAGATCCCGACTTTTTCAACAGCACGGCTGGTTTTCGAGGCTATAAGCGAGATCTATACGAGGGCGGCATCCGCACCCCCTTATTGGTTAGTTGGAAGGGCCACATACCTGCCGGGACAACGACCGAACATATCGGGGCATTCTGGGATATCCTGCCGACGGTCCAGGACTTAACGAAACACGGCATAAGGGAGCAAACCGACGGCATCTCCTTACTTCCTTCCTTGCTAAATCAGGGTAAACAACAAAAGCACAAACATCTATATTGGGAATTTCATGAGGATGGCGGTCGCCAAGCTGTCCGATATAAAAATTATAAATTGATTAAATTCAGAGTTAAGGACCCAGAAAATAGTTATTACGAGTTATATGATTTAAAGAGGGACCCTCAGGAAACGAAACCCGTGCAAAACACTAAACTGGCTAAAAAGATGTTAAAGCTGATTGAAGAGCAGCATAGCGAGAGCGAAATATTCCCATTATTGAAGAAAAATACCCAATGATAGGTATTTCGGAAGGCTTAGGATTTAGGTAACTTAGAACTCAATATACGGTAAGAAGGCCCTTCTTCTTTAGACCAAGGTACTCAAGATCGAATAGTTAAATTTGGTAAACAGCCTGACGCAAGGCTTGTTTCATGTTGACCCGCTCGGGTATTAGTTTTATAGGGATGGCTAGTCAAATCAACTAGCCATTTTTTGTCTTAATCAATCCCGGCAAAATCTTTCAAACTTGTCGAAGGATTGAAAATTTTGTCGCCTACAAATATCCTAAAAGGTAATAGATAATAATAAAGACAATGATGGTTCCGAAACATCCTAAGCCCATCTTTTTGGCTCCCCATCCTGCAATTAATGCTCTAAAGAATTTGTTCATATAGCTTTCCTATTATTGTTAGTATTTATTAACTAACAATAATCAGGTCTATATGTTTGCTCGAATATGTCGCGAATTATTAAATTTTCTGACAAATGTGCATGCAGCTGACGACCGTCGCCATGTAAGGTCCAGATTGCCTTAGGTTTAACAGCACTAACAAAGGTCAATATATCTTCCCAATCCACATGGTCCGAGAGATATAAACTAATATCATTACTAGCCTGTAATCTTGCCCAACCCGACGCAAACACACGTACCACGTTTTTTGCCCGTCTATAGCTATTGAAGGTTAATGGCGGCACTAAATATACCTTGTTTTTTTCATCCCCTTTCATCGACTTCCTGTTGTATAATGCATATTTCATCGGGAAATTTGCATAGCTATCGTATACGCGATGAAGCGGCAGCATGCTATGATGCACCAGGATTTCACGTTCGGGAAGATAAAGGTTCATCAAGGCGGTAATGCGCTGTGCCTTTCCGAGCGAGTAACAACCCAGCATGATATTGCTTGGGACATCCAATTTCAATATCTCCTCTTTTGGATCCGGATGCTTCACATTCGGATCAGCGAAGGTGGTCTCGGTTATCAATACATCCGCTTCCATGATCTTGATGGGCTCACAAGTCGGATCCTCCTGCAGTTTATAATCGCCGGTATAGAGGTATCTAACGCCTTTGTAAACCATCAGTATCTGTGCGGAACCCAATATATGCCCGGCAGGAATAAATACAATCTCTACCCCATTGATATTGAAGCCCTCTTCGAAGGCAAAAACACGGTAGGATTGTATTGGTTGTTTTGGATAACGGACCTGCATAAAAGCCGCTGTGGCTTTAGTGCAGTAGATTTCCCGATGCCCGGGACTTGCATGGTCGCCATGCGCATGGGATACCACCGCTCGTTGCACTGGGTACAGGGGATCTACATAAAAGTCGCCATAAGCACAGTAGTAACCTTTATCTCTTTTTACTAGAAAATCTTCAATTATTTCAGCCATACAGCTATTTACTCGATAAGAATTGTTGATGAAGCGACATCACTTGTTCGATTAAGCTGTGCTGATCATCGTTAAATATAATAAAGTCGGCCAATGCCTCCTTTTCCTTTTCCGGCATCTGTTTGCTCATTCTGTGACGAACTTCTTCCTCGCTCACCTTGTCGCGCTCCATCACGCGTTGTATGCGAACATCCTCAGGCGAGCTGACAAGAATACAGTAGTCTAAGCTTTTGTAAGAGCCGCTCTCGAATAATAAAGCCGCTTCTTTTAAGCTGTAAGGACCTTGTTGTGCTGCTGCCCAATCTTCCGCGGCCTTAATCACCGCAGGATGCACGATGGCATTCAGTTTTTTGAGTTCTGCCTCATCCTTAAAAACACGGGATGACAACCAAACACGGTTTAGAGAACCATCTTCGAAGTAAACCTCTTCACCAAAAGTCTCAATCAGCGCTTTCCTAACATCATCACTTTTGATCATGATGTCCTTTGCTTCCTTGTCCGCGTCATAGGTTGCTATACCAAGAACTTTAAAAAGCTTCGTTACAATGCTCTTGCCGACACCTATGCCACCGGTAATTCCAATCTTTAATCCCATCTTATTTTCGAACAAAGAAATCAACATTTTGAGGTTCTATACTCAGCACCTGACAGAATTCAGGAACCTTAGTTAGGATGACCGGTAGGCTCTCTACACTATGATCCTTCCAGGCCTCTAAATCTACCACGGCTTCAAAATCTCGAGATGTCCATTTATTATAGTCTTTTACCGCAACGAGAATCGTTGCTTTCACCTTACCTGGCAGGATGCGAACAGAGGTGTATTGCTTTCCATTCTCCACCTTTATCGGTAATTCGATCACCTTCTCCGTGATTTCTCCAACAGGAATGACAATCTCAGAGAATGTTGGATAAATGGTAATATTGGTCCGCTGCTGCTTATTTAGATAAGCAACCGTACGGACATCCGTATTGACATCTTTTCCTTTGATGGTATCCGTCTCTAAGTATTCAATGCTGGCAACATCTTCTAAAGGTCCAGTGATGGTAACATATTCAGGGCTAGCTTTGGTTGCACCAATGATGCCATATTGTTTCTGAAAAGTTAGACTATGCACCGCCTTAACAGGTACCTTGCGCTGGGTTTGTTTAGAGAAATCGAAGTAAAGGGTATCGGGAGATACAGCAACAACCTGCTCCTCCTGGCGAAACTGCCTGTTGATAAAGCCGATCTGACTTCCAAAAACAATAAAGTTTCTGGTTTTCAATCCGCTCAAATCTACTTGTATCTTTGCCGTATCGGGACGAATACGCTCCATCAGGACTTTCCATCCCGTCATCTTCAATTTAACCGTAACAGTGTCTGATTGCAGGGGGTGAAAGGCTTTGTTTTCCGGCAGATTCACGTAGGACATGCTCGCCTTCTTTGAAAAGGTGTAGTCGCTAGAGATAGCAAATAGTGTCCACGCTAGAAATGAAATAAGAATGCATCGTAAAAAAATAGATAATTTACGTCTTTGCACTTTACTGATTCGCCTCATCGCCATTTTACAAATGTACTATTTTGAATCTAAAAATCACATCGTTGGACTATCGTCCGATTACCGTAAAAAAAGCACTTTGATAGGCAAAAAGTTCCCTACCCTCAGCATCATATTGATAAAATAATATGTAACTTTGTGCTTTAATTGAAGGACGTTCAAAATTCACTTTCATAATGATTCATTTCTTCGTGAACCAATCGAACACAGTATATGCTGTTCAAACCCAGAAAGACCTTTCTACCGAGGATATCGCTAAACTAAACTGGCTTTTTGGAAATGCTAACAAACTAGACGATCAAACTTTAAATGACTACTATGTAGGGCCTCGCGCGGCTATGGTTACTCCATGGAGTACAAACGCTGTAGAGATTACTCAAAACATGGGCATTGAAGGTATTATTCGTATCGAAGAGTTTCAAGCAGTTGATGCGGAATTCCATGAGTTCGATCCTATGATCTCTCAAAAGTATAGCGCATTGACACAAGATATGTTTACCATCAATATCACACCAGAACCTATCTTGGATATCGATGATATAGCAGCTTACAACAAATCTGAAGGCTTAGCATTAAGCCCGGAAGAAGTAGATTATCTAAACAATCTTTCCGATAAGATCGGTCGCAAGTTAACTGATTCGGAAGTGTTTGCTTTTTCACAAGCAAACTCTGAGCATTGCCGCCACAAGATCTTCAATGGCACATTCATTATCGATGGCGAAGAGCAACCTACTTCCCTATTCAAATTGATCAAAAAGACATCAGAGACAAATCCTAACGATATTGTTTCTGCCTATAAAGACAACGTGGCTTTCGTCAAAGGGCCACGAGTTACACAGTTTGCACCTAAATCAGGTGATAAACCTGACTTCTACGAGGAGAAAGAGTTTGACTCCGTTATCTCGGTAAAAGCAGAAACACACAACTTCCCAACCACTGTTGAGCCTTTCTCGGGCGCAGCGACAGGTTCTGGCGGTGAAATCCGCGACCGTTTAGCTGGTGGTCAAGGTGCATTGCCTTTAGCAGGTACAGCAATCTACATGACGGCTTATTCTCGTTTATTGGCAGATCGCCCATGGGAAAACGGGATGGAAGAGCGTAAATGGCTTTACCAAACACCTATGGACATCTTGATCAAAGCATCAAACGGTGCTTCGGACTTCGGAAACAAATTCGGACAGCCATTGATTACAGGTTCTGTATTGACTTTCGAACATGAGGAAGAGGGCCGTAAATTAGGATACGATAAGGTGATCATGCAAGCTGGTGGTATTGGCTATGGTAAATTAGACCAAGCGAAAAAACATCAACCAGAGGCTGGCGACAAGATCGTTATCCTAGGTGGTGAAAACTACCGCATCGGTATGGGCGGTGCAGCGGTGTCTTCAGCAGATACTGGCGCTTTCGGATCAGGTATCGAGTTGAATGCAATTCAACGTTCAAACCCTGAGATGCAGAAGCGTGCTGCGAATGCTATCCGTGCATTTGTGGAGTCCGATCATAACCCGATTGTATCCATCCATGACCACGGTGCTGGTGGACACTTAAACTGTTTATCTGAATTAGTAGAAGATACGGGTGGTTTAATCGATCTTGATAAACTTCCAGTAGGCGACCCAACTTTATCAGCAAAAGAAATTATTGGTAATGAATCTCAGGAACGTATGGGATTGGTTATCGCTCAGGAAGATATTCAGAAGTTAAAAGATGTTGCTGATCGCGAACGCGCTCCTATGTATGCTGTAGGTGATGTGACAAACGATCATCGCTTTACCTTCGAGTCAGCGACTACCGGTGTGAAACCAATGGACTACGCGTTAGAAGATTTCTTTGGATCATCTCCAAAGACCATCATGAACGACAAGAAAGTTGAGCGCAAGTATGCTGACCTATCTTATTCGGCAGATCAAATTCCTGCATATTTAAATCAAGTGTTGCAATTGGAGGCCGTAGCTGCAAAAGACTGGTTAACCAATAAAGTTGACCGTTGTGTGGGCGGACGTGTTGCGAAGCAACAATGTACTGGTCCATTGCAACTACCGTTGAACAATGTAGGCGTGATGGCGCTGGATTATAAGTCGACTGAGGGTATTGCTACTACGGTAGGACATTCGCCATTAACGGCATTAGTTGATCCGGTAGCAGGTTCGAGAAACGCCATTGCAGAAGCATTATCTAACATTGTTTTCGCTCCGATTAAAAACGGATTAAGCGGTATCTCCTTATCGGCTAACTGGATGTGGGCATGTAATAACGAAGGCGAAGACGCTCGTTTGTACCAAGCGGTAAAAGGTTGTTCTGACTTTGCAATCGCGTTAGGCATCAATATCCCAACAGGTAAGGACTCCTTATCGATGAAGCAGAAGTATCCGAATGGAGAAAATGTTATTGCGCCAGGAACCGTGATTATTTCTGCAGCAGGTAACTGTACAAACATTAATAAAGTAGTTGAACCTACCTTGAACAAAAAAGCAGGTTCTATCTATTATATCAACCTTTCGAAGGATAGCTTCAAATTAGGAGGTTCTTCTTTTGCACAGATCAATAATAAGATCGGTTCGGAAGTACCAACTGTAAAAGATGCCAACTTCTTCAAAAACGCATTCAATACCATTCAAGACCTTATTCAAGGAGATCAAATTGCTGCAGGTCATGATATCGGTTCTGGAGGTTTAATTACCACTCTGTTAGAGATGTGTTTTGCAGATGTTAATCTTGCTGCAAACTACGACCTAAGCGGATTGAACGAGCAAGACAGCGTGAAAGCTTTTTTCAACGAAAATATTGCGATCGTTCTTCAAGCAAAAGACGATGCCGTATTTGAAAAAGCTATGGCAGAGGCGCAGATTGATGCAGTGAAGATCGGACAAGCTATTGAAGGTACTTCTATAAACATCAAAAACAATGCAGATACTTTCGCATTCGATGTTGCGGAGACCCGCGATACTTGGTTCAAAACTTCTTTCCTTTTAGATCAGAAACAGTCGAAGAACGGAACAGCGCAAGCGCGTTTCGACAACTATAAAAACCAACCGTTGCAATTTACTTTCCCATCGCATTTTGATGGTAAGAAACCTGCGATTGATGGAAGCAAGGCACGCCCGAAGGCAGCTATTATTCGCGAGAAGGGTTCTAACTCAGAGCGTGAGATGGCAAATGCGATGTATTTAGCAGGCTTTGACGTGAAAGACGTGCATATGACTGACTTAATCAGCGGACGCGAGACTTTAGAAGACATCCAATTTATTGGAGCTGTTGGAGGTTTCTCCAACTCAGACGTATTGGGTTCGGCAAAAGGATGGGCAGGCGCATTCTTATACAATGAGAAAGCGAAAACAGCATTGGATAAGTTCTTTGCTCGCCCAGATACCTTATCTGTTGGTATCTGTAATGGTTGCCAATTGTTTATGGAGTTGGAATTGATCAACCCAGAACATGAGGTTCATGGCAAGATGCTACACAACGACTCGCAAAAGCACGAATCGAACTTTGTATCGGTGAAAGTACAAGAGAACAATTCGATTATGTTGTCAACATTAGCAGGAAGTACTTTAGGGGTATGGATTTCACATGGTGAAGGAAAATTCAATCTTCCACAATCAGAAGATCAATATAACATCGTAGCGAAGTATGCTTATGATCAGTATCCGCATAACCCTAATGGTTCTGACTTCAACACTGCCATGATGTGTGATAAAACAGGTCGCCACTTAGTGACTATGCCACACATCGAACGTTCGACTTTCCAATGGAACTGGGCTAACTACCCGGAAGGACGTCAGGACGAAGTAACTCCTTGGTTAGAAGCATTTGTTAATGCTCGCCAATGGATTGAAAATCAAAACAAATAAGTTGGAAATAACGCAATATGAAACAAGGGGCTTTCTGAAAAGAGAGCCCCTTGTTTTTTTCTCCAAGTGTCTGTTTTCAAACATCGTCTAGAACTTTCATCCATCCTGCTGTTACAATGGAAAGCATGAAAGATATATCTCCGGTAGCAAATCAGTTTTTTTCGTTAAATTGTCTCTCATGGATAAAGAAATGTCTAGCCGAGATGAGAAACTTAAAGCCGTCGAATATTGGATTGCTAGCAATCCTGATATTCGAGCTGCCCTATTGACGAGTTCGCTTGTTAATCCCTTGGCTCCCGTCGATGCGTATAGCGACTTGGATATTGAGTTGGTATTCGACGATCTAACGCCCTATAAAAAAAGTACCGAATGGATTTATCAGTTTGGCGAGCCCTTGAACATTTATGAGGAGGATGAAAGCTATTTCAATAATGTACATGCAATGAAAATGGTGCAATTCGTAGATGCAGATAAAATAGACTTTAAGTTATATCAAAAGGAAAAATTTATCGCCGAAACCAGGAAGAGCAAACTTCCTGAGGACTGGGATATTGGCTACCGTGTATTAATCGACAAAGACAATCTTACGAAAGATCTTGCGCCGCCCTCCTATCAAGTTTCGATCATCCATAAGCCCAGCGCAGCCCAATTCAACAAAGTCTATAGTGATTTCTGGTGGGACGTGAGCTATCTACCGAAATGCCTAAATCGTGGCGATTTGTTCTATTATAAGTTCATGTTTGAACATATCATTCGTATTGAATATCTGGAGCCAATGATTGAGTGGTATATTGGTTCCAAAAACAATTGGGAAGTCAGCAGCAGTAAGCATGGGCGCTTGTTTGAGCAATATCTATCCAAGGAAGAATGGATGCTCGTGAAAGCCACATTTGCAGGTGCCGATATGAAAGATAATTGGAAGGCTTCGTTCGCCATGTTGAAGGTGTTTAAGCTGTTTGCAGCTGAAGTTGCAAATAACCTTGAAATCGTTCTGGACCATACTTTACCCGACAAGACCCTGCAATTCTTAGAAAAGCAATACCAAAGATTTGAAAGATAAATTAAATTCCTATCTTTAACCTAGTAAGATCCTTAGATTATGACCGCTATTTTAAATCAATTCTCATCTCCTTTATTCCTATGGCAATGTTTTGTAATCTGTGCCTTGCTTATGACCATCGTGGCTTTGATTCAAATTGCCAGAAACAAACAACTGAATCTGTTCAACTCAATTCTTCTTGCTTTGATCGTTGTACTTCTTCCTTTTTTCGGAAGTCTATTTTATTTTCTATTTCAGAAACGAATCAAGTTAGTAGTTAGTAGTTAGTAGTTAGTAGTTAGACCTATGCCGGGTCATTAGATGTTAGATATTAGACATGAGATTTTAGACCCGATCAAAGTCTTTTTTCCTTTCTGCTTGATCCTGACCATCCTTAAATCCTTCTTTTCAAAATAGTAGTTAGTAATTAGCACTTAGTAATTAGACCTATGCGTGATATCCTGCTCATCCTTAAATCCTTCCTTTCAAAATAGTAGTTAGTACTTAGTACTTAGTAATTAGACCTATGCGTGATATCCTGCTCATCCTTAAATCCTTCCTTTCAAAATAGTAGTTAGTACTTAGTACTTAGTAATTAGACCTATGCGTGATATCCTGCTCATCCTTAAATCCTTCCTTTCCTGGTTCAAGACAATACACTCCAATATCCAACTATAGGTCTAACTACTAAATACTAACTACTAAATACTAAGTATTAAGTACTAAAAAAAACAGCTACCCTCTTTCGAGGATAGCTATTCTCATTACCATTTTAAAAACGTCGTTTATATTAATATACAGTGTGGAAACTATATCTCATGAAGGTGGGATCTTATAAAATAAACTCCCTAAAAACGATTATTATTAATTATTCATTAAGTTACAATCTTTATTTGAATCCTACACTATCGGTTACTAAAGGTTTCCAGTTACCTTGAAGATACCTGTACGGGCATATATTACTTCCGGTTTAATCTAGATTCCTCTAAATCAAGATTATGTTCCAATTCTCTGAGAAGGGCATCATCATATTTTTTCTCTGTGTGCATGGCGTATAAGGTCTTCCTGCGTTGATCGATGACGTCTTGTGTTACTCTTTTATAAAGGTCTTTCTCATTGGCTATGCGGATCTTAGATTCTTGATCGATACTGGATGCCGAGGTATCTAATCGCCTCTTCATCTGTGTATAAATCGCCTTTACCGTAAAACTCTCTCGCAATTCATCGGCATATTTCTCTTCGACAAGCTTCATCCCCTCTCGGGCCAAGCGATAGCGGATCGCCTCGATCTGTACCTCCTCAGGAATTTCTTCCGAATTGCCCTCAAGTTTTATCCCTTTGATAAGCCATGGCAGGGAAAGGCCCTGAACGACCAGTGTAATCAAAATCACGACGAAGGTAATAAACAGGATGAGGTTGCGATGCGGAAATGCCGTTCCGTCGCTCAACGTCAGCGGAATGGCTAGTGCGGAGGCAAGCGACACGACGCCCCTCATACCGGCCCAGCCAATGACCAACGGAAGTTTCCATCCGGGTGAAGACTCATTCTTTCGTACGCTTTTGAAAATCATTCTCGGGATAAAGGCAGCGCCATAGATAAATACGATTCGAATTACGATGATGATCGCAGTAATGCATAAGGCCATTTTTATTGCCCATTCCATCGAGACATCTTCAATACCGGCAATAATTATCGGAAGCTCCAGACCAATGAGTATAAATACGAATCCGTTCAACAGAAATCCTACCGTATCCCATACCTCACGCGTTTGGATGCGCGTATGATAATCCATATAATCCTTCGAGCGAAAAGATAAAAACAGACCACCTGCTACAACAGCGAGTACACCGGACCATTCGAAATGTTCCGCGACGATGTACATGATATATGGTGCGATCAGTGTGATAGGTGTTGTAATACTTGAGGATTTAGCAACATAGCGCAGGAAAAAATATAGAATATGTCCGATTACCAGGCCAACAAATATCCCCATAACGGCTAGGGTAAAGAAATTGACGATGGCTTCTTGAGGCTCGAAACTTCCGGTAATGATGACCGCTAAAGCTAATCGAAATACGGTTAATGAGGCTGCATCATTGACCAAGCTTTCCCCCTCCAACAGCGTAATGCCACGTTTCGGCATATTGACACCTTTGAGAACAGAGGTGGCAGCAACAGCATCCGGCGGTGAAATAATCCCGCCCAAGAGAAAACCTAAGGCTAGCGTAAAACCCGGAATAATCTGCACCGACAGATAAGCAACGGCTAGCGATGTAACAAATACTAACCCAAAGCCCATGATCATAATTGATCGTTTGTACTTCCAGAAGCTATGCCATGAGGTGTACCAGGCCGCCTCAAAGAGTAAGGGTGGCAGAAAAATAAGAAAAACAATATCAGGATTGATGCTAACTTCCGGCATTCCGGGAATCAAAGATATCGCCAATCCACCAATTACCAACAGGATAGGATAAGAAATACTAAAGCGTTGACTAATCACGAACAACATGGCCATGAAGAAAAATAAGACCATGACCAACAAAATATTAGATTCAATCATTTATTAATAGGTATCTTTGTGTGCATAAAATTAATGGAAAATATCTCAAAAAATTTACATCCCAGAAATAAGTTCAATAAAGCTTACAATATTGAACAACTGGCTAAGAATACGCCCGATTTGCGCAAGTATGTTATTCAGGTGGACCATGACCACCTGTCGATAGATTTCACGCAGCCAGAGGCCGTATTCCATCTTAATAAGGCGCTATTGAAAACTACCTACGGTATCAAAGGATGGCGTGTATTGCCGAAAAGTTTAGTACCTACGGTTCCTGGCCGTCTGAACTATATTCATTATCTAGCGGATCTGCTGGGCGGCAAAACAGGTAGAGGCGTTCATATTTTGGATATAGGTACCGGCTCAAGCATCATCTATCCTATTTTAGGGGTTAAGGAATATGGCTGGCTATTTACGGGTTCTGAAACACATGTCCCTTCCCTTACGAATGGCAATGCGATCCTCAAAGACAATCCCGAATTAGCGAAGTCCATCCGTTTAAGACAGCAGAGCAATCCGAAAAATATACTGAAGGATATCATTCTTCCGAAGGAATATTATGATGCGATTATGTGCAATCCACCTTTTTTCAAATCACAAGAGGATCACGAAGCACAGGTATCGAGAAAGAATAGGAACCTTCGAATCTCGCAGGATGCGAACTCAAACTACCAAGGCCTCTCGACCGAGCTTTGGACAGATGGCGGAGAGAAGAAATTTATTACTCAGCTAATCTACGACAGCTTTACCTATAAAGATCAGATCGGATATTGTACAACCTTGGTATCCAACAAGGCGAATATAAAACCACTGCGTGCTATTCTTGAATACCATAAAGTGAAAGACATACAAGTGATCAATATGTCGCAGGGCAATAAGATCAATAGGATCCTTGCATGGAAACTAAGTGATAAGAAATAAGAAAAGGGCTATCTAATATGCAGATAGCCCTTTTCTTTATAACTTAATATGTACTGCTTAAGCAGTTTTCGCATTTGCAGCTTTGGAAGCATCTAATGCAATGGCAGTTTTATCAAAACGGATCTTTACACCATTACCTACATCTACTAAGAACGTCGTATCACCTACTTCAACGATTCTACCGTGGATACCTGCTGTAGTTACCACTTTAGAGTTAACATTTAATTCTTCGATATATTTTTTATGGTCTTTTTGCTTTTTCATTTGTGGTCTAATCATGAAAAAATAGAATACCACTACCATCAATAAAATTGGAAGGAATTGCATCAATCCACCACCACTTGCTGCTTGTAATAAAATAGTTGAAATCATCTTGTTTTATTATAATTTATTTGTTTGCTTTTAGTTCACTACCACTTCGCCTTTAAGCTGCACCGTTGTTACGGGCTTTTCTGCATTAGAAGCAATCGTAATAATTTTCTGTTGTTGTCCTATTTGGCCGTTGCTATCGAACTTCACCGAGATTTCTCCAAACTCTCCTGGTTTTACAGGCGTAGAAGTGTAAGTCGGCGTGGTACAACCGCAGCTCGCCGAAACTTGCGCTAATACAACTGGGAAATCACCTGTATTCTTAAATTTGAAAACATGCTCCACAACTTCGCCTTCTTTGATGGTTCCGAAGTTGAATGCATCTTCTTCAAATTCCATCTTTCCGGCTCCCTCTTGGGTACCAGCTATTGCTGTAGAATCTTGGCTTACGTTTGTATTTTCTTTACTGTTGTTGTTGCAAGCTGTAAACATTAAAGCGCTTGCAAACAATACGAGACTTAACTTTTTCATAGTAATTATGCGATTAGACCTCTACCCTCTTTCTTAATACGACGTTGAGTAGTAAGGTCGGATAAAATCTTGTCTAAGATACCATTGATAAAGGTACTACTTTTTAAGGTACTAAATGCCTTAGAAAGTTCGATATACTCGTTTATTGTTACTTTTACCGGGATGGTTGGGAAATGAATTAATTCTGTAATAGCCATGCGCATCAACAAGTTGTCGATTAATGCGATACGATCAGCTTCCCAATTTTTAGTCTTTTCCGAGATAAGGTCCTGATATTCCTTTGCATATTTAATCGTCTGCTTTAAGAGGTCTAGGATAAAATCTTTATCCTCGATCCAACTAGGCGTTAAGTCAGCAAGTTGGTTTTTTGCAGGAACTTCGCTGCTAAAGTTTTTGAATGTTTTGGCTATCATGGCCTGCAATACCTCGCGGTCCACTGGCCAGTTGATAAAACGTGCTTCGAAAGCTTGTTCTACATCGGTCGACTTAAGAATTAATTTCTTAAAGATATATTTGATGATATCTTTTTCTGTTGAAATAGAGCGATCTTCTTGTTCTAGGTATTCTAAGTAAGCCTCAGACTCTTTAAGCTGGGCAAAGATAGAACGAACAATTTCAGGGTCATAGCTCCAATCAACTTTATAACGTTTTACCTTCTCTAAATATTCGCGGTTTTGACGCAAAGATTCAATAAAGGTATTGCTGTTTAATTTTGTTGAAGAAAACGTCTGATCTTTCACCGAAGGAATCCATTTATTGGCAATACCTTCCACATCTATCAATACATATTCGGCCACCTCATCCAATAGATTCAGTGTCCATATGTACATCTCATCAACTTCCTCTACATTTTTCAGTAGACTTTTCTCAAAATCAGGAAGGTTTTTATCTTCCGATAAACTGTAGGCATACAATACTTGCATAACCTTAACCCGAAGGTGTCTTCTATTTAGCATAATTTTATAAAGAACGAATGTTTAATAAAGAACGATATTATACTATTATCTTAATTTCTTCATGTCGGAAATACGCTTTTCCGCAAGCTCTTTTGCCGCTTGATGTGTAGAAATATTTTCTTCGTTAGCCTTTTGGATCACGTGTCTTGTCGCGGTATAGATATGGCGGATCAAGTAATCTGTACGATCTGCACCATAGCCTTCCAACTCCGAGAAGCAGCTAATTAAAGCTCCTGAGTTGATCAAAAAGTCTGGCGTATAAAGAATATTGTTATCTTTTAATAATTGTGTTGTTACCTCTTCGTCTAACAACTGATTGTTTGCTGAACCAGCGATGATTTTACAACGCATACGGGGAACCGTGTCTGGGTTAACTGTTCCACCTAATGCACATGGCGCATACACGTCAGCATCTAGTTCAAAACTTGTAGAGTAAGTGATAGGCTCCGCTTTATATTTCGCAGCAATCTTCATCTTACGTTCTTCTGTCATGTCAGAAACATATACACGCGCATTCTCAGCACGTAATAAGGATACCAAATGCTCCCCAACACTTCCTACACCCTGCACAGCGATTTTTCTGCCCGCCAGGTTATCATCTCCATAAAGCTCCTTAATAGCAGCTTTAATTCCATAATAAACTCCTTTTGCAGCAAAAACTGTGGTGTCGCCAGCGCCATTCAATGAAGTAGGCAAACCTGCTACGTAGTTTGTTTCTGCGTGGATGTGCTCCAGATCTTTTTGCGTAGTACCCACATCGATAGAAGCAATAAAATTACCATTCAAACCATTGATGAAACGTCCGAAGCGACGCATCAATACTTCTGATTTTTCCGTTCTATTATTCCCGATAATGATTGCACTACCACCACCCAAATTTAATCCTGCCAATGAGGATTTATAGGTAATAGCTTTTGACAGACGCAATGCATCCTCAATAGCCTCAGCCTCTGTTGCGTATGGTAACATACGAACTCCGCCGATCGCCGGCCCTAATGTAGTATCATGGATAGCTACGATTGCTTTTAATCCGACCTCTTTGTCGTTACAGAAAAATAGGTTTTGATGGTCAGATATACGCATCAAGTCGAAAAGTGAGGAATTATCCCTTTGCATAATTGAACATAATTTTACAGCTACAAAAGTAGCAATATTTTTGCATGGAATCGTATCCACAAGCAAATAATTAGGTTACCGACGATAGATTTGAAATTTTATATAGCTTGCATTCCAATTTACTTCAAATTCTAAAAGGTTTGTCGCGTTGCGTTATCATCCTGCTAAATAAACGCAACAAATAAAATGAATTTGCTACTGTCTCTATTTTTTCAACAGCAGCTATATTGACATCTATTTAACACTATCGTTTGCCTTCATCCTACTAATATTAAAATTATCCCTTACTTTTGTTCTTGCATGAAAGAACTCGCCTACCTCAATAAGTTTTTCTATAAATATCGCTGGCAAATTATCCCTGGTGTCATCTTCGTCATCATATCGAATTACTTTGGTATTTTACCAGCACAGGTTATCCGTGAAGCTTTTGACTTGGTGAAAGAGAATATCGACCTCTATCGCTTATATGATGGATTCGAGCGACAAGGATTAATCTATCAAATATTCGGAAATAGTCTGTTATTCTTTGGTATTGTAGTGCTCGTGCTTGCCCTGTTGAGAGGAATATTCCTCTTCATGATGCGCCAAACTTTGATTCTAACATCGCGCCATATCGAATACGACTTAAAGAACGAGATCTACCAGCATTACCAGGAGCTTGACTTTGCTTTCTATCGTCGCAACAATACCGGTGATTTGATGAACCGTGCGACGGAAGATGTTAATCAAGTGAGAAATTATTTAGGCCCCGCGATTATGTATGCGATCAATACGGTGGTGTTGTCGATCATGATTATCTATGCCATGTATAATGTAAATGCTAAGTTGGCGACCTATTCCCTCCTTCCTATCCCCATTATCTCGGTATTGATCCTGTTTGTAAATAAGGTTATCAACAGACGCAGCGAGCGGATACAGCGTCAATTATCGCATCTTTCCTCTTTTGTTCAAGAAACATTCTCGGGAATTCGCGTAATCAAAACTTATACACGCGAAAAAGATAAGATGAATTCTTTTAAGGTCGAAAGCGATCGTTATAAAGACATCAACTTAAATTTGGTAAAAGTTCAGGCGATCTTTTTCCCATTGATTATCTTTTTAGTAGGATTCAGCACAATTATCACGGTATATATTGGTGGCTTGGAGGTAAACGACGGAAATATTACCGCCGGAAATATTGCCGAATTCATTATCTATGTAAATCAGCTCACCTTTCCTGCGATGTCTTTAGCTTGGGTCACATCGCTCGTTCAGCGAGCCGCAGCTTCGCAGAAGCGTATCAACGAGTTCTTAAAAACGAGATCAGAGATTGAAGAAGGCAGCAGCGAAGCGAAAATAGCGGGCGATATTCGTGTGGATAATATATCTTTTACATATCCGGATACAGGTATTAAAGCGATAGACAACATCAGTTTTCATATTCCGGTCGGCAAAACGATGGCAATCATAGGCAAGACCGGGTCGGGTAAATCCACTATAGCGAATTTACTGCTGCGTATGTATGATGTCGATTCCGGAGCAATTCTATATGATGATAAAAACATCAAAAACTTTAAAACCCATGCCGTACGGGAGCAAATCGGTTTTGTCCCGCAGCAGGTATTTCTGTTTTCAGATACCATTGCTCGCAATATTGCCTTTGGATTAGACCAAGTGGATATGCCTCGCATTGAGCAGGCTGCTAAGGATGCAGCCGTTTATGACAATATTAAGGGCTTTGAAGAAGGCTTTGAAACTCATATTGGCGAACGAGGTATTACCCTTTCCGGCGGGCAAAAACAGCGTGTCTCTATCGCACGTGCCTTAGTGAAAGATCCAAATATCCTCATCTTTGACGACTGCTTATCTGCCGTTGATACGAAGACCGAAGAAGAGATTCTCCACAATCTTGGCCGCATTATGGAAGGGAAGACATCGATCATCATTGCACACCGGATTTCAACCATCAAGAATGCGGATCAGATCTTAGTACTCGATCAGGGGCGTATCATCGAACGTGGCACCCATCAAGAATTACTCGCTTTAGAAGGAGAGTACAGCTCACTTTACGAAAAACAATTATTAGAATCATAAATTAATTTAAGAAAAACTAGCAAGGCGAATTAATCCGGTTAAAATTACCAGAGGTTACACCGATATCGATGAGATAGAAATCGAACTTCCAGCCAATTTGGATAGCAGAATTAAGCCCGCAGATATCAAAAAGGAAATCCCTATGGGCTACTACGAAATGTCTATGAAAATGAAAGATGGCAAGCTGGTATGCTATAGAAAAATGCAGATTAAAGAGGGCGAATATCCTGCTGAAAGCTATGCAGCATTCAGTGAATTTATGAAAGATGCATCGTTCAGCGACACCTACCGATATATTTTACCGTTAATCGACAAAAAGCAAAACTAATTTATATCTTTGCTGAAAGCCAAAAGGGGGATTAGCTCAGCTGGCTAGAGCGCTTGCCTGGCAGGCAAGAGGCCACCGGTTCGAGTCCGGTATTCTCCACAAGATGACAAAAGAGGGTAAACTTGCCCTCTTTTGTCATTTTCAGATATTAGCTACAAGATTTAGAGTATTGTCTCACCTTCTTTTAACCCTGTTGAAATTGCTAGACGCTAAAAAATGTTTTATAAAAAACAGCAAAAAGTATCATCAAGTTAAGAAAAATGCTAGCTCAATATTTTGCTTATTTTAAGCATGCTGACTTCGTTTACCAATTACAAACACGGTAACCAATCCTAGTAAAGTTGTACCAAACAATATTGACCCGGCCACTTCATAGCTATTCATTACTAGAAAGGCGCCAGTACCAATACATATTGCTGCTATAAGAAGTCCAAAAATCTGACCCAACTTACTTTGAAATAATTGCTCACCCAAATGCATCTTCTCTAATCCCATACGATGATTTTGTTGCTTTTCCGCCATTACTAGTATTCTTTCAGCACAACCAGGGAGTATTCTTTCATAACCCTCAAAAGTTTCTGGCTGCGGAAGTGGGCCTGAATGAGTCCTCAATTGCATTAGCGAAATCGTTGTTAAAACCTCCCGCCTTTGAACCTTAGAGAGGCTTTTCAATAGGTTAGGATTGATCTCATTTAAGCCCCTTTCTACTTCAATCGGGATCACATCCTCTACAGCAGGTTCAGATTGCTGACCTAAATCCATTCCCTTTTTGGAATTAATGTGTGTCATCTTGAATTACACTAAAAAACGTATAATTCTTTATTCTCTCGTTTGATATACGTTTCAGCATTTTTGATATCATTCCCGACCATCTCCCAATCTCTAAGTAAAGCCTTTTTATCTGACTGCATCTCCGAATTGGAGGTATGGTAATCAAAGTATTTGCCGGCCACATTAAACACACTTCCAAGACCCGACCAAAACGAATTTGTAGGGAAAACGATAGACGATCTTTTTACTTTTACAATTTTTCTTCTAAATGCATTCATAATAATCCTTTCGACTTTTAATTTTCTCATAAAATGAGATTGGTGTATATGATTGTGTAAAATTGATATTCAATAAGATAAGTTAACCTAAAATAATAAACCGATATTCCTTTCACCTCTAAAATACACTTAAAGTTACAAATTATTCCTAATATGTAAAAATTATATCTAAGTTATTATTCTGCACAACAGTATCATCTCCAATCCAAAAAAAAAAGGCTAACACATCGTGCTAGCCTCTTTTTTTGATCCTAAGATATCTTAGTTGTTTTCTTCTGTAGGTAATACAGAAACATAAGATTTGTTGTTAGCTTTTTTGCGGAAAACTACTGTACCGTCGATTAAAGCGTATAATGTATGGTCTTTACCGATACCTACGTTAGAATCTGGGTTATGTTGAGTACCACGTTGGCGAACGATGATGTTTCCAGCGATTGCTTGTTGACCACCAAAAATCTTGATACCTAATCTCTTACTATGTGACTCACGGCCGTTCTTGGAACTACCCGCACCTTTTTTGTGTGCCATTTCTTTATTCTAATTTATGACTTACGTCAGATTAAAAATTCAATTATAAACTGATACCAGTGATCTGGATTTTAGTGAATTGTTGACGGTGACCGTTTTTCTTCTTGTAGCCTTTACGACGTTTTTTCTTGAAAACGATTACTTTTTCACCTTTTAAATGAGACAAAATCGTAGCTGAAACTTTAGCACCTGAGATACTTGGCGTACCAACAGTAAATTTACCACCGTCCTCTGCTAACAATACATTGTCAAATTCAATACTAGCGCCTTCGTCTCCTTGTAAACGGTGTACAAAAAGGTATTGGTCTTTAGCAACTTTAAATTGCTGTCCTGCTATATTTACTATTGCGTACATTGTTATGAATTAATTGTTATTATTTAATGAGTGGCAAAGATAGAATATATTTCTTATTCAAACAAACTTATTTTCGATATCTTTAATCCATAGCACATAACTATGTTTAGCAAAATCATCAAAAACCAATACTTCCACGCCATTGTCATGCCCGTAGCATATGCAATGCTCATGAGATTCCTATTTAATATCTCCAATTTATCCTCGCTATTCGCGTTAATGTCAATCAGCTTCTTATTCGTTGTTCCTTTCGTCATGGGGGCTTTAGCAGTTTATTTCGCTCCAATCGAGCGAACAAGAAACAATGCTTTCACCATACTGTTCCCGTGGATCCCATTAACCGTATTTGCAATCGTTACGCTTTTTGTGGAGCTAGAAGGATGGGCTTGTTGGATGATGGTCTTCCCTATTTTTATGGTATTCGCATCAATTGGAGGATTGCTGGGAAAAAGTTTTCAGAAAAAACACGATACCATCATGGTAAGCGTCCTAGTTCTTTTGCCTTTATTTGCTGCCCCCTTAGAAGCCTGGATGGGACGAAGCAAAGAGCAATTCAAAGCCTATAATTACATAGACATTGAAGCACCCGCCGACAAAATATGGGGATTGGTAACCCGCGTTTCCAAAATTAGCGAGGCGGAAGATAGCGGCTGGTTAAACCGCATGCTTGGTTTTCCCCGTCCCGTAGAAGCAGAATTAAACTACGAGGGTGTCGGTGCTTATAGAAAAGCCATTTTTACGAACGGCCTCGTGTTTCACGAAACAGTGACGCATTACGATCATCAAAAAAGCATGAGCTTCACAATAAAGGCTAACCCTCATGAGATTCCATCGACCACGCTCGATGAACACGTTGTCGTGGGGGGAAATTTCTTCGATGTCCTGAACGGAACTTACGAGCTAGAGCAGCTCGGCCACAACAAATACAGACTTCATTTGTACAGCCACTTCACCTTGAATACCACTTTCAACTTCTATGCAGGAATCTGGGCAAAATGGATTATGAAAGACATACAACGCAATATTCTAGCGGTTGAGAAACGACGCGCCGAAAAGGGCTAGGATACAACGACGATTCTTCATGCAATAACAATCTTTCATCAAACCATACACACCCAAATCATAGCCCTTTCAGAACGGTTTTGATTTGGGTATGCATTGGGTTTGTATTGGGTTTGAATTGGGTTTACATTGGGACTAAGACGTCCTAGTCCCGACCCAAGCTTATTGATGCTAGCTATTAGTCAGCGAGGCTGTCGGCTGCAAAACTTTCATGTTTCCATTAAAAAAATCATCAGGGTTAAAAGATCCTGATGGCCTTCGATCGCGGATATTCGCACATAAAAAAAGCCACCTTTCGATAGAGTACCCCCAGAAAGTGTCTAACTTTTTGGGGCATTGCATCGAAGGGCAGCTTTATTTTTTTAATTTATTCTAGTATGTGGACTTAAGGGGACCTTTTGTTTCCAGGTTCCTCTAACTGGAAACTGATGACCGGATGAAGCATTCTTTATGGTAAAGGTATATTCGCACGTTCTTTCCAAGTATTCCATCTCTCCGCTGACTTGCACTGTGGTATTCGGAGCTACTTTAATTTCCTCCTTACTGCTTTCCTTCACAAAATCTTCTAGCGTCGTTCCTTTTTTGTACAGGACCTTACCATTCCAGCGAACTGATCCGTCAACAAGAAGTTGATCCATCGTAATCAGGGAGTCTGACGCAGCGATCCAATCGAAGGCGCCATAATCTTCACTCGTAAATTCAGAACTATATTTTACACCGGCAAAGATTGCTGTAATATCAAAGCTCTTTTCCAAGCCGGTATCATTTGTAATCGTCATTGTACTACAGCCTTCGGTGCTGCGGTAGACTTTTCTACTGCCTTCAACTTCCTGTATATCTTTTTTTACGATTTCATAGCTTTCCCCTCGCGATTGGATATAAGTGATCGCGTCTAATTTATTATCAGATACTAATCCTACGATAAATTTCCGGGGATGGTCGCTAAAATTTTCTAAAAGGGAAACGATCAGTTTATTATCTGCACTCTTCTCCATTTTTAACCAGCCACTTTCCAGCTCCATCACGCCGGCTTTCGATAGTTTAAAGGGCTCCCCGGCTTTATTTTTTAAGGGCTCGCCTGTTATTCCATCCTTTACATAACTAATTGACCAATTGTCAGCTTTGATCGGCACATCTTGCTTGGTGAAGCCGGTATTGATTTTCTGTTCCGACAAACTGGGGTCAACAAGCTGATGATTCGCGTCGAAATCGTCTTTCACGCAAGAACCCAGCGAATACAAGGAAATAGATAATAAAGTAATGCTTAATAGCGAGGAAATCTTATTCGTCATTTGATGCTTTAAATACGTTGATGTTCTTTACATGAACGTATTTTTACCTGTTTTTCGTGTAAGTGATAAAAACTTTACGAAAACTTAACAGCATTATGGCTTCCACAGAATCTCACCATAGGTATAGATCTTTTTGTCGATGACGTTGTAATCCTCGTCGTATTGCGGCACATAAACAACATAATAAATCGGTCGTTGAATCTGCTGTACCGAGTGGGTTTCATCTTGATCTACATCGAAGATATTTTCGACAGAGCGTTCTGCTGTCCATTCCTTCGTTGTTCCCTGTGGATGTTTATCGAAGCGATGTTCTTGTAGCGAGCTGTAGAACCAATAACTCGGCGCCTCATCGGACAATAGGATTGTTTTATCCTCATTAAAAAGTCCTTCTGCCATGCCGGTATTCTCGAACCACATCACTTCCATATCCGCTTCGCCTATTGCAGAGCGATAGATCTCCCTGTCGCTAGTAAAAGCGATACAAAACGATTCTAAGCCTTTGACATGGAACAATAATTTAAAAGGCGACCTACTGAGCGTCAAGCTATGATTGAGCGAGGCGACTAATTTGTAGTCCTGTCTAGCTTTGATGCTAACGGATTGTTGTGCTATTGCGGAAGAACTGAGTGTGCACAGTGCGCATAGGATGAAGATGATCTTGAATTTCATGCCGTAAAAAAAGAAAAATCCCCCAACAGAAAAAATAGCTGTTTTGGGGGATTTGTATAACAGAAAGCCTAGGCTACTACTTAGCCTACGATTTCTTGAATTTCGTTCATGATTTTCTGAGCAATCGCTTCGGCCGCTTCAGGCGTATGTCCTTCCGAATATATACGAATAATAGGCTCCGTATTGGATTTACGTAAGTGGACCCATTCATTCTCAAAGTCTATTTTCAAGCCATCGATCGTCGAGTGTTGCTCATGCGCGTATTTTTCTTGCATTTTCGCTAATAGATTATCGATATCTAAACCTGGCGTTAGGGTAATCTTATTCTTTGACATGAAGTATTGAGGAAGTTCAGCACGATATTCAGACGCCTTTTTGCCTAGCTTTGCTAAATGTGTTAAGAATAAAGCGACACCCACCAATGCATCGCGACCGTAGTGAGAAGCCGGATAGATCACTCCACCATTACCTTCTCCACCCATCACCGCATCGACTTCCTTCATTTTCGTAACCACATTGACCTCGCCTACCGCAGCAGCAAAATACTCACCGCCGTGTTTTAAAGTTACATCACGTAATGCGCGCGTTGAGGAAAGATTTGACACCGTATTGCCTTTTTTATGGGTTAAGATGAAATCAGAAACTGCCACTAAAGTGTATTCTTCGCCAAATAATTCCCCGTCTTCCATCATGAATACTAAACGATCAACATCCGGATCTACGGCAATACCTAAGTCAGCTTTATTGTCGAGTACTGCTTTAGAAAGATCGGTCAAATGTTCTTTCAGAGGTTCCGGATTATGAGGGAATAGGCCATTTGGCTCGCAGTGTATCTTATAAACAGTCTCTACCCCTAAAGCTTTCAGAAGCTCAGGAATAAAAACTCCGCCTGTACTATTTACCGCGTCTACAGCAACTTTAAAGTTTGCTTTCTTAATAGCATCCACATCGACAAATTCTAACGCTAGCACATCGTCAATATGTTTTTGCAAGAATGTGTCATCCTTCGTAACCTTGCCCAGATCCTCTACCTGAGCGAAATCAAAGTCAAGGCTTTCTCCTAATTCAAGAACTTCCTTCCCCTTCGCATCATCGATAAACTCTCCTTTGCTATTCAATAATTTTAAGGCATTCCATTGTCCTGGATTATGCGATGCTGTCAAGATAATTCCTCCAGCTGCCTGCAATTTAGGAACAGCAATCTCTACGGTTGGTGTTGTCGAAAGGCCTAGGTCGATAACATCGATGCCCATGCTTTGCAACGTTCCGATAACTAAGTTAGACAGCATTTCGCCCGATACACGAGCATCGCGTCCAACAACGATTGTTTTATTTTCAGCAGCCTCCGTAACAATCTTTCCGTATGCAGCAGTGAATTTCACAATGTCTACAGGGGTTAGGTTGTCACCAGGTCTTCCTCCAATGGTTCCGCGGATTCCAGAAATAGATTTTATTAATGCCATAGATGTTCAAATTGATATAATGGCGGTAAATTTAAAGGATTTAAACAATTAATTCGATTATTATTCTTTTTTTCCATTATTTACCTATCTTTGTTGCAACAATGTTTCATTTGCAATAATCGAAAGGCTACTTGCATTTTTTTTATAGATTTGGTTTGAAAATTTTTAGACAAATCTATTTCATTAATATGTTAGATAAAATAATTCAGTTCGATCAAGACTTTTTCCTAGCCATCAATCAAGGCCTTAGCAACCCGGTCTTTGATTGGTTATTGCCGATATTACGTAATCCTTATACTTGGTCTCCTCTATACTTATTCCTGATTATCTTTTTCATTAAACATTATGGGAAGGTGGGCGTTTTGATCGTGGCTTGCACGTTAGCAACCTTCGGGATTTCCGATGCCACGTCTTCGCATTTAATCAAGAAAACAGTAAAAAGAGTTAGGCCATGTAACGACGTTGTTTTTAAAAATGAAGTCAACTTGAGAGCACGCTGTGGATCAGGATATAGTTTTACCTCATCACATGCGACGAATCATTTCGCTATGGCATTCTTCTGGATTGTTTTATTCCGAAGAAAATGGCGCCATACCTTATGGTTATGCATCTTATGGGCCGCTTCTATTGCGTTTTCTCAAATCTATGTAGGTGTGCACTATCCGCTCGATATACTCTGCGGTGCAATACTCGGCATGCTGATCGGTTTGGGAACGGGATATCTCTTTAAACGTTTTTTTCCGAAATTTTTCGAACCCACTAACCATATTCCAGCAACAACACCTGCATGAGTAGTTTCCTGATTGTATCGATCTTATTTTTCTCCGCCCTTGTGGCCGGTATCGCGGTATTCTTTGTAAAAAAAGATAACACCCAACTTTTAAAGCTTATCTTATCGTTCAGTGGTGCCTACCTCTTCGCGATTACCGTACTTCACTTAATCCCGGAAGTTTATCATAGCGGACAGACTTCAGGAGAGATAATTGGATTATACATATTAGGAGGATTCTTATTCCAGCTTGTTTTAGAGCATTTCTCACAAGGTATAGAGCATGGACATATTCATCAACATGAACATAAATTCCCAATCGGAATTCTAATCAGTTTGTGTTTGCATGCATTCTTGGAAGGTTTCCCATTAGCATCAGGACATAGAAATGAGCTTGTGTTTGGTATTGCAATCCACCACATCCCTGCGGCCTTCGCATTGGGTAGTTTATTGATAAACACCAAGCTGTCAAGACAGACAATTACACTTTTCATTGCTGCTTTTGCTGCTATGACGCCACTAGGCTTTATTGTCAGTAAGGGTGTATCGCAAGGCGACATTGGAAATGTTGCGCAGTATTTCGATAAGATGATGGCCGTAGTAATTGGTATCTTCTTACACATTTCGACGACTATTCTCTTTGAATCAGGATCTGCAGATCACCACACTTTCAATAAGAAGAAGATGGCAGCGGTACTGTTAGGTGTATTGGTATCATTGGCGAATTTCTTGTTCCCACATGATCATGATCATCATAATCATGGGCCAGCACAGGAACAACACGACCATTCTCATGATGGCCATGATCATTCTGGCGACGGACATAATCACGAAGGCCATGATCATGGACATGAAGGACATGACCATGATCACGACCATGCGCACTAAGCTTCGAAGGTCTCTTCCCCTTGAGGTCCTCTAAACTTATCTAATAGCGCACTTAATTGTAAGCATTCTTCTTCGCTGATGTTATTGGGCAATAAATCATCCAACATCATGCTGTTCTCGATTTCCGCGAGAAGATCGAGTCCTTTTTGAGTGATCAGTAAGTCGACAGCGCGCTTATCGGCACTGTTTTTCTCTCGGGTCACCAGGTCTTTGCTTACAATACGATCCACCAGGCGACTGATGTCGGGTGTCTTCGTTAGCAAGCGTTCTTTAAGTAAATTGTTTGTTACCGGATTTGGGTATTGTCCCCTCAATACCCGCAACACATTAAACTGTTGCAGTGTCAGCTGCTTCGCACCGGCCCTCTTCTCTAATACCACATTCAGCCAGTTGCTGCTGTATATTATGTTTATAGTTGCACGATGCCAAGCACTAGCAAATTTTCTGACCTTTACTAGCTCCTCGATCTTTGGCATATTTTAATACATTAGTGTGACTTAGCTTACAAATTAAAAGATTTTAATTCTTTATATTTGCTTCCGTTGAGATATTTTTATTAAAATTTAATCTAAATAAGTACAGATGCAAGACGTGATTAGCCTAGATAAGCTAAAAATTGGTGATAGAGTCAAAATCAACGAAATACAATCCCTAGACATTCCCGCGAAATTTTATGAACTTGGTTTCTACCCGGGATCAGTAATAGAAGTAAAACACAAAGCACCTTTAAACGGCCCTATCTGTCTAAACATCCTCGAAAACAATGCTTTAATTGCGATCCGTAAATCAGAAGCTAAACTTATCGTCGCAGAAAAAATCTAATGGCAAACCCAACAATCATTCTACTAGGGAATCCTAATGTTGGAAAAACTTCCCTATTTAATCGGCTTACAAAACTTAATCAAAAAGTAGGTAATTACCCAGGTATCACGGTTGAAAAACGCGAAGGTACTTTAAATGCGAACGGCAAAAAGTATCATGTTGTCGATTTACCAGGAACGTATACCTTATTTCCAAGTTCGTTAGACGAGGAAATTGTATTCAACGTTCTAAGCGATAAACAAAACCCATTATATCCAGACCTCACACTTGTCGTAGCGGAACCGTCGACCATTAAACGTTCGATCATCCTGTATCAACAAGCACGCGAACTGGGCGTTCCTGCAGTATTCGTCTTGAACATGATTGACGAGTTGGAAGAAAAGGGAATGCAGATTGATTTCGACAAGCTAGAAGCTTATTTACAGACAAAAGTATATAAGACCAATGCTCGTACGGGTAAAGGTATCGACGAACTGATCAAAGGATTGGACCAGAAAGTAGGTCATTACTTCGGAAATTACCGAATCTCTTCAGACTATCAGCCCGCTATGGAAGAAGCAAAGAAGCTCTTTCCTTTAGCCACTGAATATCTAACCTGGCAATACCTTGCCCAAGAGCAGGTTAGTATCTTGCCGGCAGAAACCCAACTTAAGCTTGCTGAGATCAGACAGCGCTATGCGCTAAATCCGCATGACTTGCAGAAGCAAGAATCCTTAGCGCGTCATGATCAAACAAGCAAAGACCTTGATCCCATCATCAACCAAACCGAGAACCAGAAACTTGGAAACACGAATAATATCGACAAGTTTTTGATGCACCCTGTATTCGGCTACGTTATTTTCTTTGGGCTATTATTCCTTATTTTCCAAGCAATCTATGCATGGTCCGGACCTGTGATGGACTGGATCGACGGCGCGTTCGGCGACCTGACAGCATTCTTGGATGATAAATTACCGGACGGCCCATTAGCTTCGCTTTTCATCTATGGTATTGTAGCAGGTATTGGCGGCATCGTTATTTTCGTGCCGCAGATTGTCATCCTATTCCTGTTTCTTTCCATTATGGAAGAGTCGGGTTATATGAGCCGCGTCGTATTTTTAATGGATCGTTGGTTAAAGCCTTTCGGATTAAACGGTAAATCGGTTATTCCTTTGATGTCGGGAGCGGCATGTGCTATTCCAGCAGTAATGTCGGCAAGAAACATCGAGAACCCTAAAGAACGATTGCTAACGATGTTGGTCACTCCTTTCATGACCTGTTCGGCACGTTTGCCCATCTATATCGTTATTATCGGCTTGGTGATCCCCGACGATAAATTCTTAGGATTTAATATGCAAGGGATTGCTCTATTTGCCATGTATATCCTGGGTATTGTCGGCGCGTTATTTTCAGCGCTTATTCTCAACAAGGTTATCAAAAGCGTTCGCTCTTCTTTCCTGATTTTCGAACTCCCAACTTATAAAATGCCTGATTGGAAAAATGTGGCAACGAATGTTTGGGATAAAGCATCGGGCTTCTTAATTGATGCCGGTAAAATCATCTTGTTAATCTCTATTGTTTTGTGGGTATTGGGCAACTTCGGCCCGAACGATAAGTTTTACAAAGCAGAAGACTATGTTGTTCAATCTGCACCGCAACTGGAAGGGGATGAATTAGCAAAAGCCGTTTCATCTTATCAATTAGAGCATTCTTTCTTAGGTTATATCGGCATGGGTATAGAGCCTTTAGTGAGACCATTGGGATATGATTGGAAGATGGGTATTGGTCTGATTTCATCCTTTGCTGCAAGAGAAGTCTTCGTCGGTACGATGGCAGTGGTTTACAGCCTTGGCGATGATGTGGATATTGAAGATGACGAACAGAAGAATACGTTATTATCTAAAATGCGTTCTGAAATCAACGCAAATACAGGACAACCGGCCTATAATATGGCTTCGGGAATCTCTTTATTATTGTTTTACGCCTTTGCAATGCAATGTATGGCAACTATCGCTGTTGTTCGTAAGGAAACAGGCTCTTGGCGCTGGACACTGATCCAAACAGTCTTTATGACTGGTCTTGCCTATCTTGCCGCATTCATTGCGTATCAAACTTTAAAGTAATGGAACTCAGTTTATTTATCCAATACGTTATTATCTTCCTACTTTTTGTAGGAGCGTTATATGCGATCTTCCGTTCTTTTTTCCCTGGGAAAAAGAAGAACAGCGCAGGCTGCGGCAAAGGCTGTGGTTGCTCTGTGGATATGTCGCAGAAATAAGAATATCGGAATAAAAACTCCTCCCAGACCGCTGTGCCTAATGCGTCAATGTAATCCTTAGGCACAGCGAATCGATAGGATTCGCCACAAGCAATCCTCCCCTCTTCGAAATTATTCAGCCTCGCAATTGCATAAATTCGAATTGAAAAATATATCTTGCAATAGAGAGCGGCCATTTAGCAGGATTTTACTCATGCCGTTCCTTTCATTTGCTGAAAAATTAATCTATAAAAGTGCAAGAAAATCAGGACAAAGAACTTAAAAGAGGCTTAAGCAATCGTCATATCCAGCTTATCGCCTTAGGCGGCGCTATTGGTACAGGTTTATTCTTAGGCGTTGGCCAGGCAGCAATTCTTGCTGGCCCCTCCGTTATTTTGGGCTATGCAATAGCTGGCTTAGTCGCCTTTTTCATTATGCGCCAGCTTGGTGAAATGGTGGTTGAAGAACCAATATCAGGTAGCTTCAGTTCATTTGCAAACAAATACTGGGGTCCCTTCGCTGGCTTTGCTTCCGGTTGGAACTATTGGATTCTCTATATTTTGGTGAGCATGGCAGAACTGACCGCTATCGGCAAGTATGTGCAGTTCTGGTGGCCCGAGATCCCTTTGTGGGCATCCTCACTTTTCTTTTTCTTCGTTATCAACGCAATCAACCTAGCCTCGGTGAAGGTCTATGGAGAAACCGAGTTTTGGTTTTCTATCGTTAAAGTACTAGCTATTATTGCGATGATTATCTTCGGTAGCTACCTGCTTATTTCAGGAAATGGTGGTGAGCGAGCAACCGTCGCGAACCTATACAACGATGGTGGTTTTCTCCCCAAAGGCTGGTTGGAATTCGATGGTGCGGGAGGCTATCAAGGTTTACTCGCCGCACTGGTCATCATTATGTTCTCCTTTGGTGGATTAGAGCTTGTCGGTATCACAGCCGCAGAGGCCGAGCATCCGGAAAAGAACATACCAAAAGCAACCAATCAAGTGCTATGGCGTATTCTAGTATTCTACGTTGGTGCACTTTTCATCTTGTTTTCGTTGATGCCATGGCGCTCTATAACTGCCGATACCAGTCCATTTGTCGAGGTATTTGCAACCCTTAAGGGCTTTGAATTTCAACTTTTCGGACAGACCTTCTATTTCACTACGATCATTGCGAATGCCTTAAATATTATCGTTTTGACGGCAGCCCTGTCTGTTTACAATAGCTGTGTGTATAGTAATTCTCGCATGTTATATGGCTTGGCAGAACAAGGAAATGCACCAAAGTTTCTGAAAAAACTGAATAAGAATCACTCGCCTGTCAATGCGATTCTCGTATCGGCGGCAATCGTCGCAGTCACTGTCATTATCAACAAGGTAATTCCGAAAGAAGCATTAGGGATCCTGATGTCATTGGTAGTATCTGCATTAGTGATTAACTGGATCATGATTACCCTGACGCATATGTTCTTCCGTAACAAGAAGGATCAACAGGGCATCAAGACAAAATTCCCAACGATATTTTACCCCTTGAGCAACTACTTCAGCTTGATCTTTTTAGTTGGCGTCCTGGTCATGATGTGGTTTACCGGTTTGAAAATCTCCGTTGAGCTTATTCCGCTATGGATCCTCATCTTATTCATCAGCTACAAACTCGTTGAACGCAATAAAGCAAAGCAAGCTAGGCTGTAAAAACAAACTTTAAACTTGAAGAAAGCTATTCCTCATATCGTCTATTTTCTGCTATTCGCTGTACATTTATACAGCATAGCAGAAGATCTATCGACGCTGAGAATGCTTACTAAACCATTGATTTGTGTCATCTTAATCGCCTACGTCTGGTCTGCTACAGGTTTAAAAACTACTTTCCAAAAACTCATTGCCGCTGGTTTATTCTTCGGCTGGCTAGGCGACATTTTCCTGATGTTGCCCAATAAGTTCTTATTCGGATTGGCAGCATTTCTGATCGGACATATTTTGTATGTCATCGCTTTCATCTTGCAGACCTCTGCGTTTGCATTGAGCCGTGATAAACTATACATCTTAGTTGCCGGTTTCTTAGCCGTTTACTCTTATTATTTCTATACGATTCTAGCGCCTAGCCTTGGCGTAGAAAAGTACCCCGTAATTGCCTACATTATCGTTATTGCATTAATGGGGTTCTTTTCCTACACGAGGAAGCAGCAAACCAATACAAGCAGCTTCTTGTTGATATTCCTTGGTGCATTACTGTTCATTATCTCCGATTCTATACTTGCTGCCAACAAATTTGTCGCTTATATCGCCAACTCTGGTCTGATGATTATGTGCACCTATATGCTTGCCCAATATGCCATTACTTTAGGCAGCGTTTTGGATAATCAGAAGGACAAACAGACATCTTACACAAACGCTCGTCGCAACATCTCACATCGCTAGCAAAAGGCTTCAAATACTCAACTACTCTTCACCCTCTGTATTCTTTAGCTTCATCAACAGTGTATATGCATTCTTAATCACAATATTCTTCCCTATTAATTCAGCAGCATTCTTCACTTGCACATACCCATTTTCTTCAAGACCGATTTCAACAGGAACAAGACGATAAGCTAGTTTCGATTCCTGAACAAACAGATAGTTCTTACCCTCAAAATTTACAACGCTCTCCTCGGGTACCGCATCTTCAAAAGATGTTGAAACGGCAATTTCAGCATTCATATAAGTACCAGGAACTAGTCTCTTGTCGCTAGCATTCAATGCGCATTGAACCATGGCCATCCCCTGTTCATCGATACTTCTACTGACTAGTTGTATAGTTCCGTCATAGCGCTTATCCGGCTCGCTATTGCTGTAAGCCGATAGACGCTGTCCAATCGTGAGCTTCTGCAAGTCCTTCTCGAACACAGATAAGTTCAGGTAAACCCGATCCGGATTTACCAACTCAAATAGCACGTCGGAGGCTGCCACGTATTTGCCAATATTCACATTGATCTTACTCACATAACCGCTTATGCTGCTGTAAAGTGGCGCACTCTTACTGATTCGATCAGCAGTAACCTGTGCAGGATTGATGTTGACCAAACGTAAAGACTGTGCAATTGCATTCATTTGTATCTGTTGATTATCCATCTCAGCCTTTGCCAATTGCATTACCTTGTCACTGCTTGCCTTCGATTCATTTAGGGTCTTTTGTCTGTTAAAGTCGAGCTCGGCAAATTGATATTTGGACTTGGCAGTCAAATAATCCTGTTGAAGCTTAATGAATTCCGGGTTTTCGATAATTGCGATTACTTGTCCTTTCGAAACAGGTTTACCCGCAATGAGGTCTGTATTTTTCAGGTAGCCCCCCAATGCCGCGCTGACAGACTGCATATTCTGAGGCGGAACATCAATTTTTCCGTTGATGCGCAGTATCTGCGAAATAGATTGATTCGATATGCTCATCGTCTCTATCGCCGCATTCTTTAGCTGCGCGTCAGTCAATTTGACTAAACTTTCGTCTACAGCATCTTGTGTTATAGTTTGCTGATCTTTTGGTTCATTCGTTTGACAAGAAACCATGATAGTAAAAAAGAACATCAGCAAGGCTTTATAAATTGATTCTATATATTTCATTATTATTGCTCTAGTTGTTGATATAATATTTGAATTGTATTTTCATTTAAGCGCCATAAGGCATCCACATATCCACTTTTCACCGCCACATATTGATTCAGCAGCAGCACAAATTCCAAATAATTGATTTCGCCGGATAAAAATTGTCGATTCGCCGTTTCTAAAATTAATTGGGCATTGCTTAAATCAATTTGCTCAAAACGAGTCACGATAGCTAGGTTATTATTATAAGATTGCACCAGACCCTCGCGTTGGATTTTTAAGCCCCGGTCCATCTGCTCGTACTCATTCGTAGCAATTCGCTCGGCGACTTTTGCTGCTTGAATGCGCGCTTTTTGCCCGGAGGAAAAGACAGGCAGGGAGAAACCGATTTGAACGGATTGAAACTGAGGCGTCATACCATAATATTTACCATCGACGCCAATCCCCTTAAAACTGTTCAGATTATAGCCTAACTGCAGTTCCGGAAGTAACTTCATCCGTTCCGCATCTGTCTGTTTCGCACTCACAATCTGCTTTTGAGCTAAAACCTGTAGTACTGGGTGCAAAGAATCAATGCTGGAAAGCTGCAGCTTACGCTCTTTGTTGTCCGGCATGTAAACGATATCAGAATTTAACAGCCACTGCAATCGCGACTCCAAGGTCTTAATCGCTAACTTAACCTGCTCCTGTTGCACAAGAATAGCCGATTGCTGATTAATCGCTGTCGCACGCTCCAAAACATTCGACTCTCCGGATTGCTCCCGCAATATGGATTTCTGCAAGAAATCCGTATATAGCTTATTGATTTCTTCTAAAATCAGTGCTTTCTCCGTCCAATATTGCAATTCATAATAGGTTAAGCTGACTTCCCGTTGCAATCCAAATGCGGTTAACTCTACTTGCAGCGCAGACTCCCTCCAATTTTCACGATAAAGATCTTTTAACTGCTTATATACCGTCGGAAATGCAAAACTTTGAGATGCAGAGAACTTCAGGTCCTTGTTCGAAGAATTGATTTGCCCGAATTCCGAACTGATTGATAATTGCGGGATATCTGCCGAAGAACTACGAATCAACGCTTTGGCATACTCCGATCTTAATTTGGAATTCTGCAATTGTCCATTGCTTTCGGATGCTATTTTTAAGGCTTGGTCCAAACTAATTGGCGTCTGTCCCTGCACATTAGTAAGAGATAATATCCCCAACAAAAGCATGACGATAGCTTTGTGATGACTCTTCAGCTTCCTCGATTTGAATCCCTTTCCCAGTGTCACAAAGAGCAGAGGCAAAACAAATAAAGTCAATAGCGTAGCAATTAACAGTCCTCCAATAACTACAGTGGCTAAAGGACGTTGAACTTCAGCACCAGCACCATTACTCAATGCCATCGGTATAAAGCCGAAGGAAGCTACAAATGCGGTCATCAACACAGGTCGCAGACGACTTTCTCCGCCATCAATGACAATGCGAACGATATTCTTTAATCCCTGTTTTCGAAGTCGATTAAATTCTGAGATCAATACAATTCCATTCAATACTGCAACACCAAATAGCGCAATGAAACCTATGCCTGCGCTAATACTAAATGGCATCCCCCGAAGGGCCAATAGAAAGACACCTCCAATAATCGATAAAGGGATAGCCGTATAGATGAGTATACTTTCTCTAATCGATTTAAATGCCAGGAATAACAGGATAAAGATCAAGGCTAAGGCTACAGGAACCGCGATCATCAAGCGTTGCTTCGCATGGTTTAAATTCTCGAATGACCCTCCATAGGTTATGGTATAACCCGGGGGAAGTTTGATATGCTGTTCTACTTTTGTTTTCAACTCTTCCACAATACTTTGCACATCTCGACCACTAATGTTAAAGCCGATGACGATACGACGCTGGGCATTCTCCCGTTGAATCTGATTCGGACCTTCCACGATATCGACGTTTGCCAATTGGGACAATGGAATTTGGACTCCTGCAGCCGTAGGAATCAACAGCTGCCGGATCTGATTCAAATTCATACGATGCGCTGCATCCAGACGAACCACCATATCAAAGCGCTTCTCCCCTTCGAACAGCATCCCGGCTTGTTGCCCGGCAAATGCCGCGTTGACCACTCTATTCACCTCTGAAATTGATAAACCATACTGCGCAATGAGAGGACGGTTATATTTTACCACCACCTGCGATAAACCTGCAATCGGCTCGATATATAAATTCTGTGTCCCCGCTACGCTCTCCACCAACTTACCAACCTGCATCGCCTGCTCCGTTAATATTTCAAAGTCTTCACCAAAAATCTTGAGTACTACATCCTGACGCGCCCCTGTCATCAACTCGTTGAAACGCATCTGTACGGGATATTGAAAACCAACGGTAATACCGGGCACATCGGCTAATGCGGTAGACATCTTCTCGGCAAGGGCTGGAAAAGTCTTTGCTGAAACCCAATCCTTTTTGTCCTTCAAAATAACCATCATGTCCGATGCTTCCATGGGCATAGGGTCTGTAGGAACCTCTCCACTACCAATTTTGGTAACGACTTTTTCAACTTCAGGAAATCGAGTCAGTAGAATATGCGAGGCCTTCTGCGTGCTTTCAACCGTAGTCTGCAGATTACTGCCAGGTAGCACACGCGTATCGACAGCAAAGTCTCCTTCTTCTAGCGAAGGAATAAACTCCCCTCCCATCCGACTAAGTATGAACAAGGCAGCGATAAATAACACCGTAACGATTGTGAAAACTGTCTTAGGAAATCTCAACACTTTCAACAAGCTCTTTAAGTAAATGCCTTCGAGTTTCTTCATCATCCGATCCGAAAAGGAAGGCTTCAGACTGCGCTTGCGCAGAAGAATAGCACTCATCATCGGTATGTAGGTAAGCGAAAGTAGGAAGGCGCCAAATAATGCAAATGCCACGGTCTCGGCCATTGGCTTGAACATCTTACCCTCAATACCCTGAAGCGTTAAAATAGGGAGATAAACAATTAGAATGATTAATTGCCCAAAAACCGCACTATTCATCATTCTTCCTGCCGATTCACTTACGACAGCATCCATTTCCTTTCCAGGAATCTTAAGCATATTACGATACTTCGGATGCAGCGTTAGTTGATGCATAACTGCCTCGACAATAATAACGGCTCCGTCTATGATCAACCCAAAGTCTAATGCCCCCAAACTCATCAAATTTCCACTCACCCCAAAAAGATTCATCATACAAACGGCGAAGAGCATCGCCAGCGGAATGACGGAAGCAACCAATAGGCCGGCTCGCAAGTTGCCAAGGAAGATTACCAGCACGAAAACAACAATTAACGCTCCTTCTAAAAGGTTCGTCTCTACAGTGCTGATCGCATTGTCTACCATCTTGGTGCGATCAAGAAAAGGCTCAAGAACAACCCCTTCGGGTAGCGTTTTTTGAATCTCAGCAACCTTTGCCTTTACCGCAGCGATGACCTCACTGCTATTCGCCCCTTTCAGCATCATAACCACAGCACCAGACACTTCGCCCATATCGTTGTAAGTCATCGCTCCATAGCGCGTGGCATGCCCGATTTTTACCTCGGCTACATCTCGAAGAAAAAGCGGATTTTGACCCAAACGACGGATAGCAATCTGCTCGATATCCGAAACTGAAGCCACCAAGCCCTCACTTCGGATATAGAGCACGGTAGGTCCTTTTTCAATATAGGCACCGCCAGTATTCTGGTTATTATCATTTACCGCATTGAAGACATCATTGATGCTAATACCGAATGCATTTAATTTGTCCGTATTGACCGCAATCTCGTATTGTTTCAACTTACCGCCAAAACTGCTCACCTCAGCAACACCCTTCACTGAAAGCAGCTGCCGACGGATAATCCAATCTTGGATGGTTCGAAGCTCAGTCACATCATATTTCTGTTCATAGCCCTCTTTCGGACGAACCACATACTGAAAAATCTCGCCTAATCCCGTAGAGATAGGCCCCAACTCCGGCGTTCCTATTCCTTGCGGTATTTCCTGTTGTACCTTCTGCAAACGCTCAGCAACTTGCTGTCGCGCCCAGTAGATATCCACATCATCTTCAAATACAATAGTAACCAAGGATAGACCGAACCTGGAAAAACTGCGAATCTCTTTTCGGCCCGCAATATTGCTGTTCGCCTGCTCAATAGGAAATGTGATGAGACGTTCAATATCAGATGCACCGAAAGACGGCGCAACTGTAATAACTTGCACTTGGTTATTGGTAATATCAGGAACGGCGTCTATAGGCAACTTGGTTACCTGATAAGCACCGACTCCAATGAGCCCAAAAACCAATAATGCTATGATGAGTTTATTCCGTATGGAGAACTCAATAATCTTTGTAAGCATAACTGATTATTTAATTAACCCTTTTATTAGAAGCAACTTTCAGGTAAGCATGGAGACTGCGATAGCAAGAAAGTTTTTGAAAGCCCGTAAAAAACAGACTGTTCAGTAAAATAAATCCACAGCAATGCCCTAACCACAACGGTCGCTACTCCAAAAGCATGTACTGGGCTATAAAAAGTTTAACTAATTCTTGGCGGCTGCCAAATGGTAGATAGGAAAGTTGAAACGGCTAATCGATCGTTTTGATAAGGTATTTTGATATCAGGAATCTCCTGATCGACTTTTATTGACTCGAGGAAGTATATGGTAGGTGAAACAAAAACAAAGTTTAATGTTAAAGAAGTGGCCATGAATGGCAATCTCTTGTCCTGATCATAATCATCATCATGGGGATGGTTGGCTAAGTGATCCTCCGCATAATGAATAGTCATAAATTCTGAAATACTAAGCGTACCGTCAAGAGCTTTATGTTCCAAATAATGTTCGATCAGTACAGGTAGTTTCAACAACTGAAACAATTCCGTCGTTGAAAACACGTATAGTGATAAAAAAAATATGGAAAGCATTTTTCTCATTAACTCAAATTTAAGAATTATAAAACACATTGTTTAAAACAGAAAACAATTTATATCAAGTCAAAATAAAAACCTTATGCCAAATTATATGCTCACCTAAACTGAAATTTCCAAAACTTCTGCAACGTTTTCGCGACAATATATAAAATACGTATAATCTGAAATTTTTGCCTATCTTGTCGGATAATTTCTAATTAATGCTTACACACCATTTATTTAGGAATTTAAATCTATTAACTATTTCTTCTAACGTTCGTACGACATGATTATTGATGCCAAAAAATGCGAGGATGAGAAAATTCATCTTCTTGGACTTATTCAGCCTATCGGTTTTTTAGTCATTATTGATCGAGAACAGCGTATCTTGGCTCATAGCGACATCCCGGCGACCGCCCTATGCGTTTATAAGACCACTGAAATCGTCGGCAAAAGAGTACCCGACGTCATTGCTGATGAATGGCAGGAGTTAAATCTACAGTTGGATAGTGCACTAAAGCTTATTGAGAAACAGAACACCCTTCGATTCTCAGAAGAAATAGTATTAGGCGAGACCGCATTTTATATCTCTCTATATGGCGTGAATAATCTTTTCCATTTGGAATTCGAGCTCAAGCCCAACTATAAATCCGCTCAAAACCTATCCTTTAATAGTCATCTGAATACGCTATCGCGTTCCACGGAAACCTTGTGGCAAGAACTTTCAAGAATTGTCAGCGAGCTTCTGCCCTACGACCGGATTATGGTCTATAAATTTAATGAAGACAGCAGCGGGATTGTTGTAGCAGAAACCGTGGCTGATGAAAAACTAGAGCGATACTTGGGGTTTAACTATCCCGAATTCGACATCCCTAAACAGGCTCGCGAGCTATACAGTAAAAACCATCTTCGATTTATCGTCGATGCGACAGCGGATCCTACCACATTGAAAACAGCAGAAAACAGAGAGTTTGACCTACAGCAAGTTGCTATTCGTTCGCTCTCCCCTATCCACCTACAATACTTGCAAAATGCAGGCTTCAAATCCAGCTTAAGTATCTCCATTATGGTGATGGGAAAACTATGGGGATTAGTTTGCTGTCAACATCCCGAAGCGCTACATGTTGATCTGCAGCAGCGAAATCTGGCCTTAACAGCAACACATTACGCAGCAGCGCGCTTTCAGCACTTAAAAAATGAAGAGCGGCTGGAATATATAGAAGATGCCCTCAACCTGGAAATCAAGATTAAGGAGACGATTTTGTTGAAGAACAATGTTTATCAACAATTGAAAGTGTACAGCTCCGATCTGAACGAATTTATGAAGAGCGAAGGCTTTGCTTTGCTCCAGGATAACGATATATATACCTACGGTCTGACCCCGCCACGCTTGCAAATCGCTAAATTTGTTGAAGCACTCAGGAAGCATCGACCGAGTCTATATCTATCCAATCATCATCATGCTGATTCACTAGCCGGTGTAGATATTAGCTTTAAAGATTTTCCGGGGATTGCCTACCTACCTATCATAGGGCCGGCCGGGTTTCAACTTATCTGGTTTAGGCAGGAAATTGAAACCATAAAGAAATGGGCAGGAAAGCCAGAAAAGAATTATAGCTTTGACGAAAAATCAAACAGTACTGTCCCTTCACCTCGAACCTCATTCGATGTTTGGATGGAACAAGTAAAAGGTACCTCTGCAAAATGGACCTTTCGCGAGTCCTATTTTATCCAACGTTTGCGAGATCTGTTACAAGAAACGCTACTTAAAAAAGCATCGGAAATATCAAACCTGAATGAGCAACTGATCGAGATGAATAATGCTTTAGACACTTATTCCTACACGATTAGTCATGACTTAAAAAATCCGCTATCGGCAATAAAACTCTCCGGCGAGTTCCTACGCAGTAAGGATAATGTGCCTGATCAAATGAGAAAACGCATGACAACCAACATTCTTGAAGGTGTGGAAACTATTGTCAACATGTTGGATAAGATTCATGAATTCACGAAAGCAAATGTCTTTAATTATGAACCGGAACTCATCAACACAGATAAGTTTATTGATGAGATCGTCACGCATAGCAAAGACCGTTTCTCAACCGAAAGAACGACCGTTTTCTGTAAAAACTTGTTACCTGTTTATGGTGAAAAGACCTTGATCTATCAGCTCTTTCTCAATATTATCGGCAATGCGATCAAGTATTCTGCAAAATCGGAGCAGCCGCACGTAGAAATCCAATCCTACGTAGAAAATAACGGCGTAATGTATATCATTACAGACAACGGTATCGGAATGGAAAAAGAAGAACTGGACTCGATCTACGAAATCTTTAAGCGCATGTCAAATTCAGCAGGATTTGACGGTTCTGGAGTAGGTATGGCGATCGTGAAGCGAATCGTCGATAAATTAGGCATCAAGATTTCCATTCAAAGTAACGTAGGCGTCGGTACTGAAGTGTATCTCTATTTCCCAAATCACTAGACATTACATATCGAAAACAAAACATAATGAGCCTTTCTGAACAACTCAAAGCGGAGACTTTAAATTCCCATAAACAAGTAGAAAAGCTTGTTATCGATCAAATAAAAAATATCAACAGCGAGGAAGATTACGCTGTATTATTAGAAAAATTCTATACGTTTTATCAAGGAGTAGAGGAATTAAGCTTTCCGTTTCTTGAAGCGAACGAAACTGCCCAGAAGCTTTGCAACAAAAGATCCCCGACGATCCTGCAAGACTTTAAGGAATTACAGATAGAACAAGCCTTTAGCAAAGCGAGCGACAACAACATGCCAGTTCCCCGCAACTATGCAGAAGCGCTGGTAGCACTGTATGTATTAGAAGGCTCGTCGCTGGGCGGTCCTTACATTGCTAAAATGCTTGAGAAAAAAGGCATACAACGCGGCCTTAACTTTTTCAAAGGCGATCAGGCTGACTTTATGAATCATTGGCAGCAATTTAAAAATTTACTCAATGATGTTCCGGATACTGCAGACTACCAGCATCTTGTCAATTTCAGCAATGCCGTGTTTAGCGGATTCGGACAAATCTTAGACAAAGGTTATCAGCCCACGCAATAAAACGACTAATGTTAAGCAAATATTAGGATAGTAAAAGCTTAAAGAATAACATTACGCTTAAATGCACAGCCCAATTCGATAATAGAATCTGTCTTCGCAATGCCAGGTATATTATCGATTTTTTCATATAGCAACTGGCGCATATGCTCGTGATTTTTAGCGATGAGCTTAATATATAGGGTATAATTCCCGGTGATATAGTAGCATTCTGTGACCTCGGGAATTTTCTGAAGTTCTTCAATAACCCGCTTCGAGTCACCATCTTTTTCCAGGCTTATTCCCGTAAAGGCGCCCCAATCATAGCCTAAAGCCTTTTCATTCAGCACCGGTCTTACACCTTCCAAAATTCCTTGTTCGGTCAATCTATTGATTCTTTGATGAATCATCGTATTCGAAACGCCTAATTCTGTCGCAATAGCGGAGTACGCAATGCGACCATCACGCTCCAAAACCTTCAAGATATTTACATCGAAATCATCTGGTTTATTTATGTTGTTCATGGTCTATGTTGATGTTAATTTAACTCAAAAATACAAACAATAAAGTCAAATTACATACAAAAATATTGTTTTTGAATAAAAATAACTTAATTTTGATTTTCGAACCTACGTAAAAAATAACAATTATGAATATCTCAAGTAAAAATCTCAACGCTCAGCACTTTATTGACTTAGAAGATAAGTACGGTGCACATAACTACCATCCACTGCCTGTCGTACTAGAAAAAGGTGAAGGGGTATTTGTATGGGACGTTGAAGGCAAAAGATATTATGACTTTCTTTCTGCATATTCTGCCGTCAATCAAGGACATTGTCATCCCCGTATTATTAACGCGCTAAAAACACAAGCAGAAAAACTAACGCTTACCTCTCGCGCGTTTTACAACAACAAGCTCGGCGAACTGGAAGAGTTCCTTTGCACATTATTCGGTTTTGACAAAGCATTGATGATGAATTCCGGCGTGGAAGCAGTCGAGACGGCGATGAAATTATGTAGAAAATGGGCATACCAAGTAAAGGGTCTTTCAGAGAACAGCGCGAAGATTGTATTCGCCAAAGATAATTTCCATGGTAGAACGCTATCGGTAATTTCCGCTTCGAATGATACGACCGCCACAACCAACTTTGGTCCCTTCCTAGAGGGAATCGTTCAGGTTCCATACGACGATATCGAAGCCTTCGAAAGCTTGTTGAAATCGGACCCACATATTGCAGGTTTTATTGTGGAACCTATTCAGGGCGAAGCCGGAATCATTGTACCTCGTGCGGACTACTTAGCGCAAGTTAGAGCTTTATGTACCCAGTATAATGTTCTTTTCATCGCAGATGAAATCCAAACCGGAATTGCCCGTACAGGAAGCATGCTCGCCTCTTACGATATAAGCGATGCGAATTCAAAGAGCAAACCGGATGTCATCATTCTGGGCAAGGCCTTATCTGGAGGTGTATTGCCTGTGTCTGCCGTGTTAGCAAATGATGAGGTGATGCTGACGATTAAGCCCGGAGAACATGGTTCGACTTATGGCGGCAACCCGCTTGCCTGTGCAGTCGCCTTAGAAGCTGTTAAAACAGTAATCGATGAAGACCTTGCCAAACGTGCCGAAGAAATGGGCGAATTGTTTAGAGCGGGATTAACGGATATCGCGACCCGTTGCAAACTCATCACTACCGTACGTGGAAAGGGATTGCTGACCGCCATTGTAATCGACGCAACTGAAGACGATGACACTGCTTGGAACATTTGCTTGGCGTTTAAAGAAAACGGCCTTCTAGCCAAACCTACACACGGAAATAAAATACGCTTAGCTCCCCCATTGGTCATTAGCAAAGAGGAAATCGAGGAATGTCTTCACATTATCGAAAAGTCTTTAGTTAACTTTGCATCGTAACATGGAAAGACCAATTGAACTGATCAAGAACAGGTCGGATATCGGTGCTGGCACACGCGGTGCCGACTTGGGGATTGATGCAATGGAAATTGCAGCAATCAATAAGGGGAGCTTCTTTTTCAAAAAACACCCATTTATCGACGTGCCGACGCGAAACGAGTCGGTTTACGAAATCGAAGGGAATACCTGTGCTAAGCACATCAAGCAGATCTATCAACAGTGTAAAGATCTTTGTTCCATTGTCGAGAACAGTTTGATGAAGGCGAACTTCCCCTTGGTTTTCTCGGGAGATCACTCCTCAGCGATTGGAACAGTGGCCGGTATTCGTGCAAAATTCCCCGACAAGAAATTAGGGATTATATGGATCGACGCACATGCGGATATACATTCACCCTACACCACTCCATCCGGAAATATGCACGGCATGCCTATCGCTGCAATCTTGGGAATTGATAATACCTCCGCTCAAAAGAACGATATCAATCCGGAAACACAAGCTTACTGGAATAAACTGAAGGCGATGAGCGAACATGGTACGCGCGTAGCGAAAGAACATATTGTTTATTTTGGCGTTCGCGATACAGAGGTTGAGGAAGATCAACTCATCGAAAAACTAGGGATCAGAAACTACAAAGTGGAGGAAGTCAGGAGAAAAGGAATTCCTGCATGCATCCAAGAATGTCAGGACAGACTTGCAGACTGCGACATTCTTTACCTTTCCTTCGACGTCGACAGCATGGACAGCGACCTGGTATCCGAAGGAACCGGAACACCCGTTCCAAAAGGGTTTCTTCCCAGCGAGGTCCAAGAAATTATTATTGACCTGATGAAAGATGAACGCGTAAAATGTTTTGAAATCGTCGAGGTTAATCCACTCTTGGATAAGCAAGGAAACAAGATGGCAGAAATAGCCTTCGATATTTTAGAGAAAACGTTCGGGGTTTAGATTTTAGACATTAGATTTTAGACAATAGACTTTTGGATGGCGCCGCTGAGGCGCCATTCTTTTTGGAAATTCTACTTAGTAATCATACCTATGGCGTAAGATCCTGCCCATCCTTGCATCCTTCCTTTCCTGGTTCAGAAATAGTATTTAGTAGTTAGTACTTAGTAGTTAGACCGATGGCGTAACTATCCTGTCAATCCTTAAATCCTTCCTTTCCTGGTACTCAAGACAGCACTCCAATATTCAACCCTAGGTCTAATTACTAACTACTAAATACTAACTACTAACAAAACTTTTCTCATAACTCTCCTTATGCACAGAAGCTACTGCTCTACCCGACGGGTCGTTTAAGTTCTGGAATGAAGCGTCCCACAATAAAGCTTCCGGCGTACTGCATGCTACTGATTTCACCGAAGGCACGGTCTTCGCTGCGGCGTCCGAAGGGAAATGCGATTCAAAGATACTGCGGTATAGATATTCCTCTTTGTTTTTCGGTGTATTGATTGGGAAACGGCTTGCGGCTATTTCAAACTCTGTATCAGTCACCAAGCGTTCGGCTTGTTCCTTCAGCGTATCGATCCATGAATAGCCAACCCCATCAGAGAACTGCTCCTTCTGGCGCCAAGCAATGCTTTCGGGCAGGTAGTCTTCAAATGCCTTACGCACTACCCATTTCTCCATACGCCCATCCTTAATCATCTTATCCGCCGGGTTAATGCGCATAGCAATATCCATAAACTCTTTATCCAAAAATGGAACTCTTCCTTCTACGCCCCAGGCCGCTAACGACTTGTTTGCGCGAAGGCAATCGTATAGATAAAGCTTTTTCAGCTTGCGAACGGTTTCTTCGTGAAACTCTTGTGCGTTAGGAGCCTTATGGAAATATAAGTACCCCCCAAATAGCTCATCCGAGCCCTCCCCCGACAAAACCATTTTAATACCCATGGATTTGATTACGCGCGCCAAAAGATACATCGGCGTTGAAGCTCTGATGGTGGTCACATCATAAGTTTCCAAATGATAGATAACGTCTCGAATGGCGTCCAATCCCTCTTGTATAGTGAAATTTACCTCATGATGTATAGTCCCGATATGATCGGCGGCCTTCTGAGCTGCAATGAGATCGGGTGAGCCTACCAATCCCACGGCAAATGAATGCAGTTGCGGATACCAGGCATCTTCCTGATCCTGGCTCTCAATACGCTTCGATGCAAATTTCTTCGTCACTGCTGCGATTACGGAGGAATCCAGTCCTCCCGACAGTAGTACACCATAAGGAACATCCGACATGAGCTGACGATGTACCGCATCTTCCAACCCTTTCCTCAACACATCGATGTCTGTTGCTGCATCTTTCACGGCCTCGTAGTTTTCCCAATCACGGCTGTACCAACGCTGTGGCGATAAGCCCACCTTGCTGTACAGATAATGCCCCGGAGGAAACTGGTCTATTTCTACACAATAACCTTCTAAGGATTTTAGCTCCGATGCAACAAATAATTGCCCGAACTCATCCTTGCCATAATAAAGTGGGATAATCCCCATATGGTCACGCGCAATGAAAAAAGAATCATCACGACCATCATATAATGCGAATCCAAAGATTCCATTTAACTCCTCCACAAAGGAAGGACCTTTTTCCAAGTATAATGCCAATACAACTTCCGAATCAGACTGCGTTGAAAACTGATAATTAGGTAGAGAATTTCGTAGGTCTTGGTGGTTATAGATCTCTCCATTTACAGCTAAAACAACTTGTCCATCTGGACTGAATAAGGGCTGACTGCCCGATTTAGGGTCAACAATCGCTAATCGCTCATGCGCTAAAATAGCGCGATCCGAACTAAAGATTCCTGACCAGTCTGGTCCTCTATGACGAATTCTTTTCGACATCTCTAATACCTGAGGTCTTAATCCCTCAGCGGACTGCTTCAAATCAAATGCACCTACGATTCCACACATAAAATTTCAATTTTAATACCTAATTCTTGTTTTTGTTTAATTATTGATACAAAGTAAACGATTAAATAATTAATATCATAATGTTTTTTAATTTTTGTTGAAATATTAATAATATAAACAACCTTTTGTTAAGCAATTCATATGAAAATTCGGTTTTCATTACAATAAAAGCACAGTCAATTATTATTCTGCATTTGGTAAATTAAAAAGCCGTGTAATTAATTTTTTATTATCTTCGAATATCACCTAGCATGGGCTTTCGTCAGCGAAAGCAACATATTAACCGTCTTTACAAGCCGATCAATGACAAAGCAAGAAATAGATCAATTATTCCTACTCGCATTATCCAACGCTGATGAAAATGCGTACAGGGAATTGTTTCGTCTTTTTTGGAACCCCATCTACAAAACGATCTTTCAGCACGTCAAATCAAAAGAACAAGCCGAAGACTTATGCCAAGAAGTATTTACTAAAGTATATCACCGTCGAAAGCAACTATCCGAGGTTCGAGATCTCCAAAATTATATTTTTATCATCGCCAGAAACTGCAGTATCGATTTCTTGCGCAAAAAGAGCCCCAAGGCAGAACATGTGGAATCCTTAAACGATTTCTTTCAGGACTCGCAGCCACAACCAGATAAAATATTAGAATACAAACAATTGGATTCTACGATGCAAATGGCAATTAACGAGTTGCCGCAGCAATTGAAAGAAGTATTTATTAAAAGCCGAATAGAAGGATTGAGCCACGAAGAGATTGCTAAACAAGTTGGTATTTCTGTATTTTCATCAAAAACCTATATCGTCCGAGCCCTACAACGGATTAGAAAATCCTTACAACAGCATGAAGCATTAAGAACATTGATCTTAATGTCTCTTCTTTGGTCTCAATACCGCTGATTTCAATAAAATTTTGCTTTTTCTGTATTCCTTCCTTATGATTCTGCGTCATTAGAATTATACGGCCGTTTGCCAAAGCCTCAGCCTTATAACATTTAATGCCTTTCTAATGATGAATCAAGAATATATTGAGAACCTATATAATAAATTTTGCCAAGGAATACTCCGACCTGACGAATTGCGCGAATGGCAAGCGATCGTCGAGGATCCTCGGAATGAAAAACTGATCCAAGAAATAATGGATAGGCATTTTCAAGAACAAATTCCTTCCAAGGACCATCACGCTGAATCCGATCTTGCCTTTGAACGCTTTCGTAGAGAGGTGCTGCTTCCTGAAAGCAAACAGAATACAAAAACGATTAATCGAACATTTCAAATGAACTGGCTGAAATATGCCGCAATAATAACCGTGCTGCTTGGGTTCGCGATCACCGTAAAACGCATGACTACTTCAAAAAATGAAACTATCCCCTTGCTTACAGAAACCAAAAGTGCTGACATTCAAGCTGGATCAACACAGGCAATTCTAAGAAGTAACAAGGGAGAAGTCCTGCGCTTAGGCGAACATAGCGACCTCAGATTTACGGATGGCGAAATTCTGGTAGAAAATAAAACGATAAGAAAAGTTCAAAAAGAAGTTTGGCATACCCTAGAGACGCCAAGAGCATCGGAATACAGGATGATTCTATCAGACGGTACGCGCGTCTTTTTGAATGCCGGGTCTAAACTTTATTTCCCCGCCGAGTTCAGCACAAATTCACGAGAGGTTCGACTAGAGGGAGAAGCTTTTTTTGAAGTCGCTCACGATGCGAAGAAACCTTTCCACGTCATTATTGAAAATCAAAGAATTGAGGTGCTAGGCACTTCATTTAACATCAATAGTTATGAAAAAAACAGCATCAAAACAACCCTTATTACAGGAAGAGTAAAGATAAACACGCCTAATGCAGAACTTCTCTTAGAGCCAGGACAACAAGCACTCAGTATTGGCAACAAGCTAACAAAACATAACATCGATGTGAACGATGAAATCGCATGGACGCAAGCTAGAATCGCCTTCTCGAAGAAAACCATTAAACAGATTGCGATGCAGATAGAACGTTGGTACGACGTCAAATTCGTATTCGACGCTAACCTCAATGATGTCGAGAATAAAACATTCTCAGGAAATATCGCACGAACAAGCAATTTATCCGAAGTACTCAAAATATTCACTTTAACAAATGCCATTAACTATAAAATCGAAGGGAGAACCGTCTATGTGAAGAAATTTACCCGCAGCCAGTAAAAACTATTTGAGCAATATAGACTCCAATAGGAACAAAAAAACCAATAATAATCAACCCAATAAATTACATTATGAAAAGTATCGAGCATACCAAAATATGGAAAAAGCTAGTTTGGAATTTGAGAGGTAGCCACAAAATTACGCTCACCCTATTCTTACTAAGCTACGCATTGCTTGCGTTTAGCGGCTCTGCACAAACGATTACATTAAATGCGAAAGGAGCAACGGCCGAAAAACTGATTAAGGAAATCCAACGACAATCTGGATTCAATTTTCTTTATGATGACGCGCTTGTAGAACATCTCCGCATTAAGCAAATCAACCTCAAGAATGTCACAATCAATCAGGCATTGGACGCCATTTTCAACAATACCGGCATTACCTATACCGTTGTCAATCGCGATATTGCGATCGTACGCACTGCCCTTTTGGAGGGAGCAAACGTTAGCTTTGCGCAAAGCGAAATTACGGGACAAGTAACGACCGAAGCTGGTAACCCTATTCCCTACGCAAGCGTTAAAAACAAAAACACAGGAGCAACGACTAGCACCAATGAGCAAGGTCGTTTTCAAATCTCTGCAACAGTCAATCAGACGCTGACGATTACCGCAGTAGGATATGTCCTGAAAGAAGTACGTATAACCAATCAGCAGACGATTAACGTTCGACTTTCTGAACGCGTAGAAACGCTGGAAGACATTGTGGTAACGGGCTATACGGCTTATGACAAGAAATTATCGAGTAGTGTCTCTAGTACCGTACAAGCTAAAGATATCAATCAGGTGCCTGGGCTTACTATCGACCAAATTCTGCAAGGTCGTGTACCGGGGATGAGCGTCATATCAAGCTCCGGACAACCCGGACAAAGCTCAGCAGTTGTCATTCGTGGAGTTGGTAGTATCAACGGGTCAAATTCGCCCTTATACGTTTTAGACGGTATCCCTATCGAATCTTCCTACATGCAAACCATCAACCCGAACGACTTTGAAAATGTAACAGTACTCAAAGATGCATCGGCAACCGCCCTTTATGGCTCCCGCGGCGCCAATGGTGTGATCTTATTGACCTCAAAAAAAGGTACAGCAGGTAAGATGATCGTAAATTATAACTCGCAATATGGCGTGACCACCTTGAGCCGACCAAATTTCGAAATGATGACCACGGCAGAGCGAATGTTGTTTGAAGAAGAGGCCGGCGAGAAATACGGAAAAAATTACGGACCAGGCTGGACTTATTCGCCAAAGAACCCAAAATACATCAACGGCACGCAGGCTTTCAGAGATCAGGCTGATCATATCCTAGACAGCATACGCAACATCAATGTGGATTGGAGAGACCAGTTTTTCAAAAACGGAAGTTTCATGGAGCAACAGGTTTCTTTTCAAGGAGGGACAGATAAAGTCAGATACTACAATTCATTAAATTATTACAATCAAGATGGTGTGGCGATACGTACAGGTCTGAAACGCTTTAATTTAAAAAGCAATTTGGACTTCGGCGATGATAAACTTACCGGAAACTTGAATGTAGGATTAGGCTATTCAAAATCGCAATTCACTGAAGGTGAAGGCGCCACTGGCGTTGGATCTTCCATGGCCTCCGTTTACTACGCCCTGCCCTATGAGCAACCATACGCTCCAGACGGAACACTGATACATTTCGGAAATGAAGACGATTACTTTATTCTAGATCAACGTGAGGGCTCCGCAGGATTGGAACGCTTGTTTAACTCGTGGGACAAAATGAATCAATTTAAGACTATCCTCGGTGGATCTTTGAACTATCAGATAACACCTACTTTGAAAGCCTCAACACGTGCTGGCGCAGATTATAGGGCGTCTAATAGCGAGATTTTCATTAATCCCGACTCTTATTATGGGTCTAGAAAAAATGCGAATACTTTGGGTGGCAAAGGGCGCTTGACACAAGGAAATCAACGAAACTTCAACTTCGTATCAACCACCGGGCTAACTTACAACGAACTGTTCAACGATGTACATGACTTGGAAGCTTCGGTTTATTATGAATACTTATATAATGACTATCGTTCTTTTGGATTCAATGCCTTTGGTATTGATGGTCGACTTCCTGGAACTCCCGCAGGTGTAACCAATGGTAATGTCGATTTTATGCCAAACGTTACTGGCGGTAAAACCAAAAGCGCATTAACGTCCTTTATGGGAATTGCACGTTACTCTTTCGACAAGAAGTATACTCTTACAGGGAGTTACCGCTACGACGGATCCACGAAAGTTGCACCAGCAAACAAATGGCAGGGATTTTACTCCGTCGGCGCTAATTGGAATGCAAAACGTGAAGCTTTCTTAGAAACAGTAGACCAAATCAAAGAGTTAAACTTCCGGCTGAGCTACGGGTCAACGGCAAGCCCATACGGCGGCGATTTTGACTACCTGGCGACCTATGCTGTAGGCGCATCTTATGGCGGTGTTATGGGGATACAAGCCAGTAGAGCCGGAAATGTTGACTTCGATTGGGAATACATAAACGAATTTAATGCCGGAATGGACATCGCTCTATTCCAAGAACGATGGTTAAGGCTATCCGTAGACTATTATAATAAAATCACCAACAACATGTATATCCTGCAACCGCCACCGGCAACTTCGGGGTTCAGCTCGTTAAACCTGAGCACCGGAAAGATGCAAAACAAGGGAATTGAGTGGGATATTAATGCAGATATACTACGTTCTGGTAATTTCAAATGGAGCTTAGGGATGAATGCTGCTTACAACAAGAATACAATTCTTGAGGTAACCGATTACACAGATGAGTTTGCTGATGGCGATAGCCGAATTATCAAAGTTGGATATTCTTACGGCACCTACTTTGCACCAAAATGGGCAGGAGTAGACACAGAAACCGGAGAACCACAATACTACGATAAAGAAGGAAACATCACCAAGACCTACAACGCAACAGAGCAAAGTGTACCTCTTGATGCTAGCCTTTATCCTAAATGGACTGGCGGCTTACATACCCAAATATCTTATAAAGGCTTTACCGCATCCGCATTACTTTCATTCGTTGCTGATGTCATGCGTTGGAACAATGAAGACTTTTACAACGAAAACCAACGTTACGCAACCAGTAATCAGTCAAAGAGAATGTTATACAATCGTTGGCAAAATCCGGGCGACTCTGGAGACAAAGCTATTTTACAACGACTTGACATCCCTCGCGTATTCACTTCAAAAGATATACAAGATGCCTCATTCTTGCGCCTAAGAAATGTAAGAGTAGGTTACACATTTGACGCAGATGCACTCAAAAGCCTGAAAGTGATTAAAGGGATATCCTTATTTGTGCAGGGGCAAAACTTATTTACCTGGACGAAATGGCGAGGGTTAGATCCAGAAAACAATCAAGTATATGGACGTTTCCAGTATCCAAATTCCAAGACCTTCACTGGCGGTTTAAATGTTAATTTTTAAGGTATTTCATCATGCATAAAAACAAAAATATATCCATCGTTCTTTTGTTCGCTATTGTGAGCAGTATATTCGGATCTTGCACAAAACTAGAACTGAAACCAACCGATTCTATCGACCCAACAAAAGCGTTTCGCAATGCGGCAGACGTAAATATGGGGGTTATTGGTGTATATGCACTTCTAGAAAATAACATGGGGCAATTGAGTTCGACCGTTTCTGACGAAAATATGTATCCCATCGAAAACACTGTTGGAAATTCAGACGCGTTTCGCTGGTTTTATACCGGTGCCAATGGTTCCGTAACATCCTTCTACAATTCGGCTTACAAAGCTATTGACGGCATCAATCGTGTGCTGGCAGCGATAGAGCGCATTAGTGCCGGCAGCGACGATGCACAACTACCAAAATACAAAGGCGAACTTCTTGCACTGCGTGCCTATCTACACTTTGAGCTGTTGAGAGCCTATGCTTCAGGCTATGAAAATGACCAGCTGGGGATTCCCTATATGACGGTTTCAGAAATTAGCTATCCTTCACGCCCGAAATTCCAAGAAGTAATCGCCAATGTGAAGGCAGACCTAACAAATGCCAAGACCTTAATCGAGCCGAGTTTGAAAGATATGACGCGAATGACCAGAACCGCAGTTTCTGCCTTGCAAGCCCGCGTTGCACTTTATGAAAAAAACTGGCCAGAAGCAATTACTTTTTCGACTGAAGTGATTGATGCCCTTCCGCTAGCGACAACGACGGAATTCGCAGATATATGGCTCGACAAGTCGAATAAAGAGGTTGTCTGGAAGTTGAAAAGAGTAGGAACTACCAACTCTAGAATTGGCGATTTCTATTATCGTGAAAGCGGAGATTATGTCTTATATGCGCCTGCTTTTAAGCTAATCAACATGTTTGACAGAACCAATGATGTGCGTTTTGCGTCCTATATCAAATATGCCCCGGAGAGGACAGGAAACAAGTCTAAATACCTAGTCAATAAGTTTATCGGTGGGACCGCGGCAACACCGCGCCTAGTCGACATTAAGCTGTTCCGAACTGCCGAAATGTATTTGATCCGCGCCGAGGCAAAAACGGAAAGTCAAGGAAATGGAAATGATGACCTAAATGTGTTAAGAAAAGCGAGAATTAAAGGCTACAGCAATGTCAACATTAGTAATAAAGCACAATTGCTACAGGAAATTGAAGATGAAAGATTTAAAGAGTTAGCATTCGAAGGACACCGATTCTTCGATTTGAAGCGCAGGAAAAAGAACATTGAGCGGCCAAACGAGGACATCGTAAATGCTTCAGGTGCTAAAACATTAACTCCAAGCCAAGCGCAGTACAATCTTCCGTTGCCGAATTTGGAGATTCAGGTAAATAAAAACATTGTTCAAAATCCAAACTATTAAAAGATGATTAGAAAAAATATCCTATGGATCATTCTTTCGCTCCTGACAAGCCTCCCTGTCTTTGCCGACGGGGGAGCTCCGAAAGGAAAACTATTTATAATCGGTGGTGGTGAACGCGGGGAAGAATTGATTAAAGCGATGATTTCCGAGTCCAACTTAACCCCGGATGATTATATCATGGTCCTTCCTATGTCGAGCGAGCTACCCGTCGAATCAACTGAAGCAATAGCGAAACAATTTCAAGCTTCCGGCGCAAAGCATATCAGCAGCATCAACTTCGATAGAGCGATGACTGCCAATCTGAGGCTTGTTGACTCTGTACGGCGCGCGAAGCTGATTTTTATAACAGGTGGAGATCAGAACAGGTTTATGTCCATTGTGAAGGACAGTGAACTTTATACCGCCTTGCACCAGGCTTATCAGCAGGGTTCGTTAATTGCAGGGACAAGTGCTGGCGCCGCCATCATGAGTGAAAAAATGATTACTGGAAAACCTGCGCATTCGAACAATGACCGCAACCCTTTTGGCCAACTAAAGCATGACATCGTAGAGATATCTGAAGGCATGGGTTTCTTAAAAAATGCAATTGTCGATCAGCATTTTATTGCCAGAAGTCGGTACACGCGACTATTTTCTACCCTAGCGAGCTATCCAAAACTTGCCGCAATAGGTATCGATGAGGGAACAGCTCTATTAGTTTACAAGAATAAAGCAACCGTTATCGGCAAGGCACAGGTTTTAGTTGTTAAAAATCCTAGAAAACTAAATGTCAGCAAAACCGGATATATTTCTTGGGATAAAGTTGACTTTGGATTGTATATCGATAGACAACAGTTCAAGCTGAATTAAGTCACTTCCCTTTCAAAGCCCTTTCAAACCCAATGTAAAACCCAATCAAACCCGTTCTGGAAGGGCTTTGATTGGGCTTTGTATTGGGTGTAATTGGAAGCTATCTAGAACTAAGCTTTAACGATGGAGCTTTATTCCTCGCAAACCGGCTTTCATGTTTGTTAAGAAAAATTAGGAGTGCAGGCTAGACATGGACATTAAACAACAAGAAAATGCCTCCAACTAATCAGCAAGTACCGATTATTTGAAGGCATGAGTATGGAGTTTAAAAGCCTTGCGCTTCTATTTCCTTATATAATTCCGTGCAAAGAGCCGCCTTTGGCGCCTAACTGATCGACGCGGCGTTCAACCGCAGGATCTTTGATCAGATCGGGTGCATGATGCGGTTTTGCTCTGGCGTCGATGATTACCGGGCCGCGGCATCCCCAATGTTTGTATTCGGTAAAGCTATCGATACCATAGATATCGTGAGAAGGATTGCTTCTTGTGAATGTTGTCCAAACAAAGTTATTGACATTTTCGGCAACAAAGCCCGCATCATCGGCAAGGACAATACATTGAATACCGGTCCAGTCGGCTGTTTTCGCAGCATTAGTCCATTCCTCTAATACTTTTGCCTCTTCCGCATAGGTACTAAATGCCTTTCCATCCACGACAACCATACCCGGTAATGCAAGTTTAGCATGTTGGAAAGGGCGCGGAAGATCAAAACCTGCAGGCAAGGAACGAGCAAGTTCACGTTTCTTATCCCCTACCGCAGCGAAGGTCACTTTCGATCCTGCATTTAAACCATCGCCTGTATAGTCCAACGTGTCAATGGTGGTATTGGTCAGGAAGTGTAGATCGCGTGTTAAATCGATGCGTTCAAAAATATGGGTAAAAAATCCTTCAATATCGTGGATATCGAGTTTTGGGTTATCCTCAAAAGCGGAGATGAACAAGAACTTCGCTAAGCTCAGTTGGTTTGTTCCTAAAATTTGGTTAGCAATTGTAAGCAGCTCCTGCGGTCTTTCGACCTTTTGATATGGGGTGTAGCGTTCGCTTCCTATCGCAAAAAGCAGCGGGTGAACACCAGCAGGGTCGACCGCATGAACGGCATGCAAGCCAGCAATCTGCTGCGGGATAGCATTTCCTGTTATTTCGTGGATCAGCGCGCCAAAGCTGGTATCCTCCTGTGGCGGACGGCCCACGACCGTAAACGACCAAATTGGATCTTTTTTATGGTAGACCTTATGCACCTTCATTAACGGGAAGTCATGCACTAAGGAATAATAACCGATATGATCACCGAAAGGTCCTTCGGGTTTATTTTCGTTGGGATATACCGTCCCTGTTATAACAAAGTCGGCATCTGCAGAGATACAAAATCCCTCGTCATCATAAAAATAGCGGAAGCGACGGTTTCCTAGCGTTCCGGCAAATATCATCTCCGATAATCCCTCCGGCAAGGGCATCACCGCAGACAGTGGATGCGAAGGAGGTCCTCCGACGAATATACTGACTTTCAATGGCTTTCCTAACTGATTAGCCTTGGTTTGATGCACACCGATTCCACGATGCAATTGATAGTGCAGACCAATTTCTTCGTTTTGTATATAATCGTTTCCTGCCAACTGAATTCTATACATTCCCAAATTGGCATTCATAATACCTGGTTTCGTGATGTCTTCGGTATAAACCTGCGGCATGGTCACGAAAGGACCACCATCCATTGGCCAGTTTACAATTTGTGGAAGTTCCGCAATGCTCGTGCGGCCGTAAAGGATTGGTGCGTTGGATTTTTTCTTCCAGGGAAGTGCCCCTAGAGCGACCATAGAAGATCCCGCATATCGAAAAGGATTTTTCAGTACCGACATCGGGTTCATTTTGACATCCACCAATCGTTTGACATGGTCTAAGGAGTCCCTGAACATAAATTTCGATCGCTCCAACGTTCCAAATAAATTCGACACTGCCGGAAACTTGGACCCTTTGATGTTTTCGAAATAGATTGCAGGTCCCTGCGCATCATAAACACGCATATGAATAGCGGCCATTTCGAGGTAGGGGTCTACCTCTTCTTTTATTCTGATTAAATGTCCGTTGTTTTCAAGATCAATTACACATTCGTGTAAGCTTTTATAGCCCATATCAATAAAATAGCTTAACTACAAATGTAACGCAAATCAGCTTATAATGGAAATTTAGAACGGCGTTAACCGCCACTAATTACCTGGTCGAGGGGGGTAAAGGAAAAAAGAATAATCTGTTTCCAATGCGAATTATCAATCGGATATTCCCTTTCCATCAATCGTTTAAATTCGATGAGGTCTTCCGAGTTAATATGATAAAACTTCTTGTAGAGGATACTCATAATCGAATGCGGGAGTTTGATGCTCTTTACGGGCGAATTGGGGAATAAATTCTTCCGATATAGTCGAAACATCTCTTGTATGGTCAGCGTATTGGGTCCGCCAATTTCTATAACTTGATTGATAAAGTTTTTATGCCAATCGACATTATAAATCCAGCGTAATAAATCGAGTGCCGAAATGGGGCTGAATTTCAATTTCGCAAGGGCAGAATCGTATGGTAAATATTTGCTATGAAGCACTTGGCGCATATAGCGATCGAGCACACTTCCTTTGCCAATTGCAAGATTTTTGAGCACGATGGTATAATCGATACCACAGGATTCCAGTACCGAACTGATTGCATGAATAAAAGGCTTATCCATCAAGCGCGCAATGTAGAGAATTCTCTTGCATCCGTTGCGCCGCGCTAATTCAATGAAATTCCTGAGCGTTACGATTTCTAAATTTAAATTGACCACTTCCCCTAGATCAGGAACGTGGGTGATATAAATGGCTAAATCGGCATCTTTCTCCAATCTGAATTCATCGAACTCTTTTCCTCTCCTTAAAAGATCTACTTTATTTAAGGTTCCAGTAGGCTCTTCCGTAGATCGGGCGCGGAATAAGTCTACATCGCGCACTAAGCCATGTACTTGAAAATCCTCCTTATTTAAATTACTCATGGCTCTTTTTCCTAAATAGGAATTTAGCCCGGATATGATTACTTCCATCGATCTTCCTTCAAAATCCACAATTACGTTTCCATCTTGTTTCCATTAACAGCCAAGCGAAGACGAATGTTTATTCTTTTTGATAATTTTACAAATGAAAACAATTTCTCGAAAAACTTTCAACTTTCCCGTCGAAAACCGAAAGGAATGAAAGTTATGGAGAGCTAGCGAAAAGAATCGCGTTCGGAAAAAGCATTGTCTACAGCGTGTAAAAATACGGCCTGTACCAAGCGTGGATGGGTTTGATACCTTATATTTGTTTCAAAGCACTATTTGGGGAATAAATTTAAAATGGGTAAGAAAGTTGTATTAGTTTGGTTCAGGAATGATTTACGTTTGCATGATAACGAAGTTTTAGTGGAGGCGATAAATAAATCCGACCTAATTATCCCTGTTTATTGCTTTGATCCACGCTATTTTAAAACCAACAAGTACGAGCAAAAGAATACCGGCATCTTGCGTGCATCCTTCCTCTTAGAATCGGTTTCCTATTTAAAAGAAAAATTGCAAGGGATGCAGAGCGACTTAATGACGTTTGTTGGATATCCCGAAGAGATTCTCCCGCAGCTGTGCGCGAAGTATGAAGTCGATGAGGTTTATCATCACCGCGAAGTTGCCTATCGAGAGACAATGGTCTCGGAGCTTGTGGAAGCGGCACTCTGGGACAATAAAATAAATCTTAAACACTTTATTGGTCACACGCTATACCACAAAGAAGACCTCCCCTTTCCGATCAAAGACATTCCCAACAAATTCAATATTTTCAGAAAAAAAATCGAACGTGAAAGCATGGTGCGCAAGCCTTTACCTGCGCCTTCAGCCATTGCCAGTCCGCAACATTTGGAAGCGACCGAATTGCCTAGTTTGTCGAGCTTAGGTTTTACAGCGGAAGAAATCCAGGCTTTGGAAGGTCGGTCCTTTGAAGGCGGAGAGGAAAAAGCAATTGAGAAACTGGCACAGCTTCTGGATCCCAACTTCACTGATTGTAGAAACTTTACTTATATCTCCCCTTATATTTCGGTTGGTGCTTTATCGCCGATGTTTGTGTATGATGAGATGATTCGATCGAATCTCAGCCAGAATAAGAAACGCTATGAGCGCCTACTCACTGCACTATTGTGGAGAGATTATTTCCGCTTTATGTTGAAGAAGTATCCGAATATCTACTTTAAGCCAAATGGATTCCAAGAAGATAAAAATTTTTCGAAAGAACTGGATTCGGACGCTATCCGCAAATGGATGAACGGTACGACGGGCGAAGAGTTGATCGACGACACGATGGCTCAACTATTACAGAGCGGAAATCTGACCTATTTAAATCGTCGTCTATTAGCGAGTTACTACATACAAGAGATCAGCAACAATTGGTTGTTAGGTGCTTCATTTTTTGAAGAGCATCTGCTTGACTATAATCCGGCTTCAAACTATGGGTATTGGTCGCATGTTGCCGGTGTCGGAACGAGCGACAAAGAGAACGGGGCGAGCAGCTGGCAGGAGCTTGCAAAAAAACTAGAAACACAGAAAGCATAATTATAAATTTACATACTAAAATCTTGTCTTATTTACAACTAAACATAGGTTATTTATTTAAAGTCGACAATTAATTTTAAATAATTAATAATTGTCGAAAATCCCGTTAAAACATTGTATTTTATCGGTATTAAATGAGGAAAACTCTATTATTATTTATAAATTTGGCAAAATTTTATCTTACCTATCCACATGGACAAATTGACATATTTGAGTAATGCCGATTCGAGTTATATCGATGGATTATATCAAGCGTACAAAGCCGATCCAAACGCAGTAGACTTTGGCTGGCAAAAGTTTTTTGAAGGATTTGAATTTGGACAAGGTTCTGAAGGCGTTTCAGGTTCTGTAGATGTTGAAAATGTATCAGAACACGCTTTGAAAGAAATCGATGTTCTTAATATGATTCACGGGTATAGAGACCGTGGTCACCTTTTCACACACACAAACCCAGTTCGCGAGCGTCGCAAATACTACCCTGGCAAAGAGTTAGAAACTTTCGGATTATCAGAAGCTGACATGGACACTGTCTTCAACGCAGGTGTTGAGGTTGGTTTAGGTCCGGCGAAATTGCGCGACATTCGCCAATTGATTGAAGATACTTATTGCCGTTCAATTGGGGCGGAGTTCAAATACATTCGTAACCCAGAGAAGATTAAATGGCTTCAAGACCGTATGGAGGCTGATCGCAACAAGCCGAACTACGATAAGGAAACGAAAGAACGTATATTAAAGAAATTGAATAGAGCAGTCGTTTTTGAAAACTTCCTAGGAACAAAATTCTTAGGTCAAAAGCGTTTCTCTTTAGAAGGTGCGGAAGCCTTGATTCCTGCGCTTGACTCGGTATTGGAAAAAGGTGGAAACCTAGGTATACAAGAGTTCATGATCGGTATGGCTCACCGTGGTCGTTTGAACGTATTGGCAAACATCATGGGCAAACCTTATAAAACTATCCTTTCGGAATTTGAAGGTAAGATGTATGCGGAGGAAGACCCTGAATTGCAATTTGGTGGAGACGTAAAATACCACCTAGGTTATTCTTCGGATATCACAACAGACTCAGGTAAACAAATTCACCTGTCATTGGCGCCAAACCCATCACATTTGGAAACTGTAGATCCAATTGTTGAGGGTATTGTTCGTTCTAAAATCGACATGAAATATGATGGGGACGCGTCGAAGATCGCACCAATCCTAATTCATGGGGATGCGGCTATTGCTGGGCAAGGCGTTGTTTACGAAGTTACTCAAATGTCTAAGCTTGAAGGTTACCGCACTGGTGGTACGATTCATATCGTTATCAACAACCAGGTAGGTTTCACGACAAACTATAAAGATGCACGCTCTGGAACATACTGTACAGACGTTGCGAAGATTACTTCTTCACCAGTATTCCATGTGAATGGTGATGATGCTGAAGCGGTAGTTTATGCGATAAATTTAGCGGTAGAATACCGTCAGAAATACAAGACTGATGTTTTCATCGACTTATTGTGCTATAGACGTTATGGCCACAATGAGGCTGATGAGCCTAAGTTCACTCAGCCGTTGTTGTACAAAGCGATCGAGAAGCATGCTAATCCGAAAGAAGTTTATGCGAAAAAACTTCAGGAAGAAGGTACGATTGACGCTGCATATGCAAAGGCGGTAGAGAAAGAATTTAAAGATTATTTACAATCGCAATTAGACGAATCGAAGCAAACGGACAGCTTAGAGGATGAGGTTCCGATGTTTGGTGGAGCGTGGAAAGGTCTTCGTCAAGCTAAGAAGACTGATATCTTCAGTGAAGCTGTTACTAAAGTTTCTGAGAAAGAATTCCTGACTTTAGCGACGGAGATTACTACACTTCCTAAAGACAAGAAATTCTTCCGTAAGATTTCAAAATTATTCGAAGATCGCGCGGCGATGATCAAAAATGATTCTTACGATTGGGCGATGGGCGAGTTGATGGCTTACGCGACTTTATTGAATGAAGGAAAACGCGTTCGTATCTCCGGTCAGGATGTTCAACGTGGAACATTCTCCCACCGTCACGCGGTATTAACATTAGAAGATTCAGAAGAGAAATACATTCCATTAGCGCAAGTTAATGGTGGTGAGCGTTTCAATATTTATAACTCTTTATTATCAGAGTATGCGGTCTTAGGTTTTGAGTATGGTTATGCATTGGCAAACCCTAGTGCATTGACGATTTGGGAAGCACAGTTTGGTGACTTCTACAATGGTGCTCAAATTATCGTTGACCAATACTTAAGTAGTGCGGAAACAAAATGGAAGCGTTCGAATGGATTGGTGATGATGCTGCCTCATGGTATGGAAGGTCAAGGTCCTGAACACTCTTCAGGTCGTATCGAGCGTTTCTTGGAATTATGTGCAAACGACAACTTAATCATTGCGAACTGTACTACTCCTGCAAACTACTTCCACTTACTACGTCGCCAGTTAGTTCGCGACTTCCGTAAGCCATTAGTGGTATTCACTCCAAAAAGCTTATTACGTCATCCAAAAGTGGTTTCTAAATTAGCAGACTTCACAAAAGTAAACTTCCAAGAAGTTATTGATGACAGCTATGTAAAAGCAGCATCCGTTAAGCGTGTATTGTTCTGTTCTGGAAAGATCTACTACGATCTATTGGAGAAACAACAAGCCGATAAACGTACCGACGTAGCTATTGTTAGAATTGAGCAGTTATACCCTAGCCCAATCGAGCAATTGAAAGCTATCCACAAGAAATACAACAAGGCGAAAGAATTTATCTGGGTGCAGGAGGAAAATGAGAACATGGGCGCATGGCCTTATTACTGCCGCACATTACGTAAAACAGATATCGAATTTACCGATTATATAGCACGTACTGCTAGCGGTAGTCCGGCAACAGGATATATGAAAAAACATGTTGCGCAACAAGAAGCAATCGTAAATAAATCATTCGAATAAACAATTTATTTAACCAGCCGTTGTATCTTTATAGGATAGAACGGCTGGTTTAAAAGAATAACATATGAGCTTAGAAATTAAAGTCCCTACAGTTGGAGAGTCAATTACAGAAGTGACTTTAGCCCAATGGCTAAAACAAGATGGCGATTACGTCGAGATGGACGAGAATATCGCTGAATTGGAATCAGATAAAGCTACTTTTGAACTACCTGCAGAGAAAGCTGGTATCTTACGTATCATTGCACAAGAAGGCGACACCTTAGAGATTGGTGCGGTTGTTTGTACAATCGAAGACGGCGATGCTCCTGCTGCTTCAGGTGAGAAAAAAGAAGAAGCTCCTGCAAAAGAAGCTGCTCCTGCTGCTGCAAAAGCGGAAGAAGATGAAAGCCCAGAAACTTACGCTGCTGGTACTGCATCTCCTGCTGCTGCGAAGATTTTAAGAGAAAAGGGTATTGATCCTTCTACCATCAAAGGTACAGGTAAAGACGGTAGAATCACGAAAGAGGATGCAGAGAAAGCACAAGCTTCTGCGCCTAAGGCTGCTGCTGCAAAACCTGCGGCAAGCCCTGCTCCTGCTGCTGCCCCTGTAGTTGCTGGCTCAAGAAATGAACGCCGTGAGAAAATGAGCTCATTGCGTAAAACGATCGCTAAGCGCTTAGTAGCTGTTAAAAATGAGACTGCGATGTTGACTACGTTCAACGAAGTAAACATGCAGCCGATCATGGACTTAAGAGCGAAATACAAAGATACATTTAAAGAAAAACACGGCATTGGTCTAGGCTTTATGTCATTCTTTACAAAAGCAGTTACCACTGCATTGAAAGAATGGCCGGCAGTCAACGCGCGTATCGAAGAAAACGAAATCGTTTATTCTGATTTCGCAGACATCTCTATCGCTGTTTCTGCGCCAAAAGGACTGGTAGTTCCAGTAATCAGAAATGCTGAATCGATGGCATTATATGAAATCGAAAAAGCAATCGCTGAATTAGCTGGTAAAGCTCGCGACAACAAATTGACGATTGAAGAAATGACTGGCGGTACATTTACAATCACTAACGGTGGTGTATTTGGATCGATGATGTCTACTCCTATCATCAATGCGCCGCAATCAGCAATCTTAGGTATGCACAATATCGTGCAGCGCCCTATCGCTGAAAACGGTCAAGTAGTAATTCGTCCGATGATGTACATTGCATTATCTTACGATCACCGTATCATTGACGGTCGTGAGTCTGTAAGCTTCCTAGTTCGTGTAAAACAACTGTTAGAAGATCCTGCAAGATTATTATTGGAGGTATAGTCTCCCAAATCGAATATGTAGAAAAGAAGCCATCCCAAAAGGATGGCTTCTTTTATTTGTTCCCTATCTTTATATTTGCAGAAATACTGCAATACTCTTAATTCTTAACATGTTCACTAATAAGTACCCTCTTCTAAGCGCCTTCCTCCTATTCATGCTATCAGGATTTATAAACAGTACCCAAGCACAACAGATCGGCTATGCTGTGGATTTTTTGGGCTACGCAGATAATCGTGAGTATCAAGCTCCATATACCGTTCCAAAAACGCTATTTGGAGCGACCCTATCCCCGCATCTTTATTTCCAGCTGGAAGAAAAACATCGTGTTTATGGAGGTGTTCATGTAAATCAGGAATTCGGAACGCATGGGGATAATCAGGTACGTGTCAAGCCAATAGCCTATTACAACTATGCAACCGACCATGTAGATTTTGCTATTGGATTTATCCCTCGTTATGAGCGATTGAAAGATGTTCCGAAAATGGTATTGGCGGATACCCTGATGTACGACCGACCGAATGTGGAGGGGATGTATTTCCAGTATAGGAACAGCAACTTCAAGCAAGCGGTTTACATCGATTGGCTGAGCAAACAAAGTTACACGAAGCGGGAACAATTTGTTGCCGGTATTTCAGGTAAGTATAGCATAGGGAACTTCTATATCAGCAATGACGGTTTGCTTTATCACAATGCTTTAACGAGCAATGACAGCTTGGATGAGCATATTCAAGATAATGCTATTCTGATGTTGAAACTTGGTGTAGACTTAAGCGAGAAGACGTTCTTAGATTCATTAACCATCGATGCTGGTGCGGCCTTTGGATACGACCGACTACGTTCGGAATACGATAATAAAGGAACTGGCTTTATCTCAAACATTCACTTGGGCTATAAGCGATTCTTTGTTGCCAACACGCTATACCTTGGCGATGCTTTAAATCTTCCAAACGGCGACTCCTTTTACCATCGCGATCGTTACGATCGATTGGATCTTGGTTGGATGCCCTTCAAATCTGATAAGATCGAAGGTAAGTTTACTGCTTCCTTTCACTTCTCGTCCGGACAGATAGACAATCAACAGCAATTTACGCTACGCTATAAATTCGGCGGCAAACTAAAGGACTAGGTGGCCTTATTCTGCCGTAAGCTTGTTATGGATCATTCGATTGTTGTACTGCTGGATAAACGCCTCTAAATGTCGTTTCAGCGAATCAAGCGTTTGCGGTTCTTCGTTCATTAAATCTTTCGATAGCGAGGGATCTGTTTTTAAGTTGTGTAATGAACTCGGGCGCTCATTGTCGAAGGTCATGAAGTAATCGCCCATAAAGAAATTGTAGCTCCCTCCGATATTATTGACCAAGAAGTTATCGCGTCGTGGATCAAAGGCATCTGAACCGAAAGCAAAGTATGGTTTATCATATTGCAGGTAATTCAGAACCGTCGGCATGATATCGATTTGTTGGACTAACTTATCCGACAAGCCTTTAAGTTCTCCGCCTGGATAATAGAATATGATCGGAATGGCAAAGAAATTTGGCGCGGTATTGTATTCAGGAAAATGAATCATGCTCGCATGGTCTGCCACGATAACAAATAGGGTATTATTATACCAGTCGCTTTTGGAAGCGGTATTGAAAAATTGGCGTAATGCATGATCAGCATAGCCGATGGGCTCATGAAGCGGCAGTTTGCCTTTCGGGAATTTTCCGGCATATTCTTCCGGAACCTTAAAGGGATGATGGGAGGATAAGGAGAAGAAGCTGCTGAAGAAAGGCTGTTTAAAGGTATCTATCTTTTTCGCCATGAATTGCATGAACGGCTCATCCCATATTCCCCAAATACCATCGAAATCATCGTCATTGTTATATTCGTTCTTTCCAAAGTAATTCTTAATTCCAGCCAACTGCATATAGGCCGAAAAGCCCATGCTACCGTTCGGTGCGCCATGGAAAAACGCCGTTTCATAGCCCTTCTCTCCTAATAGTTTCGCGATGCTCGTCGTTTTATTTCCTGAATAAATCGACAGGACAAAAGGCTCAGCAATGGAAGGAATTCCGGTGATGATAGAAGGCAGGGCATCGATGGATTTACGGCCATTTGCATAGGAACGCGTAAAGGTATAGGATTGTTGGATAAGGGAATCCAGGAAGGGTGTATAGCCCTTGTATTTTCCAGCATCGAGCTCTTTATTGAAGAACCCGATATGCTCTTTCCCGAAGCTCTCCATGATTAAGAAAACCACATTTAAGGGTTTGAATTCCGCTGAATCTTTCGGTTGATGTATAACAGGATAGATGGCCTGTAATTCATTTTCCGGAAAGTAATTTTTCTCTTTCAAGGTCACCGCTTTCAATGTTTTCAGAATGGAAAACGGTGTATTCAACACGATATTCATCTCCTCCGGCGATTTCACATAATCTCCGGCATTGCTAAGTGTGATCGGACGGGTACTATGTGCCCAGCCCCCGCGAACTCCCCCTACAAAAAGGAAAGCCACGATTAACAAAGAAACAAGATGTACGGTGTAGAATGTCCATCCTGTGAATCGCTTGTATTCGATCTTGATGAGGTCGTAAAGCTTGATCAATACCCAGACGATGACCACAAACTCCAATAACAAATACCAATATCCGATTAGGAAATCAGTCATTAGCTTGAACAGGTTTTGCTCATTGGCAAACTGGCTGAACACGGTTCCTGTAGTGCGTTTTAAAGTGAAGGGGTAATAAGCATAATCAATCAGGTTAAGTCCTATCCCGATGCTGTTCGTAATGATGAATACCCACTTGGCGACCTTTTGATAGCTTGCCTTATATTTAAAAGGCAAAGGAATCGCCATCATGAGGATATACAAGCTATTGAGATAAAATAAAGCCGCAAGATCAAACTTTAGTCCACCGCTCATCATGCGAATCATCTCTGAAAAGGTCACATGCGGAAACTGATCGACGTTGTAAATATAGAAACCGACCCGCAGTATCTGATAAATCAGCAACATCATTGCAAAGCGTATGATCAACGCGATATATGGGGCAAACAGTCCCTTGAGGATAATTTTTCCCTTCATTTTAATACTGTAAAAATTGCTTGTAAACCGATTGATAATAAGCTTTAGCGATATTCAAAAGGCTGTCGCTCTTCGCCACAGGATAGTCAGCGCTGGCCTTATAGTTGATCACGTTTCCAACATTGTCGTAGGAAATCGTCTGCTCGGGCGTAATGATCCCAAAAGCATCCTTTGAATTGTAAAAAGCGACCTGCGGGGTCGTTGGATTGAACAAGTCGCGGCTCCATACATAATGGTTGCTGGGTAAGCCGAGTTGCTTCAAAAGGGTTGCTGCTAAATCCGTTTGACTCCCTATCCTCGATATCTTCTTACCCCGATATTCAGGCTTAATTACTTCGCCGAACATCAGCAGTGGGATGTGGAAACGATTTGGATGTGATATTTCGTATTTCTCAGCAGGAAGACGATGTCCATGATCGGCAATCATCACAAACAAGGTATTCTTATACCAAGCTTCTTTCTTAGCCTGCTGCACGAAATCATTCAGTACGGAATCGGTATAATAAGCAGTACTTCTAAACTTATTGGCGTTATTATCGGAGCCAAACTTATAGGCTCCTTTTAACTGAAAAGGCTCGTGGTTAACCAAAGTAAATATGCTGCTGTAGAATGGCGTTTGCTCTTTTTGAAGGTCTTTGATCATGCGGTTAAGAACGACAGCATCGGTTACTCCCCAGGATACCCTTTCTTCTGTTGGCGAGAAATTCGCATTGTCGACAACGCGCTCTACACCATGGGTTAGCATGTAGGATTTAACGTTATAAAACTCGCTTTGCCCACCATGATAAAAAGAGTTATGATAGCCCGCGGAATCCAACTCTTGCATAAAAGCATGCATGTTCTCGTGCTTGCTGATGTACTTGATTACGCTTTCCGGTCCCTGAGCGGGGAATGCACTAAAGGTGCCAATCACCCCTTTATCTGAACGATCAGATGCCGAATAAATATGATCGAAGAATACGCCTTCTTTGATAAAGGTTTCCATATGTGGCGTTATCCCTTTTTCGCCTCCCATCGATTCGACTAGGTCGCCTACAAAACCTTCTAACAGCACGAAAACAATATTAGGCCTTTGAGTGGTCAAAATGTTGACAGTCGAATCCGGGTTGCTAGCAAAGACAGGTTGAAGGTATTTCGAGAGGTCCTCACTGTCTGGATAATATCGATATGGAGACTTCAATAAGGTGCTACTTTTGAAATAGTCACGCAGGAGCGCCCATTGGGTGCTTACCGCTGCATGATTGTTAAACGCCTCTTCCGAATAATATGCTTTACTTGGATTTAAAGTCGCACGGCCATAACCGCCACGTATAAATGTAAAGATGATAAATGCGCCAATAAGAAGGCGAAGCCCCATACCCCAATAGGTTCGAATATTTCCAAACGCTTCATTTTTGAAAAGACGTAGATAGAGATAATACGAGCCGAAGATGCCTAGGAAGATGCCTAAAATAGGGAGAAAGACTGGCGTAGATTCTGCGGATGCAATAGCACCGGAAGGAGATGCAAAGAATGCATCAATTGCACGCTTCGAGATCTTATCGCCCCATTCCCTATAAACATTAACATTAATAAAAGAAACGACAAAAAATAAGATAAGAACAACTAAGGTGTAGATATCAAGTGCCTTACGGCTGAATTTCCATTTCTTAACGAAGGAAATTAAACAATAAACTAAGAAGGGTAATGCGCTAATATAAGCGACAGTCGACAAGTCGAGGCTTAAGCCATGATAGAACATCCGGAATATTTCCTTGCTGCTCGCCCCTCCAATCTTATCAAAAAAGACGGTAATAAATATTACACGGTCGATAAAACAAATAAGTAGCCAAAAACCAAAAAATCTAACAAAGGCTTTTAGCTCATTTACAACATCTTGCATGTGAAAGTGATACGCTAAACGCGCAAATTTACATTTAATTCAGGACTGTAAATCTTTTCTTAACAATTTTTATACATTATATTAATGAATGCTCATTTATTTGCGTATAGTTAATGGGAAATGAGCAGTTAAATCCGTATTTTTGTACTCCTTTTTAGATTATTTATAATTAGATAATGAGCATAGCAAAAACGTACAATCCTAGAGAAGCAGAAGACAAATGGTATTCTTATTGGATGGAAAACGGGTTCTTCCGTTCTGTTCCTGATGAGCGAGAGCCATACACTATCGTAATGCCGCCACCAAACGTAACTGGTGTGTTGCATATGGGCCACATGTTGAACAACACGATCCAAGATGTGTTGATCCGTCGCGCACGTATGCAGGGTAAAAACGCATGCTGGGTTCCTGGAACCGACCATGCCTCCATTGCGACAGAGGCTAAAGTCGTCGCTATGCTAAAGGAAAAAGGAATCGATAAGAAATCTATTACGCGCGAAGAGTTCTTAAAATACGCTTGGGAATGGAAAGAGAAATACGGAGGTATTATCTTGAAACAATTGGAAAAGCTTGGTGCTTCTTGTGACTGGGATCGCACGAAGTTTACCATGGATCCTGATCTGTCCGAAGCGGTTATCGATACATTCATTAAGTTTTACAAAGAAGGGTATATCTACCGTGGCGTTCGTATGGTAAACTGGGACCCACAAGGTAAAACAGCCCTTTCAGATGAAGAAGTTATCCGTAAAGAAGTAAACCAGAAGCTCTACTACGTACGCTATTTTATCAAGGATAGCGAAGAGAATATCATCATTGCGACAACGCGTCCGGAGACTATTATGGCCGATACAGCAATTTGTATCAATCCATTGGACGAGCGATATAAGCATTTACAAGGAAAATCAGTGTTAGTGCCCCTAGTAAACCGTGAGATTCCTGTGATCCAGGATGAATACGTTGAGATGGAATTCGGTACGGGATGTCTAAAAGTAACGCCAGCACACGACTTAAATGACTACGAGTTAGGCCAAAAACATAATCTTGAAGTTATCGACATCTTAAATGATGACGGTACATTAAACGAGAAAGCACAAATATTAGTAGGCGAAGATCGCTTTGCTGCACGCAAGAAAGTTGTCGCTTTATTAGAAGAAGCTGGACAGATTGAAAAGATTGAAGATTATAAATCGCAAGTAGGATTTTCAGAGCGTACAGATGCTGCTATTGAACCCAAGCTATCCATGCAGTGGTTCTTGAAGATGGACCACCTGGCAAAACCAGCATTAGAATATGTAGAAAACGGCGAGATTAAGTTGATTCCAGATAAGTTCTTTGCGTCCTACAAACATTGGATGGAGAATGTTAAAGACTGGTGTATTTCTCGTCAGCTTTGGTGGGGACAGCGCATTCCTGCTTGGTTCAACGATAAGAACGAATGGGTTGTTGCTAAAACAGAGGCCGAAGCTATCGCTGAGTTTGAGCAACAAGGAAAGTCAGCGTCAGGGATTCGTCAGGAAGACGATGTACTGGACACCTGGTTTTCTTCCGGACTATGGCCGCTATCTGTATTCGACGGTGTTAGAAATCCAGAGAACGAAGAATTCAAATACTACTACCCAACCAATGATCTAGTTACTGCTCCTGAGATTTTATTCTTCTGGGTAGCACGTATGATCATCATGGGGCATGACTATACGCAGAAGCCGCCTTTCCGCAACGTATATCTGACCGGTATTGTTCGCGATAAATTAGGCCGCAAGATGTCTAAGTCATTAGGCAACTCGCCTGATCCAATCGAATTGATGGAGCAGTATGGTACTGATGGTGTTCGCGTAGGAATGCTATTATCTTCACCAGCTGGAAACGACTTGATGTTCGATGTTTCTTACTGTGAACAAGGACGTAACTTCGCCAATAAGATATGGAATGCGTTTCGTCTGGTAAAAGGATGGGACACAACGGACGCTCCAGCTACCGAAGCACAAAAAACTGCTGCTCAATGGTTCGAAAGCCGCTTTAACCAAGCGCTTGCAGAAATTGATGAACACTTTGCTAACTATCGTTTATCAGATGCTTTAATGGCAACTTATAAATTGATTTGGGATGATTTCTGTGCATGGTATTTAGAGCTTGTAAAACCGGCTTATCAAGCTCCTATCGAAGCTGAAACGTTAGAAACGGTAAAAGCACTGTTCCAAAAAGTATTGAAACTTGCACACCCGTTCATGCCTTTCTTAACGGAAGAATTATGGCATGATGAGTTATTCGGACAACGTGATACAAAAGACTGTATCATTGTCGCTGATTTTCCTTCGGTTGAAGGATTCGACGAGAAGATTATCAAAGACTTCACGATTGTTCAACAGATTATCTCCGAAGTCCGCAATATCCGCAATTCAAAAGGTATCTCTCCAAAAATCGCACTTCCATTGGCTATCAATGGTGCGGAATTGGACTATGCAAAGTTTAAAGAGAGCATCATTAAACTAGCAAATATCGAGGATTTAACTTTCGTCAATGAAAAAGTATCCGGAGCGGTAAGTTTCTTGGCAGGTAAGAACGAATGCTATGTAGCATTGGAGAATAATATCGACGTCGATGCGGAAAAAGAACGCATCGGAAAAGAAATCGAATACTTAAAGGGATTTCTGAATTCGGTAGATAAAAAGCTTTCTAACGAACGTTTTGTTCAAAATGCGAAACCTGAAATCGTAGAAAACGAGAAAAACAAGAAAGCTGACGCAGAAGCGAAGATCCAGATTTTAGAAGAAAGCTTATTAAGCTTAGGATAAACAGTAAATACTAAAAAAGAAAGGGCTATCACTACGATAGCCCTTTTCTTTTATCCTGCCAGTGCTTATCTCCCCTGACGTATGAACTTGCCATTCAAATCATAGAACAGTTCCGTTTCGTTCGCCAATTCCAACTCATAACCCGTTAGTTCTTTATCGGCTGATTGAACTGCCAATCCATTAAAGTTAGCATTCAAATGGTCCTGAATAGCCTTTGGAAGGACCGCTAATGGAATAGCGACCATACCTTCCGTACTGATCTCCGTCCAGTTACCGTCTTTATCGAAGTCTATTTCTGTACCCTCGCTCAGTTTCGCTTCGTGCATTGTTCCATCCTTTGATGGCGACATCTTGTCCTCCGTTTTGGTAATTCCGGCTTCCGGAAAATGTGTTTCTATAAAACTCTTCGCCCCTTCAGGCAAGCCTGCAGGAGTGCTCGACGAAGCCGATGAGGGTAAAGGTTCAGTCGTTGGCAGGTTGCTCGTATTTTGCGACTGTTTAGTCTCCTGATTGCAAGAGAACATTAAAAAAGGGATTCCAAATATCAATAATTTTTTCATCGTCATTTTATTTTATAAACACTCGGTAAACAACATTGTTCAAATAAAGATAATTTAACTCAATCTTTATAATTACCAAAAATCAGTATTAATACTTCCTCCCTTTTACCTAAATTTTATATAACTTTAATCAATGTTTGACTAATTCGACTAATTGTTCAAACAGCTATTTAACCTTTTTTTTATGGAAACACGATTTTTGAAAACAATCCAAAGCTCCATTAAACAATGGTACATCCCGCTTATCATTGGAATCCTGCTTATTATATTAGGTATCTATACATTAGCTAGTCCGCTTGCATCCTATTTAGCCTTAGCAAGCATCTTCAGTATGTACTTTTTAATTTCCGGATTAATGGAAATCATCTTTGCACTGAACAATAGAAATGAGATTGAAGGTTGGGGATGGTACTTAGCTGGAGGCGTAATCAACGCATTATTTGGATGTATTTTATTAGGAAATCCAGCCATTTCTATAGCAACTTTACCGCTCATCCTTGGATTCTACACGATGTTCAAGTCATTTCAACTGCTATCCCTTTCCATGGACATGAAAGCTTATGGGGTTCGGCAATGGCGCTGGATTACCGCATTTGCGGTCATGGGAATTCTATTCAGTTTTATCCTGATCTGGAACCCTGTTTTTGCAGGATTTACGCTCGTCGTATGGACCGGGCTTGCCATTATCTCCTCGGGTATCGGATCTATTGTCCTTTCCTATCAATTAAAACGACTCAAGACCATTGCAAGTGGTGTTTCTGAGGAATGGAAAAAACGTTTTGAAGATTTAAAAAGAGAATATTACCGCAGCATCGAAGACAAAAGTTAACACCCTATATCTTTCGATTTCTCGGAAAAACAAAAAAGGGCCGCTCTACACGAGCGGCCTTTTTAGCTGATCCTTATTTATCGCAATTCAATAATAACCCATATGACGCTTTTGTGACGAATTCACAAAAATTTAACAATGTATTCATTGTTTTAACAATTATCTTTAGAACATAATTTTAAAACTATTGAACAAGAAAAAACTAATAATTATAAAATGGCAAACAGAAGAAATTTCATCAAAAATAGCTTAGGATTAGCCGCAGGCGTATTAATAGCAAAGAACTCCGGCGCAACTGAGAGCCTTTTAGGGTTGGGTCAAACAGCGTTTAAGTTCGAAATGGAACCCCTTGGTTATGCATTTAATGCATTAGAAGGTGCTATCGATGCACAAACCATGCAGATTCACTACGAGAGACATTACGGTGCGTATGTAAAAAATGCAAATGATGCTATCGCGGAAGAGAAAGTTCAAGCGAAAGATGCGAAAAGTATCTTCCAATCGATGGACAAATACAGTGCTAAATTAAGAAACAACGCAGGCGGTGCTTATAATCATGCGATGTTCTGGAAATTATTACGTCCGGCAAAGGCTGATAATAAACCTAGCGGAACACTACTGCAAGCTATCAACAAAGATTTTGGTGGATTCGATCAGTTTAAAGAGCAATTCGCCAAAGCTGCAACTTCACAGTTTGGCTCCGGATGGGCATGGTTGGTTGTAGAAAATGGTAAATTGAAAGTAGGCGGTACGCCAAATCAAGATAACCCTTTGATGAAAGGCGTCGCATTACAAGGCAAGCCAATCTTAGGCTTAGACGTTTGGGAGCATGCTTATTATTTGAAATATCAAAACAAGCGTCCTGATTATGTAGGCAACTTCTGGTCTATCGTCAATTGGGATCAAGTACAGAAATACTACGACGCTAAGTAAGCACACAATCCAAAATAGCCTGAATAGTAAGCGAGTCCACTCGCGCTATTCAGGCTATTTTCGTTAATATACTACCGTTCTGCAGCTCCTCTGCGATAAACAGATTCCGATTTAATCTAATCTACGCTTTTGCTGCCCCCTCTTCCACTTCAATCTTTGGCGGAATCAGCTTATAGACAACAGGCGTTACGATACGGGACAACAAGGTTGAGCTAATCAAGCCACCGATCATCACAATAGCTAGAGGTGAAATCAAAGGATTTGAAGACCAGGCTATCGGCATCAAGCCGCCAATCGCGGTGAGCGAAGTCAAAATAATCGGTAAAAACCTAATCTCCCCAGCCTTCTCAATAGCTTCATTCAACTCCATCCCTTCCTTTCTCAACTGGTTGGTAAAATCGACCAAAAGTATAGTATTCTTTACCTCAATACCCGCAAGAGCCACAATACCGATCGTTGCTACGAAAGAAAGTGTATTGCCAGTAACCAATAATGCGAGAACCGCACCTACTATTCCCAAAGGAATCACAGAAAGTACAATCAGCGTACTTTTAAAGGTTTTGAATTCAAGAATCAATACAGCGATAAACATAAAGATGGTAATCAGGATAATAGTACCAAAACCTCCAAATGCCATCTCTCTACTTTCCACTTCACCTCCCATTTCATAGCTATACCCCGCAGGAAAAGGGAATTTATCCATCTGTTCAATGACCGCGTTAATAACCTCATCGTTATTATAGCCTTTCTGAACGAAGGAGTTCACCGACACCGTTCTTTCCTTATCGATGTGATAGATATTAGAAGGTGATACTTCAAACTCCAGACTAGCCAGCTGCGAAAGCGGAATAGCCTGCCCGGCGACATTGTCCACAAAAATTCCTTCCAAAGTTTCAAGCGTGGCATCCTTTGCGCGAGGAACAGAAACGATGATATCATAATCATTATCGTCTTTATCAGGATCCGAATAAGTCCCAACCTGATAGCCCGCCAATGCCACACGGATAGTCTGATCGATCGAAGAAGTCGGCACCCCTAAGGCCATCGCCTTCTCCCTATTGATATTTACCCGAATATCTGTCTTGTTATTTTTTATCGGGTTATTGACATACTCCGAACCAGGCGTATTCTTCAACAATACTTCCGCTTTCGCTGCTAGCGAACGTAAGGTATCGAGATTATCCCCAAAGATGCGTATCTCTACTGGCGAAATCACCGGCACCCCCTGCTCAAAATTCCGAACCTCGACCTTCGCTCCTAAGTAGGGCGTCCATTTCTTGCGCAGATTCTCAATTATTTGAATCTTATCGCTGGACTTAACATCGTCGTGCAATTGCACGAATATATCCGCATACGAGACATTCTCCTGCCCCTGTTGCATATTGTAGTAAACCCGAGGATTACCTTTGCCGACATTCGTCGTAAAGTATTTCACATCTTCCATCCCCTTCAGCTCCTTCTCAATCTCTCTGCTAATGCGATTAGTCGTCTGTATGTTATCCTGCAGCTCACTGCTGATATGAATCATGAACTGTGGCTTTTCCGAAGGTGGAAATAAACTGAAACCGACTACCGGAATCAAAGCCAAAGAGCCTAAGAATATCGCTAATGCGATCAAGGTGGTTCTACCTGGATGCTTCAAGGCTTTGTCCAAAAAGACACCATAGCTCTTATGAATAATATTTTGCATCGTCCTAAGGATTGCATTTCCTCCTTCATGCTCATGCGGTTTAAGGAGTTTACTGGATAAGAAAGGAACTACTAGGAGGGCGATCAGCATGGAACCGATCACCGAGGTGATAACCGCAATAGGCATACTGCGGATAAACTCACCCGCCATTTCGGGCATAAATACCAAGGGCATAAAGGCAATAACAAGTGTAACTGTACAGCCCAGCACTGCTAAAGCGATTTGCTCCGTCCCCTTGATGGAGGCCTCCAAACGACTATATCCTTCACGCATCCAGCGTTCAATATTCTCAACGACGACAATGCTATCATCCACGACCAGCCCCAGGGCAACGACAAATCCTACGATACTCAATTGGTTTAAGGAGTACCCGAAGGAGTTCATTGCGATAACCCCCAAGCCGAGTGAGAGCGGAATAGCGATCATCACCACCAAAGATGCGCGCGTACCTAGAGGTAATAGCGTAATAAGCACCAAGCAGATTGCGATGGCGAAGTCTATTCCCAGCCCTCCTAATCGTTTATTGACATTGTTAGCCTGATCAAAATTTACGATCATATCGACATTGTCAGGCAGTGTTTGTTCAAATTTATCTAAGACCTTCAAATATTCCTTTTGCGTATCCGAAATATTCATCCCGATCTTTTGTGCAGCATTGATCAATACGGCATTATAACCGTTCAGACGTGTAATGTGGTTATTCGTTCCGAAAGTCGGATAAACACTGGCGACTTCCTTCAACGTAATATTCTTACCCTGTCCGCTCGCAACGATCGTATTCTTGATATCCTCAATTTGCTGGTAATTCCCAGAAGTCTTCACGCTGAAAGTTTTATCGCCCGCAATGACAGAACCTGCGGGGATATTTTGATTTTCACTCTGAATCGATTGGATAATGCGATTCATCGGAATGCCAAGTTCCGCTATTTTTGCCTGATCGATGTCAACGCGAATCTGCTGATCCGGAAGCCCAGAGATCTCGACTTCCTTTAAAGCTTTAACCTTCTCCAGGTCTTGCTTCAATTTATCAGCAAGCTCTTTGATAGTCGTCTTTGAAGCATTTTCCGAAACAAGCGCTAGCTGAATGACCGACACATTGGTAGGATCGATCTTCTGCACTTCCATGCTGTAGATATTCTCCGGCAGCTCGGGCGTCGCAGCGTTCAGCTCGCGCACCAATTCCTGATATTTATCGTCATAGTCCGTTCCATATTCGAACTCGACAAAGAAAAAGGCGACGCTATTATTGATGGTCGTTTTTATTCTTTTGATATCATCCAACGCGTAGAATCGCGCTTCCAAGGGCTTCACGATCAATTGCTCCATATCCTTGGGATTCGTCCCTGGCTGAACAACAATGACCGGGAAGCTGACGGCTTTCATATCTGGGTCCTCTGCCCTCGGCATCGTGAGCAAGGAGGTCGCAGCGACCAACATCACCATAAGCACCATAATCATGGTGAATTGGTAATTCTTTATCGGGTATTTAATTAAGCTCATGTGCTATCCTCCTATTTTATCACCGTAATTGGAGACCCATCCTGTAAGTAGGGCGATCCGGATACGATCAATGCGCCGGCATCTTCCAATCCGGATTCAATAAGCACCTCATCCTTCTCAATAGAAGCAACTTTAACCTTCTGCTTTCTGGCCGTTTTTCCATCTTTACTGATGAAGACATAGCCCTCTGTCCCACTACCATCCAGTAGCGAAGAGAACGGAATTCGCCAGCCCTTGCCAGCACTAGCCTGGCTTACGGTAATCTGCGATTTTCCAAATACCCCGGAAGCTAGCTTCCCAGCAGGTTTGCCTTGGACTGCCAGATGAATGCTGAATGTTCCTGACTGAGGATCCAGACCTTCAGATTTCTTCGACACGACCGCCGCCAGCGTACTGTTCGGAATGGCATCTGTCTGAATGCTCGCTTTATCGCCGACTTTAATCTGTGCCCACTGGCTATCGCTTACCCCTACTTTCAACATCCAGACTCCTTTACTCGCGCCATTGACCTGTAGCACAGGAGTGCCCGGACCAACAACCTGTCCCTCATTCGCCAATTTCGCCAATACAAAGCCCGACACAGGGGAATGTATCTGCGAGTGCTGTTGATTAAACCCTACAGATTTCAGATCCTCCTGCGCCACCGCTAAGGCGGTTCGTGCATTCTGCAACTGCTCCAGCGTTGCTACGCTATCTCTATAGAGCTTTTCCGCTCTTTCATAATCTCTTCTCGCCTTCTCCACGCCTAATCGAGCCTGCCCGGCCTTAGCATCTACCTCCGAGGTATGTACTGCCGCTAATACCTGCCCCTTACGAACAGCATCACCTTCTTTAACGTAAATACGCGAGATAACACCTCCATTTTTAAATCCTAATAGCGTTTCATCATCGGTTGTAAAAACTCCGGTGGCTTCTACCACACTCGCCGTTCCGTTCTGTTGCAAGGGAACCAGTTTTACCAGAATGGTATCCTGAACCGGAATCCCGGCACTGCGTTCTGCCTGATGGCAGCTGCTCAATAAAAGTATTCCGAATACTATACTTGATAGTGTTGTTTTCATGTCTTGATTAGTTTAATGGATAGCTTGCAGTTTCTCTTTCAAATTTTGCCATTGCCGACAACAGCTTATATGCCGCAATGTTATTCGCCAATTTAGCGTTGGTAAATTGCGATCGCGCATCTATCGTTTCCAGATAAGTATTGACTCCTTCGTTGAATCCCCGCTGTATCAATCGTTGATAGGTAGCGGCGGCATCCAACTGTACTTGCGAACTCTCAAAGTTCTTTTGTGTTGCTACGAGTTCATTTTTAGCCACACTCGCCGCTAACTCCAATTGCTGTCTTGCCTGGTCTAATTTATTTTGAGCCTCCGCGACGGCAATTTGGTTTTCCTGAATCTTTAAGCGGTTTCTATTCCCGGCGAAAATGGGGAAACTGAGCTGCGCACCGACCATATAATATTGAGAGTTACTATTAATGCGTAATCCTTCCGCTTGCGAACCCAAATCTAGAAAAGCACTTAACTTCGGCACAAAGACCTGCTTGCTCATGGCAAGCATGGTTTCCTGGATTTCAATATTATCGTTGAGCGACTTCAATTCTTCTCTGCCCTCAACTTCTACGGCCAAAGCCTCTCCGTTGTTCTGCAAATCTTTATTTTGAGGGATAAGGTCTATAGCAGTGTCTGCGGGACGATTCAATAAAGCGTTGAAATAATACTGCGCATTGCGCAATTGCTGTTCCGCTTCAGCCAACTTCGCCTCATGCTGCGCAATCTCGGCATTCGCACGAATCACATAAGCCGGCAAACCTTTTCCCGCTTCCAACAACTTCTCATTCACGCGTTTTCCCTCTGCCGCCAATGCGATTGCATTTTTATAGATCGCAACAGCGTCCAGTGCACTCAAATAATTAAAATAAGCCACTTTAATATCCTTAACGAGCTCACGTTGATACAATTCGATTTCCCTCTTTGACATCTTTACCAGCGTTTCGCGGATCGTACGATTATGCTTAATATCCGTATTGATGATAGGAACCGCAGTTCTGATTTTCGCGTCATAATAATTCTTAGGCAAAAAGTTGATCTCTTCGTTCTGTATTTGAGGGAAGTTCTGCGTATTGGTGAGCTGGTTAAGCGTCGCATATACCGGATTTAACATATCTCCTACGGGTAGATCGATTGATCTACCCCCATCGGCATGCGAATAGGTCAGATCAAATGTAATATTCGGGAGAAACATACTTCGCGCGACTTCCAATCCATTCATTGCCTTTTTCAACGAAAGATTCTTTTCGACCAGTACCAGATTACTATCCAGACCCTGCCTGATATATTGGTCAAGGATGGGCTCTTGTGCTCGTGAGGTAACCCCTAGCAGTGTAAAAAAGGCAATGAGATAAAACTGTATAAGAAAGGTTTTCATTATTAACAGTGTTAAGTTGTGATGTAAAATTTTTTATTTTGTCTGCTCTATAAAAGACACATAAACTTCGAAGGTTTTATTGACTAGGTCTCGGACAGCATAGGGCATCTCTAATGTTTCTGTTATTTTATTGAGATGATTTGACAAGTATAGCGTAACAAGACCATGTACGGCACCCCAAGCTTGAAATGCAACTAAATCCGTTTCTTTACCTTTAAACCATCCCTGCTCCTGACACTGGGCAATCGTAAGGCGAAGAAAGTCAAAGACACGCTCCCCATCGGGCCACTGTTCCTCGATACAGTTAGCATCCAGAAATTCCATCGGCTCTTTCATCATAAACATAACCTGATAATAATCAGGATTCCGAAATGCGAAATCTATATAATTGCGGCCTAATGCTTTGAAACGCTGGAAAGGATCGTCTACGGAGTCTAAGGCCATAAACTGTTGACGCAGGAGTTGAAACCCCTCTCGATGCAAGGCATAGACAATATCATTCTTATCTTTGTAGTATAGGTAGATAGTCGTCGGGCTAAATTCAATTTCCTTTGCGATCTTACGAATCGAAGTAGCCTCGTAACCTTCCTGTACAAAGAGTTTTTTCGCCGCCTCTAAAATAGCCAGCTTAAGATCTTCTTTATGCTTTTGTTTTTTATCTTTCATCATTAATAGTACAAAGCAAAACTACTTAACAGTGTTAAGTATTAAAAGCAAACGAAGATAATAAGACATTCATATGACAATAAACAAGAAAGGGCCGTCTTTTGGACGGCCCTTCTTCAACTAACCACAACTAATCTTCTTACTTAACCTCTATAAGTCTCTTTGCTACGATCGCTTCCTCTTTTTTACCGATTTTAACCGCTAAGACGCCATTTTCATATACTGCGTCAATGTTAGCATAGTCAACAACTTCAGGTAAGGTGAAGGATCTTGAGAAAGATGAATAGCTAAATTCTTTTTTGCTATAAACTTTTCCGTCTTCTACTTTCTCTTCTTGTTTTTCTACAGAAATCGAGATAATGTTTTTATCAACATTGATCTTAAAGTCTGATTTTTGTAAACCAGGAGCCGCAACTTCGATGCTGAACGCGTCTGCTGATTCTGTAATGTTTACCGCAGGAACTCGAGTCACTAAACGATCTGAAATAAATGAATCGTTAAATAAATTGTCAAACACATTGTTAACAAATGGGTTCACTGCATCAGTGTTGTAAGATTTTCCAGGTAATTTAATTAATGCCATTTTATATTTCCTCCTTATATTTTTTACTTATTTATTTTTTAAATCAAATACACTAGCTATTATTCAACTTATGTACCAAGCGAATTTACAAGCAAAAACCTGCTAAATTGACATTTAAACTACGTTTTAACAAGTCAAAATGTCCGAATAACAAAGTAATACGCTCCTCTTTTTAGAAGATAACGCAGAAGTGAATGGTTTTAATGTGAGGTAATAAAACTTTAACGTTGGAAGGATAGCGAGACAACGGAGTTCGCCAGATCACCGCCGAATGGGGGATTCATTTTCTTAATACTAACCTCAATTTGCTCCAGATATGCATAGCCTTCTAATAGCTTGTTGAGGATATCTTCCGCCGCCGACTCCAGTAATTTCCTGCGCGGACTCATCACTTCGGCTAATATTCGATATAGATCTTCGTAATTAAGGGTATTGTTCAAGTCTTCCGCATCTGGATTCTTGAAAGGGAAGCTCACAGATACATTCACAAAAAACTCGTTTCCTAATAATTGCTCTTCTTCGTAGAAGCCAATAGGTGAAAAAAAGCGAACATTATCGAGTGCAATTTTCTGTGTTATCTGAGCCATTATCAAAAGTTTAAGCGGATATTTTCGAATAAAATTAGACATATTTCTTATATTAACCTAAATTAACTTAAACCTATGAACAGATTCAGCATCATATTAGGCCTATTAGGCTTGGCATTTACCACGAATGCACAAACGAAATTTCAACCGCAGGATACCGAATTCTATGAACCCAAAATTCGTGTGGTAACGACGAAAGCAAACGCTGCCCCTAGCGATGCAATCATATTATTTGATGGCAGCAACTTAAACGAATGGGTCAGTGAAAAAGATAAATCCAGCACAGCTCAATGGACCATCAAAAATGGAGTATTGACGGTTGCTCCCAAGACTGGCGGAATACAAACGAAACGTAAATTCGGCGATATGCAATTGCATATTGAATGGAAAAGCCCCGAGGTCATCAAAGGCGAGGGTCAAGGACGCGGCAACAGTGGATTATTTCTGAGTGACGGCGCCTATGAGATCCAAATCTTGGACAATGACGATAACAAAACCTACGTCAATGGACAGGCGGGCAGTCTATATAAACAAGCGCCTCCCCTGGTCGAAGCACGCAAACCAGCCGACGGATGGCATACCTATGATCTTTTATATACAGCACCTAAGTTCAATAAAGATGGGCATCTAATTAAAAGAGGACAGGTTACATTATTGCACAATGGTGTCGTGGTTCAATATAATACTGAATTACAAGGAACGACAGAGTATATTGGTCTGCCAAAGTTAAAAGTACATGGTCCGGGATCCATATCGCTTCAAGATCATGGCGATTTGGTTAGCTTTAGAAATATCTGGGTGCGAGAATTGTAGGCGATTAGTTTTAAAATAAGGGTATTGAGAAATCACTAAATAAACAAAGAGCCGTACTCAGGTACGGCTCTTTCTCTATGTTTTAGTCTTTTAGAAGCTTCACTTCATAAAGATCTTTTCGGCGGTCGCGTAAGATCTTCACCGTTCCGTATTCGTTCAGATCCTTCAAGGCATACAAATCAACGTCGGCAATTAATACCATTTCAGTATTCGGCGTTGCCTCAGCTTTGATCGCATTGTTCGGGAATGCAAAATCCGAAGGCGTAAATACGGCCGATTGCGAATATTGAATATCCATATTATTCACTCTCGGCAAGTTACCCACCGAACCGGCAATCGCCACATAACATTCATTCTCGATCGCTCTCGCCTGCGCACAAGAGCGGACACGTATATAACCGTTCTGTGTATCCGTCATAAAAGGCACAAACAAAATCTGCATCCCTTGATCTGCCAGAATTCGTCCCAACTCAGGGAATTCCACATCATAACAAATCAGCAATCCAATCTTACCACAGTCTGTATCGAAAACTTTAATCTCATTACCGCCTACCAAGCCGTAATACCGCATCTCATTAGGCGTAATATGCACCTTTTTATAAGAGTCTAAGCTACCATTACGATGGCATAAATACGATACGTTATATAGTTTACCACGCTCCATCAAAGGCATCGAACCGGCAATAATATTGACGTTGTAAGACACCGCAAATTGCTGTATCTTTTCAATAATTTCCTTGGTATGTTCGGCAAGCTTCTCCATCGCCATACGCTCCGGCAGCTCATTATACGGGCTCATCAATGGCGTATTGAAGAATTCTGGAAACATGATAAAGTCTGTCCCATAATCACTTACGGTATCCACGAAGAACTCTACCTGATCATAAAACTCCTGTAGATCCTTGAATAAGCGCATCTGCCATTGCACCAAGCCCAGCCGAATGGTCCGCTTCGAGGCAGAACCCGAACGCGAGTCCGGCTCGTAGTAGATGTTGTTCCACTCCAATAGCGTCGCTACTTCCTTCGACTCCGTATCCTCAGGCAGGTAGTTCTTTAAAACCTTCTTCACGTGGAAGTCGTTGGAAAGCTGAAACGTCAGCGTTGGATCGTAGATCTCCTTGCGCTTCACTTTCTCGATATAAGTACGCGGCGTCATCGAGTCCGCATAATTATGATAATTCGGGATACGCCCTCCGGCAACAATACGCTGCAAGTTCATTTCCTCACATAATTCCTTTCGCGCATCATATAAACGTCTACCCAATCTCAATGAGCGGAAATCCGGATGCACAAAGACCTCGATACCATACATGGTATCCCCTTCATAATCGTGCTTATCGAACTTTCCGTCGTCGATTATCGAGTAATATTTATCGTATATATTGGTTTTGGTCGAGTCGATAATAATGGATAGCGCACAAGCTACCACCTTTCCATTCACCTCCACCGCAATTTGCCCCTCCGGAAATATATCGATCAAATCGACAATATTTTCCTTCGTCCAGGCATCTCCTACTAATCCATGATAGGCTTCCTCCATGGAAGTCTTCAAATCCTTGTAATCCCTCTTACTTAAATTCCTTACTTTAATATCCATATGTTACCGAAGATAATACAAAAGCCATTCCACTTATTGGGGCAGATATGAGTTTTTAGCCGTTAAATGATGATGATTTTGAACCCTGCAAAAATATAAAAATTCGAACCAACTGAGGTTTTATTTTTTCGGACATCTTAATTTTCAAGGGATTAACCGAGAGAAGTCTCAAGTTTTAACCTGAATTTGACTATAACGAAAACGAGATTTCCGATATTTGTATAACTCCCTGAACTTCGCTACTCTTTATTACTAGTTCATCTTGATCAACCAGAATTCAAACATCATCGGAAATGGAACTGATTATAGCTAAATCATAACCCTTACTAACCCAAATCAAAGCCCTTTCCAAACGGCTTTGATTTGGGTTTGTATTGGGTTTGTATTGGGTTAATAAGGGTTTAGTGTCGAACTAGTTTCGACAAATGGACGATGAAAACTTATTAGCTCTACTTCTAAGTCTTTATCCGCAATATTTCGCATGTTCAGCTAAAACAGAAAAGTACTATTATACCAAAGAAAAAAAGATGCAAAATCCTTCGGAAAAAAAATAAAAAGAACCCCGTCATTCTTTAATGACGGGGTTCTTTTATGAGACCTTTTTAGGAAGCCTCTCAATTTATCTAGTGACCCGCTTGAACAAAAGATATTTTTCGAAAACCATTTCCGTTATGGATAGTAAAGTCTAGTGATCTACCTTTAGCTTTATTTTCCTCAATAGTAACGTTAATACGCATATTATCTAACTTTTCTAAAGTAAACCAATCACCCTTGATCTGATAAACAGAAGTAACACCAGATGATGAAATTTTTGTCTTGAGCTGTAAAGTGCTATCATTTAGCGACAATGCGCTATTATTAACCGAAAGGCTTAAAAAACTCCAATTTACACTGTTTTTAGAGAATAATAATGAATCAACTCCTAAACTTTTTACATTGAAAGGACCAGAATCAAAATTTGGAGCTTCTGCAAAACCCTCTTTATCACTACAGGACATCATAACTAATAAGAATGACAATCCAATTGTCAAATAAATAAAAAATATATTTGTCTTCATATCAACGGATTTATTCTTGTCTGCGGTTTTGAATTTTCTTCTAATAATATTGTTGGATTTCCCTTTTGACAGGAATAAAATAGAGCTGACCCTAGGAAAGCTATAAATAATTTGAATAGGTAATGATTTGGCATCATATAGATTTATTTTTAACTAATTTCAGTAAATGTACACATTTTAGTTATTAAATGTAATGTATAGTTAAAAACAATATATATTAGTATAATGTGAATGAGATTTTATTCTTTCGCTTCTATATCCTAGACTGAGGTTTAGGATAAGACATTATTAGCTTAAATAGCCTGCAAAATCAATGAATCAAACTTATTTTTACGAAAAAAAACGATTTTATTATTGTTATAATCAATATATAGACGAGGGTAATCTTTAATACATTGATATATGAATAAAAATGTGGAAGATATTTTTTACATTTTATCTATGAAAACATTTCTAATAAAGTATTGATAATATTTTTCTGTGTAGTATCTTCAATTTCCCCCAGTTTAGTCTTTAATGTCCTTTTATCAACAGATCTTAAATGGTCTAGGGCAACTTGGCCTTTTTTCCCATCGACTGTACAGTTAACTCGCATAGGGTAAGCTTTTGACGTTGACGTTAGGGGTGCAATAATTGTTGTATTTAAAGCAGCATTCATCTAGTTTGGAGATAGTACAACTGCAGGCCGAATTTTATTAATTTCGCTGCCAATAGTAGGATTAAGATCAACTAAGTAGACCTCAAATCTTTTTACCATGTCCATTCTGTTTTGTCGAAATCATTATCAAAATATTCTAAGACCTCATTATCGTTTAAAGAATTAGCTTTTAATAGCATTCCTTCCCATTTTTCACGAGGCTTTGACTTAACTGACTCAATAATGATTTTAGAATCCTCTACACGTAAAGAAACTTCATGTGTAATCTGTAGTTGATCAAGAATTTGCTTCCCAATTATAAATGTTTTAAATAGAAAAAATATTATTATATTAGTAATGTTAAGGTGTAAATTATTGTTTATCAATAAATTATGGTAAGAATTTTTCAGACATTTATATCATTGGTTTTAATACTTTCAATTTCATCTTGCTTTCCCTCCTATTTAGCATCTGAAAAACCTATAAATATTCCACAAAGTAAATTTGCTGCTGGTGATGCAATTGGGCTGAATAAAAATGATATTATAAAAAAATTTGGTTTGCCAATTTCAACTTCAATTGAAAAAAAAGAAAATATTATTTTGGAAGACCTGTATTATACTGAATTATTAGGTGATATTAATTTAGTCACCATTATTCAACTTGAAAATAAGATAGCGATAGGACAAAAAGTTAAGCAAATAAATTCAAATTATAACGAGCGATTTAAAAGAATTGAAAGAGACCTAAAAATTTTACAATCCCCACGAATTTATAACTAACTAAAAAATATTATGAAAACCAAGCTCGCTAACAATAAGAGATTCTTGGTTTTTGAACATTCTATTCTGATTTCCACCTTCAAAGCCAAATTCATATCCCAAAAATCGGATTTTCTCACAGTGATCTGACAACAATTTTCTGTACAAATAAATAATATATATTTACTAATTAAACTTCCTATAAATTTCAAAAATATCGAACTAAACCTATGTAATAAGCACCTGTTGGAAAATCTGTCTGATAACGAATTATTGTTGTTGCTGCAGCCTCGAAGCAGAAAGGTTTCCGATGCCATTAAGTATGCAAAGGAAATCTTAATCGAAAGGGGCGCATAAATTTTCAGAATCAGAAAGTATGATCGATACTAAACTTTTGGCAGAGAACGATTTTCTAGAAGAAGTGCCTATACACGGACTCGACAGGTGGCTTCCTAAAGAAGATATTAATGATACATAATTGAAAACAAGCTACAACCTTTATTGCGCCTATGCTGTTCAGCATGGTTGCTATATTAATCTATGCAACGATCTATATTATTGATCCCAAGCTAACAAGACGTTTAGGATTGGACTTCCTATTAGGAAGTCCTTATAATTTTAACGAGATAAACAAATGAAATGTCCTTTAACATTCGTAATCGCCACAGTTTATAATCTTGGATTGGGACAGGACACCATCTTAAAAGCTTCAATACAATGGAAGCTGCCCTTTTGGGGCAGCTTCACTTATAATTCTTTCTATTCATTGGAGACCTCCTCGATCTCAAATCTGGCTATCAAGTCTAAAATGCTCGCTTACGCTTCGCCTTTCGTTCCGCCAAAATTTAAAGGAAATGCAACATCTTTCGAGTCAATCTTTCCATTTTGACCTTCAAATCGGTTGATGTTATCTTGTAGCGCAGTCATCAGGCGCTTGGCATGCTCTGGAGTTAATACGATTCTAGATTTCACTTTCGCTTTCGGCACACCTGGCATGATGCGCACAAAATCGATTACGAATTCCGTGTTGGAATGTGTAATGATTGCTAGGTTCGAATATACCCCTTCGGCAATATCTTCGCTTAGCTCGATGCTAATCTCTTGACCTTCCGGGTTGTTTAAATTATTGTCTTCCATGGTTTATTGGTTTTTTACTATTATTTACTAAATGTTCTAAAGTCCTGATCTTTCTCGATGGAAAGTAGTACTTCATAAATCAATTTGATCACGTTATCCACGTCGTCTTTATGAACCATCTCCACCGTTGTGTGCATATAGCGCAAAGGTAAGGAAATCAATGCAGATGGTACCCCACCATTTGAATAAGCAAAGGCATCAGTATCCGTTCCGGTATATCTGGAAGAAGCCTGACGTTGGATCGGAATATTGTTTTTGTTTGCCACCTCGATCAATTGTCTATTTAAATTGATCTGTACCGCAGGAGCATAAGATACCACCGGACCCTTACCGCAGGCAAGGTCGCCCTGTGTAATTTTATTGATCATCGGTGTGTTTGTATCATGCGTTACGTCTGTGACGATAGCCACGTTCGGTTTAATATATTGCGCAATCATCTCTGCTCCACGAAGCCCAATCTCCTCCTGTACAGAATTGACGATATACAAACCAAATGGAAGTTTCTGCTTGTTTTCTTTTAGCAATCTGGCCACTTCAGCAATCATAAAACCACCGGCACGGTTATCCAATGCACGCCCTACATAGTATCGGTTATTCAAGACCATAAACTCGTCTTCATAAGTCACCACGCAACCCACATGTATGCCTAATTCTTCCACTTCTTCTTTCGACGTACATCCACAGTCCAAGAATATATTCTTTAGGGTTGGAGCTTCCTCCTTCTCCCCTGCACGCGTATGAATTGCCGGCCAGCCGAATACCGCCTTCACAATACCTTTATCTGTGTGAATATTCACGCGTTTGGAAGGGGCAATCTGATGATCAGAGCCACCATTACGAATGACATAGATTAAACCATCCTTCGAGATGTAGTTTACAAACCAGGATATCTCATCGGCATGTGCTTCAATGACTACCTTATAAGTTGCTTTTGGATTGATGATCCCTACTGCAGTGCCGTAGTTATCAATATAGGTGTCGTCCACATATGGTTTCAAATAATCTAACCACATGCGCTGTCCTTCCCATTCGAAGCCTGTCGGCGATGGGTTGTTGATATATTTTTCGAAAAAAGCTAATGATTCCTTGGTCACAACCGTAGCTGTAGACTCCTCTTTTATCTCCTTCTTTGCCATCATATTGTTGTTAATTCTCGCAAATTAACTATTTCCTTAATTTTCGCAAAAATAAAAACCGAAAGCTTATCTTTACCGAACAATAAACACAATTATGCAGGATTTATTAAGCTATATTATTTGGGATCCTAAGCCTGAAATCTTTAAAATTGGCTCTTTCGGCCTTCGTTACTATTCCGTTTGCTGGTTATTGGCATTTGCCGCTTCATATTACTTTATGTTAAAAGTTTTTAAGAAGGAGAACAAATCTCAAGACCTTTTAGATAAGCTTACGATTTATATTTTCGTCGGAACCTTAGTGGGTGCTCGTTTAGGGCATTGCTTATTTTACGATTTCGAGTACTACAAGGATCATATCCTAGAAATTTTCATTCCGTTCCAAAAAGATCCTGCAGGAAACTGGCATATGACTGGCTTTACAGGACTTGCGAGTCATGGGGGTGCTTTAGGTATCCTAACGGCGATGTGGCTGTTCTGTCGCAATACCAAAACCGACTTCATGTGGCTTGCCGACCGTTTGGTATTGGTCGTACCGATTGCGGGGGCATTCATCCGCTTAGGGAACTTCTTCAATTCGGAAATGATAGGTAACCCGACCGAGTTACCTTGGGCTATCGTGTTCAGTAATATCGATAACATCCCTAGACACCCGGCGCAGATGTATGAAGCCATCGCCTATACGCTGATCTTTATTCTCTTATGGAACATGTATAAACGGAACCATAAACCGATTCCGGGCAAACTTTTTGGTCTGTTCTTAATTCTATTATTTGGAGCCCGCTTTATTATCGAGTATGTGAAGATTGATCAGGTGGAATTTGAAGCAGGTATGTTGCTAAATATGGGGCAGATACTAAGCATACCGTTTATTTTGGTTGGAATATTTTTGTTACTTCGAAAACCAAAGGAAACGAAACGCGTTTAAAATATTACATTTGCCCTCCCTAAAAAGAGGGCATTTTTTATACTATGCAAAAACTGAGAAACAATAGAAAGGTCACACTGCTCATTTTGGGGCTATTGTCGGCAATCGGACCGTTTTCGATCGACATGTATTTACCGGCATTTGAAAACATTGCTGATGACTTTAACAGTCCCTTAGAAAAAGTTCAACTGTCCTTAACCAGCTTTTTTATCGGCATTGCTTTCGGTCAGATAATCTATGGTCCCCTATTGGATAAATTCGGCAGGAAGAAACCCTTACTGGTCGGTTTAGGAATTTACGTGGTCGCGTCTATCTTATGCGTATTTACTCGCGACATCAATCACCTGATCTTTCTACGCTTTTTGCAGGCGCTAGGGAGCTGCGGAGGGATGGTTGGTGCCCGAGCTATGGTGACGGATTATTACAACAGCAGAGAGGCTGCGAGGGTATTCAGTTTGTTGATGCTCGTAATCGGTATCTCCCCTATCCTCGCGCCTAGTGCCGGAGCGATGTTATTGAATTACCTAGACTGGCATTATATTTTTCTTCTGCTTGCCATCATGGCATCTTTGATTTTCTTGGGTACTATGTTTTTGCTTCCCGAAACCTATGCGGGGAATAAGGATTTATCGCTTGCGCCCAAGTCTATATTGCAAACCTTTTGGAAAGTATTGAGCAATAAAGTCTTTATTACTTATTGCCTGATCGGCTCTATTGCATCGTCAGGTACCTATGCTTACCTCGCGGGATCTTCCTTCGTGATGCAGAAATATTTCGGATTGGACAAAAGTCAGTACGGGCTTGCATTTGCCTTCGTCGCCTCGGCGATGGTCTTGGCAACGCAGCTGAACAGATGGTTACTGAAGAAACGTACGAGCGCAGACATTAGTAAATATGCAAATATTTGGCAGGCTGCTATCGGGGTTTGTATGATTATCGCTTTGGGTACCGGGTTTCTGAGCTTTCCCGTATTGCTGGGATTAATCTTTTTCTTCCTTTTTGGTTATGGTTTTATCTTTCCAAATACCTCCGCCATCGCCTTATCGCCCATGCGACATTTAGCTGGTAGTGCTTCCGCACTATTAGGCTGTATTCAAATGGCAATTGGAGCATTCTCGTCGGGGATGGTGAGTCTATTGCATAATGAAACACCTTGGCCAATGCTGTCGGTCATGTGCGCAGGTGCTGTGATTTCTTTGGTACTGCACTTGATCGCTAGAAGGACGGTAAAAGTAGATTTATAAGTGCGTACAATATGATATAAAATAAGCGGGGCAGATGATCATCTGCCCCGCTTATTTTACATTAAACTTTCTATTCCTAATCGATAGCTATCGAGACCGAAGCCTAAAATAACCCCCTTACAATTTTTCGATAGGTATGAATGATGTCTAAACGATTCTCGCTGGTGTACATTGGAAATATGGACTTCTACCACCGGGGTATTGATAGCAGCGATAGCGTCAGCAATCGCCAGCGACGTATGCGTATAAGCACCGGCATTCAAAACAATACCATCATAGCTGAATCCTACCTCATGTAGTTTATCGATGATAAACCCTTCGGTATTGCTTTGAAAGTAGCTTAATTCTACCTTGTCGGCATATCTATCTTTCAAGGTTTCGAAATAGGACTCAAAAGATTGATCTCCATAGATCCCTTTTTCGCGAACGCCCAATAGATTCAGATTCGGTCCGTTTAGTATCAGTATTTTCTTCATGGTTTTGATTAATACAATAAAGATAATAGAATCTTACATATCACCATAGAAATTACGGAAACTAGAACGTAATCCAACGTTGATCACTCCAGATTTCTGAGTAGCCTGGTTCTCAATTTTATTGTATCGTTGCGTATATCCAAGTTCTAAACGCAGGTTATACTTAGGGTTCAAGACATAGGCAGCTTTGAAATCTGCATAGTATAAGTCATTCTGTACGCCCTGTCCGATTTTATTGCCATAATTATTTGGTGCGCTACTATAAGATTGGAAGATATCACCACCCCAGTTGATGATTCCTGCTGGAGTTGCCTCATCGGTTCCATAGCGGCTGTATAATCCCTGCACGGAGAAATCAAATCTATTCCATGAGTAATTAGCAATACCTAATAGTTCGCGGAAGTTTGCGCCACGAGGGTGTGCCAGAGGCTCTCCTCTGTTGCTGTAGTTTGAAATGGAAACATAATGCTGGTAGGTATATGGACGAACCATATTATACTCTCCTAAGATATTCAAGTTCTTTACGCCGAAGATGTTAAATGCTTTGGCACCTAACTGCGCACCCCATTTATTATGCACATAGCCGTTGTTTGCGAAAAATTCCTTTGCTGTAAATTCACCTAGCAAGAATTGGCCGTAAACTGTGGCGTTATCCAAAACTTTGTATTTAGCGTTCAAGCCCAAGAACATCTTATCTGGCGAAGAGCGGTTGGAATTTTCAACCGGACGCAGGAAGATAACCGGGCTAACATAGTTAAAATCAAAACCCCGATGTCCCGCTTCATTTCTATTTGCCCAAATAACGGATTGGAAGAAGCCGACCGACAAGCGGTTCGTAACGTTATAATCTAAGTACTGGAATGCTCCCCACTTGATGCCGTCACCATAACGACCTCCCGAGTTTAATGAATCTACGCGAGGATTCGTTGGGTCGAGCATATACGCCCAAATGGAGGTATATTGTACATTACCAATTTTACCCGTAAATTTTAAATGCGCATAGTTCGATGAGAAATCCGATAATAATACAGAACGGTATCCATCACCGATAAAGTTCTTATCGTAGGCTAAGGTCGCCTGGAAATAATCGCTGAAGTCGTAGGTTAAATTAGCTGTCGCATACATCCAATCTTTCTTTTGTTCCGTATGTCGCTTGGACTGCGCCTGACCTGGCACAACCATGCTGCGATCCACATAATCATCGATATACTCTGGAAATACCCCTTGATTCTCGAAGAAATTACCATAGAAAGTAAATTTATCTTTGATTGTCAATCCGGCTTGAATACCACGGGTATTTAGCCATGTTGTTCGCTTGTCGGCTGCGATTAACTCTGAACCGATTTGAAAATCAGGTAGTACATCCAAATAAAAAGTATGGTCTTCTTTTTCAACTTCAATCAGATGCTCATTGAATATTTTTCGCATAAACCAGTTATCAGACAGGGTCTGATTAGCTGTTTCAATGGAATCAAGTTTATCCAATAAGGCGCCTTTAAATAGAACGGGCTTTGAAGAAGTATGGTAACGGGTGTACGGGGAATATAATTCCTCATTCAACTTTTGATATTGTTGATGCGAAAAAGGCTGATTTCTAATCTGTGCTTGCAAAGAGTCTGCGGTTCCGATAAGTAAAACCGTAGCTAAAGCACCATTGATGATATGCTTCATATAATGGATTGGGTGTTTGGGCCTATACTAACAAATACTATTCCTAAAACGGAACAAAAATAGTTTTTAATTTTCAATCCATCGACATTAAGTCGAATTGCTATGCTAAAACGATTTGTTATTTCTTAAATCCGCTACAATTTGTATCTTGCTAAGGATTGAAATTATAAAACCTCACGAATAAAAATATGAAACGAAGAGCATTTATTCAGAACTCTGCTTTGTTAGGTGCCGGCGTTCTCGCCAGCAAGTTTTCCTTTGCGGGAACAAATCCTAGCTTTCCGGTGGTTCGAACAGCGGAATCAAAACGCCACTTCAATAGCAAAGTAATTGAAGGGATGATCAAAGAATTCCAGAAAAATGTAGCGGATAAAGAATTAGGCTGGTTGTTTAACAATTGCTTACCGAATACGTTGGATACAACCATTTACCTGGAAAACAAACCCAACCGTCGGCTAACCTATGTAATCACAGGAGATATCGATGCGATGTGGCTCCGAGATAGTAGCGCGCAGGTATGGCCCTACTTGCCTTTTATGAAGAAAGACAAGAATCTGCAGGATCTGGTTTTAGGTTTGATCAATAAACAATCTGAATGTATTCTAATCGATCCGTATGCCAATGCGTTCTACAACGATCCAACTAAAAAAGGCGAATGGTTCTCGGATCATACGGATATGAAACCGGGTCTTCATGAGCGTAAATGGGAGATCGACTCGCTATGTTATCCGATTCGCTTGGCTTATCATTATTGGAAAACGACGAATGACACAACGCCTTTTGATGATACCTGGGTAAAGGCGCAAGAATTGATCTACAAAACATTTGTGGAACAACAGCGTAAAGAAAACCTCGGCCCTTATAAATTTGAAAGAACTACAGCACGTGGAACAGATACACTTCAAGTTGACGGCTATGGATATCCGGTAAATCCTGTTGGATTGATCGTATCGAGCTTTCGTCCGTCGGATGATTGTAGTATCTTCCCTTTCTTGATTCCTTCGAACCTCTTTGCTGTGGTAAGCTTACGCCAGTCTGCGGAGATCATGAGAAAAGTGAAGAACAAGGCGGATATTGCATCAAAATATGAAGCCTTAGCGAACGAAGTTGAAGCCGGAGTTAAACAATATGGTATTGTCGACCACCCGACACATGGGCGTGTTTATGCGTTCGAAGTTGATGGTTTTGGCAGTTATTTAATGATGGACGATGCGAACGTGCCTAGCTTGCTCGCTCTTCCCTACTTGGGTGCTGTTGATGTAAATGACGAAGTATATCAACGCACGCGTGCGTTCATTTTATCCGAGAAAAACCCATTCTTTTTCAAGGGAACAGCAGGCGAAGGTATCGGCGGACCGCATATCGGACGCGACATGATATGGCCTATGTCTATCATTATGCGTGCATTTACATCAAAGGATGATGCAGAGATCAAAAAATGCGTTCAAATGCTGAAAAATACACATGGTGGCACAGGGTTTATGCACGAGTCTTTTCATAAGGACGATCCTAAGAAATTTACACGTCATTGGTTTGCCTGGACGAACACCTTATTCGGTGAGCTGATGTGGAAATTATACAAGGAAAAACCGCATCTTTTGAAAGCCTAAGCCAAAGATATATTTGAAGGCTGCCTTTATAGGCAGCCTTTTTCTATTGACAAAAGAAAAAAGAAACCTCATCTTTGTCTACTTATGGAGGCAGTAAAGCTAAAGAAACTGCCTCATCACTATTCTCTATGAGCGATACAACAATAGCAGGCCCGATCGGCATATTTGATTCCGGATACGGAGGTCTCACGGTATTTAAAGAAATACATAAGCAGCTTCCTCAATATGATTATATCTATCTAGGCGATAATGCACGCGTACCTTACGGGACGAGGTCTTTTGAAACTGTCTATGAATTTACAAAGGAGTGTGTTTTCAAGCTGTTTGATTTGGGCTGTAACCTGGTTATTTTAGCTTGTAATACGGCCTCTGCAAAGGCGTTGCGCTCTATTCAACAAAATGATTTGCCTCCGGGGAAAAAGGTATTAGGCGTCATCCGACCTACATCAGAAATCGTGGATCAATTTACCAAAAGCAACAAGGTCGGTATTTTGGCGACACAAGGAACGGTAAACTCCGAATCCTATGTTATCGAGATCAACAAGTTTCATCCGCAGATTGATGTTTTTCAGCATGCTTGTCCTTTTTGGGTACCCTTGGTAGAAAATAACGAACTGCAGAGCGAGGGCGCTCATTACTTTGTGCAACAGGATATAGAAGAACTTCTTGCGCTTTCTCCGAATATAGACACTATCTTATTGGCCTGCACACACTACCCCTTGCTATTGCCTATCATCGAAAAATATGTACCTGAAGGCATCAACATTATATCGCAAGGGAGGCTCGTTGCGGATAGCTTGGTCGATTATTTGCACCGACATCCGGAAGTGGAAGCGCAGTGTAGCAAAGGTAGCAAGCTGCAATTCTTCACGACCGATGATGCGAATGATTTCAATGAGAAGGCGGAGATTTTCTTTGGGAAGAGAATTGCCTCGCAGACGATCAAAGTCTAGATAAATAATATATACAAAAAAAAGGTCGCATGTATTGCGACCTTTCTTTGTATATATATTTTGTTAAATGCCCTGAGCTTGAAAAGCCAACGCATAGAGCTTCATCTGCTTCACCATAGACAACAAGCCGTTGGCACGCGTTGGCGACAAATGTTCTTTTAACCCAATATTTTCGATAAAGTATAAATCTGCTTCTGCTATTTCCTTTGGACGATGTCCGGATAATACTTTTACCATCAGACTCACCAAGCCTTTGGTGATAACAGCATCCGAATCTGCTGTAAAGTATAATTTACCATCTTTCACTTCTGGGAACAACCATACTTTGGATTGGCATCCTTTAATGATGTATTGATCTTGTTTGTTTGCTTCGTCGATCAAAGGGAGCTCCTTCCCGAGTTGGATGATATATTCATATTTCTCCATCCAATCTTGGTAGAACGCAAAATCTTCGATTAACTCGTCTTGTATTTCGTTAATTGTCATATCCTTTTATACCAGCATTGCCGTTGCGCGTTTTACACCAGCGACTAATGCGTCAATTTCTTCCTTTGTATTATAAACCGCTAAACTAGCACGCACTGTACCGGGAATATGGAATTGGTCCATCACTGGCTGTGCACAATGGTGCCCCGTACGAACGGCAATTCCCAATTTATCGAGGATCACACCGATATCGTATGGATGTGTTCCATCGACAACAAAGGAAATCACTGAAGATTTTTCCTTGGCTGTTCCTATAAAGCGAATACCTTCCACTGTGCTCAACTGTTCTGTAGCATAGGCTAAAAGTTCGTCTTCATAGGCCTTAATATTGTCGATCCCCAGATCATTGATGTAGTCAATCGCAGCGTTTAAGGCAATTCCTGCCTCAATATTGGGTGTTCCCGCTTCGAATTTAAAGGGTAGTTCGTTATAAGTTGTTTTCTCAAACGTTACATCCTTTATCATATCGCCGCCACCTTGGTAGGGAGGAATTTTATTTAACCATTCTTCTTTGCCATACAATACGCCGACACCTGTTGGGCCATACATCTTGTGGCCTGAGAAGGCTAGAAAATCAACATCCAATTCCTGTACATCAATCTTAATATGTTGCACCGCTTGGGCTGCATCTAGTAAAACCGGTACGCCTTGCGCATGCGCGAGTTGAATGATTTCTCGAACCGGATTAATCGTTCCTAAGGCATTGGAAACATAGTTTACTGATACTAATTTAGTTTTCGCATTCAACAAGGCTTTGTATGCTTCCATATCCAGTTCGCCTTCCTCATTCATCGGAATCACCTTTAGCGTGGCTCCCCGCTCTTCACACAACATCTGCCAAGGCACAATATTCGAGTGATGCTCCATCGCCGAAACGATTATCTCATCTCCGGCATGGACAAACTCGCGACCGTAACAAGTAGCGACTAAGTTGATACTATCTGTTGTTCCTTTGGTGATGATGACCTCATAGTCATGGGCTGCATGGATAAATTCCTGTAGTTTTCTACGCGTTACTTCGAAGGCGTCGGTGGAAATTTGACTCAGGTAGTGAACACCACGATGCACATTGCTGTTCATATCGGTATAATACGACATGATGGCATCAATGACTTGCTTAGGTTTCTGCGTTGTCGCGCCATTATCAAGGTAAATCAACGGTTTACCATTCACCTGGCGTTTTAATATGGGGAAATCCTCACGGATTTTCTGTATAGCTAGATTACTCAATTTATTCCGTATTGATGTGAAGACAAAGTTAACAATAATGCCTACAATCTTAGTATATATTATCTAATATAAACGTAATAATTAGGGGTAAAAACGCAAACAAATGCTGCCTAATACTGTCTTACAGTTTATGGAACTTCCTGCGTTTTTCTGGCAGGAATTATGAAAATATAAAATATATATTAAATTTACTTTGACTAACTTTGTTGTAATTATGCAAGAATTACCATTAAATATACCAGAGGGCTCAAGAAAAGAAGTGATGACCTACTTGGAACCTTTCATGATCAATGAAATGTCTGAGTATTTGAAACCTGTTGAAGAGATGTGGCAACCTGCCGATTTCTTACCGGACTCCTCACGCGATACTTTTTTTGAGGAAGTGCGCGAACTACAAGAAAGCGCGAAAGAACTTCCTTATGATTTAGTAGCTGTATTGATTGGTGACACCGTCACTGAGGAGGCTCTTCCTACTTACGAATCTTGGTTAACAATGGTGGATGATGTAGAGAAAAACGAGCAAGGTGGATGGATGAAATGGGTTCGCGCTTGGACAGCAGAAGAAAACCGTCACGGCGACCTATTGAACAAGTACCTTTACTTGTCGGGACGTATTGATATGCGTCAGTTCGAAATCTCTGTACAATACTTAATTAAAGATGGATTTGATATCGGCACGGGAGCAGATCCTTATCGTAACTTTATATATACCTCCTTTCAAGAATTAGCAACGAATGTTTCGCACCGTCGTGTTGCTGGTATTTCTAAAAAAAGCGGTGATAAATTACTGGCTAAGATGTGTGGCGTAATTGCTGCCGATGAAGCTCGTCATGCTAAAGCATATATGTCATTTATCTCACATGCAATGGCTGTTGACCCTTCGGAGGTCATGATCGCATTTGAAGATATGATGCGCAAGAAAATTGTGATGCCGGCGCACTTCTTAAGAGAATCTGGCGAACCACAAGGCGAGGCTTTTGCACACTTCTCTGATGCTGCACAGCGTTTAGGAGTTTATACGGCCTTAGACTATGTGGATATTTTAAAAGAACTTATTGCCGATTGGAAGATCGATAAAGTTTCTGGTCTGAACGAAAAAGGCGAGAAAGCGAGAGATTATTTAATGCGTCTTCCAGATCGTTTATTACGCTTAGCGGATAGAATGAGTATTCCCGAGAAGCAATATAATTTCAAATGGATTTATGGATAGTGATCTCACTATCAAAATTATAAAGGGAAGCTGTCGAAAGGCAGCTTTTTTTGTTTCTAGCTGTTAAGAAAGCTCCTCGAGCGAACTATAAGAAACAAAGTTATTTCTATGTCAAAAGTATTCTGATTATCTGTTATCACATAAATATTCCTTAGCTTTACTTGACATACTAATAATTGTTATGCTAACGGAATCCTTTAATCAATATTCTTTCATCTTAGATCAGACGGCGCGTCGTGTGAAGCAATTTGCGCAAAATTCCTTCGCAGCTCATGGCATTGATTTGACTGTGGATCAGTGGTCGGTTTTGAAAACGTTGTACGAAGATGCGGACCATACGCATCGGGAATTAGCGGAATTGTGCGGAAAGGATCAACCTACCATGACGAGAATCATTGACCTTCTGTTGAAAAAGGGTTATGTTGTCCGTGTTGAACATCCTACCGATCGCCGCTGTTTGCTTCTACATTTGACCGAAGCGGGGCGTGCAAAGGTGGATCGGTTAGCTCCCTTAGTGAAAGAGTTTAGGATGAAAGCGTGGGAAAACCTTTCGCAGGAAGATTTCGACCATTTTACGAGAATATTGAACACTATTTATAATAATCTAGAAACAAAATAGATATGATCACAACAGATATTTGTATCATCGGAGCAGGACCAGTTGGTCTATTCGCAGTATTTGAAGCCGGTTTGTTGAAGATGAGATGCCATTTAATCGATGCATTACCTCAGATTGGAGGTCAATTGTCAGAGATCTATCCGCACAAGCCTATTTACGATATCCCAGGTTACCCAAGTATTACGGCGCAGCAGTTAATCGACAATCAGATGGAGCAGATCGCTCCATTCCACCCAACCTTTACCTTAGGTGAACGTGTCGATCAGCTACAGAAGTTAGATGATGGTTCATATTATGTCATCGGAACCGAGGGTACAGTTATTCATTGCCAAGTGGTTGTCATCGCTGGCGGTTTGGGCTGTTTTGAACCTAGAAAGCCGGAATTAGAAAATTTAGAACGTTTTGAAGGTCAGAATGTTCATTATATGGTGAAGAACCCTGAGCGATTCAGAGATCAGCGTATTGTAATTGCAGGTGGTGGCGACTCCGCTTTAGACTGGACAATTTTCTTAGCAGACATTGCCAAAGAAGTGACTTTAGTGCACCGCAGCGATAGCTTCCGCGGCGCACCAGATTCTGCAGAAAAGGTTTTTAATCTAGCGCAGGATGGGAAGATTAATTTGTTGCTTTCCCATAATCTGCAAAAACTGGATGGAAACGGGACTTTAGAGAGTATTCATCTGATCAATAAAGCGAAAGAAGAAGTTGTTGTTCCTACCGATCATTTCATTCCATTGTATGGCTTGAGTCCGAAACTTGGACCCATTGCCGATTGGGGATTGACGATTGATAAGAATGCGATTGAGGTGAATACATTTGACTATTCAACGAACGTTGAGCGCATTTTCGCTATCGGCGATATCAATACCTATCCAGGTAAATTGAAACTGATTCTTTGTGGTTACCACGAGGCTGCATTAATGGCTCAATCAGCTTTCAAATATGTTTATCCGGATCAGAAATTAAGCTTTAAGTACACTACCGTTAATGGTATTAATGCATTTTAATTATGGAAAATATCATTAACATCGAAGTCGAAGACCGCGACGGTACAACAAAGAGCGTTGAAGTTCCTACAGATATCAATTTGAGCTTGATGGAAATCCTGAAGGCCTCGGAATATGATATCCTTGCAACCTGTGGCGGAATGGCATTATGCGCGACCTGCCACGTGGAAGTATTAGCAGGTGCGGAGCACCTCGCCGAGCCTGAGGACCAGGAATTGGATATGCTAGATACATTGCCAGATTTGACGGATAGCAGCAGACTAGCCTGTCAACTTCGGTTAAACAATAGTAATGAGGGATTAAAGGTAAAAATTAGAGGTAGTTTGCAGTAAGGATTTTGGTAGTGTATTTTTAACACTATTAAGACATAATGTAAATTACTGATTAGAAGATAAATAGATGCAAATCCGGCAATTAACGTTGGTTTAAACTTAAAATAATGTAACATTTTAATGGATTAGACGATAAAATGTCGGATATTTGTGCCTTATTTTAAAATTCTTATAACAAGAGAGCATTATGTTATTAAATCGTTCTGAACGAAACTTTCCTAGAGTTATCGTAATTGGAGCTGGGTTTGGTGGTGTTGAAGTTGCGAGACAATTGAAGAACAAAGAAGTGGAGGTTTTACTGATAGACCGAAACAACTACCATACTTTTCAGCCCTTGATGTACCAAGTTGCTACTGGGACATTAGCGTCAGATTCCATCTCCTTTCCTATCCGGAAGATGTTCAAGAATCAAAAGAACTTTCGATTCCGATTAGCGGAAGTTCTTCATATTGATACAGCGAACAAAATCGTACAAACATCTGTTGCGGATTACGACTATGATTACTTAGTTGTTGCTACAGGTGCTACGTCGAATTTCTTCGGGAATAAGGAGGTTGAGAAGTACGCTTTACCCATGAAGAACATTGTGGAAGCACTCAATATCCGCAGTTACCTATTACAGAATCTGGAGGAAGCTGTTCTACGCAAGAATGCCTCTGATCGCGAGCGTTATTTAAACTTCGTTGTGGTTGGTGGTGGACCTACTGGCGTTGAACTTTCTGGAGCGATTGCAGAGTATCAGCAACACATGCTCAAGATTGATTATCCTGAATTGTCTACCTATGAAATGAAAGTTCACTTGGTAGAAGGGACGGGCAAGATCTTAGGCGCACTTTCCGAAAAGTCGTCCCGCGATGCGGAACGTTATTTGAAAGAACTAGGCGTTAATATCGTGTTGAATACGACGGTGAATGGATACGACGGTAATACGGTGACTCTTTCTTCTGGCGAACAAATCCCTACGAAAACGGTGATTTGGGGTGCCGGTGTTATGGGACAGATGCCTACAGGTATTAAAGAAGAGATTATCCAACGTGGTAACCGTATCAAGATCGACGAGCAGTGTCGTGTAGAAGGCGAGAATGATATCTATGCTATCGGTGATGTATCGGCATTGATTACGGACGAAAATCCTAGAGGCTTACCTGGCGTCGCGCCTGTTGCGCAGCAACAAGGTAAGTATGTTGCAAATCATATCATCAATTCACTCAATAAACAAAGCACCGAAAACTTTAAATACTTCGACAAGGGGTCTATGGCAACGGTTGGACGTGCAAGAGCAGTTGTAGATTTGGGCAATTTCCATATGAAAGGATTTTTAGCTTGGGCTACTTGGATGTTTGTGCACTTAGTGTCTATATTCGGATTTAGAAATCGAGTGGTTACTTTTGTGAACTGGACGATTAAGTTCTTAACGCGAAACTCAGGAATACGATTGATCATCCATAAGTACAATCGTCCTGAACCGAGCAAGCCGGTTGTATCAGTTCCTGAACAACAATAATGTAAAACAAAACAAACTAAACATATGAGAAGGCTGTCTATTGAATAGATAGCCTTTTTTGTTGGCTTTTTAGCGCATTTTATAGTCTGATTTGTTAAAAGATGTTAATCTAAGCTGCTGTTGAGACGAAAGGCATCAGTATTGCGTTATTAGTGTAGTAAAAGAGTAAAAATTTCATAATTTAGGTTAATAATTGGTTTGGTAAAAATCCTGAGGTTCCCCGCCTCAGGATTTTTTATTTGTGGCAGCTTTCATTTGGTTTCGAGCCGTTTGCCCTGCTATTACCCCTCGCTTAAGTGTCTCAAAGCTTTTATTGAAATAAGATTTGTATTTTTGGGTTTCACCAACAACATCATCATGACAAATAAAGACATAGCTAAAGTATTCAAATTATGTGGTCAGCTTATGGAGCTTCACAATGAGAATCCTTTTCGAACAAAAGCTATGGCAGGCGCTGCCTTTCGTATTGATAAATTACCGTTCGCAGCTAGCGGTTCGAACTTGGAAGAACTTAGCGAGCAACCGAATATTGGAAAAAGCACCGCCGAAAAAATCATGCAGGTGATTACGACAGGAACCTTTCCGGATTTGGAGAAGTTGCTGGAGAAAACACCGGAGGGTATTGTTGAGATGCTGAAAATAAAAGGCCTAGGCCCGAAGAAGATTCAAATTATTTGGAATGACCTAGCGATTGAATCGGTGGGGGAACTTTACTATGCCTGCAATGAGAACAGATTGGTCGAAGCCAAAGGATTTGGATTAAAGACACAAGAAGACATCAAAAAAGCGATCGAGTTCTCGATTGCTAATCAAGGCTGGTATCTATTTGCTAAGGTATTGAAGTCGGCCGATACAATTTTTGCATCGCTGAAAGCAAGCCTGAACGATTATCAGCTTGAATTTACGGGCGATTTCCGCCGGAAGGCGGAGGTACTGCAGCATGTTGAGCTAATTACTGATGCACCGCATGCGGTTGCTGTAGAAGCCGTTAAAGCGCTCGACAATGAGTTTGCTGTAGATGCTGACGGTAGCTCGTTAAACTTTCGGGACGAAAACAACATCCCTTTTAGAGTTCACCTTAGCAATACCGAAGATTTCGCTAAGAATTTACTACTAACCACAGGCTCGCCTTTGCATATTGAACTCTTAAAGAACTTCGGGGAAATACCTTCATTAGGTAGCGAGAATGCCATCTATACTGCATTAGGATTATCCTACATTGAACCGGAGCTGCGTGAAGGAACAAATGAAATTGAGCTTGCTAAAAATAGCGCACTACCGCAATTGATAACTTATTCTGATCTTAAGGGCTCGCTGCATAACCACTCGACTTACAGTGATGGGGTGCACAGCTTAAAAGAAATGGCGCAATACCTTCGGGATGAGTTAAAGATGGAATATCTGGGCATATGTGATCACTCGAAGACGGCGGTCTATGCAAATGGACTTTCCATCGAACGCTTAGCACAGCAATGGGCGGAGATTGACGTATTGAACGCGGAACTGGCGCCCTTCAAAATATTCAAGGGCATTGAGTCGGATATTCTTTCCGACGGCTCGCTCGATTACCCCGATGAGGTATTAGCGAAGTTTGATTTCGTTGTGGCCTCTATCCACAGCAACTTGAAGATGGATGAGGAAAAAGCAACTACGCGGTTAATCAAAGCGATCGAAAACCCTTATACGACAATATTAGGTCATCCAACCGGTCGACTTTTGCTATCTCGCGCGGGTTATCCCATTGATTTTAAGAAAGTAATCGACGCATGTGCGGCGAATAATGTGGTGATTGAAATCAATGCAAATCCACTACGTTTAGACCTGGATTGGCGTTGGCATCAATACGCTTTAGAAAAAGGAGTTTTACTCTCCGTGAACCCCGATGCTCACCGCAAGGAAGGCTTTCTAGATATGGAATTCGGAATCTACGTTGCAAGAAAAGGCGGCCTATCTGCTGATAAATGTCTGAACGCTCTTTCATTGGAAGAGATTACTTGCTACTTCAATAATCGTAAGTCGAACGCTTAATGCTTATATTAACCTAAAAGATTATTCATGATCAATTTAAAACCGTTATTCATCGGCTTAGCCATGCTTTCAGGCATTTCGGTATCACAAGCGCAACTGATGAAAGCAAAAGAGATTTACACTAAGGCAGATTCACTGCGCGGGGAACTTACTCCTCTCCGCACCTGCTATGACATCAAATATTATCACTTGGATGTGAAAGTGGATATAGATAAGAAGTTTATCTCCGGCAGCAATCTATTCAAGTTTGCAGCAGTAGATCGCTTCAATAAACTACAATTTGATTTATTCGACAATCTATCTGTCGACAAAGTGGAGTATCGCGGCAAGTCCCTTCCTTTTACCCGGGAATACAACGCAGTTTTTGTAACCTTTCCAGATTATATCGAAAAAGGAAAGTTAGACTCCTTTACTGTTCATTATTCCGGCAACCCGATTCAGGCTACTCGAGCGCCATGGGATGGGGGTTTTGATTGGAAAAAAGATAGTCAGGGCAAGCCTTGGGTAGCGACCGCTTGCCAGGGTCTTGGAGCAAGCGTATGGTGGCCAAACAAGGATCATCAATCGGATGAGGTGGATGGTATGTTAATCTCCGTAGCCGTTCCTAATGGGCTGATGAATGTATCAAACGGTAGGTTAGTGAAAACCGAGAAGATGAAGGGCGGATATACCAAGTATCATTGGAAAGTAGACAATCCGATCAACAATTATAATATCGCTTTAAATATTGCTGACTACGCACATTTTCAAGAAACATACGCTGGTGAGAAAGGCGCGCTGTCAATAGACTATTATGTGCTTCAAGAAAACAAGGATAAGATAGCGCATTTGAAAAAGAATGCAAATGAGACGTTGAAAGCTTTTGAACATTGGTTTGGTCCTTATCCATTCTATGAGGATGGCTATAAACTAGTAGAAACTGCACATTTAGGAATGGAGCATCAGAGTGCCATCGCCTATGGCAACAAATACAAAAACGGCTATTTGGGAAATGATGGATCGCGTTCGGGATGGGGTTTAAAATGGGATTTCATTATTGTTCATGAGTCTGGACATGAGTGGTTTGGAAACAACATAACGGCCAAGGATTTGGGCGATATGTGGATACATGAAAGCTTTACAAATTATTCTGAAGCGCTTTTTATCGACTATTTTTACGGCAAGGAAGCCAGCCAGGCCTATGTGAATGGAAACCGTCGCGGCATTCAAAATGATATACCGCTTCAAGGCCCATACAACGTTAATAAAGAAGGTTCGGGCGATATGTACAACAAGGGTGGAGTACTGCATAACATGATCCGCACGATGATAGATGACGATGAAAAATGGCGTTCTTTATTGCGCGGTATAAATGCGAAATTCTACCATCAGACGGTCGATTATCAGGACATTCTAAACTATATGAACGAACAAAGTGGAATCGATTTGACCCGAGTCTTCGAACAGTATGTGCAACGCAAGAGCATACCTACCTTAGAGATCATTGAAAACAGTCCTGGAGTATTCATGATACGTTGGATATCGGAAGTCGACAACTTCGACATGCCGGTTCATATTTTTGATAAAGACGGTAAACGCCAATTGATAAAACCGACCACTAAGTTTAAGGTGATGCATCTAGACGGACTCACAAAAGAAAATATTGAGGTTGACAGCTTTAACTATTACATTGGTGTATCCATACAATAAAAAAACCACCTGAGACGTTATTTCTACCAGATTGTAAATCATTGTTAAATGGCTTAGTTAAAAGATGATTTTTCTAAAGGAGTAATTATTTAAAAACCATTTTTTTTCATTAGGTTTGCATAAAATTTTTAATTATACTTTCACATATAAATGGGGCTTTTTAATTGGTTTACGCAAGAAGTTGCAATAGACTTGGGTACAGCTAACACCCTAATCATTCACAATGATAAAGTAGTAGTTGATGAACCTTCGATTGTTGCCTTCGACCGCACGACAAACAAAGTGATTGCGATTGGTCGTCAGGCTATGCAGATGGAGGGGAAAACTCACGATAATATAAAAACAGTGAGACCATTACGTGATGGTGTTATAGCAGATTTTACAGCTGCTGAGCACTTGATTCGTGGGATGGTTAAACTAGTAAACAATGGAAAGAGTTGGTTCTTCCCATCGTTACGCATGGTAGTTTGTATACCTTCCGGTATTACAGAAGTTGAGAAACGCGCTGTTCGTGACTCTGCTGAGATTGCAGGAGCAAAAGAGGTTTACTTGATCCACGAACCTATGGCTGCTGCTGTTGGTATCGGGATTGATGTGGAAGAGCCTGTAGGAAACATGATCATCGATATTGGTGGTGGTACTACAGAAATTGCAGTTATTGCTTTATCCGGTATTGTATGCGATCAATCTATCCGTGTTGCCGGAGACAACTTCGACTCTGATATCGTTCAATACATTCGCCGTCAGCATAACATCATGATTGGAGACCGCACAGCGGAAAAAATCAAGATTGAAGTTGGTGCTGCCCTTCCTGAACTTACTGACCCACCTGAGGATTTCGCTGTTCAAGGTCGTGACCTGATGACCGGTATTCCTAAACAGATCACTGTTTCATATACTGAGATTGCACACTGTTTAGATAAATCAATTTCTAAGATTGAAGAAGCTATCCTTAAAGCATTAGAGATTACTCCTCCGGAACTATCCGCAGATATTTACCAAACCGGTATCTACTTAACGGGTGGTGGTGCTTTATTAAGAGGATTAGACAAGCGTATCCAAGCAAAAACTAAGTTACCGGTACACGTTGCAGAAGATCCACTTCGTGCCGTAGTAAGAGGTACAGGTATTGCGTTGAAAAATATAGGACGCTTCAAGTTCTTAATGCAGTAATAATAAACTGAGATATATTTATTCGTTGCGCGATATAATGTTCTTGTTAAACGTTATATCGCGTAGCTATTAAAAGACAACAAGAATGAAAAACCTTTGGCTTTTCTTGGTTAGATACAATGCCTTCTTCTGGTTTGTACTCTTCTTTACTGTTGCTTTAATCTTGGTTGTTCAAAATAATCGCTATCAACGTTCGTCTTTTGTAAACTCTTCGAATGTCGTTGTGGGGTCTTTCTACGACAAGTTAAACTCCTGGAAGAGCTATTTGGCATTGGATGAAGCGAACAAGAATTTAGCACAGGAGAACGCATTATTACGTCAGCAACTACAGAACTACATCTTAAAGGACACTGTCGATTCCATTTCATTACAAGATTCTATTGAAGAAAACCGTTATCAATTTGTAATGGGTGAAGTCGTGAACAACAGTATCCATCAAAAGAGTAATTTCATTACGATCAATAAGGGAGCACTCGATGGTGTTCAGAAAGGCCTGGGTGTTATTACATCGAACGGTGTGGTCGGTATTGTATTAAATGTATCACCACATTTTAGCACTATACAATCCCTATTGCATCCAGACACGCGTATTTCAGTGACATTAGACACGACCAATGTGTTTGGTGCCTTAGTGTGGGGAAATAATGTAGATCCAAAGTATGCGATGGTAAAGGATATCCCGAACCACGTAAAAGTTCAAAAGGGACAAAAGATCTACACATCAGGTTTCTCTTTATTCCCTAAAGGGATTGAGATTGGCACGGTCGAGGAGACCGGTATACAATCTGGTGAAAGCTTTTTAGATGTGCGAATTAAATTAAGAACGAACTTCAGCAATCTCAACCATGTTTATGTGGTGAAGGATCTGCTGGAAAATGAAAAGAATCAGTTAGAGGAGCTGACGGAAGACAACAATGGGTAAAGTGTTTATATTCAATATCGTTCGTTTCATTGTATTGATTGCAATGCAGGTTGTTCTGTTCAAGAACATTGGATATTATAATCTTGCAACGCCATTTCCTTATATTCTTATTATCTTTTTGTTACCAATCGGTACTCCTAATTTTATCTTATATCTGATTGCATTTCTGACCGGATTAACGGTCGATGCCTTTTATGACTCCATAGGGGTGCATGCGGCGGCTTCAGTTGCTTTAGTGTGGTTCAGAACATTCTTCTTTAACATTACCCTAGATGTCGATGTTCAGGGCTCCTTTGAGACCCCATCATTGGGCATAATGGGAAATAAGTGGTTTTTTTCTTATATTTCCATAGGTACTTTAATTCATCACATCGTATTGTTGCACGTGGAATATTTCAGTTTTAACAACTACCTGAGTACTTTATTCAGCATTTTGTTAAGTTCTTTATTCACCATTTTGCTGATCATCCTGATGAGTTTATTGTTCTACAAAAGGAAATCGCGCTTATTAGGTAATTAACATTTGTTACGGTCATTTCATTCATGAATAATAGTTTCTTTAACCGTAAATTCGTCATTCAAGGAATCTTCATAACCATTGCATTGGTTATAGTCGCAAGGCTCTTCTATCTGCAAATTATCGACGACCGGTATCTGCTATCGGCTAACAATAACGTGATGCGGAAGGTCATTGTATACCCTGCTCGTGGTGTTATTTTAGATCGCGACGGACAGGTCCTTGTTCAAAACGAGCCGGTATATGATATCATGGTAACTCCGAGAGAGGTCAAGGATATCGACACCCTATTGCTTTGCAATCTTTTAAATATCGATACAGCCGATTTCAATACACGCATGAAGAAAGCAAAGGCGCATTCACCCTATCGCGCTTCGCAGTTTATGAAACAGGTCAGCTCGATAACCTTCGCCAAGTTTCAGGAACATCTATATAAGTTCAGAGGATTCTATTACCAAAACCGTACGGTTAGAAGCTATCCAGACAGTATTGCTGCGCAGTTCCTCGGGTACATCCAAGAGGTCAACGAGCGCGATATCGAAAAATCAGATGGCTTTTACCGCCCTGGAGACTATATCGGAGCTTCCGGTGTAGAAAGAGCCTACGAGGATCTTTTGCGTGGCAAACGCGGCGTAAAGAACCAAATGGTCGATGCATTGAACAGACCGAAGGGAAGCTTTATGGAAGGAAAATACGATACGGTCGCTGTTACAGGCGATGGGCTAGTATCATCCTTAGATAAAGACCTGCAAGTATTAGCAGAGAAAATGATGAAGAACAAGCTGGGATCGGTCGTAGCTATTGAGCCTTCAACGGGCGAAATCTTGACCTTCGTCAGTAGTCCTTCCTACAACCCGAACATGATGGTCGGTCGCGACTTGGGCAATAACTATATGAAGTTGCTCAACGACGAGACGAAGCCTATGTTTATCCGTCCGATACAGGCCTCCTACCCTCCAGGCTCTGTGTTTAAAGTTGTCGCCGCACTGACCGGACAACAAGCAGGTGTCATCAATGAGCAGTCGGTTTTTTATTGTCCTGGTGGTTATCGCTATGGAGGTGGTCGCGCGATAATGCGCTGTACCCACGTCGATGGTGCTACAGGATTGGTGAAATCCATCAAAATGTCCTGTAACACATACTACGGTTATGTTTATGCCAAGATGATTGATTCCAGAGGGATGAGTGGACCGAAAGCATATGACCTTTGGCGTGATGCGCTAGGTAAGTTTGGCTTAGGTCATCGCTTAGGAATTGACCTCCCAGGAGAAAAACCCGGACTGGTTCCTACTTCAGACTTTTATACAAAGCGCTATGGCAACGGGTCTTGGCGTTCAGGATATAACATCTCCCTGTCCATCGGACAAGGTGAGCTAGGTATTACGCCGTTGCAAATGGCGAATATTATGGCAATTGTTGCCAACCGAGGATTCTATTATCGTCCGCACTTGATTAAAGGAATCGGAGAGAAAAAGATCATCAAAGAAGAGTTTACTGAAAAGATATTTGCTGGTGTTGATGCCAAGTATTACGAACCGGTGATCGAAGGTATGAGCCAGGCAGTCAATCAGGGCGGTACAGGTGCAGCCTCACGTATTCCGGGGATAGAGATGTGCGGAAAGACAGGAACAGTACAGAACCCGCACGGTGAAAACCATGCTGTATTCTTTGCTTTTGCCCCTCGTCATAATCCGAAGATCGCTATCGCTGTTTTCGTGGAAAATGCGGGCTATGGTGGTACTTGGGCGGCTCCGATCGCATCGATGCTCGTTGAGAAGTACTTAAAAGATACCATCACCCTGCCGAAGTATATCCAAGACCGCGTTTATAATGCTAATCTTCTTCCGAAGCCAAAGAAACCGAAGGAAACGGAAGTGAAAAAAGACAGCACGAAAAACCCGAAGGATAGCACAAAAAATAAAACGACAGCACCCTTAAAATCTGCAGCACGAGATCCGAAAAAAGAACAGGGCGCAGTATTAGTACATCATAGCCAAGTGAGAAGAACACATGAATAGCCTTCAAGAAAAAAGTTTTTTCGGACGAATTGACTGGATAACCATCTTATTATGGTTCACCTTATGTCTTATTGGATGGTTTAACATTCATGCTGCGGTCTACGACCCTGAGAATCCTGGGCTTTTCAACCTGGCAACGAACTATGGCAAGCAGTCGATCTATATCTTTACGGCATTGATCATCGGGATCTGTATCCTTATTATCGATTCCCGCTTCTTTATGTCCTCTGCACCGATAATCTATTTTATTGTTGTATTGCTCTTAATTGCCGTATTGGTAGTTGGAAGAAACGTCGGAGGTAATCAAGCTTGGATTCCATTGGGAAGCTTCCGTCTTCAGCCCTCGGAGTTTGGAAAACTCGCCACCTGTTTAACGCTGGCCTATTATCTCAGCAATCAGACTAATAAAAATCCAAATTTAAAAACCCTATTCGTTGGGGCATGTATTGTCTTATTTCCCGTGGCTTTAGTTATGCTACAGCCCGATACCGGTTCTGCACTAGCATTCTTCTCGCTAACCTTTGTATTCTATCGTGAAGGTTATTTGAGCACGGGATTCTTGATTATTGGAGGTTTAGCAATCTTCTTGTTCGTGATGGCGCTGTTGATCAACCAATGGATCATCATTGGATGCATTGCTTTAATCTGTGGTTTCTTTGCCTTTACCATGCGGAAAAAGCGCAAGAATGTCATCAACATGGCTATCCTATTTGCAGCTTCATCGGTCTACGTATTATGTGTTGACTTCGCCTACGAGAAAATCTTACAGCCTCACCAAAGAAATCGTATCGATATCGTCTTAGGAAAAATCGACGATCCAAGAGGTCAGGGTTATAACTTAAATCAATCGAAAATCGCAATTGGATCCGGACAGTTATTCGGAAAAGGATACCTTCAGGGCACTCAAACAAAATACAACTTCGTACCGGAACAAAGTACCGACTTTATTTTCTGTACCATCGGTGAGGAATGGGGATTCGTCGGGTCCGTCGTATTGATAGCCATTTACTTGACCTTGCTGCTGCGCATTGTAAATATCGCCGAACGACAGCGAACGGCCTTCGCCAGGATCTACGCCTATGGCGTGGCCTCCATCCTATTCTTCCACTTCTTTATCAATATCGGCATGACCATAGGGATAGTGCCGGTGATCGGGATTCCATTGCCTTTCATTAGCTATGGAGGTTCCTCGTTATGGTCATTTACAATCTTATTGTTTATTCTATTGCGATTCGATTCCTCAAGAAAAGGAACCGTCGGGATCTAGATACGATCTAGTACCATCTTGATTGCTTTGTCGATAATCTCCTGCGGATTTTCACAGAATGCCTCTTGAACCCGACTCGCCAAAATAGCATTGATCGAAATCGCATGATGCCCGAGCATATTGCTCAGCGCATAGATTCCCGCTGTTTCCATCTCCAGATTGGTGATCTTTCTTTGGCCGACGGTAAACTGATTCGCGTGCTTAATTAATTGTGGATAGGAATTGTTTGTTCTTAAAGAACGGCCCTGAGGGCCATAGAAGCCCGGCGCCGTCATCGTGACACCCTTAGGCATATCAAATGCGAATTTCGCTAAGAGCTTCTCCGAAGCATGTCCTATGTAAGGTTTAAACGTGAGGTCTTCGAAACTAGCAATAACCGCCTTTTGAATATCCGTTTCAGTTTCGGTATAGGGCTTCTTATAATACTGCATCAGGGTGTCAAAACCAATGGCATATTCACTGGCCAAAACTGTTCCAATGGCGATATTTCCTTGAATGGAACCAGAAGTCCCTATCCGGATAATATCTAAGGACTTGATCTCCTCCTTCAGCGTCTTGGTTTCAAAATCAATATTAACCAAAGCATCCAGTTCATTTAAAACGATATCGATATTATCTGTACCAATCCCTGTCGAGATTACCGTAATTCGCTTATCGCCAATAAAGCCTGTATGCGTAATGAATTCACGCTTACCTTTTCTAACTTCAATATTATCGAAATACTTAGATACTTCTGCAACACGATCAGGATCTCCGACGAAGATAACCGTGTCTGCAATGTCCTCAGGTTTTAAATTAAGATGGTAGATGCTCCCATCCGCATTGATAATCAGTTCAGAATCGTTAATCATATGGTCCGTAAATAGTCTACTTCAATCCCCTCGATGGTCTCGAATTTTCCGACCACCTCGTTTACCTGTAATTTACGCATTTCTACATGAATTGTACAGGATGTATCAAAGTTTTGACTAAGTACCTTTAGGTCATATTCCTTCACGATTTTCATCACATCGTTCATCTGCAGATAATCAAAATGAACGGCATAGACGTCGTTTACTGTTCGCTCCACAACTTCTGCAACGTCTATTGCTTCCTGTGTCGCTGTTTTATAGGCATTGATCAAGCCCGGCACGCCTAAAAGCGTACCTCCAAAATAACGCACCACGACGACCAATACATTCGTGATATCCTGTGAAAGTAGCACATTTAATATCGGGCGTCCCGCCGTACCGGAAGGTTCGCCATCATCATTGACACGGAAGATACTGCGATCGGGCGTAAGGCGATATGCCCAGCAATGATGTCGAGCTTTGGGATGCTCGGCTTTCAATTGCGCAATAATCTCTTTTAATTTATTCTCATCCCGGAAAGGATAAGCGTAGGCGATAAATTTACTTCCTTTATCTCTAAAAATTCCGTCTGCGGGTTCCGCAATGGTTCTATAGGTATCGTCGAATAAACTCACAGCAATGCTATTAATAATACGGATATGATCGCCAAAAGTACCCCAATTTTATTGTAATTGCTAAGTTTTTCTCGAAACAGCAGGACTCCAACGAGTGCTCCAACCGAGATTACACCAATATTCATCGCTGTAAAAACTAAAGACGGATTCTCCGGCAATGCCTTATGCGCCTTCATATAAAAGACGATGTTTCCAAAATTAAACAAACCCAGGACTGCACCATAGGCAACAGAACGAGCATCGAAAGGTTGTTTCTTTATAAATAAGAGATAACCTAAAAATAACAGGGCAAACGCCAATGCCAATACAAACACGATCCATAAGGACGACATGTAGGTAATGCCTGCTAATAAGGCAATCTGTTTGAAAAGAATATCGATAATTCCCATCCCTACGAAGACCATTAATGGAAATATCCAATAATTCCGCTCATTGCTCGTGTTCTGCTTATTCCACCCGATGGAGAATACGATGGCAAGCAAACCTACCCCGATCCCGATCAGGTTTTTGGGAACTATCTTCTCACCCATAAACAGAAAAGCCGCCAGCAAGGGAATAAAAAGGGAAAGCCTTTGAGCAACCTCTGTTTTCACAATCCCACCAAATCGAATAGACATCGCGATACAAATAAAGATAGTAGGCAACAGCAAGCCAAGGGGTATATAAAGGTGCCATGGAAGCGAACTGTTCCAACCAATAAGCTCCGGTTTTAAAACGAAATAGGTCATCAACAGCGCGACCGGATAATTCCATACCAACAACTGAAGATAATTTATCCCCTTTTCGCGTGCAACCTTAATGATAACTGCAACAGTTACCGAACAAAAGACAGATATTAAAACATACAACATATGAACAAGACGCTATTGTAAAATCAGACCAATTTATGGCCGAACAAAGATATCTAAATCAATTTGCTAGACACGATTAAGAGACGAATATTTCAAAAACTAGATGTTTCAACACGAAATAAAGCGTTTTTTGGATAAAAAATTTAATAAAATACTGCATATTTCTAAACTAAAAAACACCAATTTTTACACGTTTTTTTAATTAAAAAATTGAACGATTTTTCATACATAAAAAATAGTAAGCAATTTTTATATCTATCTAATTACAAATACTTTACATATTCTCCAACAGTTCAAACAACCATATTTCATATATTTTCAGTGTAAAAACAACGTGTTTTTGATGCAATTATACCGCATTTTTAAGGCATAAAAACACGAATTATTTAGTGTTTAAAACGAATTATTTCACATTTTTTTTAAAAATATTTTGCACTTAACAATATTACCTCTATATTTGAGCCATAACATTAAGGGAATGAACACAAAGAATACATATACTTATTTCTGGCACTTTTATTTTAGCGATAAGAGTAGGGACTAGTATGTAGTATATGGAAAGATATATTTAGAGGTCCCAAAGTAATTTGGGACCTCTTTTTTTTGATTTAATACCGAATAAAAAACAACATGAGTGAAAAGATAAAGATTGCTATCCAAGGAGTTAAAGCCTCCTTCCACGAAGAAGCTGCCTACAAATATTTCGGCAGGGATATCGAAACTTTAGAATGTGAGTCTTTCAAAAAGACTTGCGAACTGCTAAAACAAGGCAAAGCTGACTACGTGGTCATGGCAATCGAAAACTCAATTGCGGGAAGCATTCTTCCCAACTACAACCTCCTTCGCGACTACAGATTTCATATCATCGGCGAAGTGCATTTAAACATTCAGCAGCACTTATTAGCATTGCCGGGCACTAAATTAAGCGATATCAAATTCGTCGAGTCCCACCCTATTGCTATCCGCCAATGTGACGAATTCCTAAGCGAGCACCCAGACTGGACCATCAAAGAAGGAATGGATACGGCGGCATGTGCGAAAAAGATCGTTGAAGAGAAATTAACGAATACGGCGGCGATTGCTAGCGAAGCTGCAGCCAAAGTATATGGACTGGAAATCATCGAGAAACGAATAGAAACCAACAAGAAAAATTCAACACGCTTTCTCATTCTTTCCAATGAGGTACAGGAGATCAAAAATGCGAACAAAGCATCGCTATCCTTCCAAACCTCGCACGCTATCGGTGCATTAGCTGCTGTATTGCAATGCTTCGCAGAGCAAAATGTCAACCTTAGCAAAATCCAATCGATGCCTGTTGTAGGTCGTCGCAATGAATACGACTTCTATGTAGACGTAGAATGGAAAAAACAAGCAGACTATGATGCTGCCATCCGTAAAGTATTGAAACATACGGTCAACTTCAGTATCATGGGCGAATACCTGAAAAACGAAAAAATCTAAATCTAATTAAATAAGTAACAACACAAACGCAAATAAGATGAAACACTCATTAGACATTCTTCCTTTGAATTCATGGATTGAAATTGGAGACAAACCTTTAATCATCGCAGGACCTTGTAGCGCAGAAACGGAAGAACAATTAGTTTCTACTGCTCATTTATTAGCCAACACGGGCAAAGTCAATGTACTTCGTGCAGGTATTTGGAAACCTCGTACTCGTCCAGGCGAATTCGAAGGTATCGGCAGTATCGGTTTGGAGTGGATGAAACGTGCGAAAGAAGAAACCGGCTTATTAACGGCAACGGAAGTAGCAACGGCAAAACATGTGGAAGAAGCACTTGCTGCTGGTATCGACATCCTTTGGGTTGGTGCACGTTCAACGGCAAACCCGTTCACGGTTCAAGAAATTGCTGATGCATTGCAGGGCGTAGATGTTCCGGTATTAGTTAAAAACCCGGTAAACCCTGACCTTTCTTTATGGATCGGTGCTTTGGAGCGTATTAACCGCGCCGGTATTAAAAAATTAGCGGCTATCCATCGTGGGTTCTCATCTTATGAAAAAACGGCGTTCCGTAATGAGCCAATGTGGGATCTTGCTATTCAATTAAAAACTATCGCTCCTGATCTTCCGATCATCAACGACCCTAGCCATATCTGTGGTAACCGTGAGCTTATCCCTTACGTAACACAAAAAGCAATGGATATGGATATGCAAGGTTTGATCATCGAGTCGCATATTGACCCATCTGTGGCATGGACAGACGCGAAACAACAAGTAACGCCTGCAGCTTTGTCGGATTTATTAGATTCTATCTCCGTGCGTAAGCCTGAGTCTGACAACCCTGCTTTCGAAGATAAATTATCAGAACTACGTGGTCAAATCGATAAACTTGACGACCAAATCATCAAACAAATCGGCGATAGAATGAAGATTGCTGAGAAAATTGGTGAGTTCAAAAGAGATAATAATGTAACTATCCTTCAGGTTAGTCGTTGGGATGAAATCGTTCAAAAACGCGTTTCTCTTGCAAAAGCATTAAACTTAGGCGAAGAATTTACAGTGAAATTCTTAGAGTTATTGCACAATGAGTCAATCCGCAAACAAAACGAAATCATGAACGCTAAATCTGTTGCGGAGGCATAATGACAACAGAGAAATTGATATTATCACATCAATCAAAAACTATTAGAGGCACGGTTCAACTTACTGGCTCCAAGTCAGAGAGCAACCGTGCTCTTATTATCCGCGCTTTGAGCGAGGGTATCGTCAAAGTAGAAAATCTCTCCGAAGCCGCTGATACCGTTACATTGGAAGCAGCGCTGGAAATCGCAAAGACAGGATCTGAAGAGTTTAAGACTATTGACATCGGACCGGCAGGCACCGCCATGCGCTTCTTAACATCCTACTTAAACCTAGTAAAAGGCAACTTTATACTAACGGGAACCGAGCGCATGCAGCAGCGTCCGATCGGCATCCTTGTCGATGCGTTGAAAACCATCGGTGCTGATATACATTACGAGAAGAAAGCGGGCTTTCCACCTCTGAAAATCGAAGGGGGTATGTTCCAAAACAAAGAGCAGGTCGCTATACAAGGAAATATATCGAGCCAATACATCTCTTCGCTCCTATTGATTGCTTCCTCCTTGAAGAAAGGTTTGACGATCAATATCGAAGGTGAACTGACATCGAGACCCTATGTGACGATGACGCTCGAAATGCTGAAAGAAGCCAGGATACAATACGATTTTCAGGAACAAAGCATTGCGATCGAGAAGCAGGATTTCCAACCCGCTACCATTTATGTGGAACCGGACTGGAGTGCCGCATCCTATTGGTATGCCATGGTCGCTTTGGCACAGGAAGCTCATATTGTGCTCCCGGGATTGAAACAGCATAGCTTGCAAGGGGACTTTGCCATCACCGACATCATGACGCACTTTGGTGTGACTTCGACCTTTGAGAAAGACGGCTTGCATTTACGTAAATCAGGTCTGATTTCTAAAAAATCTTTATTCGATTTCAAAGAATGCCCTGATCTCGCACAAACGGTAGTGGTTGTTGCCGCTGCATTGCGGAAAGATACCTCGTTCACGGGCCTTGAAACTTTAAAAATCAAAGAAACGGACCGCATCCTGGCTTTACAGCAAGAGATCGGCAAGTTCGGTGCAGAATTAATTGCTGACGGTGAGGTTTATCACCTCAAGACGGGCAAGGTATTCGAGCCGGAACAAATCAGTATCGCAACGTATGAAGATCATCGCATGGCTATGGCCTTCGCACCGCTTGCGTTAGTTTTCGATCAAATAACTATAGAAGAACCGGAAGTGGTGGAGAAATCATACCCTTCGTTCTGGAAACACCTTGCTGAGCAGGGTTTTAAAATCGTGGAATAAGGCATATTATTCCACGATTTACACCTTTTTATTACGTTCAATTTTTTATATTTACGAGCATTTACAAATTATGGCAGGAAACACTTTCGGGGATATTTTCAAGATCAGCACTTTCGGCGAATCACATGGTGCAGCAATCGGCGTTATACTAGATGGCTGTCCGCCTTTGGTCGAAATTGATGAAGAATTTATTCAATCTGAACTCGACAAACGCCGACCAGGACAATCGAAGATTACGACCCAACGCAAGGAAAGTGATACTGCACAGATTCTATCTGGCGTATTTGAAGGCAAATCTACAGGCACGCCAATAGCCATTGTTATTTCTAACGAGGACCAACGATCGAAGGACTATTCGCATATCCAAGACAAGTTCCGCCCCTCTCACGCAGACTATACTTACCAAACGAAGTATGGCATACGTGATTATCGCGGCGGTGGCCGCTCCTCGGCGAGAGAAACTGCAGCACGCGTTGCTGCTGGCGCTATTGCCAAGCTTTTCCTAAAACAACGTGGCATTGAAATATTTGCGCACGTTTCTGGCGTAGGAAAACTCGAAGCACCGAATTTGGACAGCTCGGATTTGACACAACTTTTAGCACGTCGCGAAAGCAATATCGTGCGTTGTGCTGACCCAGCTACAGCGGCTGAAATGACGGAATTTATCGATCAAGTACGCAAGAATGGCGACACGGTAGGTGGTAGAATCAATACGATCATCCGCAATGTCCCGGTAGGTCTTGGCGAACCGGTTTTCGATAAATTGCACGCCGATTTAGCCAAAGCCATGATGAGCATCAATGCGGTACACGGATTCGAATACGGCTCGGGCTTCGACGGATCGCAAATGCTAGGATCAGAACACAACGATATATTTGTAAATCAGGATTCGAAAATTAAAACATTAACCAATTTTTCAGGAGGCATTCAAGGCGGTATTTCCAATGGTATGGATATCACCTTCAAAACAGCTTTCAAACCTGTTGCAACCATCATGAGAGATCAAGCAACGATCAATGAGCAAGGCGACGACACAACAATATCTGGCAAAGGTCGTCACGACCCATGTGTTGTTCCGCGTGCGGTAATCATTGTCGAAGCTATGGCTGCATTGGTAATCGCTGACCACCTCTTAAAATATGAAGCTTATCATAATGCCAAGTAACGAACTTATCCTTTCTTGCGATATTGGCGGAACACACATTACCTCCGCCATTGTCGACAGTAGTAACTGGACAATCTTAGAAGAAACTATCACCCGCTCGCATGTAAATTCGAAAGCAGATGCTAAATCGATTTTACAAGAATGGACGAACAACATGAAGGCCTGTTTATCCAGAATCGATAACCCTGTTCAGGCCATCGGTATTGCTGCTCCCGGCCCATTCGATTATGAAAACGGCATCCCCTTGATGAAAGGACAATCCAAATACGACGAGCTTTATCAGATGCCGGTAACAGAACCCATCAAAGAACTTATCGGAAACGAAAACCTTGATATATTATATATCAACGATGCCGCTGCTTTCTTGCAAGGCGAAGTATATGGTTGTGGTTTAGAAAATGAAGATTGCATCTTAGGAATCACCTTAGGAACAGGATTAGGATCCGCCGTATGGAATAACGGCGAAAAAGCCTTTGATGCCGACCTATGGAACAGCCCCTACCAAGACGACATCTTTGAAGAATACTTAGTAACACGCTGGTTTATCAAGCGGTTCAAAGAACTGACCGGGCTTGAAGAGTCAGGTCTTCGTGAGATTCTGGAGAAGCATGCAGAGCGTGCTGAAACCAAACAACTGCTAGCAGAATATCGCGACCAGCTGCTCGACTTCCTTTTATTCTTCAGCAAGAAATACAATTGCCATCAATTTATTATTGGCGGAAACATCAGTAAGGCATGGGACAAAATATTTCCAGATAAGCGTCTATTGAGCCATTATAAAATCGAAATAGGCAAATTCCAAGAACAGGCAGCCATTATCGGAGCTGCGAGCCTATTCAATAACTAAAATCCTTTTCAGAAAAAATTAAAATAAACGAGCTGCATTGATACCATCATCTGCAGCTCGCTTTGTTATTCGATAGGAAGAGCTCCGGACTCAAAGCAGAGACAGCCTTTCTTTAAGCCTATCAAACCCAATGCATAGCCCTTTCCAAGCGGCTCTGAATTGGGTTTACATTGGGTTTGAAAGGGCTTTACAATGGGTTTGACTAAAAGAAGGGTTGATTTTGTCTTCTATCTGGTCTGAACCCAGAAAGGAAGGATTTAAGGATTATCAGGATCTGGTCTAACGAATAGACACTTACCACTTCCTACTATGAAGATGAGTAAGATCCCGCCGCTCTTTAAATCCTTCCTTTCCTGGCTCGAGACAAACTCTCCCTTTCTTTTCTGGTTTGAAACGAAACCAGACAATTTCTAACAAAAAAAAGCTGTCTTTTCAGACAGCTTCTCATTTTTACAATTTATTTATTTTATGAAAATAATGGCGGGTACTCGTTTGGCCGGCTTTCCGTCATAATCTTGTAGGCAGCTTCTACAACATCGTCAACCGCTGGTTTGGTGAAATAATCACCGTCAGAACCATATGGAGGGCGATGTGCTTTTGCTGTCAAAGTTCTAGGTTGGCTATCTAAGAGATAGTATCCACCCTGAACTTCCAGAATCTCGTGTAATATATAAGATGATGCACCTCCAGGGAAGTCTTCATCTACGATGAGCAATCTATTTGTTTTTTCTAAGGATGCTTTGCAGAGATGATCCTGATCGAATGGCGCTAAACACTGCGCATCGACGATCTCGATGGATATACCCAGTTTCTCTAGTTCCAAGGCTGCTTCCTGCACGATACGCAAGGTTGAGCCATAAGATACCACCGTAATGTCCGAACCCTCACGGAGCAGCTCTGCTTTTCCGATTGGAACGGTAAATTCACCTACGTTATGCGGCATCTTTTCTTTCAAACGGTAGCCGTTCAAGCATTCTACAACCAACGCAGGTTCATCCGCATTCAATAGCGTATTGTACATTCCGGCCGCTTGAGTCATATTTCTCGGCACGCAGATGTGCATGCCTCGAAGTCCTCCCAAAAGCACCGACATCGGTGATCCGGAGTGCCAAATACCTTCTAAACGGTGACCACGCGTGCGCACGATCAAAGGCGCTCTTTGACGACCCTTTGTTCTATAGCTTAGACTGGCGAGATCATCGCTCAATACCGGCATCGCGTAGATCAGATAATCTAGATACTGTATCTCAGCAATCGGGCGGAACCCACGTATAGCAAGACCTAAGCCTTTACCAATGATTGCAGACTCGCGTATCCCTGTATCGAAAATCCGCTGCGATCCAAACTCATCCTGCAGGCCGGCAAAACCTTGATTGACATCGCCGATTTTACCTACGTCTTCTCCAAAAGCAATTAATCGGGCATCGCGTTCGAAGTTTGCTCTAAAGCAAGCGTTCAACACTTCACGACCATCTACAATCGGCGACTTATCGTCGATCTCGGCGTCGATCTTCTGAACCTTCAGTGGCGAGTATTTGGTATCAGTAAATAACTTATCGTTGAAGCGGCTGTGATTTACTCGCTGCTTCTCTTGGTACCAGGCTAATAATTCGGCTTTCCCTTCGAGCTCGATGCCTCTCAGATCGCGAATAACGCGTCGGATATTGACATATACCTCTTTTAAGGATAAGTCCGATATAGACAATAAGGTCTTTAAAGGCAATTCCACCGCATGGTGATTTAGCTTTTCTAATAAGGCGATGCCTTCATCTAAATCTACCTGTAAAGTTTTTCGGTAATCAGACCAAGCCCTCTTTTGTTCCTGACGAACAAAATCTTTCATTTCCGACTCGATTTCCTTTAACTCTTCATCGCTCGCTAGGCCGGATTCGAGCAACCAGTCGCGCATGCGCTGATTACAATCGAACTCGGTTTCCCAGTTCAATCGATCTTGATCTTTATATCGTTCGTGCGAGCCCGAGGTTGAATGTCCTTGTGGCTGCGTAATATCTGTTACATGAACTATGCAGGGTTGATGCTGCGTTCGTGCAAATTCTGCTGCTTTCTCATAAACTTCACAAAGTCCGGCATAATCCCAGCCTTTGACACGGAAGATTTCATAGCCTGCCCCCGCTTCATCACGCTGGAACCCACGAAGGACCGATGAAATATCGCCTTTGGTGGTCTGCACCTCATTTGGAACGGAAATACCATAACCATCATCCCAAATGGAGATAACAACAGGAATCTGTTTTACGCCTGCGGCATTAACGGTTTCCCAGAATACCCCTTCGGAGGTCGCTGCATTACCGATTGTACAAAAGACAACTTCTTCCCCATCTTTGGAGAATTTCGCCTTGTGCGAAAGATTTGGATTATCCTTATAAAGTTTGGATGCAAGGCCTAGCCCAAGAATACGCGCCATCTGCCCTCCTGTGGTGGAGATATCCGAGACCGTATTATATTGTTGGGTTTGATCAATCCATTCGCCGTCATCATCCACTAAGGGCATTGCGAAATGGGCAACCATTTGGCGGCCTGCAGAGGATGTATCGGCTTCAATAGTAGGATTTGCATACAGTTGAGAAAAGAAATGGTAGACAGTGCTTATGTTTAAAGCAAATGCCAATGTTTGATCTCTGTAATATCCGGAACGCCAGTCTCCAGGTTTGAACACCTTAGCTAAAGCGATTTGCGCGAGTTCTTTTCCATCACCAAAAATACCAAATTTAGCCTTACCAGTAAGGACTTCTTTCCTTCCTAGTAGACTAACAAAACGGCTTTGTACAGCTAGTTTATAATCGGCAATCAGCAATTCGCGGAACTCTTCGTAGCTCATTTTAGCTGAGTTAAACTGCACTGGTCGTGTCGTATTTGTTTCTGACATCTATGCGTTTGTTTTTTAACAAAAGTAAGCATTTTAACCCGTTTATCTTACCCTATTTCCGGGAAAACAGAGGAAAGTTGACTTGTTGGTCGTTCTTTTATCCAATAATCACTACTTTTAGCCGTATTTTAATTTTATATGAGCACGATACATTTTTTTGATGCTAACGGAGGCGCAGGAAATTTAGGCGATTTAGAAAAAACAATCGTCTTAAATAAATTAATGGAAACAGAATTAGCGGAAAGAGATTCGAAATGGATTGCAGATTTCCTTCGAGTGATTGACGAGGCTAACCTTAAGGTTGGCGATCCGGAAATCATGATGAGCAATGACGGCTTCCCTTATTTTAACCTGAGAACGATTGAAGAGGGAGAGAACTTCCAGGCCTTCGTGATCAAGCAAAAGCTACCGACAATTTTAGGTAATGGTTTCGGTGTATCCATCAATGCACATAAACCGAACCCGGACTGGATCTTCACCTATGGCGATTTATCCAATCTGCAAATCAATAATGAGTTTTATACAGACGAGCATCTCTTTTCTAAAAACACTGGAAATTTTGCATTAGGCAAAGACGAGCAAGTTTTGGTGGGACAGCCATCCGAAGCGATACTTCCAGCTTTTGTACGTCAGCAATTACGCGAATACTTACAATATAACGGTGTCAAAATGCCGAAGATTATGCTGATTGCCAGAAATTATGAAGACGAAGCGAACGTGACGCAAGACTTAGTAATCAACGTTACTCCGAAGAATTTTGCAAATGAAAAGGAATACGAACAAGCGATGAATAGCATCTCTTGGTTCCTACCAAGACACTATTCGATTGTCGGAATGGATGAAAATGCAATCCCTTCGGGATTTGAGTTATTATAAGAATAAATGATTTGCCGAGGATGGGGCACTCTTCCCATCTTGGCAGATCTAAGAAGACATATCTACCAAAAAAGATTGTTAATATTTAAGATCATATTTATTTAAGGATGTATTTATTTAATGTAAGGGTTTACGGGATTCTAGTCAATGAGCATGGTGAAGTTCTGATAAGTGACGAGCGAACGGAAAACGTTTCATTTACGAAGTTTCCGGGTGGCGGATTGGAGTATGGCGAAGGGCTTTTGGATGCGTTGAAGAGAGAGTATATGGAAGAAACCGGCCTTGAAATCGAGGTGGTAAAACACATCTACACGACGGATTTTTGGGAAAAATCGAGTTTTAATGATAGTCAAATTATTTCCATTTATTATCAAGTACATCCTATTAATAAAGTTGAATTAAATATTAAGACAAAAATATTCGATTTTACCGAAAAAAGCGTAGAAGGAAAGCTACAATCTTTTAGATTGATGCCGGTCGAAAAACTGCGTCAAAATGACTTAACCTTTAAAACTGACCAAGTTGCGTGGGTTGAATTTTTAAAAACTCTTGACAAAATTCAATTATAATATAAATGTTGCAACTTTTATTTGATTTTATAATAAAAGGTTTTTACTTTTACATTAGGTCAGGGAGATAATTCCTGATCTACGTTTTGAAAACACCTAGTTCTATAGGGTTTTATTAATAGTTAGTGTGATTTTAAGGCGATACTCCCCGTATCGCCTTATTTATTATATCACAATATTCCCCATAAAAAAAGGCAGCTATAAGCCACCTTTTTAATGTCTATGTCGATATGTTCCTAAGTAAATATATAAGCCAACAAGATTACCAGCAAACCACCGATAATGATAATCCATTTGTTCATATCCGTTCCATGCGCCCCTTCTTGACTTTTGTATTTATAATCTCTTTTAAATTTATCTAAATCCATTTTATCCTCCTTCTTTATTATAAGATGCAATTCATATTAAAATTACATAAAATTATTCATGATGATAGGGTTCTCCACGCATAATCGTATGCGCTCTATACAATTGTTCCACGAAAAACAACCTCACCATCTGATGAGAGAAGGTCATCTTCGATAAGGATAGCTTGGTATTCGCCCGATCGTAAACCTGTTGATCAAAGCCGTAGGGCCCTCCAATCACCAACACGATATGCCCGACGCTCGCTAGCATTTGCTTCTCTAGAAAGCCGGAAAACTCGATGGAACTGTACATCTTCCCGCGCTCATCTAATAACATAACGTAATCTTGGTTGGAAATATTTTTCAAGATAAGCTGTGCTTCCTTCTCCTTCTGCTGTGCTTCGCTCAGGTTCTTCGCGTTTTTGATATCAGGAATTACTATTATCTGGAAGTTGCAATAATGCTTCAGGCGCTTGGTATAGATTTCTATCCCCTGCTCGATATATTTATCATCTGTCTTTCCGATACAAATCAGGCTTATCTTCATTCCGCAAAATTACACATTTACCGCGCTATGAGAACAGCCGTTGCAGAAAACTTTATTATTCCTGTAGGAACAGTAGCAGCAATAAAAAAACCATAAGGCTGATGGAAACTTTTATATTTTTATTGAAACGATAATAAGGATGGAAGCTATCGAAGGCTTTGAGACCTGCCCCATTAAAAGAAAAACAGACAGTTTTAGAAATAAAAAAAGCCTCCGATCATTGACCAGAGGCTTTGAAAAACTAAAATAGAATATTATTTCTTAGCTACTAAAGTAATGTCAAAATTTACTTCTTTAGAGATTAAGTCGTCAGATTTACCTTCGTAACTTACTCCCCAGTCGCCTCTTGCGATGTTGAAGTTAGCCGTAGCTTTAACCGCAGCATCTGTAGCTTCAACAACTTTCGCATCGAAAGTGATGTTTTTGCTGATACCCTTGATCGTCAAGTTACCAGATACGATTAAATCAGCAGCAGTTGCTCCAGGTTTAACTTCAGTAATAACAAAAGAAGCTTCAGGATGAGTTGCTACAGCGAAGAAATCATCAGCTTTTAAGTGGCCATCTAATTTCTCTTTGTATTCACCTTCTAAATCAGTTGCACTGATTGTGTTCATATCTAAAACAAAGTTACCACCTGTAACTGTTCCATTTTCTACATTGATTGAGCCAGATTTAACATCAACAGTACCAGTATGTTTGCCAGATACTTTTGTACCAGTCCAAACTACTTTTGACGCTGCAGCATCTACTGTATAAGCTTCGCCAACTACGGCGATTGAATCTGTAGTTGCTACAACTGAATCGGTTGTTTCTGCTTTCTTACCTTCTGGATTTCCAGCACATGACGCAAGAACTAAACCTGCGATCGCTGAAAGTAATGTGATTTTCTTCATTTTATTTGTTTAAACATTGAAATTTGACACAAAAATAATGTGTTGCTATATCTTTCCAAATAAACTACGGGAATTTAACAATATACAGACAATTAGTCTAGTGACCTAAAGGCTGTGCATCAATACGTCGGATGTCAGCTCCTAGCGCTTTCAAACGCTCTTCAATATGCTGATAACCACGCTCGATCTGCTCAATATTGTAGATAACCGACTTCCCTTGTGCTGATAAGGCAGCAATCAACAAGGAAACTCCCGCACGGATATCCGGCGATGTCATCTCAATACCACGTAAATGTTGCTGTTTGTTTAAACCAATGACAGTAGCTCTGTGTGGATCGCAAAGTATGATTTGAGCACCCATATCAATCAACTTATCAACGAAGAATAAACGGCTCTCGAACATCTTCTGATGAATCAACACATTTCCTTTTGCTTGAATAGCAGTAACCAATACAATGCTTAATAAGTCTGGTGTAAAACCAGGCCATGGTGCATCCGAAATGGTTAGGATAGAGCCATCAATGAAGGTATCAATTTCATAGCTATCTTGCGCAGGAATAAAGATATCATCGCCACGCAATTCAAACTTAATACCCAAACGAGAAAATACGGTAGGGATGATTCCAAGCTCGTTAAAGCATACATTCTTAATTGTAATTTCCGATCCCGTCATTGCTGCCAATCCGATGAATGAACCAATTTCAATCATATCAGGTAGCATGCGATGTTCTGTACCGCCTAATTTCTCAACGCCTTCAATCGTTAATAGGTTAGAACCAATACCGGAGATCTTAGCACCCATACGGTTCAACATCTTGCACAACTGCTGCAAGTAAGGCTCGCAGGCAGCATTGTAGATAGTTGTTGTACCTTTCGCCAATACTGCAGCCATCACGATGTTTGCAGTACCTGTCACAGAGGCTTCATCTAATAAAATATATGTTCCTTTTAATTCTGTGGCATCTACATTGAAGAAATGCTTTTCAGCGTCATAAACGAATTTCGCACCTAACTTCTCAAAGCCCAAAAAGTGAGTATCTAAACGACGGCGACCGATTTTGTCACCTCCTGGTTTAGGGATTGCTGCTTTACCAAAACGAGCTAACAAAGGCCCCACGATCATAATAGAACCGCGCAAGCTACCACCTTTACGTTTAAACTCTTCCGATTGGAAATAATCGATATTGATGTCACTAGCTTCGAACTCGTATGTATCCTCACTAACACGATTTACTTTTACGCCCAAGGCGATCAGCAAATCGATTAATTTATTTACATCCTTAATATCTGGAATATTACTGATGGTCATCTTTTCCGCTGTCAATAATACTGCAGAGATAATCTGAAGCGCTTCGTTTTTAGCGCCTTGAGGTACAATCTCACCTTTTAATGGCTTTCCACCACGGATTTCAAATGCGTTCATAGTATAGTCTTACAAAAACAAAAAAGCAATCGTCATTTATATTCTAACCATTGCTTTTCTCTGTTTATGAATGTTGTTTTATTTTTTACGTTTAATATTCTGCTTGTTGTTGTTATTGTTGTTGAAGGTTCTTCCGCCTTTATTATTGTTGTCATTGCGTTGGAAAGAGCCCTTTCCTTTGGAATGCGAACCTTGATTATTATTACTTCGATTATCACTTCCTGTCTTAACACGACTTCCCGGAGGCGGCGTTTTGAAATCTAATTTCGTCAACACAGTATCCGCAGGTAAAGCTAATTCGCCTTGCGATAAGGTTTTCAAGTCTTCAAGAATCTGATCATCCGACACAGAATCCTTATTCCATGTCAAATAAGCCATCTTCATGAAATTCGCAATACCGATAGTCATTTTCACGCGCGCTTCCTCATTTGGAAGAGCCTTCGCTTTCTTAATCATTTCCTCAACCGTATGTCCGTAATGCTTAAAACGGATCGGATGATTGGGATACTGAAGCGCTTGTGGCTTGTGATGAATTTCTTCTTTCTTCGGAATTGGATATGGAGAGTCCACGTCGATCTTAAAGTCCGATATAATATAAAGGTGATCCCAAAGTTTATGTTTAAAGTCAGAGACGTCGCGAAGATGTGGGTTTAGTACTCCCATCATGTCTATAACGACTTGTGCTAGGCGGTTTCTTTCTTCACGATCTGATAGGGTGCAGATATAATCCACCATATTTTGTACGTTTCTACCATATTCAGCTAGGATCAGCTTAGGTCTTGTACTGTTATAATCAAAAATCATATGTTATTTTGTTGACCCCTCAGCTGGAGTCTTTTTATTTTGAATGTAATATACGAATTATTCTAATATTCTAAGTTTCGCAAATTTAAGCAACAATTGCTTCTGTCCCAACTCCTTGAAGAAAATCGTTGCTTTTATGTCCGGTTTATTGCCTTCTAAATTGATGACTTTACCAAATCCGAAACGTTCATGTTCCACTTCCATTCCAACTTGCAACCCGGAGGTATCCGAAGGCGCAAAACCTGCTGTCGGCACGTGTGCTTTCGGCAAAATAGACGTCGTTTTCACCACCTTTGGCTTTGGCTTCGAGAACACATCACCCGATGATTCTTTACGCTGCCAAGTAACACGCTCCGAACTAAAGTCCTCAGAACCTCCTCCAGAGTTCAATCTAGGTTTGAAATCCAGATCCAAACATGCCGGATTCAACTCATCTAAGAAACGACTTGGTTCGCAATTGTTCAATGTTCCCCAGCGATAGCGTGATGTTGCATAGGATAAGAATAACTTCTTTTCTGCACGCGTCACGGCTACATAAAACAAACGTCGCTCCTCTTCCAGTTCCGTACGCGAATTCAAGGAAAGCTGCGATGGGAAAAGGTTTTCTTCCAAACCGACGATGAATACCACCGGAAATTCCAGTCCTTTAGACGAGTGAATCGTCATTAAGGAAACCGTATCCGCATTCGGATCCTTATCATTATCATCATTGGTCAACAGCGCGATATCCTGCATAAAGATATCCAATCCCTTCTCCTCTAAATCTTCACGCTCGGAGAATTCCTTAATACCGTTCAAGAGCTCTTGAATATTCTCATAACGGCTTAAGCCTTCAACAGATTTATCTTCATATAACTCTTTCAGGATCCCGGAATGTTGCGCAATATGCATCGCTGTATCAAATGCCGAGTTTGTTTTTGCTAAAGCCTGAAAGCTTTGGATCATCGTCCCGAAGTTTCCTACAGAACCAGCACTACGTCCATCCAGGAACATCTGCGCATTGGCTACCACATCCCATAGACGTATCTGCTGCTGATCCGCAACGACCATGATACGCTCAACCGTCGTATCCCCGATTCCTCTTCGCGGGTAATTGATCACACGCTTCAACGCCTCTTCATCGTTCGGGTTAAACGTCAAACGGAAATAAGCAATTAAATCTTTGATCTCTTTACGTTGGTAGAACGAAGTACCACCATATAGCTTGTAAGGAATTCCTAATTTACGCAGAGCCTCCTCCAAGGAACGAGACTGCGCATTCGTGCGATATAAAATCGAGAAATCCTTATACTTTAACCCTTTCAGCGACTTTTCCTGCGATATGCCCTCAGCAACAATCTTTCCCTCCTCATTATCCGAAAAAGCACGGGTAACTTTTATCTTCTCACCTTCCTCGTTATCCGAGAAGACGTTCTTTTCTAACTGATTCTTATTATTTGCGATAATACTGTTCGCAGCATTCACGATCATCTTCGTCGAGCGGTAATTCTGCTCCAACTTAAAGACCTTCACATCCGGATAATCCTTCTGAAAGTTCAAGATGTTCTGAATATTAGCACCCCGGAAAGCGTAGATACTTTGCGCATCATCCCCCACCACACAGATATTCTCGTTCACCGCAGCTAATCGTTTAACGATCAAGTACTGCGAGAAGTTGGTATCCTGATACTCATCCACCATCAAGTATCTGAACTGATGCTGATACTTATGCAGCACCTCCGGATACTTGTTCAACAGCACATTTGTTTTGAACAATAAATCGTCAAAGTCCATAGCTCCCGCGCGGTAACAACGTTGTGCATAGGTCAAATAGATTTCACCCATCTGAGGCCTACCGTTTGAAATATCCTCCGCCTTGATCGCTTCGTTTTTGTTGTATTCCTGAGGCGAGATCAAGTTGTTCTTCGCCGATGAAATACGACCATACACATGGTTAACATTGTAGAGTTTATCGTCCAGATTCATCTCCTTAAGGATCGAACGTAACAGGCTCTTCGTATCATCCGTATCGTAGATGGTAAAATTACGGGGATAACCAATCAGCTCCGCTTCCACCCGCAAAATACGAGCGAACACCGAGTGGAAAGTTCCCATCCAAATATTCTTCGCTTCCGACCCAACGACCTTCATGATACGCTCGCGCATCTCCTTGGCAGCCTTGTTGGTAAAGGTAAGCACCAATATATTAAAAGGGTCCACACCCTTTTGAATAAGGTGTGCAACTCGATATGTAATTACGCGTGTTTTCCCTGATCCGGCACCAGCAACAATCATCACTGGTCCTTCTGTTTGTTCTACGGCAGCCCGCTGCGAGGGATTTAATCCTGCTAAAAAATCCAAAATTGTCTCCTAATTTTAACTTATGTATAGCCTCTACTAAGGGGGAATCAAAAATAAGAAAAAAAACTCAGAAATAGTACTTAGTACTTAGTAGTTAGTAGTTAGTAGTTAGTAGTTAGACCCAGGAAGGGAAGGATGCAAGGATTAACAGGATCCTGCTCATCCTTGCATCCTTCCTTTCCTGGTTCAAGACAACACGTCCGATCCTGTCAATCCTTTTTTTATGGTTCAGACAACAGACATCAGACATTAGATATCAGACCCGTTCCTGTCAATCCTTTCAACTCTCCCTCAAAACAAAAAAAACCTGCATTGCTGCAGGTCTAATGTCTTATATCTAACGTCTAATATCTAAATTAAAACGGCGCATCATCCGGCATATCGTTCATTCTGGAAGGCATGGTTATTCCTCCGCCGAAGCTATCAAAGCTGTTGGATGGTGCCATGGCGGACCCAAACCCGCTAGGCAGGTCTGAGAAGCTTCCCGAGTCGCCACCCATTCCGGCGAAGTCATCTTCAAGATCGACGAACTTCACATATTTACCAACGAATTTCAACGGTACAATACCGGTTTCACCGTTACGGTGTTTGGCAATGATTACCTCACCGACACCAGCGGTAGGACGACCCTCCTCGTCTTCCGTAATACCATAGTATTCCGGACGGTAAAGGAACAGCACCATATCCGCATCCTGCTCAATAGATCCCGACTCACGTAAGTCGGATAGCATTGGACGTTTCGAGTTACCCGGACGCGACTCTACCGCACGACTTAACTGCGATAAGGCCAATACCGGAATATTTAACTCTTTCGCTACGGACTTTAATGCACGCGAGATACTACCGATCTCTTGCTCACGGTTACCGCCGCCTTTGCCCTCGCTCTTACCATGCATCAACTGCAAGTAATCGACGATGACCATCTGTATATCATACTGCGCTTTCAAACGACGACATTTCGCACGGAACTCAAAAACGTTCAATGCTGGCGTATCATCAATAATCAATGGCGCTTCTGTCAATCGGCCGATTCTAGAGTGCAATTGCTGCCACTCATGATCCGCCAGATTACCTTTCTTCAATTTCTCCTGTTCAATTTCTGTTTCACCAGCAATCAAACGATTCACCAACTGTACCGAGGACATCTCTAGCGAGAATACCGCCACAGGACGCGAGTGGTCTACCGCAGCATTACGCGCTACTGATAATACGAATGCCGTTTTACCCATCGCCGGACGTGCCGCAATAATCACTAAATCCGAAGGCTGCCATCCCGAAGTCATTCGGTCTAGGGCTGTCAATCCGGAAGGAATACCCGTTAAACCATCGGTACGATCGCGCAACAATTCCAGGGAAGAAATTGCCTCACGCATGATATCATCCATCTTCCGCGAGTCGCGACGTAAGTTATTTTGCGCAATATCAAATAAGGACTTCTCTGCATGATCTAATAAATCGAAGATATCGCTCGTCTCATCATACGAAGAGTTGATAATCTCTGTAGAAACCTTAATCAGCTCCCTTTGTATGTATTTCTGAGAAATAATACGCGCGTGGAATTCTATATTCGCTGCCGAAACGACTCTATCCGTCAACTGCGTAATGTAGTAAGCACCGCCAACCATTTCTAAGGCACCCATTTGTCTCAATTCCGCAACAACCGTTAAAATATCGATTGGCGAAGTCTTTTGAAACAGGTTATAGATTGCCTGGAAAATCTTCTGATGCGACTCCTTATAAAACGAGTCCGGCTTCAAGATATCAATGACCTCACTAAGCGCATTTTTCTCCAACATAAGCGCGCCCAGTACCGCTTCTTCCAAGTCAACAGCTTGAGGAGGCAGCTTACCCAAACCACTCACTAAGTTGTTCAGGCTAGTACGCTTTTTGTTAAAGTTTGCACGGCTAGCTTGGCTAGACATATTGTTCGAATTTTCGTTTTCTACGGACATATCAAATTTAATTTTACGGCTCGATGTTTCCTGACGGGGTAACAAATGTAAGAAAAATAAAACAGCCCCCTCCCACAAGTTTTAAACAGTCAAAATAGGTGCTCCAACAATCATGCTACTGATTTGAAAACTAAGCCCCTAGTATTCCACATCTGATGTGGACAACATGTTAATTTACGAAAAATCAAGCTCATTATCAACTAATTAAAGAAATGTGGATAACCCATAGCGATGTTAATAAGGTTTAGCGCTTCGTGACAGAAGTCACTATTTTGAACCCGTTTTACACTTCAAATTCAAACTCAAGGAGTTAGCCTTTTTGAGGTCTTCTTTCTCTTTAAACTTGTGCTGCAGAAAAATGAAATTTCTGTATACTTTGTTGTATCTTTGCACCTATGTCAAACGATGCTTCTACTGTAAAACCTTATAACCCAGAGGGCGGCAAAAAGGAACAAGTTGCCGATATGTTCAACAACATTTCGAAGACTTACGACCTCTTGAACCGCTTCATGACGATGGGTATCGATACGATTTGGCGCAAAAAAGCCATCAAGCTTTTAAAGCCTCTTCAACCCCAAATGATTCTTGACGTAGCGACGGGCACGGGCGACTTCGCATTGGAGTCTATCCGCATCCTCAACCCAAAGAAAATAATCGGTGTCGATATCTCTCAGGGCATGTTAGACGTTGCAGCAGAGAAAGCAAAGAAAAAGGGCGTAGAAAGCCAATTCGAAGTACGCTTAGGCGACTCCGAGAGCCTACCGTTTGAAGACAATACCTTTGATGCCGTTACGGTAGCCTTTGGTGTGCGCAACTTTGAAAACCTAGAACAAGGACTTTCTGACATCCGCCGAGTTTTAAAACCAGGCGGTAAAGCCATCATATTGGAATTATCGAACCCAACAGCATTTCCGATTAAGCAATTGTTCAACTTTTACTTCCATAAAGTTGTTCCAGCAATGGGAAAGGTAATCTCGAAAGACAACCGTGCCTATGAATACCTTCCGGAATCGGTAGCGAAGTTCCCCGATGGGCAACGCTTTGCTGCCATCACCGATAAAGTAGGTTTTGCATCTTGCAAGGTTCGTCCGCAGACCTTCGGCTTCTGCACCATCTATGAATGTAATAAATAGCTAAACGCTCAAAATATATAAACAAGGCCAATGAGAACAGTATTAATCACAGGGGCCAGCTCCGGAATTGGTGCAGCATGTGCTTTAGAGTTGGCAAAAGACACGAATTATCGCCTACTATTATGTGCGCGCCGTGTCGATCGCCTGGAGGAATTAACTTCCAAAATCAAACAGATCAATCCTTCTTGCGAGGTTCATACCTTTAAACTCGATGTTCGCAATGCCGACGAGGTAGAAACGACCCTGTCGAATATCCCTGCGGAATGGAAAAACATAGACGTTTTAATCAACAATGCAGGCCTTAGTCAAGGATTAGACCCTATTCAAACTGGGGATATCGGCGATTGGGACCGCATGATCGATACCAACGTCAAAGGGCTGCTCTACGTCACGCGCAATGTCGTGCCGATGATGGAAGGCAGCAAACAGGCACATATCATCAATCTGGGCTCTATTGCCGGCAAGGAAGTATATCCCAACGGAAATGTCTACTGCGCGACAAAACATGCCGTTGATGCGTTGAATAAAGCGATGCGCATCGACTTACTTTCGAAGGGGATCAAAGTGACGGCAATCAATCCCGGCATGGTGGAAACGGAATTCTCCGAAGTTCGATTCCATGGCGATGCTGACCGTGCGAAAGCCGTTTACGAAGGGGTAACTCCGTTGAGCGGACAGGACATTGCAGAGATTATTGTCTTTGCTTTAAACCGACCGGCGCATGTTAACATCAATGATTTATTGGTGATGCCTACCGTACAAGCAACAGGAACTATTGTAAACAGATCAAATTCAAAATAATATGTCATTAGAAACACAGATCAATCAAGATATTAAAGCGGCAATGATCGCTAAAGACAATGCAAGACTTAGAGGTTTACGAGCTATTAAGGCGGCGATTTTATTGGCAAAAACTGAAAAAGGCGGTGCTGATGAGATGAGCGAAGAAACTGAAATCAAAGTATTGCAAAAGTTAGTGAAACAACGCAAGGAGTCTGCAGAGATTTATCAGCAACAGAACCGCGAAGATTTATACCAGATTGAAGTAGAAGAGCAAGAGGTAATCGAAAGCTACCTACCGAAGCAATTAGACCGCGCGGCAATCGAAGAGGTTATCAAAGGAATCATCGCTGAAACAGGTGCTGCTTCCATTAAAGATATGGGTAAAGTAATGGGCTTAGCCAACCAAAAGCTAGCCGGACAGGCAGACGGTCGTACGATCTCTGAGGTGGTGAAATCATTGCTTAGCTAAAGAAAATTATCATCGATGAATTGGGTAATCAAATCATTTGACGACTTAAGCGCGAAAGAACTCTACCGAATTCTACAGGTCAGGATAGATGTATTTATGCTCGAGCAAAACTGCCTCTATCCTGAATGTGATGATAAAGATCTCAAATCAAAACACTTGTTCCTCATGGAACAAGACCAGTGCGCCGCCTATGCGCGCCTTCTACCTCCCGATGTATCCTACCCCAACTGCAGCTCCATCGGCCGCGTAGTGGTACATCCCAACTTCCGAAAAAAACAACTCGGACAACAACTGATGAAAGAAGCAATTCAATATCAGAAAAACGCATACCCTAACCACGTCATCCGCATCAGCGCACAACTGTACCTGCAAGCATTCTATGAAAACCTCGGCTTCGTCAGAGAAAGCGACGTGTACCTGGAAGATGATATCCCGCATGTGGAAATGGCGTTGTATTAGATATTAGATTATAGACATTAGATGTCAGACCTGCAGCAATGCAGTTTTTTTTGAACCGTTAGTATTGATATTTGTTTGAACTAAGAAAAAAAGGAAAATTTGTCTTGAACCAGTAAAGAAAGGATATAAGGAATAGGTGGATCCGGTCAATATTCTAATCCTTTTATTCCTGGCTCAAAGACAGCACATATCATACCCTCACATCGCCCGATCCTGCCAATGCTTAAATCCTTCCTTTCCTGGTTCAGATACAACACAAATCCTGTCAATCCTAACATCCTTTTTTACTGATCCAGAACAAAAACCCCGCATTGCTGCAGGTCTAATATCTAATGTCTGACATCTAGTATCTAACGCTACTAAATACTACCCGAATCAAAGCCCAATCAAACCCGCTGCGAAGCGGGTTTGATTGGGCTTTGATTCGGGTTATCATTGGGTTTGAAAGGGCTTTAAGCAGAAGCAGGTCTATACATGGTAGGTTCTAGGTATGCCTTGGAGGGGCACAAAAAAATTAGCGCAATGATTTTCATCATTGCGCTATTCTTTAGCTCGTTTTATGGGGCTTTTTTTATTTCCCTTCTATTTTGCGGCTTCCATATTCGCGGTCGCGCGCGAAGGTACTCATGTGTCTTTCTTTTTTTGCCGGGTAGATATCATCGAGGATAATCATGATTCCGGTTTCTTCTACCTCGCCGAATTCGTTGTTTCGGGCCGTGCCGAATACGCGCATCGTTGGCGACAGGTTCATATAGGTATTGATCAATGGAGGGATGTTCTCTCCAAGTTCTCTAACTTTGGTATTCAACACTTTATAACCAGCTTTATAGTCTAAGCCGTCGAAGATGCCTTCGTGTTTAGAGATATCTGTTTTGTAGCCTAGGTAGAGCTCGTCTACAGGTTTTACCAAGTTGTCCTTATCGGGGAAGTAGTAGTTCATGAAGTAGATCAACAAATCACGTGCTTCCTCATTATACTGCGGATACATCGTTACTTTACCGAAAAGGTATTTCACATCGGGGTTCATCAATACGACTGCACCTAATCCGTCCCATAAGTTGTCAAGGGAAAAAATCCCCTTACGGTTATCGATGGCAGGCTGATATTTAGGTTGCACCCAAGAGCGCCCTAATTCTAAGGTATAAGGCAAGTAATCTTTTATAAATTTATCCGAGAATTCGAAGTAATGAGCTGTTGACAAATGGAACTCGCCCGATTTATCGATCGCATCAGCACATTTGATTACGCGGTAACCTGCAATTATCTCCTCATCATCGGGGTTCCATGCGATCAATTGATCATAGTTATGTTCGCAGGTATCATTTTCATCAATATCCAAAGGTAATCCTGTACCACCTCCGGCACCTCTAAAGGTTATCTCACGCAATCGTCCGATCTCACGCATAATATTGGGTGAGTTATGGTAATTGACTAGGTAAACCTCATTATTCCCATTGTTAGTATAGCGCACGAAAGCCTCCTTAGTTAACTCAGCTTTAATCAATGCTCTATCTACTGGTTCAATTATTTCTTGCATAAATTATTTTTTACCTCCGGACATGGCATACACGGTCTCTTTGACTTCCGCTGCCCATTGGCGTTCGTTTTTACTGTTATCAAATTGCGAATAAGGAATTCGCTTGCCTATCTTAATGGTGATGTCTTTACCGCGTTGCGAGAATAGCTCGTCAGGTAAATATAACATTTCAATATTAGCTTTTAATCCTACTTTATTCCTAAATCGAGCCAAATTGTAGAAAAAGTTAGAATTTCTTCCATCAATATAGACAGGTACGATGTCTTTTTTATATTTTTTAGCTTTCGAGATGAAGCTTTTCTTCCATTCTAAATCGACTATTTTCCCGTTTATCTTCCTGGAAACTAAGCCCGCTGGAAAAACTAAGAGTGCATGGTCGGATGCATAGGCATTCTCAATTGCGGCAATACCGGATTTGCTTTGCCCGCCTAATTTATTTACAGGCACGAAGAGAGGTTCCAGGTTTCGCACGTTCATCAGTATATCATTGACCAAAAATTTGACATCTTTTCTATACTTACCGATGGCCTGCATGAAAGCGACACCGTCAAGCCCTCCTAAGGGATGGTTTGAGGCGAAGATCACACTATCTTCTAATGGAATATTCTCTGCACCTTCTAAATGTACTTTAACGTCAAGTTCGTTCAACAAAGAATCTACGAAGTCCAATCCCATATCATCATGATAGGTGGTCATAATGTAGTTTATTTCGTCTTCGTGGATAACACGCTCCAAATAGCTGATTAACGGCTTAGGGATCCATTTGGCTAATGTTGGACTTTTCTTATGTATGACTTCCCTGATTTTAATAAACTTCTCTTTCTCTAGTAAGCCCATATAATAACCCCTCTTTAAAGTAGGGTAAAATTACACAAATAGTTTAAAGTAGCGTAAAACATCTATTTATTTTATCCGAAATTGTATTTTTTGCCTACCTTAGCTTAAAGCGTATTTTAAAGAAGAATTAAACCTTTTGGTCAAAATTCTATTTAATATATAAAACGAAATATGTTCATTGGCGAAATCATAACAACTCTTTATACCGAACTTAGGCCATCCGATACGGTGGAATTCGCCTTAAACAAGGTTAATGAATTGCATTTTCACCAATTACCTGTTGTGAAGGGCAAAGAATACCACGGCCTGTTGACGGAAGAGGATCTCCTTTCGGTTGAAGACGAAAGTGATTTGATTTCGGAAGTTAAAATCACCCTACCTTTCATCTACCTTTACGACTATCAACACATCTACGACGCGCTGCAATATCTGGAAACCTATCAGTATGATATTTTACCCGTTCTGAACAAGCAGAATCAATATGTAGGTGCTGTGACGCAGACGGACTTGTTGCGCGCAATCAACCAGACGATCTCTAACCAGGAGAAAGGTGCGATCATTGTTTTAGAGATGGAAGATCGCGACAATTCCCTAACCCATGTTGCGCATATCATAGAATCGGAAAACACGAAGATATTGAATACAGGGGTTCACGCCATTGAAAACTCTAGCAAGGTAGAATTGACTATAAAGGTGAACAAGAACAACATCTCTTCTGTATTGGCTTCGTTATGGCGACATGATTATGTGGTGAAAGCATCATTCAATGATGGTACCGATCAGAACGATATTCAAGATCGATACAACCTTTTAATGAACTATTTGAACATATAATTTCAGAGAAATTCCCATCTTTGAAAAAAATAAACGATTACTTATAGCATGAAAGAACTGTCAATAGCGGTGTATGGGCGCGAGTTCAATCAATCGGTCATTGGATACGTTGTAGAACTTTTCACCTATTTACGCGAAAGAAATGTTCAGGTTTATATCTACCAAGATTTCCACACTTTCTTAAAGAAGCTGTGCAAAGTAGATTTTAAATTCAAGAAGTTCAAGACACACAAGGACTTACCCAAGGACATCTCTTTTATGCTTAGTTTGGGTGGCGATGGCACCATGCTTTCAGCGGCAACCCTCATTGCTGACTCGGGAATTCCGATTGCCGGTATCAACTTCGGCCGCTTGGGTTTTCTAGCGAACATCTCGAAGAATAAAATAGAAGATGCTTTAGACCAGATTCTGAATAATCAATATACTGTTCAACCGCGTGCTTTGTTACAAGTGGAGAGCTCGGATGGAACCTTAAAAGCAGGACTTTCCAATGCGCTAAATGACATCACGGTGTTCCGCTATGATTCTTCTGCGATGATTACCGTGCATGCTGTTTTGAATGGTGAGTTGTTGAACAGCTATTGGTCCGATGGATTGATCATTGCGACACCGACAGGATCAACTGCCTATTCCTTAAGCTGTGGCGGCCCTATTATTATGCCGGGCAGTGGCAATTTTGTGATTACGCCAGTATCCCCTCATAATCTAAATGTTCGCCCGATCGTTGTTTCCGAAGATATGGAGCTCCGCCTGAACATCGAAAGCCGTACGGAGAAGTATATCGTTAGCTGCGATTCCAAAAGTTATACCCTATCAACCAAGACCAGTCTGCTGATTACAAAAGCGCCGTATCATGTGAACCTGATCCGTCTGAAAGACGATCAGTATTTTGGTATTTTGCGCGAGAAATTGCTTTGGGGCATCGACGTCCGCAACTATTAATTATTAGCTTAACCTGCTTTTAACGTTATTTTAAGTGTTAGGATTGCGGTAAAACCTGTATCTTTACGAAAATTTGTCAGACTTTGAAACCACGAGAGGCTTATACGGCAGCATGTTACAGCACGACTAGCAACTTAGATCGCCCAGCATCTGTTTGGGTTCATGTTGTTTTTGCCCCTTCGCAACCTCATCTTTCAGACAGCAAAACACCGCCCTTTTTATTGCATTCGAATTGCTTTCAGCCTTTTTTTGAAGGGTCTGTGCAATCATCGACAGTATAAAATGGGTAACAGCGATTTCATGCCAACTGTGCGCCGGAATCGTTAAATGTAAATTAACAAATGGACTATAAAGAAAATATAGACAAATCAAACCTACCCAAGCATATCGCCATCATTATGGATGGTAATGGCCGCTGGGCGAAGGAGAAAGGCGAGCTACGCGTATTTGGTCACCGCAATGGCGTCACTGCGGTTCGCGAAGCCTTAGAAGCCGCTGTAGAGATTGGCATTTCCTACCTTACCTTATATGCTTTTTCTACTGAAAACTGGAATAGACCTCAGTTCGAAGTAGATGCTTTAATGGAATTACTGGTTGACTCCTTAAATAAAGAGTTACCTACCTTTCAAAAGAACAATATCCGTGTAAATACGATTGGTCGTATGGCGGACCTACCGTCGCATTGCCAAGTGACCTTGCAAAGTACGGTAGACCAAACGAAAGACAACGATGGTTGCACATTGACCCTAGCCTTAAGTTATGGCTCGCGCCAAGAAATATTAGATGCTACGAAAGCAATTGCAGCCAAAGTACAGTCGGGCGAAATGAGCCTCGACGATATCAACGAGCAAACTTTCGGCGAAAATCTATATACCAAGGCTATTCCCGATCCGGAGATGATGATTAGAACAAGCGGTGAGCAGCGCATCAGCAATTATATGTTGTGGCAGCTTGCCTATACCGAACTCTTCTTTCTACCCATCATGTGGCCCGAATTCTCTAGAGAACACCTATTTGAATGCATCTACTTGTATCAAAATAGAGAAAGAAGATTTGGGAAAACTAGTGAACAATTATAAGAAATCATTACTTTTGCAACATTTTGATTTTGGCGCTGTTAAAGCCCTAATTTCGTAATATTTCTTTTAACAAAAATTAACAAGACTTTGCTGTACTTTAGCAGACATAATAAAGAGTAGATGAAGCATAAAATTAAACTTACCTTATTACTGACCATATTCTTATTAAATTTTGCGCATGCGCAGATCCCTGGCAACCGCCCGCTAAATTTAAATAACCGAAACGACATCAGTGCATTAGAACCAAAGAGTTATGTGATCGGCGGGATTGAGGTTAAAGGAGCTCAGTATTTGGATAAGGACGTATTGATTACTATTTCACGCCTTACAGTTGGAGAATACATCGAGGTTCCGAGTGAACAAACAGCCAACGTTATTAAGTTTTTAATGGATCAAAACTTATTCGAGGATGTTCAGCTTTATGCTACCAGAATTCAAGACGAAACGATCTTTTTAGAAATCCGCGTTGTCGAACGTCCGAGATTGACCCGCGTCGATCTTAATGGTTTGAGCAAAAGCCAGACAGAGGAAGTTCGCAAGCGTTTAAACGCAAATACAGGGAAGATTGTAAACGAAAATTTGCTTCAAACAACGAAGAATACGATCGAGAAATTTCTACGTGAGAAATCGTATTTATACCCAGAAATAAAAATTACAACCAAAAAAGACTCTGCACAAAGCAATAACGAAATTGTTGTAGTCGATGTAGAGCGTAATAAAAAGATTAAAGTTAGAAAAGTTGAGTTCGAAGGAAACGAAGAATTCAGCGACAAGCAATTGCGCAAGTACCTAAAAGGTGTAAAACCTAGAGCTTGGTTCCGTGTATTTGGTCCTGGAAAATTCAAGGAAGACAAATACGAAGAGGCTAAGGAAAAGCTAGTTGCTAAGATGCAAGATAAAGGATACCGTGATGCACAGATCTTAAAGGATAGTGTTTATCGTTATGACAATAACGAGGTTGCTATTGATTTCGACATCTACGAAGGTCCTAAATACTATGTTGGTAATATCGATTGGGCAGGAAACGCGAAGTACAAAGACTCGGTTTTGAATATCTTATTAGGCATTCAAAAAGGCGATGTATATAGCGAGGAGAAATTGAACTCTAAGCTTTCGGGTCCTACAAGAAACTCAGATGATATTGCTGCAATCTATCAAAACGACGGTTATTTAACTTTCAACGTTCAACCGGTTATCAAACGTATCTACCAAGACACGGTGGATATCGAGATACAGATGTTTGAAGGTAAACAATATACAATCAACAATGTAATCCTGAAAGGTAACGACGTAACGAATGACCGTGTTGTTCTTCGTTCGATCTACTCTAAGCCAGGTCAAAAATACTCTCGTGAGTTATTAGTGCGTTCTGTACGTGAGATTTCACAATTAGGAATGTTTGATGAGCAGAAGGTTACTCCTATGCCGACAAACTTAAACTATGAAGAGGGTACGACCGATATCGAATTTACTGTTGCTGAAAAACCTTCTGACCAGGTGGAGCTATCCGGTGGTTATGGTGCAGGACAAGTAATCGGTACTTTAGGTTTAACATTTAACAACTTCTCGACGAGCAATTTCTTTAAGAAAGAGGCTTGGAAGCCACTTCCTCGTGGAGATGGACAGAAATTAAGTATTCGTGGTCAGACTTCGGGAAAACGCTATCAATCGTATAGCTTCTCCTTCTCAGAGCCTTGGTTAGGTGGTAAGAAACCAATCTATTTTGGATTGAGTGCTTATATCTCTAACTCGCAATCCCAATACTATAATCCGCAGACTGGACGTTATGAGGGATATGAAAACAACCCTAAGATTCAAATGCACGGGGTGACAGCGACCTTAGGTAAGCGTTTGCAATGGCCGGATAACTATTTCCAGATTAACAGTTCCTTATCTTACCAACGTTATAACTTAGAGAACTACGGAAACTACTTCTTATTCTCTAATGGTACTGCGACGAACATCAACTTTACACAAGAGATCAGTAGAAACTCGATTGATGCACCTATCTACCCTACTTCGGGTTCGCACTTGAAATTCAGCGTGCAGTTAACTCCTCCTTACTCGGCATGGAACAATATTGACTACGCAACAGCGCCAGACAACGAGAAATACAAATGGACAGAGTATCACAAGTGGAAGTTTGATTCGCAATGGTACACGAAGATTGTAGGTAAATTGGTATTGAAAACACAAGCACAGTTTGGTTACTTAGGCAGCTATGGAGATAGAACACCAACTTCACCATTTGAGCGTTTCAAATTAGGTGGTGATGGTATGCAAGGTTTCGACTTCTTACAAGGTTCAGAGATCATCGCGATGCGTGGATATGCAAACGGTACAATTATCCCTGCGACGACAGGTAATAAGATGCAGGATATCGCTATCCAATCTGGTAGCCCGATTTATGCGAAATACCAAATCGAGCTTCGCCATCCGATCATGTTAAATGAGCAAGCAACTGTATTTGCTTTAGCATTTGCGGAAGCAGGTAACACGTGGAATAAGTTTGATGAAGTAAATCCGTTCAAGGTTCGTCGTTCGGTTGGTGTGGGTGCTCGTATCTTCTTACCTATCTTTGGTATGCTAGGTATTGACTATGGACATGCCTTAGATCCGATTCCAGGTCTTGTTGAATCTAGATGGAAACAAAACTTCACATTCAGTATCATCCAGAACATGGGAGGATTTTAAGATTAAACTTTTTAGCACAATATTTGTCATAAACAAAGAAATGATTAAAATTTGTACCTCTATGAAACGAATATTAGTATTAGTAGCTATGCTAGCCTTCATGGGCAGTGTATCATATGCGCAGAAATTGGCTTATGTGGATTCGGAATATGTGATGAAACACATCCCGGAATATACCAATGCTCAAAAGCAATTGGATAACTTATCACAGCAATGGCAAGCGGAAGTTGACAAGCAATACGCATCGATCGAGACATTGTATAAAGCTTACCAGAATGATGCTCCTCGTTTGAATGAGGACATGCGCAGACGTCGTGAAGACGAGATTGTAAATAAAGAGAAATCAGTTAAGGAGTTTCAACGCGGTAAATTCGGTATGGACGGTGAGTTGTTTCAACAACGCGAGAAGTTGATGAAGCCTATTCAAGACCGTGTTCAAAAAGCAATTCAAGACGTTGCGCGAGCTCAGCAATATGATTTCGTATTAGACAAACGTAGTGAAACATCCTTCCTTTACGCTAATCCAGCGATGGACAAAAGTAACGAGGTTATTACGAAATTAGGATTGAAGCCTAATGCATCCTTAGCGAACTAAGATTTTTTATTATTATTGTGTAACTAATTTTTAACTAGATAATTTAAAATAGCAAAAAACCTTATATCTCAGTATATAAGACATTAACATGAACAGCATGAAAAATTTATTGAAAAGTGTAGTAGTAGCATCAGGAGTTTTATTGGCGGCAAACACTGCAAGTGCGCAACAAAAAATCGGACATATCAATACTGCAGAAATCGTACAGTCGACTCCAGAATTTCAAGCGGCAGAAGCACAAATGAAAACCTTAAGCGAAACAAAACAAAAAGAGCTTCAAGGAATGTATGCTGAATACCAAAAGAAACAAAACGACGCAAACGAGAAGTTGAGAAACAGAAGTGAAGCAAATAAAGAGTCTGTAGATGCAGAGGTTCAACAAATCGCTAACTCTATGCGTGAGATGGAAACTCGTATCCAAGATGTTCAACGTGTAGCACAAGAAGACATTGGTAAAAAACAACAAGAGCTTTACGCTCCTATCGAGCAAAAAGTATTCACTGCAATCAATGCAGTAGCTCAAGAAAAAGGTTATGCTTACGTGTTAGACGTTTCTAACGGTGGTATCCCTTACTTCGGTGGTGGTGATGACTTAACAGCGGATATCAAGAAAAAACTTGGAATTTCTGCAACAGCAACACCAGCTAAGAAATAAGTATTAAGAACTTATTGAAATTAAAAAGAGGTCTGTATCAAATTGATGCAGACCTCTTTTTTTGGGGGGGTATAATGATCGTTAAAGATTTTGCTTTTTCATTTCCTCCATGGCGTAATTGGCCGCTCTTGCGGTTAAAGCCATAAAGGTGAGCGAAGGGTTTTGTGTCCCGGTGGAAGTCATAGCTGCACCGTCCGTTACGAATACGTTCTTGCAAAGATGCATCTGATTCCATTTATTGAGGATGGAGGTCTTCGGATCATTGCCCATCCTTGCTCCTCCCATTTCGTGGATATCGAGCCCCGGATTCTGCTGACTATTGTTCTTATAGATATTCTTGGCACCAATGTATTTTAACATCTCAGAAGCTTGATTATGGAAGTCCTCCATGCTCTTCTGGTCATTGTCATCATATTGAACAGCCGTGATGAGTTGCGGCATTCCGAACTTATCTTTTTTATCATCGCTTAGACGAACGTGATTGCTCTCTTTCGGGATGGTCTCTCCCTGCATCATCATGCTTATCCCCCATCCGCCAACTTCGCTTAAACTATCTTTGAAATCTGCGCCTACTTGCATTTCCGACGGCACCCCCCGGCGGCGATAGGCCGAGAAGAAGGAAGCATAGCCACGTAGGAAGTCTGTTTCTTGTTTTTTGACATTTCGGAAATTAGGAATGATAGGCTGCGTCGGTCTCCGCCCATAGTAATACTGGTCTTCGAAGCCCTCGATACTACCACCTACGCTTCCTAAATAGTTGTGGAAGGCGATGTATTTCCCTAAGACACCGCTGTCATTACCTAAGCCGTTCGGGAAACGAGCGGACTTGGAGTTCAACAGAATGAGATTGCTCGCCAGGGCGGATGCATTCAAGAAGATGACTTTGGCTTTGTATTCAGTCGATTCGAGAGTCTCAGCGTCTATGACACGTACGCCGGAGGCCTTCTGCGTATTTTCATCATAAAGAATGGACTCTACGATAGCATTGGGCTTTAAGGTCATATTACCTGTTTTCTGTGCCCAAGGCAACGTGGAAGCATTCGAGCTAAAGTATCCTCCAAATGGACAGCCGCGTTGGCACATGGTCCTGTTTTGGCATTGTGTCCTTCCCTGTTGAATATGTATAGGTTGCGGCGATGAAATATGCGCACAGCGCCCTGAAATAACTTGTCGGTCTGGATATTTAGCAGGGATCTTCTGCTGAATCATTTTTTCTACAGCATTCAGGTCGAAAGCTGGGAGAAACTCCCCATCGGGCATTGCCGCATTGCCATCGCGATTGCCAGAGACGCCGATAAACTTCTCGACGTAGCTATACCAAGGCGCAATATCCTTATAACGTATCGGCCAGTCTACCGCAAAGCCATCACGGGCGGGCCCTTCGAAATCAAAATCGCTCCAGCGCTGTACTTGTCGCGCCCAGGTCAATGACTTGCCACCAACCTGATAGCTGCGAATCCAGTCGAATGGATGCTCTTGTATGTATTCTTGATCTTTGTCTTTCGTGAAGAAATGCATAGCATCCTCTCGGAAAGCATAGCATTTTGAGGCAATAGGATTCTCTTGACGAACCGCATTACTAAGGGCATTATGATGTTCGAATTGCCAATAATCTGTAAAGGCCGTGGGATAATCTTTGATGTGCTTAACGTCTCTACCCCGTTCTAGAACCAGCGTTTTGAATCCCTTTTCGCAGAATTCTTTCGCTGCCCATCCTCCGGAAATACCCGAGCCAATGACAATTACATCAAACTGATTTGTTTCAGACTTCATGCTGTTTTTCAATAGATTGATAATGGAAAGAATCCATTAGTTGATTTTGGTTGCAAAGCGCAATTTACGAAAGACTAGGCATATTAATTAGGTTTTTGTGCGATTGAATTAATAATGTTATTTTGTAAGACAAGATATGATAAACATTGATATTCTTATCCTATTGTGCCAATTGTTTTTAATGTTTCTAAATAATTTATTATGCATGCATAGTATAGTCGGTTTTTTTATCTTTGTTATACCTAATTTGTAAACTATGATAGGTCAGATATTGTTCGGCGTCTTATTAATAGCGTCTCTCATTCTATTCTTCATCAATGCGAAAAAGATTTACCGCAACATTAAGTTGGGCAAGTCGGTCAATCGTTTTGATCGGCCTTCGGAGCGATTGAAGACGATGCTCTTAGTCGCTTTCGGTCAGAAAAAGATGTTTAAGCGACCGATTCCAGCATTGCTACACTTGTTTGTATATGTTGGGTTCTGTATTATCAACATCGAAATGTTGGAGATCGTGATTGATGGGCTATTCGGTACACACCGGGTATTCTCCTTCATGGGCGGCTTTTACAACTTCCTGATCTATGCATTTGAGCTATTGGCATTTTCCGTTCTATTAGGCTGCGTGATCTTCTTTATCCGCAGAAACTTCTTAAAACTGAAGCGCTTAAATCAGTCGGAATTAAATAACTGGCCGAAAACAGATGCAAACCTGATCCTGACTGCGGAGATCTTATTAATGGCGGCTTTCTTGTTCATGAATGCTGCAGATCAAAAGCTTCAGGCACTAGGCGCAGAGCATTATCATATTGCTGGTGCTTTTCCAGTGAGTTCTTATTTAGTCAATCTATTACCCAATGAGGTCAGTAGCTTGATATTGATCGAGCGCTTTTGCTGGTGGTTCCATATCATCGGAGTATTTGCGTTCTTGAATTACTTACCGATTTCTAAACACTTGCATATCCTTCTTGCATTCCCTAACACGTATTTTACACGTTTGGAACCAAAAGGGAAGTTCGACAATATGCCTTCAGTAACCGAAGAAGTGAAGGTGATGTTGGATCCGTCGCTCCCTCCTCCTACTGGCGAGCCTAGCCGTTTCGGTGTGAAGGATGCCTTGGATCTGACCTGGAAAAACCTACTGGACGCTTACACCTGTACTGAATGCGGACGTTGTACATCTTCCTGTCCGGCAAACATCACCGGAAAGTTGCTATCACCACGTAAGATCATGATGGACACCAGAGACCGTATTGAGGAGATTGGCAAGAACATCGATAAGAATGGAAGCTTCCAGGACGATGGAAAAGCTTTATTGGACAACTATATCACTAGGGAGGAAATATGGGCTTGTACAAGCTGTAATGCTTGCGTGGAGCAATGTCCAGTCAACATCAATCCGCTAGAGATCATTATTGGCTTGAGACAGTACGCGGTGATGGAAGAATCACAAGCACCATCGAGTGTAAACAATATGCTTTCGAATTTGGAGAACAACGGCGCGCCTTGGAAATATTCACAGGCTGACCGCGCTAATTGGACAAATCAATAAGAAGAATTTAACATGGAAAATAATATACATATCCCTACGGTCGCTGAGTTATTAGCAAAAGGAGAATCACCGGACTTATTGTTCTGGGTTGGATGTGCGGGGAGCTTCGATGAGCGCGCTCAACGGATTACGAGAGACATCTGTAAGATTTTACATCATGTGGGTATTAAATACGCCATCCTCGGAACGGAAGAGAGCTGTACCGGCGACCCTGCAAAGCGCGCGGGCAATGAGTTCTTATTCCAAATGCAGGCCATGATGAACATTGATCTGTTGAATGGCTATGAGATTAAAAAGATCGTCACAGCATGTCCACATTGCTTTAATACTTTAAAGAACGAGTATCCTAGTTTGGGCGGTAATTATGAGGTTATTCACCATTCCCAGCTTATACAATCGTTGATTGATGAAGGAAAACTGAAGCCTGCTGACGGACATGAGTTCAAAGGAAAGAAGATTACCTTTCATGACCCTTGCTATTTAGGCCGTGCGAATGATGTATATGAGGCCCCTAGAAGAGCACTGGAGGTATTGGATGCTGACTTGGTCGAATTGAAGCGTTGTAAGGCTAATGGGCTTTGCTGTGGTGCTGGTGGTGCGCAGATGTTTAAAGAGCCGGAGAAAGGCGATAAAGATGTCAACGTAGAACGTATCGAGGACGTCATAGAAAGTCAAGCATCGGTGGTAGCTGCGGCTTGTCCATTCTGTATGACGATGTTGCGCGACGGCGTCAAGGTTAAAGAAAAAGAACAAGAAATTCAAGTCTTGGATATTGCGGAGATTACCGTCAAAGCAAATAAGATCTAAGATAAATCGCATAATAAAAAAGCCTTGCACGATGCAAGGCTTTTTTATTGCTTTGGAGTACCTAGGAGCAGATTCGAACTGCCATGCCCATTCAGGCGCCACCCCCTCAAGATGGTGCGTCTACCAATTTCGCCACCTAGGTATCTATACCGCAAAAATAGAATTATTTTCGATACTTACAACGATTGTGATCTGTATTATTTCTTGAAATTTTTATTGATTAAGGTTTGGATTATTCCATCCGCTAGACCAATTCTTGGCGCTGTAATATTTTTCAGATGTCCCACCTTCATGATAGTTAAAAATATCTCAGCTGCCGGAATAATAACATCGGCACGGTCTTGCTTCAGTTCCAGGATGTTAATACGATCCTTTAATGAATAAGAATTCAAGTAGACATACAGTGCTTTCAGTTTCGCATAGGAAATAGGCTTATCGGCTTTCTCATTAGCAAGTCGCGACAGCTTATTGATGTTTCCTCCGGATCCTATTCCGTAAATGTTCTTATAAGATTTGGTGATATCCTTCACCCAGCGCTTCATATCATCCCATGTGTCTGGAGAATCCTGGTTATCGAGAATACGGATTGTCCCTAAGTTAAATGATCTGGATGCGACAAGGTCGCCATTAGCAAACAAAGAGATCTCTGTACTACCACCGCCTACGTCGATATATAGATAGACTTTATTGCGATCCATCGCCGTTTGGCTATGCACGTTGTAGATAATCTGTGCTTCTACGCCTCCATCAATAATCTGAATATCTATTCCTGCCTTTTTACATGCTGCGACCACATCTGGACCATTATCAGCATCGCGCATCGCTGAAGTAGCACAAGCCATATAGTCCGAAACACGATATACATCCATCAGATTTCGGAAAGCACTCATGGTTTTCACCATGCTTTCAAATTTGCCCTCAGAAATATGTCGATGTATAAACGCGTCGTCGCCAAGGCGTAATGGCACGCGTAATAAGGTGTTTTTACTGAAAATTATTTCGTTTTCTCTTTCAATGATATCGGCAATTAACAACCGGACGGCGTTTGAACCAATATCTATAGCAGCATATCTCACGTTAGTATATTTGAATTAACGACAATTTTAGTTATCCTAAATTAACTGTATGTAAACTTAATATTAAATAGTATTTACTAGGTTCTAGTACTTCTAATTGCCAAATTATTTGATCTTTATTCACAAAGTAAGGCTTGTTATTTCGAATAGCCTCATAGACTTCATCAAATAAGGACATATACAGCCCTCTTTCCGAAGGAATTAATGCTGTTTGAAGCTCTTTTAAGTCGTTCTCAAAAGTTAAAAGTCCTTCTTTGTTTTCTGGTTCCAGGCCGAAGTCTGCTTCGAGTGGCGACTTGCCTGCTAATAGTTGTGATTCTTGTGTATCCGTGCGATCTTTGACAAAGCTTCCTTTTGTGCCATGGAGCACAAAGCTTGCCTGCGGATTAGCCACCAAAAGACTAGTCGTAATAAATACATTTAGTCCACCGGAATAATTTAAGATAATGCTTCCATAATCATCCACTAACGAGTTCTCACGGAAGGTGCCCTTGATCTTCGTCATGGACTTAGGTCTTCCGAACAGAGCAATCACCTGGTCTAGTAAATGAGACCCTAAGTCGTACAGTATACCCGAGGCAGGTTGTTTCTTCTCTTTGAAGGCTTTGACACCGATACTAGGTTTAAACCTATCAAAACGGATATGAAGCTCTATCGGACGGCCTACACTTTCTTCTTGAATTATTTTCTTTAGGGATTGATAATCCGAATCAAAGCGACGATTATGATATGGAAGGAGTAGTTTCCCGTATTCTTCAGCAAGTTCAAATAGCATGGCGGCTTCCCTTGCTGTAGGGGCTACTGGTTTTTCGATCAAGACATGCTTGCCAGCTTTCAAAGCCTTCTCGGCAAATGCGACATGCGTATCGTTGGGAGTATTGACCACCACCAGTTCAATTTCCGGATCGTTGAGCAGCTCATCGATGGAATTATAACTGATGATATCGGGGTAATCAAGCTGTGCGTTTTTCTTGGATCTTTCGACTACAGCTTTCAATTTGAAGCGAGGGTTGGCCCCTATAAACGGCGCATGGAATATCCTTCCGGACATTCCATACGACATTATACCTGTTATTATTTGCTGATTCAGCATAGGCAATATGCTTAGTGATGCGCGTGCTCTTCTTTACCACCTGCTGCTTTGTAAAGCTCAGCGATAGTTTCAGATTTTGCTACGGCGTAATCTCTTAATTCTTTGTTTGTATTGCGTGACATTCTTCTGAAGTGCTCTTTAACCACTGCAATTTGGTGTTGGATGTGGTGTAAATAAGCTTCATCCGAGTAAACCTCAGCGTGGCGAGCAAGCTCAACCGGCGCTGCTGCTGCAACTGAGTCTGGCGTTGCGGTATCCTCTTCTACTGCTACAGTAGTCGTTGCTTCCGAAGGCGCAGTATATTGCTCAGCACCTAGGATTGGGAAATCTACGTGGAATTTCGTTGCTAATGAGTCTAGTTGTGGCAACATCTCTCCGAAAACCTTTGCTACTTTTCCTGCAACCTCTTTGGCTTGCGCTGACCCTACAGTTTCAACATGTTTAGAATAGGAAGCCTCATAAGGAGCGATGGTTCCTACCTGTCTGAAAAAAGCATAAGCATCACCATCAACCAATGTCGTATGTGTATATTTCAATTGGTTCTCATCTGCGGTTTTAAACACGCAAGATGACAATGAAGTACTTGCTAAAACTGCTGCAACAAATAATGTATTTAATTTCATCGCTTTATAATATTTTAAAAACACACAAAAATAAAAAAATATCGCTATTAAGACGTATAAATTCCTATTTTCATGCAATTCAAAATCATTCTATGCCAAATTACGTCCCGCATTGACAACACCGTAGATGGTTCGACCGATTAATTTCCGATAAACGTCCGCTTTTTTATCATCCAATTTATTGCTTTCCAATTTTCGGATCGCGTAATGCTGAATAATTAATAAAGGAAGAATGATCTTCTCACGTTCGCAAATGGAAGCTTTCTCTACGGGATAATTTTCCATCAACTCAGTCATCCCCGTCAGTTTCAGTAAATATTCCTTCGTACGATCAAACTCGTCTTTCAACATTCTCCAGAATTCACCGAACTCAGGATCATCCTGCATATAGGAGGTGATATTGAAGTTAGACTTGGTCATGGACATCATACAGTTGTCAATAATGGTATTGAACATCCCAGAGGTCTCGTATAGATTTTTCACATAAGACCACATGTTGTTATCCTCGGCCCACTGTAAAGCAGTTCCCACCCCGTAGAATCCTGGAATATTTTGTTTTAACTGACTCCAAGCAGTTACGAAACTGATCGCTCTCAAGTCTTCTAAGCGTAATTCTTTATCCGAATTACGTTTTACCGGGCGACTGCTGATATTAATCGATGCCAAACTCTTCAAAGGACTCAACGTCTCAAGATATTTTAAAAACTTCGGATGCTTTCTCAACGACAAAAACTTCTTGTGACTTTCAGCAGCCATCTGATCGATCACCTTCTTTTGCTTCGCCGTCAATGTATCGCCTTCTTTCTGACGTAGATCGGAAACAATTCCCGCGTGCAATAACTGCTCGATGTTATACTTCGCAGTATCTAAGGAACCGTATTGCGAGCTGATTGTCTGTCCCTGAATAGTCAATTGGATATGGTTGTTTTCAATTTCCTTACCCATAGAAGCGTAGAAGCGTTGTGTTTTACCACCACCACGCGCCGGGGGGCCACCACGCCCGTCAAAGAATACCAAATCAACATCGAACTCTCTGGAAATAGCGGTTAGTTCGATCTTCGCTCTATAGATAGACCAGTTTGCCATTAAATAGCCACCGTCTTTGGTACTGTCTGAAAAGCCCAACATGATGGTTTGCTTATTTCCGCGTTTCTTCAAATGCGCGGCATACGCCTTATTTGAATATAGGCTTCGCATCACATCCGCAGCGCGAGAGAGATCATCAACCGTCTCGAACAATGGCACAAAGTCCATCGTCAAGTCCTTTTTCGACCAGCCTTGCCATAGGAAGAGCTGCATTAAACCAAGTATATCAGAAGCCTGCTGGCAATTTGAAATGATAAATCGTTGAACCGCGCGCTCCGATCCAGACTCTTGGATCTGCTTGATTAGGCGAATCACTTTTAGTGTATCCTCGACTAAAGGCGCCGGAACATCCGCTATCGCAAGGTCTTTCTCTGTAAAAGCAATTGCTTGCTCCTTTGCATCCTCATCATCGCCGATTTCTTTGATATCAATTCCTGTTTCTTTTGGATATTGTGTCAGCAACCAATTGAAGGTCTCACGCAGCACGCTGCTATCCTGGCGAATATCCAATGTCGTAAAGAAACAGCCAAAGGTTTGCACCTTACGGATCAAATCCTCCACAATCTCTACAAATAGTCCATCGTGCGTTTCTAGGAGCACGCGTTTAACCTCTTTCAGGTTGAACAGGATCTCGTCTGTTATATCCTCCGGATTTTCCTTCGGGTTGAAACTGTTTTCATATAATAGCTCCTGCAGTGCATCCAGATAGGTCTCCACGCCACGGAAGGTAATTCTACGTTTTACGATTCTGAAGTCACGGTAGTAACAACGGAAAAGAATCGTGCGAAGCAGGGTTGCCACGCGCTTCGTGCTTTCCCAGGTTACATTCGGATTGCCATCACGATCTCCACCTGGCCAGAAACCAAGCTCAACAATCTGACTGGTCTCCGCGCTTGATATTTCCAATTCGTCATCAATCTTCGACTGTATCTCCGAAGACACACGATAGAATACATTCTCCAGATACCAAGCTAAACTGATCGCCTCGTCTACCGGTGTTGGCTTCAATTTATTGATGAATGGAGTTTTACCCAACTGTTGCAACAGTAAGTGAATATTAGGGATATCATTTAGCTTCAACAACTCTATCAGGTCGTTGATGATCGATAATACAGGTCCTGGATAGAATTGCGTAGGGTGAGCCGTAAGTACCAGGCGCACCGACATGTCTTTTAGACGCTGAATCACTTGTTTCTTCGTCTCCGGATTCGATTGTGCTAATCGGAACACGGAATCCAAACCAGCAGTTTCATCAGATTTACCAACGGCCTTAAATGCCGAGTCTTCCACAGCATCGAACAATACCACTTGGCGCTCAATATATTGCACAATACGGAATAATAGATCTAAGCGATCATCTTCTTGAACATATTGTTCATATTGACCGAAAAAACTATCGATTATCGCTTCGGGAGTTAACTTCTCTTCCACACCCTTTTCACAATGGGTTGTAAAGAATGGAAGAATAGTCCCCGTGTGTTTCACACGTTGGAACGGCAATGTAAGAAACAAACTTTTATACAAATCGAAACGCGTCAGCACCTCGTTTTGAAAAGCTGCTTTTTTCTGGCTTAATCTCATAATTAAAACAAAAGTAATTTTATAGATATTCCCTGAGGATGGTCAGTGAATTACAAATATATAATTTTTATATAAAAAAGGTTATTTATTTACAATTTTAATATTCCATTCAAACATATGTTGATATTTCAGTAAATGTTATTTCTTTTCAATTTTAATTTACGAAAATCTTGGACTTAAAAAATTACTTGGCTAAAAACCTTTGAATCAGGATTCCTTCCTTATATTTGTCGTATTACGATGAAGAAAACAAAGGAAATAAGCAACTTTTTCTATAGTCAATATTTTGCTGATGGCTTGCGCATCACAATAGGCTGTGTGGTTCCGATTATTATATCAGCGGCATTTGGCGAGTTTCTCATGGGAACTTTCATTTCCTTAGGTGCCTTATTAATCGGTCTTTCCGACACACCAGGAGCGCCTTCACATCGGCGCACGGGTATGATTTCATGTCTCATCGTGTGCATCCTAACGCAGCTTATTACGGTAGCATCCAATTCTAATATTTGGATCATGACGTTGGTTATTGGGCTGTTATGTTTCCTGTATTCCATGTTCGCAGTGTTCAACGCCCGAGCAGCGACCGTCGGATCCATGGGTATCCTGATCATGCTCATCAATGTGGATGATGCCTATACGTTCAAGGATGAAATGTATTTTCTGCTGTTCTTCATTATCGGTGCCGTATGGTATATGCTGATCAGTTTTTCTTTATCACAGGTCCGCCCCTATCGTCTAGCGCAGCAGGAACTCTCTGAATCTATCCGATTTGTAGGCGACTTTATTCGACTCCGAGCTAATTTCTACGACCATAAAGTCGATCTGGATGACAATTACCGTAAGCTTATCGAAAAGCAGATTGAGGTCCATGAACATCAGGAGAATGTGCGCGACTTACTTTTCCAAAGCAAGCGATCCATTAAGGACACTACCAAGGTAGGGCGATTCCTAACGCTTATCTTTAATGATATCGTCGATCTATTTGAGCAAAGTATGACCACACATTACGACTATGAGGTCATCCGCAAAACCTATTCGCATACGGGGATATTGAAGGAATTCAGGAACCTGCTCCTCAAAATCGCAAACGAATTAGATCATTTGGCCTATCAATTAAATGCGAACCGTGCTCCAAAACCACTATATAACTTTCAAGACGATATAGACAGCATTAAGGAACTGATCGACGAAGTCGAACAGAAAGAGAACATCAATAGTATCCCCTTGAAAAAGATCTTGATCAGCATTCGCAGCATTACGATTTTTATCCATAATATCTATAATTACAATGCGATCCGATCGAATAGCGTCAATAAACAAGAGATTGATGAAGCGAACAAGTTTATCCAAACGGAGCATATTGTTTGGAGCAAATTAAGGGACAACTTATCGTTCAACTCGTCTATTTTCCGCCATGCATTGCGGATGGCGGTGGTGATGGCAGTTACCTATTTGGTGCTAAGCATGAACTGGTTTAACGTGGGCAGCATGGGAAGCTATTGGGTGTTGCTGACGATCATGGTGATCCTTAAACCAGGATTTGGCTTGACCAAGGAACGAAACTTCCAAAGGTTATTAGGTACGGTCATTGGCGGTATTATCGGCGCCATTATTTTGATGACCGTGCATAACGAAATCGCGCTTTTTATTCTGCTGATCTTTTTCTTTCTGACGGCCTACAGTCTTTTCCGGGTGAATTATATTGTCGCGGTACTCTTTATGACGCCCTACGTATTGATCATGTTGAGCTTCACCGGACATAATACCTTTGAAATCGCTAAGGAAAGAATCTTTGACACCTTTCTGGGCGGCATGATCGCTTTTATATCCAGCTATGTGGTGTTTCCGAATTGGGAGAGCTTCCAGATACGCCCGAATATGCGCCAATTGTTGATCGCAAATTATAATTACCTTGCTATTGCGGTTCGGCTCCTATCCGACGAAACGGTCAATATCACGGAATATAAACTCTCTCGCAAAGAAGTCTACATTGCTTCCGCCAATATGGGGTCCACCTTCCAACGTATGCTCTCCGAACCTAAATGGCGCCAGAAGAGCACCAAAGAAGTCAACAGATTTGTTATCCTCAACCATATTCTATCTTCCTATGGGGCTACGTTGCTAACACAATTGCAACAAGCGATGAATGCAAACTACACGAAAGAACATTTACTTCTACTGAAAAAGATACTGAACAATTTGGCAAAATCCATTGTATTGCTCACGGATGATCAGGATCAACCCGAGTTTGTGGAAGTCAGCGATTTCCCCGATGTGACCGAGGAAACATTGGATCCCACAGAATCGAAATTAATTACCGAGCAATTACAATTTTTGAATAAAATATCTGCAGATTTACACAAATCTACCGTGGATGTCATGGAGAAAGAAGCACTTATCCAGCCACAAAAAATAGAAATGATCAATGGATAGTTATTACGATATACTGATTGTCGGTGGAGGTCCTATCGGCCTCGCCTGCGGAATCGAGGCACAGAAGAATGGTTTGAGCCACATCATCCTGGAAAAAGGCTGCTTAGTCAATTCCCTGTATAACTATCCCGTCAATATGAGCTTCTTTTCTACATCCGAGCGATTAGAAATTGGTGACACACCCTTTGTGACGACTAATCCGAAGCCAAAAAGAGCAGAAGCCTTGGAATATTATCGTCGTATCGAGAGCAAATTTAATCTGAATACGCATCTTTTCGAGACTGTACTTTCTGTGCAGAAAGATCAAGGCTTATTTATTGTCGAAAGTTCTAAACAAACCTATCACGCTAAATATGTAATCATCGCTACTGGTTTTTACGATATCCCGATGTACCTCCATGTGCCCGGCGAAGAGTTGCCGAAAGTGAAGCATTACTATGATGATCCGCACTATTATGCGAAGCAAAATGTCGTTGTCGTAGGAGCCAGCAATTCCTCGATTGATGCTGCCTTGGAGACCTATAGAAAAGGTGCTAAAGTAACATTGGTCGTTCGAGGCCCGGAGATTAGCTCAAGAGTGAAATACTGGGTTCGACCGGATATAGACAATAGAATCGCCTTTGGCGAAATCAAAGCCTACTTCAACAGCCAAATCACAAGTATTAGTGAAGATCAGGTTGAGATTATGACCGAAGATGGTCTGGTTAATATCGTCAATGATTTTGTTTTAGCCTTGACCGGCTACAGACCGAATTTTGACTTCCTTCGAAAAATCGGTATCCACATCCCGGCAGAGGCACCAATGATACCAGAGCATAATCCGGAAACGATGGAAACCAATGTGGAAGGTCTATTTCTGGCAGGTGTTGTCTGTGGCGGTCTCAATACGCACTTATGGTTTATTGAAAACTCCCGAGTGCACGCCCAAATGATTTTCGCGCGGATTAATGAACTGAACTAGGGGCGCAGACCGCGAATAAAAATCGAAGCCAATTTCTTTTGTAAAGCAAGGATATATTCAAATTCCTCTTTGGTGGGCGGAATGAAGATATTATTGAACTCTTTGACTACACCGATACGCATTCCCAAAATCGATATCATGAAAATCTTAGAGGTTACAGGCAGATCATCGACGACGATTTCTCCTTTTTCCACGCCTTGGCCCAATATCTTCTGAACCTGCTCGATATCCTTGTCGATGATGGAACTACAAGCCTCTTCCAAATCTGGCGGAAACTCGTTTCGTAGGGAGTATGTATATTCAAAAATACTGTAATTCTCTTTGATGGCTTCCAATCGAGTTTCTAGAAATGCAGTGAATGCTTCCTCGATGGTATTAGACTTAGTAATTCTGTTTTCAGTCTCGGTCACCATCTCATCGACTGTATATTCTAACACAGCGGCATATAACCTATTTTTATCGGGGAAATAATAGTACAAGAGCGCTTTTGAGAACGAAAGATCCTGAGCAATCTCCGCCATGGTCGTCTTTGCCATACCAAAATGTGCAAACCTGCGGCGCGCAGCTTCTAAAATCTTTTGTCTCTTTACATCAGCGTTCTTTGCCATTCTATTAATTAAATTAGTTTATAAATGCTGGTTTAATTATCTTTACCACTCTTTAACTAAGTTACTTTATTTTTTCGAATTTTTAAAGATATCGGTCAAAAAAATGAAAAACACCCTTCAAACAGCTGTTTCCTTAAAGGATTTTAATACGTTCGGAATAGAAGCTAAGGCAAATAAATATATTAGAATCACCGAGGAGTCAAGTTTGAAGGAACTTTATGACCTAGAAGCGTTCAAACAGAAGTTCTTTGTATTAGGTGGTGGAAGCAACGTATTGTTTACCGAGGATTATGATGGACTGATCGTCCATATAGCTAATAAGGGGATACAACATTTTATCGAAGGCAACCAAGTCTTTGTAACCGCATCCGCCGGCGAAGTATGGAACGACTTAGTTTGGTATTGTATCAAGCATGACTTTCCGGGCATGGAAAACCTTGCACTTATACCCGGCACCGTTGGAGCCTCACCTATTCAAAACATAGGCGCCTACGGTACAGAGTTGATGCACATCTTTTATTCTTGCCGCGCCTTCGACACCTACACTGGCGAATTTGTAACTTTTACGAATGTAGATTGCCAATTCTCCTATCGCGATAGCATCTTTAAGAAAGCGCATAAAGGGCGATACATTATCTGCAGTGTAACTTACAAGCTTTCTCTTTTCGGGCAGATCAATACGAGTTATGGAGCGATCGAAGCGGAGCTAGCGAAAAGAAACATCCTGGAACCAACGATCAAAGATGTTGCGGAGGTTGTTTCCTATATCCGCGTCGAAAAGCTACCAGATCCATCAACAGTGGGCAATGCCGGCAGTTTCTTTAAAAATCCGATTATCAGCAAAACACAGTTCATCAACCTCCAGGCACAACACCCTGATATCGTGCATTATCCAATGGGAAATGATGAAGAAAAATTAGCCGCAGGCTGGCTGATTGAGCAGTGTGGATGGAAAGGAAAAGAGGTTGGCGAAGTTGCTGTATGGAAAAATCAAGCCCTGGTTCTCACCAACAAAGGAGCAGCAAGCGGAGCACAGATTTATGAAATATCGTCCAAAATTGTAGACGATGTTTTATCGAAATTCGGTGTACAACTCGAACGTGAAGTGAACATTCTATAAAGTTTTCCACATTTCCCACAGTCTGAAAACAACTTCCTAAAAACAGAAAAAATCATCCTTCTTGCGCTCCAAACCGCGCAAAATCACATCTATTTTTTCTCGTAAAACGATAATTTTATCGAGAAATAGGATGTTTTTCCACATTTTTCGCTATTACCTGCACAGTAATTGATATTATCAGTACAAATGGTGATTAACTATGGTTAGCGATTTAATCGTATCCAATTACCATTTTCCACATGACACTTAACTATTTAACAATATATAAACTACTGATTGTATGAACAAACTAGAATTTAACACACTTGTCATCAAACATTCCGACTCATTGAAAAGCTATGCCCGTAACTTCACTCGTGATCAGGATGACGCAAATGACTTGGTGCAGGATACATTGCTAAAAGCAGTGACCTACTTCAAGAATTTTAGAGACGGAACGAATCTTAAGGGATGGTTGTACACAATCATGAAAAACACCTTTATCAACAATTACCGTCGGGTGGTAAAGACCAACACTTTCATTACCAAGGAAGAAGAAATTTCACAAACTAACCTGGTGGTGTCTGCAAGCAACAACAAAGGCGAAAACAAATTTGTTATGGAAGACATCAACTATGCACTTTCGAAGCTATCAGACGAGTATTATGTACCTTTCACCATGTATTTTGAAGGATACAAATACCACGAAATCTCCGATCACTTGAAAATCCCGATTGGAACAGTTAAAACAAGAATCCACGTGGCGAGAAAGTCCATGAAAAAAACCCTATCGTCCTACAAATTCGAAGCGCAATAGGGCTATAATAATAAAAATCTTTGATTAAAGTTTCCCCAAGAGGTTCCTATCTGCTCGATAGCTATTCTGAGGGATACAAAAAATGAAATTTGAGATAAGCTTATTCGCTTATCTCAAATTTTGATAAAGCAACGAATTGTTGGATACGTGCTTTTATTTCTTCCGACGTTAGATTTTCCAATCTTTCCGTACCAAATTTCTCAACACAGAACGAGGCTAAGGCTGAACCAAAAATAATTGCATTTTTCATGTTTGCAAAGTTGATGGATTGCAGTTTCGCCAAATAGCCGATAAAACCACCTGCAAAAGAATCACCCGCTCCTGTCGGATCAAATACATCTGCTAACGGCAATGCCGGCGCAGAGAAGACTTGTCCTTCACCGAATAATAAAGCGCCATGCTCTCCTTTTTTGATGATCAGGTACTGTGGTCCCATCTGCAAGATTTTCTCAGCTGCTTTTACTAAAGAAAACTCTCCAGAAAGTTGGCGTGCTTCTGCATCATTAATCGTTAATACATCTACCTTCTTCAATACTTCCTTCAAGCCATCCATTGCAACGTCCATCCAAAAGTTCATGGTATCTAAAACAACTAACTTAGGCTTGTTCGTTAAGCGCTCTAAGGTCGCTAATTGAACAGCAGGTGTTAGGTTGCCTAATAAAAGATATTCACAGTCTTGATACGATGCTGGGATCTTAGGGTCAAAATCCGCTAATACATTCAATTCAGTGATTAGTGTATCGCGGCTGTTCATATCGTTGTGGTAACGACCTGACCAAAAAAATGATTTCCCACCAGGAACAATTTCTAACCCTTCTACGTCGATTCCTTTTGAGGTGATGATATTTAAGTTATCATCTCCAAAATCCTCACCTATCACCGAAACAAGCTTCACATCTGAACATAAATAGGATGCAGCTAAACCTGCATAGGTAGCAGCACCACCAACAATTTTATCAGTTTTTCCGAAAGGGGTTTCGATTGCATCGAACGCTACGGTTCCAACGATTACTAAACTCATGAATGTATTTTTTTTAATAAAAAAAAGCCGACTGTGAAGTCGGCTGTGATACTTTTTGCTCCTGAAGCTGGGCTCGAACCAGCGACCCTCTGATTAACAGTCAGATGCTCTAACCAACTGAGCTATTCAGGAATTTAACAAGAGAAACTAGCTTTCTCCTTTAAAGTGGTACAAAAATAGACTTTTACTCTTGAATTCCCAAAAATATTTTAAAAAATATGTGTTTAAATTCCATAAACTCACAAAATAAGCCGATAACCCTTTGTCTATAAACAAAATACAAAGCATCAAAAATTCTCATTTTGAATCCCACACAAATCCACGAACTTTACACAAACCCCAAATGCGATGCAAAACAAATCCAGCTTACAGGAAATAGAAGAAAGATTCGACAAGGATGTCGAAAGATTCTCCAACTTAGAAACCGGGCAGGCAACCATGCTAGACTCCGCCTTCAACCTCGACCTGATCACCGATTGCATACAGCAGCACTACCCCGATCTATCATCCGTTCTGGACATCGGCTGTGGCGCGGGCAACTATGACGTCAAGTTATTATCGCGCGTAACAAGCAATCCCAATATACACCTACTCGATTTAAGCCAGCCCATGCTCGACAAAGCAAAAGAGCGGGTAAGCCCACTAACCCGCGGAGAAGTGAAAACATTCAAGGGCGACTTCCGCACGGTGGATCTCGTTGAAAACAGCTACGACGTTATCATCGCCACCGCCGTATTACATCACCTCCGCGACGATGCGGATTGGGAAACAGCCTTTGCCCGACTTTATAAACTCCTTAAACCGGGAGGAAGCATCTGGATTTTCGACATGATTCAGCAAAATACGCCAAAGCTGCAGGAGATCATTTACACGCAGCGCTACGGCAATTTCCTGAGCGACCTTAAGGACGAAGAGTACCGCGACCATGTATTCGCCTATATCGAAAAAGAAGATTCGCCAAGACCGCTCGTCTACCAACTGAACCTGCTACAGCAGGTAGGATTTCAACAAGTCGACGTTTTGCACAAAAATCTATGTATGGCTTCCTACGTAGCCTTCAAATAATATCCGAGAGTCTAACAAGTATGATTCCCCTCAGTCCCCTTTCAAAGCCCTTTCAAACCCAATGTAGAGCCCAATCAAACCCGCTCGGAAGCGGGTTTGATTGGGCTTTGAAAGGGTCGATAAAAAGCTTTTACTTCAAGAAGGCATCAACATGCCTATACGCAGACAAGAAATGCGTATAAAAGAGACAGGAATAAAGAAAAAATTAATTTCAAAACAGACCTCATTTAAGACGTTTTAACGCAATTCAACAAATATGTAGCACAAATACCGCTTTCAATCATCAAACTTGCTTAAATCGCTTTAAAATCACCCCAAATCAATCACGCCTCCCCTTCTCTGCATCCTGTTTCCATTTTTGATAGCTAGACCGCATACAATTGCCACATGGGCGATAGCCTTCCGCCAGCGCCTCCTCTTCCGTTTCGAAAAAAACGCAATTTGCTCGCTTCATCCGTTTTCCAGACGAGCAGTTTAGGAGCCCGTATATTTTCAACTTAGTATTTCCGCCAAATTGAATATACCCTCTGCGGATGGCTGTGCGCAATTCTTTATCGGTAAAATCGACATGTTTCTTCACAGCTTAACTACTTGCATCATGAAAAATAATCCCCAAACTATAGCGTTCTCCATTTCGAAGCTCGCTGACACCATGCTTCATATTGACGCGGTAATATCCTCTCGTTCCTTTCTCGGGTTTGAAATTGGTTGTAAAAATTAAGGCATCGCCTTTTTTAGGTTTTAGCACAATCGCTTTCGACTGCGCGCGAGGTATCTGCTGAGTCAGCACGAACTCCCCTCCCTCATAATCCTTCTCAGGCTCGCTTAACATCAATACCATCTGCATCGGAAAATAAACATCGCCATACAGATCCTGATGTAGCGTATTGAAACCGCCGGCAGCATACTTCAAAATCAACACTGTCGCTTTCTCTTGTCCATTCGAATGACTGCGCGCCAAAAGCTCGGCGTGTTCTAACGGAAATTGAACATCCTGGTTGAGGACGCGGAACCAAGTATTGGCGATAGGCGCCAATTTGGGATAGACATTTGTGCGGATCCGCTGAATCAGATCCGGCAAGGGATAGTTGAAATACTTGTACTCGCCTAAACCGAAACGATAACGAGCCATAACGATAGTCTTGCGATAGAAACTTGCATTATCATATCCCGACTTCAATTGCTCGCATTCTTCCGCCGTAAGCAGCGATGGCAACTGTGCATATCCTTTCTGATGTAAGTTATCGCTCAGCTGCCCCCAATCATATGCCGCAATTCTCTTCTCTATATTTTCCATAACATAATCGACCTTGTTTTCCTAAACAAATATCGATAGCCCCTTGTTAGCAAAAAATCTGAATCATGCGGAATTATTTTAGACATTAGATTTGAGACATTAGATATTAGAGTATGGCTTGTATTGCTGGAAAGAGGATGAAAAGATGGGCAAGATCGGGTCTAAATACTAAGTACTAATTACTAAATACTATTTCTGAACCAGGAAAGGAAGGATGTAAGGATTGGCAGGATCGGGTTTTGTGCGCGATGAAGTACAGGATCAGCGGTCTGGTATTGTTGGAGACGTTTTGTGAAATGTCTCTACGCATTGGCGTCCAATTTATGGGTGAAGAATGCATTGATCTTGCCAATCTTAAAATCCTTCCTTTCCTGGTTCAAGACAAACGCCCCCCTTCCTTTCCTGGTTCAAGACAAATCGATAAAAAACAAAAAAAAAAGGCGCCTACCGGGCGCCCTACATTTCTAATATCTAAAATCTGATGTCTAATATCTAACACAAAAAAAAAAGACCATCCTTTTGGATAGTCTTTTTTTGTTTTGCTCCTGAAGCTGGGCTCGAACCAGCGACCCTCTGATTAACAGTCAGATGCTCTAACCAACTGAGCTATTCAGGAATTCAACCTTCCCTTTCGGTTTTGGTGATGCAATTATCGGAAGTTTGACCGATATGTGCAAATATTTTTATGCATTTTTTTGCAAGTTATTCAGAACCAATCAGAATAATTAAAACAGCACATCCTTGAGGATAAGCGTTGCAAAAGTAAAATAGATAATCAAGCCTGTGACGTCGACAATCGTGGATACGAAAGGAGCCGAGGAGCTAGCAGGGTCTGCTCCAAAACGACGTAAGATGAATGGCAACATGGAACCGACGAGCGACCCCCAAAGGACGACGCCCACCAAGGACAATCCTATGGCGCAACCATAGAGATACCAAAGGTCGCCGTAGGTATGGCGGAATGCTTCTTCGACGGAGATACGGAAAAACCCGAGCCCACCCAGGATGACCCCCAGCAGTGTACCCGACAAAATCTCGCGGCGCATTACGATCCACCAATCGCGCAAGGTCACCTCGCCCATCGCCATCGCTTGGATGATCAGCGTCGATGCTTGCGATCCGCTGTTCCCCCCACTCGACATGATCACCGGCATCAGCATCACCAGTACCGTCGTTAATTTATCTTCGTAGTGATTCAACACCGTCACCGTTAGTAGTTGCCCAAGGAATAAGACGATCAACCAGCCGGCTCTCTTTTTCACAAGATGAAAAATCGAGACGTCCAAGTAAGGCTCATCTAAAGCCTCGGTACCCCCGATACGTTGCATGTCTTCCGAGTACTCTTCGTTCGCCACCCAAAGGATATCATCGATCGTAACGATACCAAGCATGATGTCGCGATCATCGACAACCGGGAGGGCGACACGATTGTTCATCCGGAAGATAGCAACCGCTTCTTCCGCCGGGTCGTTTGCACGAAGTGAAATAAGTCGGTTATCGATCAAGTCGGAAACAACAGTTTCGGGATCCGCCAAAAGTACGTCCTTAATCCGGACGTCATCCATCAGCTTTCCCTCCGCATCGATGACATATAGAACATCGATCGTTTCGGATGCTCCACCATACCGACGGATGTGATCCAAGACACGCAGCATGGTCCAATGTTCTTTCACCGTGATGTAGTCCGGCGTCATCAGACGACCGACACTATCTTCGGGATAGCCGAGTAGTGAAAGTGCTTCTTTTCGTTCCTCTGGAGTCAACAGAATAATGAGTCTTTTTACAACGTCGCCAGTCAGCTCAGAGAAGAAGGAAGTACGGTCATCGGGAGGCATCTCGTTAAGGAGTTCACGGATGGTAGAAGCCTTAAGTTTTTTGAAGATCCGCTCTTGGGTTGGGAAGTCCAAAATACGGAAAACATTAACGGCTCTTTTGAGACTTAAGGTCTCTAAAAACAGAGGTCCATGTTCAGGAAGTTCGTCAATTAACTCCTCCACATCGGAGATGTTCAATTCGTTTAAATAATCTGCAAGCTCCGCCTGATCTCCGCGCTCAATCAATTGCTCCACATGTGCTACTAGCATTGCTAATTCTTCCATACCTTTCCTCTATTTTATCGTTCCTACATTGGTGCCAAAAATTCGTTTGTGCAAAAGTCGTTTATTTTACCTGAAAAATATAATTAAATTTCTGACGTGTAGCAAGGCGGCTAGAACCAAGAAAAAAGCGCGATAACAGCCGTCCCCTATACTGCCACTATGTCAGCAAAAATAAAAACGAAAATATCCGAATAATTTGCTGCGACGAAGCTGATCAAGTGTCGCTAAATTCTCCAAAAAATATTGAGTCTAATTTCCCGGCCTAAAAAATCCGCGTCGCAAAATAATCGCTATACCCCTGCACCACTCAGGTGGAGTCGACGACTACTTCCAGCCATGCCTCCGGCAGTCGGCAAAAAATTTCCTAAAAGATGGAATACTATAAAAAAAACGTAATTTCACTTCCGAAAATTAGACGCCATTAGACAGTAAAAGAGGCAAGCTTAAATAAGCATAAAAAGTCTCTACAAGGGAAAACGAAGTCAAATTTCAAGATAAAATCATATGTTTCAATAAACATATATAAAACTACTAATCAATATATTAACATCATCAAATAAAACAATAGATAAAACATAAATATTGAATTTATACTAATATTTTTAGCATTCGTTGTTTTAAGCCATTATCATAACACATATGAATATAATTATCAGATATTTAACATTAATAACATTAACCATATATACAGGAACAGTTTTTGGACAGCTCATTGACAACGAGCAACCCCATTCATCCGTAAAATGGGAGCAGATAAACCGTCCTAATTTCCAGCTGATCTTCCCTCATGAATTCAGAAACTCAGCCTCTCTCCTAGCCCATAAAATCGACAGCATGCTTATCTTCGCTAGTCAGGATCTAGGCAAAAAACCAAAGAAGGTATCCATTATTCTTCACGAAAACCACATCGAACAGAACGGATTTGCACAGCTGGCACCACGAAAGGTGGAGGCTTTTTCTACTCCCGGACCAGCGTCGGACAACCAGGAATGGTTACCGAATTTGATACAACACGAGTTGCGACATGTAGCACAATTTGACAAGTTGACAGGCAGAATGAGCGCGCCATTTTTGGAGCAATTGGCGCTTGCTTTCTATGGAATTCACCTTCCGGCTTGGTACTTTGAAGGAGATGCCGTCTCCATCGAAACGCAATTTTCAAGTGGAGGTCGAGGCCGACTTCCCTCCTTTTTGATGCCACTTCGAACGAATGAAATGACTGGCAAAAGCTATACTTTCGACAAAAACATACTCGGCTCTTTTCGGGATATCACTCCCTCATATTACCTCACCGGCTACCTGATGAACACCTACCTGACGAACCATTTTGGGTACCCCGTGAAGGAGCAAATCATGGAGGATATGAGGAAGCATTTGCTCCGACCCTACAACTTCAATCGAGCACTTCGGAAGGCAACAAACATGAATAGTCATGACCTCTATAAGGCTACTATTTCGGAGCTCAAAACGACCTGGAAAGACAGCGAAAATCTCCTAAGTCAAGCGGAGATCAGACCCAATAATGAGCGTTATTTTTCGCATCTTTTCCTCCCACAGTCGGACGGATCCGATGCAACATATTACCTTTTTCAGTCGCCCCAAGAGGTCTCCCAACTCCGAGAATGGAGGGCTGGAAAAGAGAAAACATTGCTAAAAATTGGCTATCAACTGACTCCATATTTCCACCAATCGGGCGATTTTATCGTTTGGGATGAGATCCGAAAGGATGGCAGATTTGGAAAACAAACCTATAATATTATTCGATTATACAATATTAAAACCGGTCGTTCGGAGAGCATTTCTCGAAATTCGCGCCTTTACAGCCCTATAATCGACGCAGAGAAAGGAGCTATATACGCAGTCCAAGTGGATCGAGATAATGCCGCTAGCCTCGTTTATATCGATATTATTTCCAAGGAACAGACAAAAATTATCGATTTCCCGACAGGAATCTTGATCCAACAGCCTGCATTGAGCGAGAAAAAGGATAAGATTGTAGCGATTGCAGTGAGTGAAAAAGGGACAAATCTGATGGAAATTAACCTTCAAACAAAGGCTACTTCTCTTGTTTTCCCCTGGTCAAATCAGCAATTTGAACGCCCAATATACGCCGGAGATGATTTAATCTTCAAGGCACATTTCGACCAAATCGACAATATTTACCGTTACTCCAAAGCCGAAAATAAGACCTATAGATTGAGTAATTCTGCCTTTGGTGCCTTCTATCCTTCCCTCGCTAGCGATGGAAATCTTCTCTATAATGAGTACCAAAATGATGGATATAGACTGGCAAAATTGGAATTGACTGATGAAAATCGGATGGAAATTCAGCCTGTTTTCGAGGCTCCGGCAACGACAGATAAGCAAATTTCTGGTTCGTTTTCGAACAGTTTGGCTGTAGAAGATGGCGACTTTGAGGTCAAAAAATACAATACCCTAAGCGACTTTTTCAACTTCCATAGCCTTAGTATTAGCGACAATAACTTCGAAGATTTCGACAATTACAAGCCAGGAATCTTCTGGTTAGCGAACGATTTAATGAATACAAGTCAGTTAAAATTAGGCTACGAATATGATATGGATCTCGAAAAAAGCTTCTATACAGCCGAGCTTGTATATCAAAAATACTATCCGAAATTTATTGCCAAGTACCAAAATAGAGGACGAATCGGCTATGCAAAATCCTCAAATCCTAATGTCGAAACTGTACAATTCGACTATCGCGATCACTATTATTCGCTCGAAATGCAGCTCCCTTTTTCCCTATATCGTGGAAATAACATCTATAGTTTCGGCATCAATGTGGGGACTTCCTACCAGAAAAACTACGATTTGAGCATAAATAATTTAAAGAATTTTAATGAAGAAATTGTTCTTCCGATGAATTACATTGCCTATTTCAATCGCAATGCACGCCGCAGCAACATGGATCTGGTGCCGCGCTGGGGACAAAATATCAGTCTTATTTACCGCCACCTACCCTTTGAAAAGGAACTCGACGGCAACCTGTTTGCAATCAAATCCAACTTCTTTTTTCCTGGATTTTTCAGCAATCATGCCTTCCAAGCGCGCTTCAATTACCAGAATAATACCGGCAGATTTGATAACTCCTACGAGATCCCGATGATCAGCGCATTCGGGCATTTTAAGTCCGGAAAAGTCTCCAATAACTTAATGTTGAACTACAGATTTCCCATCGCATACCCCGATTGGACAATCGGATCGCTAGCCTATATCAAGCGTTTCCACGGTTACTTCTTCGCAGACTACCAAAACTTACATGACAGCGATATCGCCCCTAAAACCTATGGAATCGGCCTCTCCGCAGACCTCAATATCTTCCGATATAAACTGCCCGATATTGGTATCGGTAGCAAACTGAGCTACATCAATGATGCCAGTGCAAAGAATAAAATAGTGCCGAGTTTTAGTTTTTCTTACTCTTACTAGTATTTAGTAGTTAGTAGTTAGTGTTTAGACCTAGGGCTGCTATCTAGACATTAGATGTGAGATTTTAGATATTAGAGTATGGCGCCGATTAGGCGCCTTTTTTTCTAGGATATTTTGCTTTTAGCTAAAAAGGAAGGGGTGTTTGTCTTGAACCAGGAAAGGAAGGATTTTAGGATAATCAGGATCGATGTATTTTTCCGTTATAAGTAGGACGCCAATGCGTAGAGACGTTTCACTAAACGTCTCCAATATTACCAAGCAAAACATCCTGCCCATCCTTAAATCCTTCCTTTCCTAGTTCAGAAATAGTATTTAGTAGGTAGTACTTAGTATTTAGACCTATGGCGAAACATCCTGCACATCCTTAAATCCTTCACTTCCTGACACAAGACAAACACCCCTCTCTTCTGTAGTTCAAAGACAAATGCCCCCTATCTAAAATCCTTACTACCTATATAAAAAAAGAGAGAGCTATCATAATGATAGCTCTCTCTTTTTATATAACCTCTTGATATTCCGCAAAAGGTCTAAATACTAACTACTAAATACTAACTACTATTACCAAGTACTAGTCTAAAATTGCTTTAACCCCTGGTAAAGTTTTGCCTTCCATGTATTCTAGAAGAGCTCCACCACCGGTACTTACATAGCTTACATGTTCTGTCATTCCGAATTTAGATACTGCTGCTGCTGAGTCACCACCACCGATTAGGGAGAATGCTCCACGTTCTGTTGCGGCTACGACAGCGTCTGCGACAGCTTTTGTTCCTTTAGCAAAGGTATCCATTTCAAACACACCCATTGGGCCATTCCATAATAAGGTATTGGATGCCATAATAACATCGTGGAAGTGCTCTGAAGACTCTTTACCGATATCTAAACCTTGCATATCGGCAGGGATTTCATCGTTAGGACCGTCATATACATTGGCGTCATTAGCGAAACGATCGGCGATCTGAGCATCGGTTGGCAACACAAGGTTAACACCTTTTTCATCCGCTTTTTTAACCAGTTCGTTTGCCAAATCAAGTTTATCTAGTTCAACTAATGATTTACCGATTTCACCACCGCGCGCTTTCACGAAAGTATAAGCCATACCACCGCCAATGATTAAATTATCTACCTTATCTAATAACGCTTCGATAAGCTCTAATTTATCAGATACTTTTGCACCGCCCATGATAGCTGTAAATGGACGCTCAGGCTTATTCATTACCTTTTCTGCATTCTCGATTTCACGAGCCATCAGGTATCCGAAGTATTTGTTGTTCGGGAAGAATTCGGCGATTACTGCTGTAGATGCATGCGCTCTATGTGCTGTTCCGAAGGCATCATTAACATAAACATCGCCTAGCTTAGCTAGCTTCTCAGCGAAGTCGCGATCACCTTTTTCCTCTTCTTTGTAGAAGCGTAGGTTCTCTAATAGTAATACCTGTCCTGCTTCCAATGCTGCCGCTTTATCAACTGCTTCCTGACCGATACAATCATCAGCAAACTGTACTTCCACGCCTAACACATCAGAAAGATGCTTTACGATATGTTTAAGGGAATATTTGTCCGTAGGTCCCTCTTTTGGTCTTCCTAAGTGGGACATTAAAATAACAGAACCGCCGTCCTTAAGAATCTTTTTGATTGTCGGTGCAGCTCCTTGAATACGGTTATCATCAGTAATATTGAAGTTCTCGTCAAGTGGCACATTGAAATCAACTCTGATCAGTGCTTTTTTTCCGTTAAAATTTAAATCGTCGATAGTTTTCATATTGTATTTTTCTTTCCGGTTGATTTTGGGACTAAAGATATAAAAAAGGCGCTGATTGAGAAATCTTCATCAGCGCCTTTTTACTTATTTTACATGCTTTTATGAGTTTTCATTTTCTTGAATTTCAACAAAAGCTGTTATTTTTTATTAATATATTTCAATCATATAAGGTATACGTGCTTGTATTCCAGATTGCATAGTAACGCGTTTAAGCTCTTGTAAGTACTTGGCATACTCGCCTAGTTCTTCGTCGATTAGCATTCCTTTCACTTTCTCCTTAGAAACCGACCATATTTCAGACAATGGATCTTTCGCCCGAGGGTACTCTGTAACACGATAATCGGTTAATTTAGCTTTCGCAGCCGCAGCTTTAACAGCCTCGTCTAAGGTTGCTAAGCGGTCGACCAGGTTTAATTCAACAGCTTGCGCGCCAGTCCATACTCTACCCTGCCCGATACTATCAACGTTGGCCACAGACATCTTTCTGCCATCAGCAACACGCTTCATGAACACTTGGTAGACGCGATTTACACTACCTTGAATGATGCTCTTTTCTTCTTCTGTCAACGGTCTGTCCATATCCACATCCATATCTGCAAATTTTCCAGTTTTGACCGCATCGAAATGAACACCTAGCTTCTCATTGAAGAGCTTCTGAAAGCTTGGGATAACACCGAACACACCAATAGAACCAGTCAGTGTAGTAGGATCCGCGAAGATAGAGTCTGCCGCAGCAGATATATAGTAACCGCCTGATGCAGCATAATCGCCCATGGATACAATCACCGGTTTCACTTTCTTAGTAAGTTCAACTTCTCTCCAGATAACATCGGATGCTAATGCAGAACCTCCCGGAGAATTCACACGCAATACAACAGCTTTGATCTTATCATCGTTACGCAACTCACGTAATTCTCTAGATAATTTATCACCACCAATCATCCCAGTAGAACCCTCACCGTCTACAATAGCACCATAAGCGTACATAACCGCTACACGATCTGCAGTACCTTTGCCAGTCGAAGGCGTATTTTTATAATCCAATAAAGAGATCGTAGGTATATCCTTCTTGCTGTCGATTCCTAGCTTTTCTTTAATTTTCGCTAATATCTCATCCTTATATAAAAGGCTGTCGACAAACTTTAGTTTCACTGCATCCTCAGGGTATCTAATCGAGTAGTTGTCGGCAATTCCACGAACACCATCTGCATTCAGCTTTCTACCAGTAGCGATATCTTTTACAAATGTTGAATAGATACTCCCTAAATAAGAGTTTACTTGTTCGCGGTTAGCCTCGCTCATACTATTCATAATATATGGTTCAACCGCACTTTTATAAGTTCCCACTTTCAGCACCTGCATATCCACACCTACTTTATCTAAAGCGTCTTTAAAGAACATAACTGAACTGGCTAACCCTCTAAAGTCTAAGCCGCCTTCAGGGTGTAAGTATATTTGATCAGCAACGGAACTAAGGTAGTAGGCCTTTTGCGTAAAGTTTTCACTGTAGGCAACGACAAACTTTCCAGATGCTTTGAAGTCCTGAATAGCGTCGCGGATTGCTTTCATCGTTGCGAAACCCGTGTTAACACCTTTAACATTTAGATAAATACCTTTGATATTGGAGTCTTCCTTTGCCGCCTGAATTCGAGAAAGAATATCATTTAAGCCTATGCTGCGCATGCTGCTATAGCCCGGCATATCAAGCCCCTCGAATGGATTGGGTTCTGTTTTTTCGGTAATGCTGTGGTCTAATGTAACCAGCAACACCGCATTGCTCGGAGTAACGGTTTCCGACGTCGGAGACACCGTGCTCACCATGTATGTAACAATACCAATCAGGATAAAAAACATCAGAATACTGCTAATCATTATACCTGTAATGGTCGCTAATACGTATTTAAAGAATGACTTCATAGAATTGTATGTGATTTTAATTCTAGTAAAAATAAGGTATTATTCGAATTATCTTAAACTATTCTTATATTAATCGGATGAATATAGTTTACCTATTAACTGGAGCAAACATTGGGGATCCGAGACAACAGTTGAAGGATGCGAAGGTTGAAATTGCAGAGCGCGTCGGGAAGATTATCAAGGAATCTTCCGTCTATGAATCTGAAGCTTGGGGTGTTGAGGATCAACCGATATTCCTAAACCAGGTCTTGGAAGTTATTACGCCACTTTCTGCTGCTAAAGTGTTGCAGACAATCCAACAAATTGAGCTGGTGTTAGGAAGAATCCGAGCGCAGCGCTGGGGCTCAAGAACAATAGACATCGACATTTTATACTATAATAATGACATTATACACGAACCTGATTTGCAGGTTCCTCACCCCTATATACAGGAACGTAACTTTACACTAATTCCTCTAAGTGAGATTGCTCCCAATTTCGAACACCCTATTTTCAAAAAAACAAATCAACAACTATTGATGGATTCCAAAGATCCACTGAATGTAAATATTGCCAAACATGAGTGATTTTAAAATTATTAACCCGGACGTACTAAAAAGCAGTATGATGAATAATATGGAGATGGTCAAACAGTTGATCGCTCTGTTTCTAACGCAAGGCAAGGTTGATTTCGAGACCTTGGAAAATGCAGTTAGCGAAAAGAATTATCAAGAAATAGGATCTAAAGCACACCATATCAAACCGACGATGGAATATATTGGTGCTTCAAACCTGAGGATGTTATTTCAAGATTTAGAACAAAAAGCAAAGAGCAATAGCTCAATCGAAGAAATTGAGGAAGCTTTTTCCATGCTAAAGAGAGATTTTAATGCAGCGATGCTTGAACTTGAAAGTTATTCTACCTCATTAGCTGATGCCTCATTCGGTACAGAAGCAAAATGCAAATAAGAGAATAGTATATAAAGGATCAATACCATTGGGAGTGCCAAGAATTTAAATAGCACGATTAGCACAAGGCTAAGCAACAAGAAAAGATATTTAAACTTATTGGCGCTCCATGCTAAGGAGCTCAACTTCATAGAGAATAGCTTAATTTCCGAAACTAATAAGAAACTACATACTGCAACAATACCAAGGAGCAGAAAAACATTGTGCAATACCGGGTAGTCCTGTGCGATAAAAGGTAAAGAAATTATAAAAAATGTATTCATTGGTGTATTTACGCCAATAAAGTCCGTAGTCTGTCTTGTATCAATATTAAATTTAGCCAGTCGCAAGGCTGAGAATATCGTCATAACGTATCCCAAATAAGGAAGATATTGCGAGTCTGTACTTTCTTTCAGCATCATAAACATGATGGTTCCCGGTAGAAATCCAAAGCTAATCACATCGGCTAAGGAATCTAGCTCTTTTCCAATCAACGACTTCACATGCAATGCTCGCGCAGACATGCCATCAAAGAAATCGAATATCCCCGAAGCTAACACGCAGTAAAATGCCATCAAGTAATTGCCCTGTAGCGCCATGACAACACCAATACAACCACTAAACAAATTAAGAGAGGTAATACTATTTGGAATATATTTCTTCATAAATAAAAAAAGCCATCTTTGAATAAAAGATGGCTTAAAAGTATCAATTTAAAATGGCTTTTTAGCCATTCATGCTAATTAAAAATTCTTGATTAGACTTCGTTCCACGCATTTGAGTCAATAAGAATTCCATTGCTTCTTGAGAATTCATATCCGCTAAATGGTTTCGTAATACCCATAGGCGTTGTAGTTCTTCGCGATCTACCAATAGATCGTCGCGACGAGTACTTGAAGCAGTAAGGTCGATTGCCGGGAAGATACGCTTGTTAGAAAGCTTACGATCCAATTGCAATTCCATGTTACCCGTACCTTTAAATTCTTCAAAGATAACCTCATCCATTTTAGAACCAGTCTCTGTCAATGCTGTTGCAAGAATGGTCAATGAACCGCCATTCTCGATATTACGAGCAGCACCGAAGAAACGCTTAGGTTTATGTAATGCATTCGCATCCACACCACCCGAAAGGATTTTACCTGACGCAGGAGCAACGGTATTGTATGCACGCGCTAGACGTGTAATAGAGTCTAATAAGATAACAACATCATGACCACATTCAACCATACGTTTTGCTTTCTCTAATACGATGTTAGCAATCTTAACGTGGCGATCTGCAGGCTCATCGAACGTCGAAGATACAACTTCCGCACGTACTGATCTTGCCATATCTGTAACCTCTTCCGGACGCTCATCGATCAATAAGATAATCAAATAAACCTCTGGGTGGTTCTTAGCGATAGCATTTGCAACCTCTTTCAACAAGTTTGTTTTACCTGTCTTAGGTTGAGCTACGATAAGTCCACGCTGGCCTTTACCAATTGGGGTAAACAAATCCATGATACGAGTTGAGTAATTACCTGGACCTAAGTCAAGGTTTAATTTCTCATCCGGGAACAATGGTGTTAAATAATCAAATGGAACGCGGTCTCTTACTTCTGCAGGATCTTGACCATTGATCGCTTCTACACGAACCAATGGAAAGTATTTCTCGCCTTCTTTCGGAGGGCGAATACATCCGCGCACATTATCACCAGTCTTTAAACCAAATAATTTGATTTGCGACTGGGAAACATAAATATCATCTGGGGATGTTAAATAGTTATAATCGGATGATCTTAAGAAACCATAACCATCTGCCATGATTTCCAATACACCTTCATTAACAATAACATTATCAAAATCAGAGGAAGAAGATTTTGCTGGCGCGGGTTCTGCCGGAGCAGCTGGTTTCGGAGCCTCAGCAACTTCTACTTCTGTATCAACTGCTTGCTCTGCACGCGTTGTTTCTTCTGTGGAACTTGGCTTTCTTGTCACAGCGATTGGCTCTACCGATTTCACTGTACGAACGCGCTTGCGAGGACGATCGCCTGAAGCATGGTCTGCTGAATCAGAATCTGCTGCGGGAGCAGCACTATCTTGTTGCGCCTCATCGGCAATAACAGTAATACGATCGATTAGCTCTTGCTTTCTTAGTTTTTCAGCATCCACAATGCCTAAAACCTTAGCAATCTCGCGTAATTCAGACACGAGCTTCGTATTCAATTCATTAATATCCATTAATTTATTTTATGATTTATTTAAGGATTTTACTTTTTGATATTTTTCTTTCAGTTCCACATCTGTGTGATGTCCTCAAGGCTCAGGCAAATCCATCTAGATTTTTCGATATCCTTCTGAAAGATAATTTTAAGAACTGCACAAAGAAAAAAAGAAGTAATGTAAATTCAAAAGAAAAATAGTAATTTTTTTTCACTTATTCTTCTCGCATTAACAAATATGCCTAATAAATTGTTTTAGCAAAGCATTTTAACTTTAAATAAATCAAAAAAAGTTCTTTATTTGTAAGATTATTATGGCAAAATAGATCTAAACTATATGAGCAATCACCCAACAAACACAGAAACTAAAACAAACTACCCCGCCCTCTATACCCTTATTGTGGTATTCTTTTTTTGGGGATTTATCGCTGCGGGAAATAGCGTATTCATCCCGTTTTGTAAAAACTACTTTCACCTAGATCAATTTCAATCACAGTTGATTGACTTTGCCTTTTACTCTGCCTACTACATTGGCGCACTCCTGCTGTTCATCTTCGGAACCATTTCTGGGAAAGATCTAGTCGGTAAATGGGGATACAAGAAAAGTATTGTCTATGGCCTGCTCTTTTCCGCATTAGGTGCTGCATCTATGATCGTAGCGGTCGAGGTTAACCTCTATGTAGGAATGCTTATCGGCCTATTTATTGTGGCGCTAGGTTTCTCCCTGCAACAGACCGCAGCAAACCCCTTCGCTGTAATCCTTGGCGATCCTAAAACAGGAGCCTCACGTGTTAACCTTGGAGGAGCAGTAAACTCCTTAGGAACAACAATCGGCCCTTTAATTATCGGTTATGCCCTGTTTGGCACATTTGAGACAGTATCCGATTCAGAAATTGCCAACCTGCCGCTCAACAAGGTGGTTTACTTATATATAGGTGTAGGGCTCTTGTTCATCCTTGCTGCCGCCTTATTCAACTTCTCAAAGAAAGTACCTGCCGGTTTTAACTTAGAACAGATGGAATCTGCGAACAAAGCTCGCACGACACTCATTATTATCACTGTTCTCTTATTATGCGCATTTGTTCCCGTATTTACGAGCTACAAATCCGACGCTGCATTAGAGGTCGCGGCCTTGCAAGAGCAAATTAAAGCGAGCAATGATGCCGGTTTAATTGCGAAGGCGAAAGAGCTTACGCATGGTCTTGAAATCAGCCGTATGTTCTGGTTATTAGGTGCTTTAGTTGTTGTCGTTGGAGGACTTTTGTTCGCCTATAGAAGAGCACAGAAAAACCCGATTGGCTGGGGAGCAATGAAATATCCGCAGTTGGTATTGGGTATGCTTGCCTTATTTGTATATGTAGGAATCGAAGTTGCTATCGGAAGTAACCTGGGGGAATTATTGACTTTGGACGAGTTCGGTAATCTTCAATCCTCGCAAATTACCCCTTACGTGTCTATGTATTGGGGAGGTATGATGATTGGTCGCTGGGCAGGAGCAATTGCTGCATTCAACTTTACCAGCTCCAAAAAGCAATTATTAACGATCGTTATACCAATTATAGCATTTTCAATTATAATTGGCGTCAATACACTTGCGGGCTTTGATATGTCCGTATTATATTACTACATCATTTGCGTAGCGGTTCAGATCATCGCGTTCTTCATCTCAAAAGATAAGCCCGTACGTACCTTAGTTATCTTCGGGACGTTTGGTTTAGTTGCTATGATCGTTGGTTTAATGACCTCAGGTACGGTCGCAATCTACTCTTTCTTAGCTGGAGGCTTAGCTTGTTCGATTATGTGGGGTTCTATTTTCAGTTTATCAATTGTCGGATTAGGAAAATATACCGAGCAAGGGTCTGCCTTCTTAGTGATGATGATTTTAGGTGGCGGTATCATCCCTCCGATCCAAGGAAAACTATCTGATATTATTGGTATTCATAACTCTTACATTGTGCCGGTTATCGGATTTATATACATTATATTATTTGCCATCTTAGTGAGAGGATTTTTAACAAAACAAGGAATCAATATTGATGATGTGGAGTCTGAAGGCGCACACTAACAGCAACTAATTGTATAAAATACACTAAGTATTTTAAATTTATTACAAAGTATAAAACCCTCACAATCAAAATATTGTGAGGGTTTTTCTTTAAAACTGAGTTTCGTTTACGGGAAATTGCTTGATTATATCAAATAAAAATTCTTATTTTTAGTGATAAATCCATTATTTTCGGATTTTAAACAGTCAAAATACCATTGTAAAACAAACAAACAAGTTACTTTAAATTAAATTAAAAAATAATGATCATAATTGCAGATGGAGGATCTACAAAGACAAACTGGTGTTTGTTAGATGATTCAAATAAAAAAATCTATTTCAACACCGAAGGTTACAACCCATACTTTGTAGATAGTGATTACATTGTTGCATCCCTTAAGAAAGGATTACCTCATGATATTCCTTTTGAAAAAATCGCTGAGGTAAATTATTACGGGGCAGGGGTTCACAACGAAGAGAAAGCGAAGATTGTAGAGGAAGCTATACAAGCGGTGTTCCCAAATGCAAAAGTCGAAGTTGGTCATGACTTATTAGCTGCTGCTCGCGCCTTATTAGGCAATGAAGCAGGATTCGCAGCTATCCTCGGAACAGGTACAAATACCTGTATCTATGACGGAAAAGATATCACACATAACATTGACTCAGCTGCTTATATCTTAGGTGATGAAGGCAGTGGTAGCTATATCGGTAAAAAACTTTTAACAGACTTCATCCGCGGATTAATGCCAAAAGATGTAGCTGATGTTTTCTACGAAACATACAAACTTACTCCCGATGAAATCATGGATAATGTGTACACAAAACCTTTAGCAAACCGCTTCTGCGCAAGCTTTAGTAAATTTGTTTACGACAATAACGTGAATATCCAATATACTCGCAAGATTGTTGATGATGCTTTCGAAGCATTCTTTAACAACCTCGTGAGCAAGTACCCTGATTACCAATCTTTCACCTTCAACTGTATCGGTTCTGTGGGATATAACTTCAGAAATGTATTGGAAGAGAAAGCTAATCAATATGGTATGAAAGTAGGTAAAATCCTTCGCTCCCCTATTGATGATTTAGTACAATTCCATATCAATAGATCGAAGACTACGGCAAACTAGTTCTGTAGTATTTAGTAGTGAGTATTTAGTATTTAGACCTATAGCGTCTAAATAATCTGAATATAAAAGAGAGGGTCTGTATCAAAATACAGACCCTCTCTTTTATATTCTGGTGTTTATTATCTCTTATAAACTTCTGAAGTAACTCTAGAAGTTAATAGTTTCTCCAATCTTTGGTAATTGAAGATCTAAGCCAGCCGACTCAAAGATCGCTTTTGTAGCCTCTTTATCGATGGTTATCGGCGGAAAAGAATCGTAATGTATACCGACAATATGCTTACATTTAATAAAATCTGCAGCAATGACAGCATCCTCCGCATCCATCGTATAATGGCCACCGATAGGCAACAAAGCTAAATCAATATTAAAACGCTCGAGCAACTTCATCTCCATTGTTAATGCTGTATCACCGGCAAAGTATATAGTCTTTCCTTCAACAAAAAACACGTAGCCCACAGGGAATCCTCCATACTGCCCGTCTGGGGTACTATTCGTATGAACCGCATACACCATTTTAGCTTTTCCAAACGGAAGGTTCAGTGTACCGCCGATATTGAACTCAATTACTTTATCATCCGCAACGCCTTGCTTTCTCACCCAAGCTGCTGTTTCAACGATAGCACATACCGTCGCATCGCTTTGCTTTTGTATGGTCACCATATCTGCAACATGATCTTGATGTCCGTGCGAAAGAAATATATAGTCCGCTTTGATGTCCGCAACATTAACAGACGATGCTAAGGGGTTATATTTTATAAAAGGATCTACTAAGACCTTAGTGCCGTTGAAATCAAACTCAACGCAGGATTGTCCATAATAGGTAAGTTTCATCTTCTCTCTTTTATTTATTTCCAAATAGGTTTCCTAATCCGCCTAAGCCACTCAGCATGTCTTGAGATGCAGCAGCCATCTCTGCCTGACTGATGCTCTCTGCTTGTGTTATCGCCTTATTAAGAGCAACAATTAACAGCTCCTCCAACTCTTCCTTCTCGGCTTCTTTCAGGAATTCCGGGTCGATATGGATCTCCTTGATTTCCTTGTTGGCTGACGCTACGACGCGAATCTTACCGCCCTCTGCTTCTCCGGATACCGATACATGGTCCAATCTATCTTTAATCTCCTGTGCCTTCTGTTGTGCTTGAAATAATTTATCGAACATCTCCTTAAATATTGTTTATAAGCCCAATAATACAAAATATTAGCCAATTCTCCGTCAGCAATTAGGTTCTTTTCCTAAGCTTAAGTACCTTTGTGAATTAACATAGCGTACCGATGAACGAATTAACATACTATTCCGAGATTGCGGAAGATTTACAGAAAAACAATCCTACAGCATACGAAGAACTGGACGAAGAAATACAGATCATCATCCATAAGCTTAAGTTCATCCCCCAAGAAAGCCGACCGATCGTTCAAGTAATCAGCAATGACCAAGCTATACAGCAAGACTATCTACAAGAACTGCTTAAAGTTGCGGGAGCACAGCCCACAGCATCAGCAGTCCCATTAGAAGAGGTTCAAATCCTAATCTTCATCGACGAAACAACGAACTACCTCAGCAAGCTCCCCGTGGAACTTCAAACATTATACGCGGAAAGCAAAGCCGTAAAAAACAATCAAATCTACATTATCCAAAAACCAGCATTCGCCAAGGATAAAGCTGCATATATCCAGGATATCGAAGTATTAGCAGAAATCGTCCAATCGAAGTACTTTGTTTTTGGACACGAAGGCGAAGATTGGATTAAGTTTGATGTAAGTTAGATATTAGACATTAGATTTTAGACATAAGAAATACAAGGCGCCGAGTAGGCGCCTTTTTTATGATGTTTTTTGTCGTTGGTTGGCGGGAGTGGTTGTTTAGTGGGGATGGTTGTTGAATGGGATTGTCTTGAACCAGGAAAGGAAGGATTTTAGGACATACAGGATAACGTAATGTGAGATATGAAGGGATGGATTGTATTTTTTATAGGAGACGATTCACTAAACGTCTCCTGAAACGCATGATATCAATATCGTAAATGTACGATGTCCATACCAATATCCCCTTTCAGATGACGCTATATCAGATCCTGAATATCCTTGCATCCTTCCTTTCCTGGTTCAAAACAATCATCCAAAAATGTAAAAACAACAATAAAAAAAGGCGCCGAGTATGCGCCCTATATTTCTTATGTCTAATGTCTAAAATCTAATTTCTAACTAAGATATTTCTTTCTCAACACCACATAAAGCTTATCTACAGTTTGTGGTTTTGATGCCCAATTATTCTTTAGCGCATAGTTTGATTGCAAGAATGCGTCGGCTTCAGCGAAGTTATCAAAGCGGTTTAACAGTTCGATTGCTTCACTATATGCCAGGCTATAGCCATTAAATAAATCTTTGATGAACAACAGCTTATCATTTAGGCTAACTCCAGTTTTTAAATCAACGATGGTATCAGAGGATTTACTTGCCGAAGTTTGAAACTGATTAACATTCGTTAAACCAGCTTGCTTTTGCTGTTGAATCAGCTCATTTAAAGTCATACGACGGCTAGGCGTTTGTTCCGCCTGCTTTGCTAAATCATTCAGACTCGCTTCTTTTGGTTCTACCGGTATCTCAACATGCTTCTCCTCGATCACCACCTCGTTCACGACAGGTTCGGAAACAAATTCTTCCTTTTTCTCTTCTGCAACTGGCGCTTCTGTCTTAAAAGTATTTGTAGGTTTTTCTACCGAAGTATAGTTTGAAGATGCTGTATGTGTATAAGAAGGATTCGCTGGTTGCTCAGGCGATTTTTCTGCAGGCTTGTCTTCTACAGCTTTTTCTTCCTCCTGCTCTTCCTCGACGGTATCTTCGAGATGCTCGACAACTGCCGCTTCCTCTTGATCGGTTTCATTGTCCGTCACACTATCATCGATACGGCCGAAACCCTCAAACTTAATACCCTCAGGCTTCTGTTCCGCAATTTCTTGCTCTGCTTCTACTTCTTCCGGATCTTCCGCTACAACTTCCGTCTCCTCAATTATATCCGCAGATTTCACTTCCTGAATTTCTTCAATTACTGGCTGGCTATCTGCCTCCTGCTCGTCGAAGGTCGGAGCGGGCGTGAATGTATTTTCTTCCGCTTCAACAGTATGCTGTTTAAGCTCCGGCTGAGGAATTGCAGCAACTGCCGCTGGTACAGATAGCTGATGAAGTGCATCCAGATTAGCCGACAAAAACTTCGCCTGTGCTGCCAATAGCTGTAATTGAATTGAATCCTGTGTTAATGTTGCTTTGTCTAAGCTTGCATACTGTTCGTTAATTTCTACGAGTAGATCACCAATTTTGTTGTAAATATCTTGTTGTGAATAGGCCATATCGTTCTATATCTTTGTTCTGTAAAATGGAAGTCTTTCTTAAGTAAGTGTATTAAAATTAAAACCACTGATACTTACAGGTTTCAGCGATTAATTGATAATCCTTAAACCAAAAATAAGATTAAATTTCGATATTCGCATCCAATGGGGCTTAAGAATTTGTCTACAACTATAAACTATTTTAAAGCCTTTTTAGTATTAAATCCATTCAAAAATGATGTTGTTTTCAGAACATAATTTCCATGAAAGACAGGAACGTGTAGGTAGCATAGAGGTAATCTGTGGTTCCATGTTTTCCGGGAAGACGGAGGAATTGATCCGGAGGCTGAAAAGAGCAAAATTCGCCAAATTACCGGTCGAAATCTTTAAGCCGGAAATCGATGTACGTTATGGTGAAAAGGAAGTTGTATCGCACGATAGCAATGCTATCCCTTCAACACCCGTCTCGCATTCATCCGCTATATTATTGTTGAGCTCAGATACCAAAGTCGTCGGAATCGATGAGGCACAGTTCTTTGATGAGGAATTGCCGGACGTATGCAATACCCTCGCAAATCGAGGCATACGAGTTATTGTTGCCGGTTTGGATATGGACTATAAGGGACGACCTTTCGGACCTATACCTAACCTGATGGCCATGGCGGAGCATGTCAGTAAAGTTCATGCGGTATGTGTTCAATGCGGGTCGCCAGCAACCTATTCCTATCGATTTGCTGCTAATGAATCACGCGTTCTGCTCGGCGAAAAAGAAAGCTACGAACCGCGCTGTCGTGCCTGCTACTTCCGAGCGGACAAAAACCAAGATCAACAATAAATACAGTAGCCTAGACACTGTTCAGTATAAGCGATTTAAAGATATCCAATAACACAAAAGGGGAAGCTGTAGCAGCTTCCCCTTTTATGTTATTGTTTTTTAACTTAGATCTTCGATACAATCGACTCATCTAAAGGAGTCACTTTAGAGCGATATCTATTGGTTAACTTTCCGTCTTTGTTAATCAAAAACTTCTCGAAATTCCATTTGATCTCTCCCGTGAAATCTTCGTTCTGTGCACTAGTCAGATATTTGAATAGTGGATGCGCCTTCTCGCCTTTTACATCAACCTTCTCTGAAATTAAAAAGGTGACCCCATAATTCTGCTCGCAGAACTCTTGGATTTTCTCATTAGCGTCAAACTCCTGGCCACCAAAATTGTCCGAAGGAAAACCAATGACAACCAATTTGTCGCCATACTGCTTATGCAGTTCCTGCAATTCCTTGTATTGCTTAGTAAAACCACATTTCGAAGCCGTATTCACAATCAGCAGCTCCTTTCCCTTAAAGTCCGCTAAAGACACTTTTTTTCCGTCAATAGTATTGAAGGAATAATCATATACACTCGGCTGTTGAAAAAGCATGGTGTACAACAAAATCATTTTTACTAGCATCACGTTTTAATTAAATTCAACATTCAATTCTCTATTGACAATGAAATGAAATATTTCTTCAATAGGGTTCTTTAATATCTTTCCTATGCGTACTCCATGCAAATTACATACCTCTCTCAGGTGAAGATCAAAATGATAAGCAATTCCACCAACAAAATGACATTCATATTCCCAAAACTCGGGATATGTCATCACATTCGTACGAACGAACTCATCAAAACCATTGCGAAGCAAGTTGTCAATGTAGGGATGTGTCCTATTTGCAGCCATAAATTCAGCGAAAGACGCTAAATAGGCATTCGGGCGATCTCTTTGGTAAACATTCTTAATGATAATATCTTTGGTAATCGGATGCGCCTCTTTGAATACGCGCATCAAATCCCTTGGCATCTGCTCATACAGGTACGCTGTAATCAATTGCTTGCCAAACCATGCCCCCGATCCTTCATCTCCCAGCACATATCCGATGCCATGTACCCCTTGCTCCAAAGTATCACCGTTATAAAAACTGATATCCGAGCCGGTACCTATATTACAGATCAAACCTTTGTTATTCCCAAAAGTCGCGTAGGCCGAGCCCACCAAATCACTTTCCACAGAAATAAAAGAATTTGGGAATATCTCGGTTAGCGCATTGGAAACCAACTCTCGACGATCCGGCGTTGTACAACCGGCGCCAAAAAAATAAACCTCATTGATCTCTTTGATATAGGGAATAATTTCTTGGACTTGACCCAGAACCGAAGCAATTTCCTTCTCGTTTACAAAAAATGGATTAAGACCTTTGGTACGAAATTGTAAGGGTTTACTATCGGGAAGATGCAACATCCAATCTGATCGTGATGAACCACTATCTGCAACTAAAATCATATTTTACGTAATTTCATCTCTTCCAAATATACAAATTTCGAATAATCAACCCCCATTAACTAAACAAAACTTTCATCTAACCAACGAAACAACAATGAGGATGAAAGTTCTTGAGGATCTTTGAAAACAAACACTTTCCGCAAACATCCTCCTGCCCTGTTTTGTAATATTCTCGTGAAACAAGCGATTCTGCAAGTAAACACTTTTCTAATCCCGCCAATTGGCTATATTAGTCCTAAATAACGAAAAACCTCTAATTATGAAAAATCTAAAAGCTTCCCTATGGCTTTTACTTCTGCTTGTTGCTATATCCATTCAAACCCAAGCACAACAGATCAGCTCGCCAAAAACACATTTCGGATTCGAGATCGGCGATGATTATCAACTTGCAAATTTTGAGCAGACAGAACGATATTTTAAAAAACTGAGCGAGCAGTCTGATCGTGTTATCTACCAATCAATCGGAAAGACAGAAGAAGGTCGCGACCAATGCATGCTCATCATCAGTTCGCCTGAAAACCTAAAGAACTTAGAAAAGTACAAGCAGATATCCTCGAAACTCGCTCGTGCAGAGATGACGGAGCAGGAAGCGCGCAATTTATCCAAAGATGGAAAAAGTGTCGTGTGGATCGATGGAGGTCTTCACTCCACCGAAGTCGTGGGTATGCATCAGCTCATTCAAACCGCCTACCTCTTAGCTTCTGCCAAAGACGCCGAGACAGAACATATCCTACAGAACAGCATCATCCTGCTGGTACATGCAAACCCAGACGGGCAAGACCTGGTTTCCAACTGGTATATGCGCGAGAAAGAAGCAACAAAAAGATCGACCAGCTTAGTGCCAGTCCTGTATCAAAAATATGCCGGACATGATAATAACCGCGACTTCTTTATGTTGAACTTAAAAGAAAGTCAGAATATGGCTCGCCAACTCTTTGTCGAATGGGTTCCGCAGATTATGTACAATCATCATCAAACAGCACCTGCCGGTGCAGTCGTTGCCGGAGCTCCTTACCGCGACCCCTTCAACTATGTGTTCGACCCGCTACTGATGTCGGGTATTGATGCCTTAGGCGCAGCGATGTCTTCCCGCTTAAATGCAGAAAATAAGCCGGGTTATACGGCAAAAGGGGGGTCTGTATTCTCCACTTGGTATAACGGAGGATTGAGAACAACGACTTATTTTCACAACATGATCGGCCTTTTAACCGAAATCATTGGAAACCCTACTCCCTATGACATTCCTTTGGTTCCCTCGCGCTTGATTCCCTCCAGCAATACCCAAAATCCTGTCGTTCCACAACGTTGGCACTTCCGACAGTCCATCGACTATTCTATCTCTTTAAATTATGCTGTAATGGGCTATGCCGCGAGATACCGTGATGAGGTACTCTACAACATATACCGTATGGGGCGCAACTCAATCGAAAAAGGTAGCAAGGACACCTGGTCGCTGTCGCCAAGCAAAGTCGCCATCGTAGAACAGGCTGTACAGGATGCGCGCAAAGCGAATCCAAACGAACGCTTCCCGGATGCCAAACTGGTCAATAAGCTATACGAAGATAAAACACTGCGCGACCCGAGGGCATACGTCATTCCATCCGACCAAGCCGACTTTAATACAGCTGTCAAGTTCCTGAATGCACTAATTGGAAACGGTATCGAAGTGATGAAAGCAACTGCAGAATTTACTGTTGCAGGAAAATCATATCCGGAAGGCTCTTTTATCGTTAAAACCAACCAAGCTTTCCGTCCGCATATCCTGGATATGTTCGAACCACAGGATCATCCTGATGATTTTGAATATCCTGGAGGCCCTCCGATTCCACCCTACGATGCGGCGGGATGGACATTGGCTTATATCATGAACGTCAAGTTCGACCGTTTCCTGGATGATATCAACGGACCTTTCCAGAAATTAACCTTAGGTGATCCTATCATCTTAGAAAAGAAAGCCTCGGCAAAAAGCAAATTCCTAAGCCTGCCAGCAGCGAACAATGACAGCTACAAAATAGTCAACTCGCTATTGAACAATAAACAAAAGGTCTGGCGCGATCAAGACAATGGAAATTTCTATATCGCAAACAACAACAATTTATCATTAAACGTACCAAGTACAGCAATAAATGCTGTTCCAAAGAGTGCCAAAGCCCTAAAACCTTTGCGTATCGCTTTATGGGACAGCTACGGTGGCAGCATGCCATCCGGATGGATCAGGTTCCTCATGGAACAATTCGACTATAACGCAACAGTGGTCTTCCCGCCAGATATCGACAAAGGAAATCTTAAAGAGAAATTCGACGTGATCATCCTTCCGGGAGGTGCTATCCCTCGCTTTCAAAATAATGTCGGCTCGGGCTACGGACCAAATTTCAATAACGCTGCACCTCAAAATATCCCCTCGCCATACCGCGAAAGATGGGGCCGACTGACAGCTGAGCAGTCCATCCCTGTACTGCGCGACTTTATGGAAAAAGGCGGGACAATTGTATCTATTGGCAACAGCATTGACATCGCAAAACACTTTAATTTGGGCATAACCGAAGCCCTCGTCGATGCAAATAACAAAGCCCTGCGCAGAGAGGTTTTCTATACGCCAGGCTCCGTGCTCAAGGCAAAAATCGCAAACAATCTCCCGGACACCTGGGGATACAACGCGGATATCGACGTCTACTACAGCAACTCTGCACTATTTAAAATTAACGACCCGCAAATAAAACCATTGATCTGGTTTGACAGCGACCAAGTCCTGAAAAGCGGCTGGTCATGGGGCGAAAAATATCTGAAAGACGCTGTATTAGCCTTCGACGCCAAAATCGGAAAAGGAAAACTAGTATGCTTCGGCAATGATATCACCTTCCGCGCACAAACCCACGGAACATTTAAATTTTTGTTTAATCAGCTATATTAGAAATAGTATTTAGTAGTTAGTATTTAGTATTAAGACCTATGTTGGCCTATATGGATTCCAAATATCCTTTCAATCCTTACGTCTTTCCTTTCTTGGTTCAAAACAATGCGAATCTCCGTCCACTCAAAACCATTGTAAAGCCCTTTCAAAACCCATTCACTCCCCTTTCAGACCCGCTCCGAAAGGGCTATGAAAGGGAAGTGAATAGACTATAAATAAAATGTGTTTGCACCAAGAAAGGTAGAAAGGAAGGATAAAAGGATGAACAGGATCAGGGGTCAGGTAATGTTGGATACGTTTAGTGAAACGTCTCTACGCATTGACGTCCAATTTATGAGTGTAGAAAACATTGATTCTGCCAATCCTTGCATCCTTTCTTTCTTGGTTCAAAACAAACTTTTCTCAAAAAAATAAACATCAAAAAAAAGGGCGCCTACCGGGCGCCCTACATTTCTAATATCTAAAATCTAATGTCTAACATCTAATATTGCAGCCTCAATCAGCTCACCATAGAAAGCGCTTTCTGTTCTTCCGGAAGCGCGGACTTGTTGTGGGATAAAGGATTGTGGCGTTTGGCCAGGTACCGTATTGATTTCTATAAAATAAAATTTATCCGTATTCTTTTCGATAAAGAAGTCGATACGAACCATTCCTTTACAATTTAGACGGATATAAATTTCTCTGATCAAGCGATCTGCGCGCTCTTTCTGTTCGGTGTTTAAGTCGGCGGGTGTAATTTCTTCGGTTAAGCCCGGGGTGTATTTAGCTTCGTAATCGAAAAACTCGCGTGTTGTTCTCACTTCGGTGGCAGGCAATACTTGAAGTTCGCCTTTGGCATCGCGGTAAATACCTTGGGAGAATTCACGCCCGGTGACAAACTCTTCGACTAGAACCTGGAAGCCCGTATTTTCCGCATCGTAAGCATTGTCTAGTGCTTGCTTCAATTCGCTCCACTCCGAAACTTTACTCATACCGATACTACTGCCGCCGGCATTTGGCTTAACGAAAAGCGGTAGGCTCAGTTTCTCGGTTACCATGTCGACAGAAACAGCGCGATGTTCTTTAAACAACAGTACGGAGTTCGCGACATTGAGTTCTGGAATATCTTGTACGATAGCTTTAGTATATCCTTTGTTCATCGTTAAAGCCGATGTTAGGGCAGTACAAGAAGTATATGGCAGGCCAATCATATCAAAATAACCTTGCAAGCGTCCATCTTCTCCCGGTACGCCGTGTATAATGATGAAGGCTACGTCGAATTTGACTTTCTCGCCAGCAAGTTCTAAGGAAAAATCCTGTCGGTCGATCTCATGCTTCGCCCCTTGATCATCCTCATAAAACCAGCTATCTAGAGTGATCGTAATTGGATAAACGTCATACTTATTCTTATCAATCTGACTATATACGAAGGCGGCACTTTTAAACGACACCTCGGCTTCGCCAGTGTATCCACCTTTTACTAAAGCAACTTTTGTTTTCATAATATATTATCAAGAAGCAAATATAATTTGCGATACGAGGAAAAACGAATATTTTTGCCTTAATTATCGCTGAGATTTCCCATGATTTTGAAAAGTGGAATTAATATTGTGATAGCAAAACATTTAAAGCAAGAGATTGATGTCTAAATTCTTTTTATACTTAAGGACGAGTACGTTTCGAAAAAACTTAATTGCTGCCTTAATTTTTATTGTTGTTCTTTTTATTGTCGTTTATTTCGGTTTGAAAATATACACCAAACATGGAGATTCTCAGGAAGTTCCAGTTTTAAAGGGGTTACACATTAATGAGGCCTTAAAGATTTTGGACAAAGCAGGATTGGAATACGAGGTTGACTCGATCTATCAGATGGATGCAAAACCAGGCTTAGTAATCGACCAAGATCCCGATCCTAAATCGCATGTTAAGGGTGGTAGAACAATCTATTTGACTATCATTACGCAGTCTGCGCCGGAAATTGCGTTCCCAGAGATTGTTGACAAGACATTTATTGAAGCTTCTGCCATTTTGAAGAACCACTCTTTAAAAATTGCAGACACGACATATATCAACGATATCGCTCGTGATGTCGTATTAGAGGTTAAATTCTCAGGTCAGGTGATCCAACCAGGGCGTATGGTTCCGAAGGGATCAAGAATCAGCTTGGTATTGGGTAATGGCCGCGGAGATTCGGAAGTGGACATTCCTAATCTTGTGGGACAGTCGGTAGAAGAAGCGAAATTTGCATTGGCAGGCTTAGGATTAACATTAGGTTCAATCTCCTTCTCTGATAACTCCCGCGATACGTTAAATGCGCGTATTGTAAGTCAAAGTCCGGATACCAGTTCGCACGTAATCTCCATCGGAAGTGCAGTACACGTAACGTTGGCAATGCCTAGTGCTGCGCCGACTACACCTGTGAATCCTACAACGCCTCAAAACTAAGAATATGGCAGAAAACAGAAAGAAGAATAGCGTCGTAAAGATTATATTGATTGTTATTTTAGTGGTTGGTCTTGCTGTGGCATGGATTGGCTACCAAGCCTTTATGGCACCAAGCATAGCAACATCCGAAGAATATTTCTATGTACATACCGACGAGCCTTACGAGAGCGTAATCAAGCGGATTGAAGAAGAGGGCATTGTAAAAAACCCTAGTTATTTCAATTATGTAGCGAAAGCAATGGATTTACAAGATGGTATCAAAGCGGGACGATATAAGCTTTCCAAAGATTTGAGCAATCGTCGTTTCATAGGTAATCTACGTGGCGGTTATCAAGAGGCCGTTCCTTTTCGTTTTCAAAACTTACGTCTGAAGGAGAACTTTGCAGGTGCCTTAGGTAAGAACTTCGAAGCCGATTCGACGACTTTCTTAAACCTGTTAAACAATGAGGCCTTAGCTGAGAAATATGGCTTTAACAAGGATAATTTCTTCTCGATGTTTATTCCGAATACCTATGAGATTTATTGGAATACAAAACCGGAAGAGATCATTGACCGTTTTTCGAAAGAGTATGATAAATTCTGGAATGCAGATCGCAAAGCAAAAGCCGCAGCGTTAAATATGACGCCGAAAGAAGTCAGCGTATTGGCATCCATTGTGAAGGGAGAAGCCCTGCATGTGGACGAGATGCCGGCAATTGCAGGTTTATACATCAATCGCCTGAAACGAGGTATGTTATTACAAGCAGACCCTACCGTCATTTTTGCAAATAATGATTTTACCATTCGTCGCGTATTAAATAGACATTTAACGATCGACAACCCTTATAACACCTACCGTTATAAAGGACTGCCTCCCGGGCCGATTATGATGCCTAGCATCGCCTCGATCGACGCCGTCTTGAACTATAAGCAACATGAGTATATCTACATGTGTGCGAAGGATGATTTCTCAGGTTACCACAATTTTGCAAAGACCGTTGCTGAACATCAAATTAACGCTAGAAAGTTTCAGCAAGCGCTTGACGCAAGAAATATCAAGAAATAATTATGTTTTCCTATAAACATCAAGTCCGCGTTCGTTATGCCGAAACGGATAACATGGGCTATGTATATTATGGCAATTATGCCGCATACTATGAGGTGGCGCGCACCGAAATGCTGCGTAGCACAGGCATCTCTTATAAGGAGCTAGAGGATATGGGCGTTATGCTACCGGTAATTGAGCTTCATAGCCAATATATTAAAGCGGCAAAGTATGATGATTTAATCACTATTAATATTTATATTAGAGAAAAGCCAGGTATAAGGATTAAATTTGAGTATGAGCTATTTAACGAAGAGGGCGAGTTACTAAATACGGGTTCTACACAGCTTGTTTTTGTTGATATGGAGCGGAATAGACCGTGTAGACCTCCAGCAATATTCCAAGAGAAAATGGCTCCATTTTTTGGAGAATAAATGAAAAAAGTACATCAGACACTTCTTCACTTGCAGCCCTATGATCGATTGATTGAATGGTCGAAGAGTGCTACTTTACCGGGTTTTGGCAAGTTGCCATTATACACGGTATTTGTGTTTTTTTTTCAAGAAATTTCTCGGGAGTCTATTATCAACAAAGCATCATCTTTAGCCTATAACTTTATGTTGGCTATCTTTCCGGGAATCATCTTCCTGTTCACATTGATTCCTTATATCCCAATTGATAATTTTCAGGAACAGTTGATGGAACTTATTCAGCTTGCTTTGCCGGATAATGCCTATCAAGTTTTAGAAAACACGTTGAAGGACATTATTATCCGGCAGAACGGTGGATTATTATCTGCCGGTTTTGTACTTTGTACCTTCTTCGCGACTAACGGCATGACCACTTTGATGATGACCTTCAATAAGTCTTCCTTATCCAAGGAGTCTAGAACATGGTTCCAACGCCGCATCGTCGCGTTAGTACTTTCATTTTCGATTGTTATCGCCTTAATTTGCGGAATTGTTCTGTACATGGGGTCTAACTTTTTAATCAATTACTTGAAAACGCATATCGATTATGACCTTTCGTGGTTCTGGTCGTTCTTAATCAAGACCGCGCAGTGGATTATTTTATTTTCAATTTACTTCTTCACGGTAAGTCTCATTTATAAATTTGGGCCTTCATCATCGCGTTGGAAACTTTTTACACCAGGCGCTACACTAGCCACACTATTGGCTATGTTGTCGTTTTCACTTTTTACTTTTTACATTAATAATTTCGGTGCATATAATAAGTTGTATGGTTCCATAGGAACCCTGATTGTCGTCATGATTTGGATGTATATGAATGCACTTATATTGATTATTGGGTATGAATTGAATGCAAGCATTGCACTTTCAAAACAAAGTATTAAAATTGTAAAACCAAGAGTTTACAATTCTTTTAAAGCAAACCAAGCTTAATAGGGCAAACCACTGTTTTTTGTGTACAATTGGCTTAAAAACACAATGCAACAAGAGGATAAATATTTAGTCGATAGAACGAAACGGAACAAGAGCATTCGAAATATCTTGTTGTTGTCTACTATTGGTCTTTTTGTCGCATTCCTCATTTTCTTTATATCCTCTTTTATCCAATACCGGTCTATTCAATCTCGAATTGAACGAATCTATAGCAGCATCAACACAGACCAAACCAGTTTTGTGACGCTACTAACGAAATTCAACGATGCTGAAAATCACTTCCGGCAATATTCGCTCAAATACGACAGTACGGATTTTCTAGCCTATAACAAGGACCTCATGTTATTGAAAGGTTCTGTCGACTCCTTGCGAAAGGTTCGAGAGGTCGAAGAAATTGTCGATCAAAAATACCGGGGCGATTCAATCAGTTACTCTAAGCTCCTACCGATGTATATTGATCTATCCGCAAACATCGATTCGCTGATGCAGTCTGCGCGTGCGTTAGATGAATTCCACCGGACAGCGCTTAACAACTCGATGTTCAATCTGCCGCAGGAGCGCACGCTGTCCAATACAGATTTCAAGCGAAAGACACCGACTTTAATTATTAATCGCAAGCCTTTACTACAACGCATATTCCAACCGAAACTTGATACCCTAACCTTAGGAAGTGACTTGCTTTCGCAAGACACCCGCAACATGTTGCACCAGAGTTTCTCGAGAATTCGTTCCGAGTCCGACGCAAGGGCACAGGGAAAACTGGATGAGATTAAGACGCAATTAGCCAATCTTAGGCAGAAAGAGCGATTAATGCTCTCCGATAACTTTACCCTGCTCCATAAAACGAATCAGCAAATTCGCTACGTGTATGATCAGCGCATAAAATTTCAACGGGAGAAATCAGACCAGGAGTTGAACGTACTCCTTGCCAATACCGATACTTTTAAATGGCAAATTATTGTCTCGCTGACATTTGTATTTATCGTTATCTGTATTTTGGTGTACTACCAATTTTTCACGAACTACTACGAGCAAATGCTGATGGACGAAAAAATCTATGCGTCCAAACTTGCCGAGCAAAAAACCGACATCCTTGCCGAGATCACACATGAAATCCGAACTCCGATCAACTCGATGATCGGAATTGTCGACTTACTACGAAGTCGCAACGATCTGTATCAACCCAAGGACATCCTTCTTCTAGAGACGGCTTATTCGAATATCACCGCGACCTCGAAAACCATCAACGATATTCTTAACCTCAGCAAAATCGATAAGCACGATACCATAGAATCAAACCATTTCGACTTCCATGATATGTTGCTGGAGATCCTCGACAACTACAGGAATCAGGCGAGCTCGAAGAAAATTACATTAGATCATTCCGTAGATGAGAGCAAACCAAGTATCATCTTCACCGACGAACTGAAGGTACGCCAGGTGGTGAGTAATTTGGTGAGCAATGCGATCAAGTACTCTTCGCAGGGGACCGTGATGACGAAGATTTATGTAAATAATCATAGTAATTTGGTGATTAAAGTGTCTGACGAGGGTAACGGTATTCCAGAGAACCTCAAGAAAAACATCTTTAAAAAGTACTATACCGAAAATAAGACGAACAAGGTGGAAGGTGGCGTCGGCTTAGGACTTTACATCACTAAAAATATCGTTACGCTATTAAAGGGTAGGATTTCATTTCAGTCTAGAGCAAACCAAGGCACAACCTTTACGGTAGAAATCCCTATTCCACGGCCAAAATACCGCCGCAAGAATACCCTTAATATTCATCAGGTTAGGGATCTTCCAAAGAATCTTTCCTGGCTTATTGTAGACGATAATGCTTTAAATCTACTCTATCTGAAGCAGTTTTTCTTGTTACATGATCAGGTTTACACGGCAACAAACGGTCAGGAAGCGCTGAACCTCTTGGAAAGCAAAGTTGTCGATGTCATCGTAACGGACATCAACATGCCTGTGATGACAGGAGATGAATTGCTCGTGAAGATTCGTCAAAACCCGGCCTATGAGCGGGTCAAAATAATCGCAACATCCTCTGATAATGAACAGGTTAAGAAACAGGAAGCCATTAGACGTATGAAGTTTGATGGTATCTTGATCAAGCCATTCAATGAAAAGAAACTAACGGAAGTGATCTTAAAAACCTTGTATCCGATCTTTGAGGACTCCAATGAAATCCAGCAAGAGGGATCGTAAATATTTTTTTTTCTTCTAATCTCTTGTAAATAAAAGTTTTTCGTATCTTTGCAGTCCCTACATCGTAGGGAAAAGGAGATAATTAATTAATGGCAAAAAAACAAGAAGCAGAAAAAGAGTTAGCGGCGAAAAACGCAGAGCTACAAGGTGCTGACACAAAAGTTGTGAAAGACACTGAAAAGATTGAGTCTGAAGCAGATTCAAATTTAATCGATGAGATTAAATCTAACACTTGGAGTACTCCATCAGGAGACTTCGACTGGGATCTTGATGAGAAAGCTTTCGGTAATTACAGCGAAGCAGAGCGCGTTAAATTGGAAGAGCAATACGCTGGAACATTTAACCAAATTAATCAAGGTGAAATTATTGAAGGTACCGTTGTATCTATCAATAACAAAGATGTTGTATTGAACATCGGTTTCAAATCAGACGGTCTTGTAGCATTATCTGAGTTCCGTGACTTACCTGACTTAAAAGTTGGTGATACGGTTGACGTATTTGTAGAATCGCAAGAGGATGCAAACGGTCAGTTAGTATTATCACGCAAACGTGCTAAAACACAAAAATCTTGGGAAGAAATCAATGCTGCATTGGAGAACGATGCAATTATCGATGGTTTTGTTAAATCACGCACTAAAGGTGGTTTAATCGTTGATATTAAAGGTGTTGAGGCTTTCTTACCAGGTTCTCAAATCGACATCAAACCTATTCGTGACTACGACGTATATGTTGGTAAAACAATGGAATTCAAAGTTGTGAAAATCAACCATGAGTTCAAAAACGTAGTTGTTTCTCATAAAGTATTGATCGAAGACGATTTAGAAAACCAAAAATCAGAAATCGTTGCGAAATTAGAAAAAGGTCAAGTATTAGAAGGTACTGTTAAAAATATCACTGATTTCGGTGTGTTCATCGACTTAGGTGGTGTTGACGGTTTACTTCACATTACTGATATCTCTTGGGGCCGTATCGAGCATCCAAAAGAGGTGTTAGCATTAGACCAAACAATCAACGTTGTAGTATTAGACTTCGACGACGAGAAAAAACGTATCGCATTAGGTTTAAAACAATTATCAGAGCACCCTTGGGAATCTCTAGATACAGGTTTAGAAATTGGTTCTAAAGTAAAAGGTAAAATCGTAACAGTTGCTGATTACGGTGCTTTCTTAGAAATCATCCCTGGTGTTGAAGGTTTAATCCACGTATCTGAAATGTCATGGTCTCAAAACTTACGTTCTCCACAAGAGTTCTTAAAAGTAGGTGATGAAATCGAAGCTGTTATCTTAACTCTAGACCGCGAAGAGCGTAAAATGAGCTTAGGTATCAAACAATTGACTCCAGATCCTTGGCAAAACATCACTGAACGTTACCCAGTAGGTTCAAAACAATCAGCGGTTGTTAAGAACATGACTAACTTCGGTGTATTCGTAGAATTAGAAGACGGAATCGACGGATTAATTCACATTTCTGACCTTTCATGGTCTAAGAAAGTTAACCACCCTAACGAATTCACTAAAGTTGGTGAGCGTTTAGACGTAGTGGTTTTAGAATTAGACGAAGAAAACCGCAAACTTTCTTTAGGTCACAAACAATTAGAAGAAAACCCTTGGGATACTTTCGAAACAATCTTCACTGAAGGTTCAGTTCACGAAGGTACAGTTATCAAAGTTGGTGACAAAGGTGATATCGTAGCTTTACAATACGGTGTTGAAGGCTTCTGCCCTAACAAACACTCTGTAAAAGAAGACGGTTCTTCATTGAAAGTTGACGAAGTTGCTGAATTCAAAATCATCGAGTTCAACAAAGAAAACAAACGTTTAGTTATCTCTCACTCTCGTATTTGGGAAGATGCTAAAGCTGAAGCACGTATCGAAGAGTTCAACGCTCGTAAGAAAGAAGCGAAAGCAGCATCATCTGCAGTAAGAAAAGTGAAAGACAATGTTGAAAAATCAACATTAGGTGATCTTGACGTTTTAGCTCAATTAAAAGAGCAAATGGAAGACAACGAAAAGAAATCTAAATAATTAGATTTTTCGAAATAACTTCTAAAGCCCGATTCATAGGATCGGGCTTTTTTGATTTTAATGCCTACATTAGTAAAAAGAATTAAATGATGAGTCGCGCATTAATCCATATAGAACAAGCAGTAAAGCTTATTAAAGAGCAGACAGAACGGGTCGTGATTTTGGATGCCAGCATTGATAAAGTCGGACAAAAGTTGGACAATAATAATCTGGAGCTTATACCGAATTCACATTTTCTAGATATTGAACATGCATTTTCAGACAAGAACATTCCCTTGCCCCATACGATGGTTGATGCTGTCACTTTTGAGCAGGAAGTGAGAAAGCTGGGAGTAAATCAGGATTCAATCGTTCTACTTTACGACCGCTGGGGCGTCTATTCCAGTCCTCGGGCTTGGTGGATGTTCAAGTATATGGGCTTCGATCAAGTATATGTAATTAATGGAGGCATGCCTGCATGGAAATCCGCTGATTTACCTATTGTTGATGCTTATACAGTGGTGGAAAATATCGGAAACTTTGTTGCCAAACCTGATCCGCAATGGATAATTAAAATCGATGAATTAAAAGAACTTGTCGGACAGGACGACGTACATATTACAGATGCAAGAAGCGCGGGGCGCTTCTCGGGTGCTGCTCCTGAACCTCGACCGGGTCTAAAGTCGGGGCATATTCCCGGATCAGAGAATATTCCTTTCGATCAGGTCTTGGACGCTGCATACTTTAGGTCCAACGAGGAAATTGCGCCGCTCTATGAAAAAAAAGCATTTCCTACAGGACAAAATATCTTTACATGCGGGTCTGGTATTACAGCGGCTGTATTAGCTTTGGGCGCTTATGAGTTAGGATACAAGAATATTCGTGTATATGATGGCTCTTGGTCCGAATGGGGGTCAGATCCCGACACAATCGTGGATCAACATATTTAGAAATAAAAAAGGGATAGTCTGTCGATTATCCCTTTTTCTTTATTACTTTCTAGGAGCTGGCAATGGCACATAACCATCATCGCCAGGTACTTTGGGAAACTCATGGTTTATCCATTTCTGTTTCGCTTCCTCTATTATTTCTTTACTTGTCGCTACAAAGTTCCAATAAATGAATCGCTCTTCCGGGAATGGCTCTCCACCGAAGATATAAACCGTAGTACCGGCTTTCATTTCAAAAGAACATAAATGCGCGTCTAGGGTGATCAGAATTTGCTTTGGACCATAATTATAACCATTGCTAGCAATTTCGCCCTCAAGGATGTATAAGCCACTTTCTCCATAAAGTTCTCCACGAATATCAATTAGCGCATCTTTCGTTGCCTTAATTTCCATCATGTAAAGTTTGCTATGTACCGGCACAGGTGATTTCTTCCCGAAAGCTTCGCCGGCAATCAGCTTGTAAGCTACGCCGTCTTCTTCCCATGCTGGGATTGCGTCAGCCTCTACGTGATGAAATTCGGGCTCTTGAAACTCTAATTCCTTGGGCAATGCTACCCAGATCTGTAGTCCATGGAGGAACTTGTCTTTCTGTCTTAAATATTCAGGCGTGCGCTCGGAGTGGACAACCCCTTTTCCGGCAGTCATCCAATTGACTGCTCCTGGTTTTATTTCCATTGCGGAACCAAGGCTGTCGCGATGGAAGATAGAGCCTTCAAATAGATAAGTAAGCGTGGATAATCCGATATGAGGGTGAGGACCAACGTCTAAGTTTTCATGATCAGCGAGACAAGCGGGTCCCATATGATCGATAAATACAAAGGGCCCAATGGAACGTTTTTGACGGAAAGGCAACAACCTTCCTACTAAAAAATTACCTATATCGGCCGCTGTTTCTTCTCTGATGAAATCTATATTTGACATGCTTTCTGCTTTAACGTGATTGAAGTATAAAGATACCCAAATTCGGTCTACTTCTGCAATACCCTGAACAGCAAATCCGCACCAAGTTTGGTCGTTCTATTGTCAATATCAAAGTGCGGGTTTAACTCGGCAACATCGATAGAACGAAGATTAGGCAGCTGAAGGATCGTATCGAATATCAGTTGAAAATTATGATCCGGAACGATGCCATGGAAGGCTAAAGCAGACACACCAGGTGCATAGGCTGCCGCGAATACATCTAAATCAATCGTTAAATAAACCTGGTCAACCTTCTTTCCAAAAGCTATTATTTGATCCATAATCTCTCCTAACCGCTCTGCATATATGTCCTTTGCGTGTATAATTTCCACCCCCTTAGAATCGGCATAGTCAAACAAAGCTTTGGTATTGGATATTTCCTGAATGCCAATAGCTAAATAATGGAAAGGCAAATTTTCCCTTTCTACATGTTGTGCAATTTGATAGAACCCAGTTCCGGAATTTCCTTTCCCGTCGACCAATGGACGGATGTCCAAGTGTGCATCCAAGTTGATTATGCCGACCGATTGTTTAGTTGCTGTTTGAATTCCCAGATAGTGTGGATAAGTGATCTCATGGCCACCACCAAGCAAGATAGGAAATCCGCCCATGGAAATTATTTCATTAACCGCAGCATGCAGACAGTCCTGCGCTTCTTCCAAATTCCCATTGGAGCAGAAAACATCTCCAGCGTCGATAAGACGCACTGTATTTGGAAAATGCACTGGTAATCCAGCCAAGACCTTTCGAAAGGCTGTAGGGCCTTCTTTTGCGCCGATACGGCCTTGATTTCTTTCTACTCCCTCCTCGCAACAAAATCCCAATATAACAAAGGCGCCATCCAGGGATTGCTGTTCAGATAAATCAATAGCTTCAATGACTTGATGCCAGCGTAGGAAAGCTTGTTCTGTGCCATCAACTCTTCCCTCCCAGTTCTGCGAGTTCCCAGCCTGATAATATGTATTATCGAGTATTGCCATGTGTTAGTTGAATAATTGATCGATGAGTTGATCATCTACCATAACAGATTCTGTTACTTTAAAGTTTGCTGTTCTTGCTAACTCGGTTTCCAAGGCACTTTTCGCTTCCTTGTTTCTTGCCCAAGCCCGACGAGCAATACCATTATTGACATCAAAAAACAACATCTGTCGGAGTTTCTCTTCACTTTGCGCAGAGCCGTCCAGCAACATTCCGAAGCCGCCATTGATGACCTCTCCCCATCCTACTCCACCGCCATTATGTATGGATACCCAAGTAGCACCGCGGAAGCTATCGCCAATGACATTATGAATGGCCATATCTGCTGTGTAGCGGGACCCATCGTATATATTGCTGGTTTCGCGATATGGAGAGTCTGTTCCTGAAACATCGTGATGATCTCGTCCCAGTACAACCGGTGCCGACAAACGGCCATCCCGTACGGCATCGTTGAATGCTATCGCAATCTTGGTACGACCAAGCGCATCCGCATATAAAATGCGAGCTTGTGATCCAACAACAAGCTTGTTTTGCTTCGCATCTCTGATCCATTTGATATTATCGTCCATCTGCTGAGAAATCTCGGCTGAGGCCTCTTTCTTCAAGTCTTCTAACACTTGAAGGGCTAAATTATCCGTTAATTCAAGATCGCTCTCTTTTCCAGAGGTGCAGACCCAGCGGAATGGTCCAAATCCATAGTCGAAACACATTGGCCCCAATATATCTTGTACATAAGATGGATATCGGAAATTAATATTATCGTCCGCCATGACCTCAGCATTCGCACGAGAACATTCGAGCAGGAAAGCATTCCCATAATCGAAAAAGTAAGTTCCTTTCGCGACATGCTTATTTATGGCTGCGGCATGTCTTCTCAAAGATGCCTGAACTTTTTCTTTAAAAACATCGGGCGCATTGGCAATCATCTGATTTGCATCATCGAAACTGACTCCTACCGGATAATATCCACCCGACCATGGATTATGTAATGAAGTTTGATCAGACCCCACCGTGATAGGGAGGTTGGCCATGTCAAATTGTTCCCACACGTCGACAATATTGCCTAGATAGGCAATAGATACAATTTCTTTATGCGCTATTGCGGTTTTCACACGAGCGATCAATTCGTCCATATCCTCAATCAGAAGATCTACCCATCCCTGCTCGTGACGCTTACGAGCGGCCGCAGGGTTCACCTCAGCGCATACCGTAATACAGCCTGCGATATTGCCTGCTTTTGGCTGCGCTCCACTCATCCCCCCAAGACCGGAAGTAAGAAATACTTTTCCAGCCGCAGTCTCCGTATTAGAAAGCTGCTTTCTGAAGGCGTTCATCACTGTTATCGTCGTACCATGAACAATGCCTTGCGGGCCAATATACATATAGGAACCAGCAGTCATTTGACCGTATTGCGTGACACCTAAAGCATTGAACCTTTCCCAATCATCCGGTTTGGAATAGTTCGGGATCATCATCCCGTTTGTTACTACTACGCGTGGCGCAAAGCTTGATGATGGAAATAATCCCATCGGATGCCCACTATACATGTGCAAGGTTTGCTCATCATTCATTGTTGCCAGGAACTTCATCGTTAGCAGATATTGCGCCCAGTTTTGAAAAACAGCACCATTGCCGCCATAGGTAATCAGCTCATGCGGATGCTGTGCAACGGCTGGATCTAGGTTATTCTGAATCATCAGCATGATGGATGCGGCTTGAATAGAATTTGCTGGATATTCCTCAATCGGACGAGCGTACATGGCGTATGATGGACGAAATCTATACATGTAAATACGTCCGTAAGTATGTAGCTCCTCTAGAAATTCAGGAGCTAAAATGCCATGCCATTCTTTGGGGAAATAGCGCAATGCATTTCTGATTGCTAGTTTTTCCTCATCCTTTGTTAATATTGCTTTACGCTTCGGGGCATGACTTACCGTATGGTCGTATATCGCCGCTGGAGGCAATTCCGATGGAATCCCCTGTAGCAAGGCATCTTTAAAATTTAAGTTTCCCATAATTAATGATTGTCTGAGCATACTAATTGACCTCTTTTCCATACCGCATGCGGCTCAAGACGCCCTTGCAGGTAGGTAATATTCTGATAGTTATCCGTCTGATAGATATTGAAATCCGCTAGCAAACCTGCTACCAATCGACCTCTATCATCTAAATTTAATGCTTTAGCGGCACGGAAGGTGATGGCTGCTAAAACCTCCGCATTACTCAGTTTTTCCATGCTTGCTAATATGCTTGCGCTGGCGACTAGTTTACCCATTGGCGCAGATCCGGGGTTCCAATCTGTTGCAATAGCCAATGATGCTCCAGCATCTAAAAGGCGTCTCGCAGGGGTAAATGCACAGCCTATTCCTAAAGAAGCAGCCGGCAGTGCAACTGCGACCACATCGGAGGCAGCCAACAGTTGAATTTCCTCTTCCGTTGAAGCTTCTAGGTGATCTGCTGATGCAGCGGACAGCTCTACTGCCAACTTTGAACCTGAAGTTGTAAACTGGTCGGCATGCACCGTAAGATCAAAACCTAAAGCTTTCGCTTGTTCATAATACGGTTTTGCCTGCTCTGCAGAGAATGCGCTTCGTTCGACAAAGGCATCCACACGCGTCGTTAAGTGCTCTTCTTTAAGAATTGGGAATAGCTCTTTAGCAATCATATCGAGATATTCCTCGGCAGTACCTTCATAATCCTTTGGCAACATATGCGCTGCTAAGCAAGTACTCAATAAATCAGCTTTACATTCATTATCAGCAGCAGCAATTGCTCTTAGCGTTTTTAGTTCTTCATCGACTGATAGACCATATCCACTTTTTACTTCAATAGTTGTAATGCCCTGGGCGAGCAGATAATTAGCACGTTCTACAGTTAACTGTTTCAACTCTTCTTGCGAGCAGGCGCGTGTGTGCTTCACGGTGCTCCAAATACCACCGCCAGCCTCCGCAATTTCAAGATATGAACTTCCGGCATTGCGCATTGCGAAATCATTCGCGCGATTCCCTCCGAAAGCAATATGCGTATGGCAGTCGATGTAGCCTGGAAGGGCAACAAAATCTCCATTTAATTCAATTAGTTCGACTTGGTCCTTTAATTTTTGTTTGAGCGTATTATAATCAGAAATTTCCTTGATCAACTCACCTTCTAACCAAATGCCCGCAGAAGGTATCACTTCCAACTGCGAATCTTTCAGTGCTCCTTTTAGCGGAAGCTCTGCCATGCTGACCAACTGCTTAAAGGGTCCAATTAATATACCTTGTTTTTCCATGTTTAACATTCAAAATATGAAGCACCTGTTCCTAAATATTCTACTCCTTCTTGACGGGCAACCTGATTCGCTACCTCAACAAGCGCGCCTGATTTAACGAGCTCCAAGGCCGCATCTAGAAGGTCGGTCATTGGCTGATCCTCCTCGATATGTGGAATTGAGGCCCTAAGATGTTGATGTATCGCTTCGATAACGGCCGTTGATTTCAATGGTTGATGGTAGTCCTTTGCTTGCGCAGCGCAAAGCAACTCGATACTTAAAATCTTGTCGACATTATCCAACACCTGTAATAATTTCCTTCCAGCGATAGAACCCATACTGACATGGTCTTCCTGACCTAAAGAAGTAGGAATACTATCTGCACTTGCAGGGAAGCATAATCCTTTATTTTCACTTGCGATGGCTGCCGTACTATATTGCAGAATCATAAAACCAGAGTTTAATCCTGTAGATTTCATGAGTAATTTTGGAACGCCATTGGTTTCGCCTTCCAGAGATAAATATACTCTTCTATCCGAAATATTTCCCAATTCAGAAACCGCCAAGGTCGCATAGTCTAGCGGAAGAGCAATCGGCTGTCCGTGAAATGAGCCACCCGAGATTGTCAATTCGCTATTGATAATAATTGGATTGTCTGTCACAGCGTTGATCTCTGTCTCTATAATCTCTTTGAAATGCAACCACGCATTCCTGGACGCTCCATGAACCTGTGGAATACAACGCAATGAATAGGGGTCTTGGACGCGAGAGCAGTTTTTATGTGATTCTAATACCTCCGAACCCTTTAGCAGGTTAAATATCGTTGAAGCGACGAATACATTTCCTTTATATGGTCTTAACTGATGTAATTCGCTAAAAAACGGCTTGATAGAGCCGTTTAACCCTTCGATCATCAAGGTAGCGATTAAGTCTGCGCTGTCCATTAGTCGTTTCATTTCTACGACCGCCTTTACTCCATGGGCCGCCATAAATTGCGTTCCGTTGATTAATGCCAATCCTTCTTTGGCCCCCAGGTGAATCGCTTCCATCCCGTACTTATTCAATACTTCTTGAGTCGCACATATTCTACCCTCATACCAAACCTTGCCTAGTCCAATTAAGGGTAAGAACAAGTGTGAGAGTGGAGCTAAGTCGCCTGAAGCTCCCACGGAGCCCTGCTTAGGAACAACGGGGATTACATCATTTTCAATATGCCAGATAATACGTTCTACTGTTGTGAATTGAACGCCTGAAAAACCTTTTGCCAGGGCCTGCACTTTCAATATCAGCATCAGCTTACTTAATTCGACGTCAATTGGCTCTCCTACGCCGACCGCGTGGCTTTTCAGAATATTTTCTTGCAGTTTCTTCGTATCGTTCGCACCGATTAAGCTCGTGCAAAGTGGTCCAAACCCTGTATTGATACCATAAACTACCTTACCGGCATCAACAATCTCTTGTACATACTGTGCGCTTCGATTGATGCTAGCAATAACTTCTTCGGTTAAAACGCCTTTGGTTTCACCTTTTGCAATTGAAACAGCAATAGAACTGCTCAATATATCTTGTCCGTAATTGAATGATTTCATCATAAAATGCTTTATATCCAAATTTAGCCCCTATATTTGATAATCAGTAATATCAATTTTATCATCGACTGATAACTATGAATTATCAAATTGAGCTTAGACATCTGCAATATTTTAAGGTTCTCGCGGAGGAACTGCACTTTCGGAGGGCTGCTGAACGCTTATATATTGCTCAACCGGGGCTATCGAGACAAATAAAGCAACTGGAGGAATATTATCAGACTCCACTTTTTATACGAGATAAAAGAAATGTTGCATTAACTGCCGCCGGAGCATATTTAAAGACTGAGGTAGATTTGTTGTTTAATCAGATGGGAATCATCAAAACGCAGATCGAGAAAATCGCTGAGGGAAAACTAACTTCGTTAAAATTAGGTTTCATTGGTTCAGCCGTTCAAGCAATTTTACCACAGTTGTTGGTTGAGCTCAAGCAGCAACAGCCCCTCATTGATATTACGCTAAATGAACTGACCAACGAAGCACAACTAGACATGCTTTTAAGAAATGAATTGGATTTCGGATTTGTCAGAATAAAGGATACGCCCAAAGGATTACGCGCTCTTCCGATTTTGACCGACCATTTTGCACTGGTCGTGCCAAAAACTCATCCTTTAGCGAAATCTAAAAAAGTGAATTTACAGGATTTCAAGGACGAATCCTTTATCCTCTTTTCTAAAGAGTATAGCAATTCCTATTATGAATTGGTCATGAGCATTTTTCAAGATCAGGGGTTTCAGCCGCATGTTGCATTAAAAACCGTAAATGCGCTCAGTATTTTTAACTTAGTTTCTCAAGGCTTAGGAGTGGCGATTGTTCCTTCATCTTTAAAAAAAGGCTACCATACTCACGTAGACTTCCTGGAGTTACAGCATATCCCGCAACGCACGACACTTTCGTTATTATGGAATGAAAACAGCAGAAATCCAGGGATTGATCTGCTGTTAAACATCGTTAAGAACATTGAGAGAAGAAATCTCAAGAAGTAAGTAAGTTAGGAAACTCTTATTTCTCTTCCGTTTGATCGTCTTTATCTAAAGGCAACTCTTCAGACTCGTTTACTTCTTTGTAAGAAACTTCGGTTTTGGGTTCGTTTGTTTTTTCGTCGGTTTTTACTTGCACATCCATCTCTACCTTTTTCTTGTTCTTTGGAAGCCGTACGATGCCCCATTTCATGAGTAATTCTTGCGTAGAATTCTTTTTTAGGTGCATTTTCTCAGGCTCTCCAATCAAAAAGCCCACGGCCGACATGCCAGGTGAAGCGTCAAAGATTACTTTTAACGTGGCAATAAAAGGTAATGCAAGGATTAAACCTGCTAGTCCGAAAAGCATACCACCGAGTAAAATACCTATAATCGCCATGAGTGGATTAATACTAACCTTACTTCCAACGATATTCGGAGTGATAATGTTACCTTCTAAGAATTGAACAACCTGAAACCAAGCAATCACTCCCACAGCATACCATGCACTATCTTTCACAGCAAGAGCAAATAAAGCCGGAAGTATAGATCCGATAGCAATTCCGATATAAGGCAATAGCATTAAGAGCGAAGCTAAAGATCCAAAGAACCAAGCGTATTCAATGCCCATTAACATTAAACCTCCTGTGTTCAACACAGCGACGATTCCCATTACGGTCACTAATCCGACTAGATAGCTTTGTACAACCTCGTATATTTTGTTTAGCACCTCATTTACCTTGTGTTGAGGGGATTTACGAAATGCTTTGAAAAAGAATTCGCGGAAGAAATCTCGGTAATACAGTAGAAAAAACACGTATAAGGGCACTAAAATAGCGCTTGCAAGCATATTACCAATCGATCCGAACATGCCTGTCACCATACCTCCAGCATTTTCTAATGCTTTGTTTCCTTGCTCTTGCAACTGTTGCATCACTTCAGAGCGTTGAATTCCGAACTGCTTCTCTATCCACTCTTGTCCGCGTTCTAAAACGGATAAGACCTTGTCGGTAATTGCACTCGCATCTTTCCCTATAATGATACTCTCATGAACGATAAACCAAATAAGTCCAGAAATAATGGCAATTGCAACAATCACCGCCAAAATCGATGAAAATGCCTTGCCTAGATGGAGTCTTTCAAAAAATCGCGCCAGCGGAAAAAGTGAAATCGCTAATAATATCGCGAACAAGAGAGGGAGCAATACCCCCTGGGTTACATACATCAGTCCTATAATCAGGACAGTGGCAAAGAGTGAGGCTGCAAGTTCAAAGGAGTAGGGTCTTTTCTGCGAGCTGTTTTCCATAAAGTTTTATTCGTTGATTAATGTGTTTTTACGCCTTTTGTCCCAGTAAAGTACATATGCGAATGCCAGGAACACGATGATGGCATCGCCATACATGATGTAAGGAATTCGTGTAATATGGTCATGGAAAATGTATCCTGCAAATAATGCGCCAGCTCCAATCCCTGCTTCAAGCGCTATATACATGGTCGCCATGGCTTTACCGCGATATTGTGGAAGGGAGAGATCGATGGTCCAAGCGTTTACTGCCGGTGAGAAAATTCCAGTTCCAATACCGTACAAGCAAGCACCGATAACTAAATTAAGAATCGAATCGCTATAACCGATGTAAAAAATAGAAATCGTGATGATGATTAATCCGACTTTCATCACGGAGATACGTCCATATCGATCAGCAACTTTTCCTGATACAAACCGGATGGCTATGGACGCTAAGGTGTAAGCCAGGAAGAACATGCCCTTATTTGCGATGCCCAGATGGTCGCTCCAATCCGGAATCAAGGTTAAAATTACCCCATAAGCTGTGTAAGACAATAACGTCACGATTGCAGCAGGAATTACACGGACCTCAATAATATCTCTTCTGGAGATCTTCAGCATCTTTGGCGAAAAGCGTGCAGGGGTATGCAGCGTTTCTTTCATATTCATCACGATGATAATTGAAAAGAACGCAAAGGCTGAAGACGCATAAAACATGCTGTTTAAACCGAAGTCCATGGCGATATAAGATCCAATTGCCGGACCGATTGCCCCGCCTATGCTAAAGCATAATCCATGCATCCCGAGAGCTTCGCCCCAACGAGTGGATGGAATAATATCTGCGATATAGGCTGAAGTCGCGGTTGGTTTAAATCCGGTAGAAAATCCGTGAACTAATCTTAGGAGAAAAAATCCAGAAATACTGGTCAAGATTGGATAGAAGAATCCACATAACACACAGACGATAGAACCGATCGCCATAACGGGAACTCTGCCCCATTTGTCGGTTAATCGTCCCGAGAAGGGCCGCGAAATTCCAGCCGTTAAAGTAAATAGAGAAATAATGAGCCCTTTATGTTCCGCGCCTCCCAAAGAAGATAAATAGGCCGGAAGCTCCGGTATGATCATATTAAAGCTCGCAGAAAACAGCAGAGAGCTTAAACAGAGCAAGCCAAACTGTAAGGTATATAACTTTTGATCTTCCGGGACGTCCATGCTTTTTATCTTTTCAAAAGTCCTTGCCTAGCGACTTCCGAACAGAAAAGTGTTGTCGCGATCGCTACATTTAAAGATTCTGCCTTACCTATTCGTGGAATCGTTACGGCCTGGTCTATCCGATCTAACAAAGTTTTCCGAATTCCATTTCCCTCATTCCCCATAAGAATCAATCCGGCATCAGAAAAGTTTGTTTCATATATGGATTTTCCATCGAGCAAGGCTCCAAAAACAGGAAGGGGTGATCCTTGTAGGAACTCGTCAATATCCAGATAATATATTTTGACACGCGATAGCGAGCCCATGGTAGCTTGTACTACTTTTGGGTTGTAACAATCTACCGTTCCAATAGAACAAATGATATGTTCAATTCCAAACCATTCTGCGGTACGTATGATAGTACCTAAATTTCCTGGATCTTGAACATCGTCTAACACTATAGTATGTTTGTCTTCTAAAGCTTTTGCATCCAATTCCGCTCCCGCAGGCAATTGAACCAACGCTAATGCACCTTGCGGATTCTTCAGTTGGCTAATTTTACCCAATTCCGTCTCGTTCAGTTCTTCGAGTTTTATATTTTGAGGGATTTTGCCCAATTTTGCAAGAGCATCTGCTGTAGCATAGATTTTTTGTATCTTGTAATTAGAGTGTATAAATTCTAATACTGATTTTATTCCTTCTACAACAAACATCTGCTGTTGGTTTCGGAATTTTTTATGCTGTAATGATGCGATTAGACTGATTTGTGCTTTTGACAACATAGGGTGAATGACTAAAAAACGAAGTATTTTATTTTTTGCAAGTATAACATTTTTGTTGCTATTTTTTGCTTCCTGTCGTTCTGCAAAGTACCTGGAAGATCAACAAGCTTTGGTCACAGACATCGATATTAATGGCGTCACTCCGGAGCTAAAAGAAAATACGCAGATGTATATCGCCAATGAAATCAGACCGAATTCTCCCCTCTATCTGACGATATACAACCTCTTCAATACGAAGGATGGACGCTATAAAACTGAAAGAATAAAAAATGTTGGTGAAGCTCCACGAATTCTCGACTCCGCGATGGTTGAACTTTCTGCTACTCAGATACAACGCTATTTGCAGACCAAGGGATATTTTAATGCTTCTGTCACTCCATCGATAAGCATCCACAAGAAAAAAGCTCAGATTGATTTTAATGCCGTATTAGGGACACCATACCTTATCAACGAGATCGACCGTACCGTTAGTGATCCAAAAGTTCGTGAACTTTATGAAAGTAAGGTATTGCCGAAATCGACGATTCAAAGAGGAAAGCAATACGATGCTGCTGACTTTTATGCAGAACGTGAAAACATGTATACCCAAATGCGGGAGAATGGTTACTACGATTATCTCCGCCAATATATGCGCGTTGGGCTTGATACCTTAGGAAAATCCTTTAGCACAGATATTAGATTGCAAATTAGCGACCCTTCAGATTCGACAAAGCACCAAATCTACACAATCGACGAGGTGCATTTTCGCATTGAAGCCCCCGAGGAGGGCTTGAAGCGCAATGAGACAGCGCAATTTGACAGCCTAACCAAGATTAGCTTTACAGATGAAACTGAACGCTTCAAATTGAGGCCGCTTGCTCGTTATGCGTATCTTCGTAGAGGACAAGTTTACAATAGCGACAATGAAGAGCTCTCCTATGATCGCTTATATGAAACTAACGGATTTAGATCCGTTAAGATCAATTACGAGAAAAAAGATTCTTCAAAATTAGACGTCTATTATAACTTGATTCCTCGCGCGGCGATGAGCAATCAGATTGAGGGTGAGTTTACATTTTCCTCCGGGATGAGCGGTTTCAATATTGGAAACACCTTCTCCCACCGCAACGTTTTTGGCGGTTCGGAAACCATTGAGGTCAAACTTCGCTATGGGGTGCTTTTTGATACGCGACTGCCAGGTAATTTAGCAGATAAAATATTCAACAACGACTTGCAATTTGGTGTAAATCTATCTTTTCCACGATTATTAACGCCATTTGGAGTTCGCAGTGTCGGACGATACGGAATCCCAAGAACGACATTCTCTTCGAGCTTGCAGCTTTTCTTCCAAGATCAGACTTATGCAAACAGATACTGGATAAATAGCTTAAACTACATGTGGTATCAATCGAGCAATAGCTTACATAGCTTGACTCCTGTTGTGATTGAGTATAGAGATGGACACCTGAATGAAGCTTTTAGACAGCAATTACTGGAAGAAGGTTATCAACTATACGTCGAAAGTAACCACCGACAATATTTCGGATTGGGAGCACAATATGCTTACACCTTCAATTCTCCAAAACTGACGCGTAAAGAAACGTTTAATTATTTCCGCGGTGGTGTCGATGTTTCCGGGAACCTACTGGGGCTACTTGGAAATGTTGTCAATTTCAAACAAAACGAAAGTGGAGAGAAACTGATTTTCGGAGTACCATTCTTACAATATATCAAAGGGGAAGTTGATTATCGATGGTATAAATATCTCGGAGGAAATAAGCAGTTTGTTTTTCGCTTTAACTCCGGAGTTGCTGTTCCTTACGGCAATAACTCGAGATTAATGATCTTTGAAAAGAGTTTCTTTGCCGGTGGTATGAATGGAATACGCGCATGGCAGGCAAGAACCTTAGGTCCTGGTGGCTATAATCGCGAGGTAGTACGCGAAGAGCTGAGGGTTAACTTAAGAAACCTAGATCAATTGGGAGAAATTAAGATCGAGAGCAATGCAGAATATCGTTTCAGGTTGTTGAACAATTTCTTTGGCGCGAAGCTAAATGGTGCAACCTTTGTTGATGCTGGTAACATTTGGAACCTCAGAGAGAACAACATTAACCTGGATGGCGAATTTAAATTCAACAAATTCTTATCTCAAATAGCGATAGGAACAGGTTTTGGACTTCGGGTTGATATGGACTACTTCATTATCCGTTTAGACGCAGGCTTAAAAGTCAAGGATCCGCAATTCAAAGGAAAGGAACAGTGGGTAATCCGAAGGCTATTTAACGCAAGTGAATTCAAACAAGTGTATTACGACGCCCATAAGCCCGACCGTTATAATTTTATGCAATATAACTTCGGTGTGGGCATGCCTTTTTAGATCAAATCCTTAAGGCTCATAATGCTACTCTCAATCAATTGCTTGACGTCTAAGCCTTTGCTGTAGTTAAGGTATAGGTAGACTGCTGCAAGAACCAAAAGTGTGACTAAGAAGCGTTTAAACTTATAGGCTATAAATAAGATCAGTAGCGGAAGTACAATCAGCAGAAAGCCAGAAATCTTAAAAGGGCTGATTCCTTTTTCAGTTACACGCAAGAAATACAGTTTACCGATTTCTTTCGCTGGGCTTTTGTGTTTAAAAAATACGAATGTTGATGATTCTATCGGATTTGCTGTAACAGCTACGCCGTCATTAAATTGAAGGTCTTGCTGGAAACCATTAATGGTGAATTTATAATTCCCTTGTATGTTGTTATTGGTTTTATCCAAGCTATCCACAGCAATAATCGCAAGTTTTCCGTTTTGGGATAGATTTTCTTTAACATCGAAATCTGCAATATTAAACTGCTGAGCCCACACACTTTGCCATAGCAATTGGGTTAAGCTAATAAACAACAATAGAGTGAACAGCTTTTTCATGATGCAATGATACAAAATTGCTAGGATTCTAAAAATGTCATGGCGCAATTTCGACTTCATTAATTACCTAGGTCTTCTTATCTTTGTGCATTATTTTAACGAAAGTAAAGTTATATGTTGCAATTAAATTACATCCGTGAAAAAAGGGATAAGGTAGTTGAAAGACTTGCTATTAAGAATTTCAACGACGCTGATTTGGTAGACCAGATCATAGCATTGGATGAACAACGTCGTAAAGTCCAAAACCAGTCTGACTCTATTGCTGCGGAAGCTAATTCGTCGGCAAAACAGATTGGAGATCTAATGCGTCAGGGCAAAAAAGAAGAAGCTGAAGCTATCAAATCGCAATCCGCATCATATAAAGAGCAATTAAAAGAATTTACAGAAGAACTGGAACGCGTTGAGATCGAGTTGCATAATAAGCTAATCCAACTTCCTAATCTTCCCCATACTTTAGTGCCCAAGGGAATTACTCCGGAGGAAAACGAAGTCGTCTTAGAAAATGGAGATAAACCTGCGCTTGCCGAAGATGCATTACCGCATTGGGAGCTTGCTGCAAAATATGACATCATTGATTTCGAGCTTGGAACCAAGGTTACTGGTGCTGGATTTCCTGTTTACAAAGGAAAAGGGGCAAGACTTCAAAGAGGATTGATTAACTTCTTCCTAGACGAAGCTACTAAGATGGGATATCGTGAAGTTCAAGTGCCTATCGTGGTCAATGAAGCTTCAGCATATGCTACTGGACAGCTGCCAGATAAAGAAGGCCAAATGTATCATGTTGTAAACGATGATCTATATTTAATTCCAACGGCTGAAGTGCCCATTACGAATATTTATAGAGATACGATTGTAAAAGCAGAGGATTTCCCGATTAGACATTGCGGCTATACACCTTGTTTCCGTCGTGAAGCAGGTTCATACGGAGCTCATGTACGTGGCTTGAACCGTCTTCATCAATTCGACAAGGTCGAATTAGTGCAGATTGTTCATCCTGATCAGTCCTACGCTACTCTTGAGGAAATGAGCGCATATGTTCAATCTTTATTGCAGAAATTAGGACTTCCTTATCGTGTGTTACGTCTTTGTGGCGGTGATATGAGCTTTACATCAGCTATGACCTACGATATGGAAACCTACAGTGCCGCACAAAAAAGATGGTTGGAGGTTTCTTCTGTATCAAATTTTGAGACCTATCAAGCAAATCGTTTAAAAGTCCGTTTCAAGAATGATGAAGGTAAAACACAACTTGCACACACGCTAAATGGTTCTGCACTAGCATTGCCACGCATTGTTGCAACACTATTGGAAAATAACCAAACAGAGAAAGGAATAAAAATTCCGGAGGTATTGGTTCCTTACGTTGGTTTTGAGTATATCGACTAAGAAAATAATGTAAAAATAGAAAGGGCTATCCAAAGCGGATAGCCCTTTTTTTTCCAAGAATGTATGTTTTTAGGCTGTCGCCAATACCTTTTGTTCAATGAGTGGTTTCGATTCATGCGCTGGGACCGATCGTTCCACACTCCATGCCCATTCAAATTGCATAGAAACAGCTAAGTGATCGGATAATGCTTGATTCTTTGTATTAGTAAACAAAACACTTTCAACCTGATAATCCTTCGGCTGGAATTTCAAGTTTTCGCTATCCCTAAAGAAAATCTTATCCAGACTCTCTGTCTCATTATTTAAAGAGAGCATATGTTGTGCAACAAATTTCGGAATGATCTCAGGGAATTCGTTCTTCCGCAAGTAGTTCACCCATCCATCAGTTAATCCTGTCGACTCAATAAATTCATAAAGATTATCGCGTTTATATGCGTAATGCGCATTGAAATCACCCATCACTATCAATGGCTTTTCCTCAGAATGTTCATTGATATATTTTGCAAGCTGTCTAAAATTTTCCCGACGAGCTCTCGTAGCTCGAGCAACATCGCTCGAATTTGCATGTACATTATATACATCGACAATGATCCCTGGGGCCAATTGAATTTGTGTAATACTGAAACCCTTGACAGTCCAACAATCGGGTCCTGAACAATGCCGCCAAGGGATACGGTGATAGGATAGAATCGGAAAATGAGATAGGGTATTTAATCCATCTCCGACCGGTATTTTCCCTTTATGACTTGTCTTATATTCGTGTTCATTGCGGGAATAAAACGAGTTGTTATAATTAAAATCTTCCTGCACATTGACGATATCAAAGGGTTTTATTTTCTCTCCAATTTCAGCTATAGCTTCTTTTCGAAGAGTTTTCGCAGCGGAAATCCCTTGGGGCAATCCGGCGATATTATATGTAAGCACACTAAATTCTCCTTTGATGACCAATGCGTCTTCTTCTTCTTCTTCTTGTTGTTTTTGCGGAAAATCAACCGATATAAGTTTGTTTTTCAAATTATTAAAAACAAACAAGAAAGCGATTATTAAACCTACAATAATTAATAGTATAGTCATTTATCTATAATTTGGCGTCAGCAAATGTTTTTTAACTAGCGGCATCGCGTTGCGACCCTTCTGATGTTATGGACTCAGTTTGTCCTTCAATTATCTTCCACTGAAATACCATTGATATGGCGCAATGATCGGAAAGTGCAGCCCCATCTTTATTTTGAAAAAGCTCCTTCTCAACGCGATAGCCTCTCGGAATAAAACTAAATTTCGAACTTCCACGAAAGTAAATCTTATCAATACTTTCACAGGCCTCATCAATGTCTAAGGCTACTCGCGCCTTAAATCCTGTCACCACACCTGGTATTTCTCCCCTATTCCAGACTTCAACCCAACCGTCTATCATTCCCGTTTCTCTCTTGAAGTCGCGGATATTATCTTCTGAAAATGTATAATGAGCATTGAAATCTCCCATGATCAGCACGGCCTCGCCTTCCGAATGCTGCTTCACATAATTTGCAAATTGAATAAGATTCTGCTTTCTCGCTTTAACCGCATCCTTGTTATCTTGTGCGGTAGCATGTATATTATAAACGTCTAGAAACACGCCTTTGCTAAGCTCCATGCGAGTATAGCTAAAGCCTTTGGGAGTAAAGCAATCAGCGCCGCTACAGTGTTTCCAAGCAACACGGTCCACATCAACGATCGGATATTTAGATAAAGTACTAAGTCCATCGCTAAAAGGAATTGTCCCCATTGCTTCTGTACGATAAGGGTGTGAATTGTCTGCATACAGAAATTCATTATAATTAAAATCCTCTTGCACATTGACAATATCGAAATGATTGATTCGCTGCCCTATGCTTCGTATGCTGCTTGCTCGCGGAGTTTTCGCCGAGGATATGAGTTGTGGGAGGCCAGCAACGTTGTAGGTCAGGACATTTAACTCCCCCGACTTCGCTTCGGTCAGGTTAGGAGTAGGAATTGTGAGGAGCTGTTGGGAATTCTTGTCAGGTTTAAAACTAAGGATAAAACTAAGGCTGCAAAAAAGTAAGGTGAGTAAACCAAACAACCTGAAATTCCAAGCTCTACTTTTTCGTGGATAAGGAAGATTGATCAGCATATGTATCTAAACTTTGCTCTATTACAAAATTAGAGGGGCATTGTAACCTATACCTTTAATTAAGATTAAACATTTGTTTATTGAAATAAAGGAAAATATTAACACATAACATCGGGGCAATACCATCTTTATAATTCCTTAATAGAATCTTCTCAATGACTAAATATGAGGCTCTTACCTTTACCGGAACCCTTTAAACGCTACAATATGAAAAAGGTTGCTTTTTTCTCAGAAATGCTAATTGAAGATTTCGATGGAGCTTCAAGAACGATGTTCCAGCTAATTAATCGCATAGATCAATTTTCGTATTCCTACTTTTTCATTTATGGCGTCGGTCCGGAGGAATTCGGTAATTTCAAAAGTCTTAAAGTGCCAACACTTCGAATCCCAATTAATGACGATTATTTTATTGCGGTTCCACAGCTGGCGAAAAATAAGATCGAACAAGCCTTAGATAATTTTCAACCCGATGTGATCCATATCGCAACACCTTCGATGCTTGGTTTTTTTGCTTTAAAATATGCCAAACGAAGGAACATTCCTGTGATCAGCATCTATCATACACATTTCATATCTTACATTGCTTACTACCTTAGAAACTTCAACGCATTAATTCGTCCGACGGAGCAGTGGATGAAGAATACCATGCAACGTTTCTACAATAATTGCCAACGTGTCTATGTTCCTACAGCCAACATCATGCAGGAACTACAGCAGCTCGGCATTGAAGGGGAAAGACTCTCGATATGGCAGCGAGGGATCGATTGTGAGCTTTTCAATCCAACAAAGAGAAATATCGCTTACCTACAGCGATTGACACGAAACAATAAACCAACCATTCTTTTTGCAAGTCGTTTAGTTTGGGAGAAAAATATTGAAACGTTGATTGCGATATATCGACACTTGGAACATGAAGGCATGCCATACAATCTCGTTGTTGCTGGTGATGGCGCAGCAAAGAATGATGCAATGGAACATATGCCCCAGGCCCTTTTCCTAGGTAAATTGTCGCATGAAGAGCTTTCGATGCTGTATGCATCATCGGATGCGTTCGTTTTTACTTCTACCTCAGAGACCTATGGAAATGTCGTGATTGAAGCGATGGCATCCGGCTTACCTTGTGTAATTGCCAACGGAGGTGGAAGCGGAAGTTTAGTGGATCATGGCAGAACGGGATTCAAATGCACGCCAAATAATGCAAAGGAATATGTGCATTATCTACATAAACTATTGGATAACAAAGCACTGCATCACGATATTTCAGATGCTGGCCTGCAATATGTTCAAAGATTAGATTGGAGTAGTCTGGCTGACATCTATTTCGCAGAAATAGATAGCCTTGCAGGATACGCATCGAATGATTTGATATGGGCAGCAAGCTAGTTTATCAAAAATGGATCAAGCTGTTGGTGCTGCTCATCGTTCTGAGCTTTATCATCGTCTTCATCTTAAATACGGATATCGAAAGCACCATGCAAGCGGTACGTTCAATTGGATTCAAATTTATCTATCTAATGGCCATCACTTATGTAGCCTATTTCTTCGGTACTTGGTCCTGGCATGTTTGTTTGGGTGAAGACAGAAAGAAAATAACGCTATTCCAATTATTCTCCGTTCGACAAGTTGGTGAAACCGTTGGACTATATAATCCCACAAGCATCGTAGGGGGGGATATTCTGAAAGCGCGGCTGCTCCAGTCCTATCGGATAAACAACAGTAACGCACTAAGTTCTGTTGCGGCTTCTAGGATGACTGCTGTGCTTTCACAAATTCTCCTATTCCTAATTGCGGGTCTATTCCTCGCATTTCATAGCAAACATTTGGTATTTTCCTCAGACTGGTGGCCTGCTTTTGCTGCTATCAGCATAACGCTCATACTGATTCAAGCTCTATTTATTCGTTGGATATCTAAAACGAACGACTTAGAACGAGTACAAACTTCGCCGGATGCATCATTCATTAAAAAATTTAAAAGTCGGATCCAAAACTTAGTTATCGACCTGCGGATCTTTTATAAAAATGATAGAAATATGTTTTGGTATTCCTATCTGCTTGCAGCAATACATTGGATAATCGGAAGCCTAGAATTCTATCTAATTGTTGTTTTTCTAGGTTTTGATATCAGTATCATGGACGGCCTATTGCTCGATATGAGCGTTATTGTATTCAAGAGTTTTGGCGCGTTCATTCCAGGGCAACTTGGAGTAGAAGAACTTGGAAATAAACTTATGTTGACTTTAGTGGGCATCAGCTCCGCCTCCGCTTGGGTAACAGTTTCCATACTGCGTAGAGCAAGACAGATTATTTGGATAGGCGTCGGATTCATACTTTATCTTTTCATCAAAAAAAATATTCGAAGCTCGGCGGAATCGACATCAGAATTAAAAATGCTCGACAGTCTTTAAGTCGGGCTATACCCTTTAAACAATGCTATGAAACTGCTCAAACCTGAAATCCTGTTCGTCAGTCATAAATACCCGCCAGCAACCGGCGGCATGGAAAAGCAAAGTTATGAGCTTATTCATGGAGTCGCTAAGCACACTAAAGTGCATCTGTTAGTTTACCGAAAGGACGAGCAGCGACTCTTGTCATTCTTTATAGGGCTAAATAGGAAAATTCTACAAATGCTAAGGGATAACCCGGATATTGAAGTTATCCATTTTAATGACGGATTAATAGCCTCCATGGCCCTCTTTCATAAAGGATATGAGCATATAAAAAAAGTCGTCACGCTTCATGGCTTGGATGTCGTTTTTCCTCTTCGATATTTTCAACAGAAGATTATCCCCAAGTTTAATAAGTATGATTTAGTCATTACTGTAAGTCATGCAACGGCGAAAGAAGCTGTATATCGGGGTATTTCAGCGACTAAAATAAAAGTCATTGCGAACGGAGTCGATCATCAGATTGCAGAGCAACCTGAGGTGACATTGGAACAGCTGACAGTAAAGTATCCCATTCTTCAATCTAAACCCAAATATTTCATCACTTTGGGTCGGCCAGTGAAAAGGAAGGGCTTTTCATGGTTACTCGATCATGTCGTCCGCGAATTACCCAACAACTTCCAACTAATAATGCTCGGCCCTTTTAATAAGAAACCGAAATGGACAGAGAAGATGCTTAGGCTTCTACCAAAGAAAATTTATCACATCATTACCTTATTTCTGGGATATCCCTCTGACGAAAAACAAATAAGACAATTATTGAAGAATCCTCAAATAGCAGCGAAGGTTGTTCATTTTGGGAAAGTCCCATTTCCAGATCTGAAAGCCTTGCTTGCAAATAGTACTGCCTTTCTCATGCCGAATATTCATGTTCCAGGAGATATGGAGGGATTCGGCTTAGTCTGTTTGGAAGCGTCCCTGTCCGGCACGCTCGTCGTAGCTTCTTCAACTGAAGGAATTATCGACGCCATTAAAGACAAGAAAAATGGCATCCTCCTGCCCTCCTCAGATAAAGAAGCCTGGAAAAGGATGATCAACGAATTACTTGAAGAATGCTCTTCTTTTAATGAAAAAAAAATTAGTTACCAGAATTATTCAAGAGCACATTATAGCTGGGATAAGATGGCAGGCGAGTATTGGGATGTCTTTCAGGAACTACTGAATCAAGATGAAGAATCCCGATCTGATGTAAGACAATTGAAGCTTAACAAGGCTTAAATTTCTGGCATGCCTACTAGCAAATAGTATAGGATAGAATATTAAATGATCATGTGCTAAAGTTTTGGCAGCTATAACATTTTTTCTATTTAGAAGTCCCTGATCGATCACATGTACGTCCTCTTTCTGGCTAACGCGACCCCATTGCAGGGAGAGCTTCATGCCTAGAAGTGAAATCATTTTTGTATTTTTACAAGGTTCGCGAGCATATCGCAAACAGCATTAAAATTGATCGATTAGTAAATGAGTGACGAAATCAACAACACAGACGAGAACAACGAATCGACCCAGAACCCAGACCAACAAAGCAGCACTGTTGCACTTTCTGGTTTATATGAAAATTGGTTCCTAGATTATGCATCGTATGTTATTTTAGATCGCGCCGTACCACATATCAATGACGGCTTCAAACCTGTACAACGACGCATTCTGCATTCCCTAAAAGAAATGGATGACGGGCGGTATAATAAGGCTGCAAATGTCATAGGTAATACCATGAAATACCATCCTCATGGCGATGCCTCTATCGGAGATGCCATGGTGCAAATTGGGCAAAAAGATCTGTTGATTGATTGCCAAGGAAACTGGGGCGATCCGATCACCGGAGACTCTGCTGCCGCCCCTCGTTATATTGAGGGTAGATTATCAAAGTTTGCAAACGAAGTAGTCTTCAATCCAGATACGACTGATTGGCAACTGAGTTATGATGGCCGGAATAAGGAGCCCGTAACTCTACCTGTCAAATTCCCTTTATTGCTTGCCCAAGGAGCGGAAGGTATCGCGGTTGGTCTCGCTACGAAAATTATGCCGCATAACTTCAATGAATTGATTGAAGGCTCTATACAAGTTTTACGTGGCGAACGTCCTTCAATTTATCCAGATTTCCCTACCGGTGGTCTAGCAGATGTTTCTGCGTACAACGAAGGTCGACGTGGTGGTAAAATACGTGTGAGAGCGAAAATTGAAGAGCGTGATAAGAAAACCCTAGCCATCACAGAAATACCGTATGGAACAACTACAGGAAGTCTGATTGATAGTATCGTAACGGCGAACGAAAAGGGTAAGATTAAGATTAAAAAAATTGAAGATAACACAGCCGGAACGGTTGAAATCATGGTTCATCTTGCACCTGGAATCTCTCCAGATGTAACCATAGATGCACTTTACGCATTTACCGCTTGTGAGACGTCCATCTCTCCAAATACCTGTGTAATCAAGAATAATAAGCCGCTCTTTATGAGTGTCAATGATATCTTGATCGAAAATACGAAGCAGACAAAAAGCCTCATAAAACAGGAATTAGAGATCTGTCTGCATGAGCTGCAAGAAAAGATATTCTTTAGCTCGCTCTTGAAGATATTCATTCAAGAAGGGATGTATAAACATTCAGACTATGAGAATGCTGGAGATTTTGACACCGTTGTTACGGTTTTGAACCGCCTATTCGAACCTTTCTTCCCCCAGTTCTACAGAACCATCGAGCCTGAAGATTATAAACGTTTGATCGACAAACCGATGAGCAGTATTACGCGATTCGACGTGAAGAAAGCCGACGAACAGATGAAATCGCTTGAAGATGAAATCAAAGAAGTTCGAAAGAATCTTAGAAACCTAACAGAATATACGATTGAATGGTTTGAGTATATCCGTGGCAAGTACGGGAAAGATCGCGTTCGTAAGACGGAACTGCGAGTATTCGATCGCGTAGAGGCAACACAGGTAGCACTAGCGAATGCGAAACTTTATGTCAACCGGGAAGAGGGTTTCATTGGTACCAACATGAAGAAAGATGAGCTAGTAGGCGATTGTTCTGATATCGACGACATCATCGTGTTCCGAGCAGATGGAAAATACTCTGTTGTTAAAATTCAAGATAAAGTCTTTGTTGGTAAAGACATTATCCATGTCGCGGTATTCAAAAAAGGTGATGAGCGAACAGTTTATAATGTAATATATAAGGATGGCGGCACTGGGACAAGTTATATCAAACGATTTGCAGTGACCGGTGTTACGCGCGATAAAGATTATGATATAGGTAAGGCGACGAAGGGTTCTAAAATTCTATATTTCACAGCGAATTCTAACGGAGAAGCTGAAGTAGTAAACATTCAATTAAAGCCACATTCTAAACTTCGTAAGCTAACGTTTGATATGGATTTCGCGGAAATCGCAATCAAGGGTAGAGCTTCTCAAGGAAATATTGTAAGCAAGTATCCAGTTAAGAAAGTGTCGTTCAAAAGTGCTGGTGTTTCTACGCTTGCAGGTCGCAAAATCTGGTATGATGATGTGTTGAAACGACTAAATGCAGACGAAAGAGGTCGCTTTCTAGGTGAGTTCGATGGTGATGATAAGATTCTATTAACGATGAGCGACGGAAGTTATGAATTGTCTAACTTTGACCTAAGCAATCACTTCGATGACAAGATGACGCGAATGGAGAAGTTTCATCCGCAACAGGTTTATACAGCAATCCACCAAGATAGCAAAGGAACTTATTACGTGAAACGTTTCAATTTTGATGATTTGCCTGTTGGGAAAAGAATGAAGTTTATCGGCGAAGACAGCAAGCTCATTCTACTTACTAACAACGACGAACCTTTAGTAGCTTTAGATATACTTAAAGGCAAGTCACAAACCAAAGAGCATATCGATCAACCATTGAATGAAATCGTTGATGTAAAAGGCATGAAAGCACAAGGAAATAGGCTGTCTTTTCATACGGTCAAAAAGATCAAGTTAATGACTGACGAAAAAGACCTTTCGACTTCTATCGATCCGATAGTAGAAGAGACATCGAATGTAGACTCAACAGAAAATCTTAATAAGTCGGCAGAGAATCCTGAAGCTACAGAAAAGAATGACGCATCGGATATTTCATTCGAAATAACTAATCCGGACGACATACAAATGGATGATTCTGGACAAATGGGATTATTCTAAAATTAATACAAACGAGCAAACTCCTTACCATATGACTGCTTTGTTCGTTTGTATTATTAAAGTTTCTACTTAAATATGTTCCAAGTAACTTAAAGACTACATTTGATACGAACGATCAAAAAAACGAATTCTTTTATACTATTTTTGATGACAATGGGATTTATCAATGGTTTTTGTGAAATAGCAATCCGTTAGAGAATTCGATAAATTATCTTTTAGAAAAATAATACTATTCTTTCTCACGATTAGAATTAGAAAGACATAAAATATTATCTTAAGACGCTCATTTAAGTCATTGAACATGATACCTAAAAAAATACACTATTGTTGGTTTGGTAAGGGTGAAAAATCAAAACTAATTAATAAATGTATAGAATCTTGGAAAAAATTCCTTCCCGAGTATGAGATTAAAGAATGGAACGAATCAAATTTTGACTTAGAAGAATTCAGTTATGCGAAACAAGCATATGAAAATAGAAAGTTCGCATTTGTATCTGATGTCGTGCGTTTATATGCCTTAAAAAGTGAAGGTGGAATTTACTTAGATACAGATGTCGAGTTTATTAAACCCTTAACTGAAGATATACTCTCTCAAATTGCATTTTCAGGTTTTGAGGACAATAATAACGTTACGACTGGAATAATGGGAAGTGTGAAAAATTCTCAATGGATAAGCGACCTTCTGGAAGGTTATTACCAACGTAGTTTCGTTTCTGAAAATGGCGAAATTGATACTACAACTAATGTATTTTTCACGACTGAATTGATGAAGCAAATAGATGGTTTCACTTTGAATAACACATTTCAGATCATTCCAAATTATTGCACCTTATATCCTAGCGATTATTTCTGTCCGAAAAGCTGGGAAACATTAGAGATCAATTTGACGGATAACACGTACTGTATTCATCATTTTGCAGGATCCTGGAAGCCTGAACCCGTGTATAGCTTTGGATATAAAATCGCAAATGCATTGTTAGGGAGAAGAAACGCAAAAATAGCTTTCGATAAATATCAAAATTTTAAAAAAATATTCAGGTAATTCATGCTGTAGGATCATAATATTTTCGCTTAGGAGCACTCTTTATTTCTCCAGCAGAAAAGCAAAAGTCCAAACCTTTATTTAACCAAACTCTTATTCCCACCAGAATAATTGATTAAAGCCCGACCTCTTCGTCCACTTTAAAGATTTATAATAACGTGAATAGTTGTATTGGTGTTGATCTGGAATATAACAGGATAAACCGGAAAAGCGCTTTAACGGAAAACCCAGAAAATGACTGGTATAGATTTTAAACAGAACGACTTTGTTAATAGCTTCCTCCAGTTTTTTAGCATTTTCAGAGCTCAAATGTCGTTGTCCGAAATCCAGGAAGTCAAAGGCTGCGATTGGCGAAGTTCGATCTAAATCCAATCGCTGAATTCCATCGCGTCGAACCCTTTCCACATTCATCTCAGAGATCAAACTCCTTGTTGTTTCTGCTAACATTTCCAATTTTTTCATGTCAATAAGAGAAAATGTTGCCGAGCGCAAGATTCCATCCTTTTCGTTATAATATTCATATGTTGATCGAGCTACGTCCATGAGTCCCGATAGTATGTCGGGGTCAAACAACCCATTCAAGACCTGGTGGTAGGGCATACCGGTATTGATAATCTCCGTTGGAGATGCCAACACGAACGGAGTTATATCCTTTAGTTCATATAGTACTTCTACAGATGCCATCGAACAAGCGTCAAAAACAAGGAAGTCCAAATTTTGTGGGAGAGCAGCTCTCAGCGCTTTGATATCCATTGTCTTCCCGTCATCATCACCAAAAGATCTCGTTTTTTGTTTCGCTGTTCCCGGCAACCAATTGGAGGCATGCGACCAAAGCACCAGTCCGTAAGACTTAGCTGGTGCAAGGTTCTGCATATCCTCCATCACCATTTTCATGATTGTTGGATCGGAAGAGTCATGGTCAGGATAGCTTTTCAGAACCGCACTCCTTATCTCTCTGGAATCGTCAAAACTAATGCGATAGATGCGAGGAGATTGACCGAATATTTTTGCATACACAACTAACGAACCGTCGATGTTTCGAATGCCTTCCTCCATCTGATTGATGTTATCATAAGCATTCGACGCAAGGTTATTATTGGCCGCCATGTAAAGCATAACAGTACGTTCAGCTAATATTTTATGTGGTTCCTTTTTACAGGAAATCAATACCGTGAACAGCAATAATGCAAAGAACCGAAACAACCAAATGTTAAATATGCGCATACTGAACAGTTTAAACGTCAATTTATAATTTCCTTAATTAGGTAAAGAATAACAGGAAAATGGTCGGAGTAGCCGTTTTGAAACATATTACCTGAAAACGTCCTGAATGGATAGCCCTTATAGCGACCTTCCTTACTGATTAAAAAATCAGGATTAAAGATCTCCGACTTCCAAAACCTCAACTTCCCTCTATCTGCATTGAGCAAGGGTGATGAGATGATCAATTGATCAAACAAATTCCATTTACCCAAATATCCTAAAGTCCCTATGCCTCTTTGATAGAAGCCGTACATAGTATTGAATAGCCCGCCCTCGATTACATCCTGTTTTTTCACTCGAGCTCCCAATTCTTTCGTCAAACTCTTATCTACTGGGTCATCATTGAAATCACCCATGATGATGATCTTAGCATCTGGACTTATACGCTGCAACGAATCTACACTGGATTTTAAAATAGTGGCAGCATGCCCTCTAAGTTTCCATGAGTCTGCTGTAAACCGAGATGGCCAATGGTTCACATAGACATAGATTGTCTCTTCCGACAGTCTTCCTTTCACAAAGAGTATATCCCTAGTTACATAAGTAGCTTTTTCAGGCATCTTGAAAGGAATTGCTCTAGACTCTAACAGCTCGAACTGTCTGGCATCATAGAGCATCGCCACATCAATCCCCCTACGATCTGGAGAATCAAAATGTACAATTTGATAGTTATTTTCACGAATCCCTGGGTCAGCAACTAGATCTTGTAAAACCCTCTTATTTTCGATTTCACATACTCCTATAAGAGCTGGTCCTGACGGACTATATTGTTTGCCTAGTTGAGATAACACATGCCCTAACCTTCGTATTTTCTTGGCATACTTTTCTTCCGTCCATTGCAATGGCCCCATGGGTGTAAATTCAGCGTCATTCCCAGACGTGTCTGCAAAGGCATCAAAAAGATTCTCCAAATTATAAAAAGCGAGAGGGAAAACTTGGAACTGCTTCTTCTGGGCAAAGGCAGAAGTTACCAGCTGGACATAAAGCAATAAAAACAGCTTGACAATAAATAATCGCTTCATCAGTGAATTCTTTTACCGCTTAAGACAATAATTTCTTCTTTTTTCTCTATAGCACTCCCGCTTAGTTCAATATTATCTAATCGGAAACCAATCTTGTTCGATTGCGAAGACGAAATGAATTCAATAATAAGATTAGAAGATTGCGGCAAGTTTTTCAATTCAATCGTATAATATTTGCCATTGTCTCCCGCCGCATTAGAAATAACTTTACTCGGAACCACCATCATATTGCCGTTTACTCGAATCTGAATTTGATCAAGATTTGCCGTAGATCCCGCATCAAATAGATTCGCTGTCAAATCATATTTAAGATTGACAACACCCTTATTAAGGCTGTTGATGCCAGAAATCTTAATGATCGCATCCCTATTTGCCGGTAACCAGATATGTGCGCCAGTTCCACTTGAGATGCTCCGAATATCAGCGTTTTTACTTGCATCCTCATATTTGACTGGAGCTTTCATATCGAAGTCCGTAAAATCATTAATCTTTGGTCTGTTGCCCGAGCCGTAACGCTGGTTACCAAACGTCTCCTTAAAGAATATTGCTGAATTCGGCGCGACAGTCTCTTCTTCCGATCCGTCAAAATCACCGATATCTGATTTCGTTCTTAAGACCAATTGCCAAGCACCATTAAAACGCCCCAATACACCAAACAATTTCCCTTTTCCTTTCGGTAATGGTTCTCGTGAGAAATCCGCGTAATTACTCGTCCGAACATCGAGAGTTTTCCCAGACGCATCTTTGATACTCTCATTTGTTGTACGATCGCCGGTAATAAACGCACTCTTTCCACCATTGACAAAGCGGATATCGTTAAATTCAACAAGCTGATGTAGATATTCTTCTGACATATCTTGAATTGCGATTTTCTTAGCCTCGACATTCTTCATGTTGGGCCAGGAATTAGCGAAGGCACGTGTTTGGAAATCGTCCCAACGAATACGGTTTGCTTGTGTGCTGGCCATTCCTAGCTGCAATTCATCGCCGTATTTTAACATAAATAAGCCTTTCAAATGCAGGAAAATCTCTTGCCCTACTTGATACGTTCCGTAGATTGCGTTCTGATCGATGCCAATATTCAATCCCGCGGTCTCATCTTGGATATAAATCTGTTTATAGATATTGCCAGATTCATCATTTCCTACGACGATACCTCTAATGATGAACTCATCCGTAACTTCCGTCGGGGCAGTAATATTCTTAAACTGTGTCTTTAGCTGTTTAATACTGATATTGTTCAGCTTTCCAGTGTATTTAGGTTCTGTTAAAGGTGGCGGAGAATAATCACGCTCACAAGCAGCAATACACAAAGCCACTAACAGCAATAATAGGATATGTATCTTCTTCATCATTTTCATCTTTTAGAATCTATAACTCGTGTTCAAAAACACATTTAAACCCTGCATGTAAAAGTATCTTGGCGCGAATTGATTTGGCCACTTGGTGCTTAGTCTTCCCTGTTCAAACCCTCCAGTACGAATGCTTTTATCATTCATAAAATTGACGATAGAGAAATTAACGCTTAACGACTTTCTATTCTTCAGGTAGAGCAACTTGCCAATGGACCCATCAAAGGTAATAGCGTCCGTTAAGCGCTCTTGCGCACTTAGTTGTAGGTATGCCTTATAATTCTGTGGATCGTTAGGATTTATGTTCGCATAATTGGAAGCAATACGGCGTAGGGGTGCCGCCGACAAATACATCCTACCTGCATAATTACCGCTAATCTCGAAAAACCAAAAATCATAAAAATAACGTGCCGCCAATATTCCAGCAAACTGTGGCGTCCCTGACACATACACATTTTTTAAATACACCTTTTCCTGCACATTCACCAATTTTCCATTTTCCGAATTCATAGTCCCCATGGGATTGCCAGAATAATAATATTCTCCCAAATTCAAAATCGCATCAATGCTCCAATGTCGGTCGGGTGTAAATGTTGCAGCGCCTTCTACGCCACGGTGTACCTTCGATACGCCCGATAACTGGTGGAAGACAAAGGTTCGCTCCGAATCATGGTAGTATTGCGTTCGCTCAACTTGGTCGTTAAAATTTGTCTGGAAAAAACTAATTCGTCCGGCTATTTTCGGAGTCGAGAAGATATAATTTAAATCACTTTGAAAAATTCGAGCGCTTTTCAGGTTTAATGCGGTTTGATCGGTCGACCGGGACATAATATACGCTCGGTCTGGAACGGGAGCCTCTGTGAGCAAGCCCAGATTCATCGATAGAAAATGGCGGCCGGAAAACTTGTAATTTATCCCCCCTTTTAAAGCGAAATCAAAAAACTGATGCTTCCGACCCTTACCATAAGAAGAATTGGGGAATCGTCCATTTTTCATCCTTCCGCTTCGTCGAAAATCGGTATACGAGAACTTACTTCCATAATAAAAATCAAAAGACTTTTTTTTATGCTGATTATTAAACCAGATACTCGCCGATTGGATACCGATCTCAAAGTCATATCCAAAGATGTCACCAACATAAACCTTACGATCTGGGAATACTAAATCATTCTGCTTTCGCGTTTCGAAATCTGAATACTCTTTCTCGCGTTCGGCAAACTTGTCATAGTCCGTCACAAAGTCTGCTCCCAAAAGATCATTAACAGTTTTATACTGAAATGAAGTCGATTTTCTAGCCTCCACTCCCGCGGTAATAGACATATTATTATCGTAAAGTTTATGAAAATTAGCGTTCATGGTACCCTCTAATAGATCAAAATGCCTACGTTCGACCATATACAGGGCTTCTCCGCCATATTTTCTCCGATGTTCCGGGTTTCTGTTCTGTGCATAGAGATCATCCCAATCAATTTGTGTGGTTCGCGAATCCCCGGAAGTCCACCTATTCGTCAAACCACTAATATCTAAGGAAGCACGCGTACTGTCCAACAGTTGGTAGGACGGTAGTTTCCGGTAATAATCAGGACGGGGATCCATCGCGTCATACCAGTTCAAGGCTGAATTGCTATAACGGCCATAATGCAGCATCGCCCCACTGCTCAAGGAAGTTCGATCATCCACACGCCACACATGTGATAAAATTACAGTGGGATCATAAGCTTTTACAATTCTTGAATTCCGGACTTTCCCATTTTGATAACCCCAATTCGGGTTGTAGAGATTATTCTTTGTTAGATCGTAGGCTTCCTGAAATGACGAACCTTGTTGCCCTCGGACGACCGGTGAGCCATAGGTGACAAGAGCGATGGAATGCCTTCCTTCATCCCATTGTCTTTCGACAGAGAGCGCATAAGAGACATTTTCGTAAGACGTTCCTTCAATATATCCACGGTCGGAAAATCGTCCACCCAAAGCGCCGACAAAAGCCCAGCCCCGATCAGACATCCCTGTCGCATAGCTTAAAATACTACGCGCATAATAATTCCTGTTTGTATAAGACAGTGTAACCCTAGCACCGGGAGCATAAGATCCTGCCCGCATATTGATATTTTCAGACCCACCAATAGATCCGAAGGTGAAAGTGCCAGCATTATTGTAATTGACCACATCACCGTTACGCGTTAGGTCATTCAATGCACCAATGGATGCGTAATTAAAAACTCGACGGTATTGGTCATTCGCCAATACCCCATTGATAAAAGTCTGCTCGTAGATCGGGTCATAACCGCGAACACGATATCGAAATGGAGATAATTTAAAACCAACCTTATTTAGGTAAATGTCATTTGATAAAATAACGGAGGACTGAACCTCCTGATTAGAGATATCCGCTTCGCCAAGCACATCTTCATCAATCACCCCTAACAGCATTTGATAATCCACTTTCGGTTCAGGAACAAGTTCGATTGTATCCAAGCGCAAAGTCTCGCCCTCCTGAATAATCAAGTTCATTTGAAAAGGCCGATAACCCGCCGCTCGGATGCTGAGTTGTTCCGATCCTGCATCTAAGTTGACAAACAGGAACTGTCCCTGCTCATTACTGATTGTTGATTGCTGATTATTCGTTAGGTCGATCTGTATCCCAACTAATGGTGCTTGCGTTCCGGCTTCCAAAACAACAGCACGGAGTTGTGCTTTCTCTTGAGCAATAAGTAGTATGCTGCTTTCAAAGAGAAAGAATATGATAATAAGTAGCGTTCTACACATATGCCATTTATTGAACAAATAAAAACTGAAAGAATGAGGCTAGAGAATTAGCCTCACTCATAGAATCAAACCTGGTTTTTAACCTATTTTGTTCCGAATATTTTGATGTTATCGATGCGATATCCAGTTTTATTCTCTGCAGCTTGGGCTGAAACCTCTACGGTTAAGTTTGCAGCGCTTGCAATACCATCGATTGCAACTTCACTAAACTGATTTTGCCCACCTAAAGTTCCACTTGTTGGATAGTTAACCCCATTGATTTTGATCTTCAGAGCAGAGATATCAGCATTATTTCCATTAGCAGCTTGCTCATAGGTCATTCTCAACTTCGTATAGCCCGCAGCATTGATATTTTCAATCTTCATACCCGTTGTTCTATTGGCTGGAAACCAAACGTGTGTATCCATAGTTGATGTTTGACGAATATCAGCCCAACTGTCCGTGTACAAATCACTATACTTAACCGTTTTATTTTTGAAGTCTGTATAGGTTGCAAATCTCCCACGTGGATTTGCTCTAGGTCCTTGTTCACCAAAATCTTCTTCAAAAAACATCTGTTCAACGCCAACCGGATCGATAGGTTTAATAGGCTCCTTATCTTTATCTATAACATGTGAACTACCTGGAACGATTATCCAGTCCGTTATGGTTGTCTCACCTATCGCAACAGCTTTCGTTATTCCTGCTTCCGTACGTAGTTGAATACTGTGGCTGTACTTCATTCCAGATTCCAAAGTCATGTTAGCTGGCAACTTCCATGTAAAGGTATTTCCGCCCACCGTAAAAACAACATTTTTACTTCCATACGCGCCAGGAATCAATATCGCTTCAACTAAAGTACCAGTAGCACCTGTAGAAACTTTTGCAAGAATATTTGCCGGACTATTCGAAGGTGAGAAACTTCCATTCGATAAATCCAATGTCGTTTGTGAGAATATATCCTGATACGCTACGGTCAATCCAGCTAAACTCGAAACTCCTGGCCCTGCAGTAATGTTCAACTCCACTTTTGATAGCATATGCTTGAAATCAAGTTTCGCTATACCAGAATCTTTGTTATAGCCTGTCGCATTATTAGAATATAAAAGATCGATGGCAGACTGATTGCTTTGATTCGAAATATTGACTTCAGCAATACCATTTGAAAGTTGTTCAACATATGGATAATAAGCAATAAAGTCTACTGCTCCTTCATTTGGGTAATTGATTATATCGCTTCCTGTTGCGCTGAAATTACTATTCCCACTCGTGACATACTTCTTATTTCCCGCAATTACATTGCTAAAACCTGTACCCTGCTTCATAAACACACCTATCGCATCATCCTTGTCCCAAGAATTTCCGGACACGCGAGTGGTACTATTTCCTGCTATGGTAGATGTAAATTGTACTCCATTTTCCGCCGTCTCTTCTAGATCACGGTAGGCGTCGTTCTTACACGAGCTCCCTAGCAATAAGGCCAAGAAAGCAACGCTCAATAATTTTTTTGTATTCATTGAATTAGTATTATGTGTAAAAAAAAAAGTAAAAATTTATCGCCAGATTTGATTGTTTATTGTCCGTTTGATCGAGGGATCTAAGCCTGGAAAAAATGTCAAGCCGGTTAACTCCTCGAGGTCCGCCACACTTAAGCGGTGGCTCATAAAGTTATTGTCCGTGGGGAAGTATTTATTATCCATCTTGAATCCGATGGAATAGTAATTATCCCCTCTTTTGACCGCCAAAGCCTTATAATAGTACTTCGGCCGTGCTATTCTGTTCTGCCCCCTATCCATAACATAGTCAATGGTTTGATCTTCTTTTGTTTGTACCACAGCGCCCGTCACTACATACATCGTATCAACAGCAGCTTGAAAGGTCCAATTGCGTATCTTCTCCTCCAAATGCATCCAAAGTCCCTGATTCAAGAAAGATTCCTGAGCAGTCATATTCGTATAATAAAAGGTCGTGGCATTTTCAGCGAAGTTCTTCGTGCGATCAGCGCTGGGGAGTTGATGCCCACGATCCACACCAGGTATACCAAAACCGCTGGAAAGGAAAGGTTGTGTATTTTGAGGAAAAAGCGGGTCATAGCTCCAAGCATTTGTGCGCCGCTGAGATCCTATATAGTCTCGGCTCAAAGGATAAGCTACCCAATGCGCCAGTCTATTCGTTTTATCATACAACATGGAGAAGTTTCTTTTTGAACCATCCGGGGTCATACGGAATTTATACTCCAGGTTTGCGGAGGATTCAATGCGTGGAACTTCTAGATAACTGGTCTTCACCTCGGGTAGCACCTCGCCTCCACGTAACGAAAGCTCATATTGATAGCGGTTGCCCGCCAAAAGCCGCAGGTTCATTTCGCCAATATTCCAGGTATAGGTGCCGCCCTTCGCATCCTGAACAACCAATTGTGATGTTCGAGGTAATTGCTCGGGAAATAGCATCCACTCCACTGTCGTCTGTTGCTTGCTATTTTTCGAAACATACCCCTCAATATCCTTAAGCACATGATACAGACTAAGTTCTTTTGTTGGCAGGTGATAGGTCGCCTTCGTCGGAACCTGCTTCAAAGTTGCTTTGAAACCGGAACTTTCCGTATTGCTAAGCGTAATTTGAAGCTTAACCATTATACGCTCGAAAACCAGTGAAATAGGGCTCTGTTGAAATACATGAGCAGAATCGCTCTGTCCATGTAAAAAGTCAAGCGCAGATTGATCTTGCTGATCTTCTATATCTAATAACCGCGTAACGACTTGCCCGCGTTGAAAAGGATGAAAAGCTAAAAAACGAACCTCTTTATCTTCCGGAAATTGAAAGGATTCATTTAGGTCGGCAGGACGCAGATTCCCAGCTCTAGAAGCAATAAACTTTTTATTAAATGCCTGCGGAAGAATGCTATTGATACTAAACTGATCCGACTCATACATATAGATACTCAATGAGTCTTCAAGATCCCAAATATTTCCAGACACCCTCGTGATGTTTTCGCCCGAGATCCTCGTACTGAACAAAACAGAATTAATCTGCTTTATCTCTGTAGGAACGTTCAATTCTTTCCGACAGGATTGCGTTATAGTTAAAATTAATATTAAACAAATGATACCTACTCTTTTCATTTTTAAGCTATTCTCGTTTATAGGTCATTCATACCACCTGCTGTGTTATGAACGCTCGATACTAAATTAAAAATGAAATGATAACTATAAATATTTTATCTATTAAGTAATTGTTATTAATCAATAGTTTCGAATAGACGTTAATTAGGAAAACAAAATTGTTAGGGTACAAAAAGAAGGGAAACGCAGAAATATTAGGTTGTATTATCTTAACCTAAACCGATGAAAAACGATAAAAAAAAATCACTATTTCTAGTGATTCAAACTTTTTAAGTATTTGCTGAGCTTAGGTGCGATGACGACCTGACAAAACTGATTTTGAGGGTTTTGATTGAAGTAATCATGATGATAAGCTTCTGCCTCCCAAAACTTTGACGCTGGCTCAACCGCAGTGACAATCGGACTCTCAAAAACTTGCGCCGATTCTAATGCCGCAATAAAATCAATCGCCGCTTGCTTTTGCGCCTCATCGTGATAGAATACGACCGAACGATATTGCGTTCCTACATCTGCGCCTTGGCGATTTAAAGTTGTAGGATCATGCGTTTTAAAAAACACTTCCAATAGCTTCTGAAAACTGATTTGAGACTCGTCAAAATCAATTTCAATCACCTCTACGTGGCCCGTCGCTCCGGAGCAAACCTGCTCATAAGTAGGATTTTCGCGCTCTCCGCCCATATAGCCCGGAAGAACGGAATTGACGCCTTCTGTATTTTGAAAGATTACTTCTGTACACCAAAAGCATCCTCCGCCGAATGTTGCTTTCATTTCTTGTCCTTTATTTTTTCAATACAAATTTACAAAGAATTGCCTACTGAACTCCTTCGCTTTTGTAATGGAATTTTCCTTTTTCAATCAGATCTTGCTTATCCACATCGCAAACGGCAAAGGTGAAACCATCTTGTAGCGCGTATGAACCATATTCACCCTGCTTATTCAATGCCAGAAAGCCCACTTGTATATCCTTAGCAATATCCGGTTTTTTCTTAACGATACGTAGCACCGCCTCCTTGCAGGCATCCTCAGGAGAATACCCCTGACGCATTAACTCAACGACCAGAAAACTACCCACTGTACGTATCACCTCCTCGCCAACACCAGTGGAAGTAGCGCCGCCAACTTCATTATCTACATATAAGCCCGCCCCAATAATCGGACTGTCGCCCACTCGACCATGCATCTTAAAAGCCATTCCACTCGTAGTGCATGCGCCTGACAAATTTCCATTTGCATCCAACGCCAACATCCCAATGGTATCATGATTATATTGATTTCCAGGCAAACGCTCTGTTGCAAAAGACTTATTTTCGATATTCATCACCGGCTCATATTTCTTCTCTTTCAGCCATTCCTTCCAAGCCTTATCAGCCTCCGGGGTCAATAAATTATCTTTCTGAAATCCACTCTCCAACGCAAATTGCATCGCCCCTTCGCCAACTAGCATGACGTGCGGCGTCTTTTCCATAACTAAGCGTGCAACGGATATAGGATGCGCGATATGCTCCATCGCAGCCACAGATCCACAATTCCCAAACTCATCCATGATACATGCATCTAATGTCACATGTCCGTCTCGATCAGGATAGCCCCCTTTTCCAACGGTATGATTTGATAAATCCGCTTCCGCAACCTTTACACCCTGTTCAACAGCATCCAAAGCACGACCATTCTTCCCCAGTACCTCCCATGCCGCTTGGTTTGCAGCAACGCCAAAATCCCAAGTCGAGATGACGATAGGCTTTCTCCCCTTCGAATTGGAGGAAGTAGGCTGCGCACATGAAACAGCGGACGCCAGCGTACCTAAACTGGCAGCACCAAGGACGCCCTGCTTGATGAATGTTCTTCTGGAATGCATAAAGTTTCTATTATTCATAATGGTTACTGAAACAACAAATATAGAGCTTTCAATCGAAATTAAACGTTTTAGTAAAATGTCAATTAATGCAGGAATTCTAAAATAAACTTGCAAGAAATTGCACACTTTTTTGCCAATGTTGATAAATACATAGGGAAATCCAAGGTTATAAACAGATTTATTCGCATATTTATGCACATTTACCTTAGGTTTAGAAATTTTAATAGATACCAATGAACAAGAAAATTATTCATATTGTTTGTTTATCCCTGTTCGCTACGCAGTTCAGTTATGCACAAAGCGATTCCACGATTTTTAAAAAAGTACAGGCGGTCGTCGCTCAAGCAAAACAAAACTTCGCTCCTGACAAGCGGACAAAAATAGTGGCTATTACGAAAGCAGACGCCGAAAAAAATCAATACTTTATTGAATCCACAGAAGCAGCTGCAAACAATTATATCCTTCAACAGGTAAAAGACCTAAAAGCAGAAGTAAAAATTAATAATCTGCCGGATAGTTCAGTTGCAGACAAAACTCATGGAGTAATCAATTTATCCGTTGCGAACCTGCGCACGCAGCCAGGACATGCTTCTGAAATGGCAACACAAGCGATATTGGGAACTCAGGTCGATATCCTTCAAAAAGATAAGGGTGAGTTTCGCGTCAGAACACCGGAGGGTTACATTTCTTGGATACCTACCTCTTCCGTGGTTCCTATGGATAAGCCTACTTTCGAAAAATGGAAAAAACAACAGAAGATTATATACACCCAAGATTTTGGAAAATCCTATTCCAAAGCTGACAATCAAAGCGTTCGCGTGTCGGACTTAGTATATGGAAACATCCTTAGCTTATTGGGTAAAGAAAAAGGATTCTACAAAGTTGCATATCCGGATAACCGTATTGCCTATATTCCGACGAACGAAGCTGTCAGCTTCGATCAATGGATATCAACAAGAAAACTAACACCGGATAATGTTTTGGAAAGCGCAAAAACGATGATGGGGCTTCCCTACTTGTGGGGGGGTACTTCTGTAAAAGGAGTGGATTGTAGCGGATTTACAAAAACTGCATTCTATATGAACGGTGTGGTTATTCCTCGCGATGCATCTCAACAAGTATTAGCGGGAGAAAAAGTCGACATACTGGATGCTGAAGGTCATTTTGAACCGGCAAAAGCGCTAAAAAATTTAAAACCTGCCGACTTATTATTCTTTGCGTCTGGCAAAAATAGCAACCCAAATGCTCGCGTCACACACGTCGCAATGTATATAGGCAATGGCGAATTTATTCACTCCGCAGGAACCGTTCGAATCAATTCCATGTTGAAAGATGCTGCAAACTACGACGATTTCCAAACACGTACTGTTGTTGCTGCAAAACGCTATATCGGAGTCGACGATCCACAAATACAAACGATAAAGAACAATCCGTATTATAAATAACAAACCAATGAGTGCAGCTTGGCAATCAAAAAAAATGGGAAAATTCACCCTACGCTACAGACCTTACACATTAGAATTAAGACATGTTTTCACTGTAGCATCTTTCAGCCGTTCAACTACACCAGTTGTACTGACCGAGCTTGAATATGATGGAATAATCGGATACGGCGAGGCAAGCATGCCTCCCTATTTAGGCGAGTCACAAGAAAGCGTAATTAACTTCCTGAGCAAGCTAGATCTATCTGCTTTTTCATCACCTTTTGAAACTGCGGAAATTCTAAGCTATGTGGATCAGGTCGACAATAAAAACACAGCGGCAAAAGCCGCTCTGGACATCGCCTTGCATGATCTATTGGGAAAAATCATGCAGCAACCATTCTATAAAATCTGGGGATTAAACCCTGACCTTATTCCAGCAACATCTTATACCATAGGCATTGATACAGAGGATATGATCCGAAAGAAAGTCGAGGAAGCCCAACAGTTTAAGATATTAAAAGTAAAGCTGGGATTGGATACTGACAAGATGATTATTGACACCATTCGTTCGGTAACTGACGTGCCGCTATGTGCCGACGTGAACCAAGGATGGAAAAATAAAGAAGAGGCCTTAGAGATGGCTAACTGGCTTCATGAACGCAATGTTGTGTTTTTGGAGCAACCCATGCCTAAAGAAATGATTGATGAGAATGCCTGGCTTACTGAGCATTCGCCAATTCCTACGATCGCAGATGAAGGCTGCCAACGTCTAGCTGATGTAACCGCATTACAGGGGGTATATACGGGAATTAACATTAAGCTGATGAAATGCACAGGCATGCGTGAAGCAAAACAAATGGCCGAACTAGCGAGAGCATTGGACATGAAAGTCATGCTAGGCTGTATGACGGAGACGTCCTGCGCCATTTCTGCAGCGGCACAATTAGCGCCTTTAGTAGATTGGGCGGATCTTGACGGAGCATTACTTATCGGAAATGACATATACGAGGGGATGTCTGTAGAGGATGGACTCTGCAAACTACCTGACCGACCGGGAATCGGTATTATAAAAACTTAAAAAAACAAAGATTACCTAAAAACAATTTAAACACCTACATTATGAAACATCAATTACTCACTTCACTGTGCGTAATGGCCTGTAGTAGCCTACAAGTCGTTAATGCACAACAGATTGCAGTAGCCGGTAAAGTTTCAGACCAAAACGGCGCTCCGATAACGGGCGTCACAGTTACTGTAAAAGGAACTTCCATTAGTACCTCTACGAACGAAAATGGTCTCTTTACTTTAAATGCGGATCACAACGCTACATTAATTATTTCTGCAATCGGTTATCAACGCCAAGAAATCCCTTTGGCGGGCAGAAAAACAATCAACATCAATTTGAGTAGCGCCGATGAGGCTATAGACGAAGTAATTGTAGTCGCTTATGGTACGGCCAAGAAAAGTGCATTCACCGGATCAGCAACACAGGTTGACTTTGGAAAAGAAGCCGGCGATGTGCCGGCAAACTCTTTTGAACAAGCATTGGTCGGAAAGCTACCTGGTGTACAGATCAATACCACAACGGGACAGGCGGGAGCAACATCAAGCATTCAGGTTCGTGGTATCGGATCGATGAATGCCGGGACAGAACCTTTGTATGTAGTCGACGGTATTCCGGCACATAGTGGAAACACTGGCCAAATGCAGTCCGCACTAGCAGGTACATCCAACAACATTATGGCAACCATCAACCCGAACGATATTGAATCCATTACGGTTTTAAAAGACGCTGCGGCTTCATCACTATATGGATCGCGTGCAGCAAATGGCGTCATTTTGATTACCACCAAATCTGGAAAAGCTGGAAAACCGAAAATCGACTTCCGTACATCTTTGGCAACCACGCCAGACTGGGCGGTAGAAAATTATAAACCGGGTAGTGTACAGGATCAAATCCAATATTTCTACCAGATTTTCCACGACTACAGAACCTCCAACGGCAAAACAGAGGCCGAGGCAAATAAATATGCTTTAGACCGCATGAATACCCGTTTTGGAATACATGGATATAGCTTTTCCAGTGAAGGCACCGGTCTATATGATAAAATCATTATTACAGGAAAGACCGACGGCGTGGAGAACAGAGATGGTAAATACTTCGACTGGAACGATGCTTTATTCCGCACAGGGAGACATCAATCCAACGATCTCTCTTTTTCGGGGGCAAACGAAAAAACAAGATATTACTCTTCGTTAAACTATACGAAAGAATTAGGGAGAGCAATTACCAACGAGTTCGAGCGGATCAGCGGGCGGGTCAATATTACTCAAAAGCTCCACGATATCGTTGAATTTGGTGCTAACATCAATATAACACACAACAATAAAGAGGGATATAACGATACCCGAAATACGGGAACAAACTATTTCTATCTGGCGAACAACTTAATGTTCCCTTTTTATTGGCCAACCGATTATAAGACAGGAAAGGAATACAACACCCGGTATAATTCCTTAGGATACAACCCATTATTCTATGATCAACAATGGGAAAACAATTCCAAAACGTTTCGTGTAATCGCTTCGCCTTCATTAACGGTAAACATCTTGCCGGAATTAACAGGAAAGACAATCTTCTCGTATGATAATGCCGAGGTGAAAGATCATTTATACTACAGCCCGCTTCATTATCATCCAACCTACGGAGCGACAGCAAATGGTTCTGTTTTCGAATACAGCACCAACTACCGCATTTTGGTTTCATCATCGACTTTAACCTACGACAAAAAGTTCAACAACCATAATCTAAACGCCTTGTTGGGTTTTGAAGCACAGAAAAATGAAACAGACTACCAGTATGCGGCAGGTTCAAATCTTCCAAACTCAGCCTTGCATACTGTAGCTACTGCAGGGGTAAAAGATGCTAATGCCTATTCCTGGGGACACAATATGATGTCTGTGTTCTCTAGACTGGAGTACAACTATTTAGATACCTACTACCTATCGGGATCTATCCGTCGTGATGGTTCATCGAGGGTGGGACCAAAAGATCGCTGGGCAAACTTCTGGTCTTTGTCGGGAGCGGTGAACTTGAAAAATACAGCTTTCTTAACCGATGTAGACGAGGTTAACTTCTTGAAACTAAAAGCGTCATATGGAACAAACGGAACCCTTGCAGATTCTAACTTTGGTTGGCGATCGCTTGCAGGTTTTGGTCTGAACTATATGAGCCAACCTGGAGGATCCATCAACACGATCGCCGATGAAAACTTACGTTGGGAGCAAAACTTAAACTTCAACGTAGGAACAGAATTCGGATTGTTCAATAGCCGTCTTAACGGTTCCATCGAATATTTCTCTAGAACTTCCAAAGACCTATTACAAGCCGTAAATATTTCACTCATTACAGGTTTCTCAAGCACCTTGAGAAACATCGGTAAAATTAACAATAGTGGGGTGGAAATCGCGTTGAGCGGAGATATCATAAGAAATGATAATTTCCGTTGGTCTGCAAATGCAAACACTTCATTATTGACATCAAAAGTGAAGTCCTTATATGCAGGTCAGGATATCCTTTGGTCTGACCCGACAGGCGGTGATGCTCGTGTGCCATTTATATACCGTGAAAACGAGTCTGTCTACTCCTTTTATATCAGAGAGTGGGCGGGTGTCGATAAAACGAATGGAAAACCGGTATGGTATGTTAATGATCCTGAAAACCCAGATGGCGACTTCTTATATAACGGCCGAGGCGCGTCTAATTCAGTATCAAAAGCGAAGCAAATTATTGCTGGAAGTCCAATTCCGAAAGCTTACGGTGGTTTTGGAACCGAACTGGAATATAAGGGTATTAGCTTAGGCATGACCTTTACCTACAAAATCGGCGGCAAGCTATATGATGCAGGTTCTAAGGATGTAGCAGAAGACGGTTACTACTGGGAGCGGATTCGTTCGGAACACGGTATCAAGGAAGTGTGGAGACCTGACTATACGGATGCCTTGTTGCCTAAAGTAAGTGGAAATGACCCCGAAGATGGGATTACCAATTCCACTCGCCATCTTTACGATGCTTCATTCTTACGATTAAAACAAATTAACCTAGCTTATCGAATTCCTGCATCGATCACCGAAAAAGCAAGAATCAGTAATGCTAGAATCTTTTTCAATGGTACAAATCTATTGACCTTTTCCAAATTTAAGCTTGCGGATCCCGAAGTTAACCAGTACGGAACGCGTGGATGGGAAACCCCATTCGGGAAGACTTATTCCTTTGGTTTAGAATTTAGTTTATAACCTATCAATTATTATCAATCATGAAAAAGAAATCAATATTCATCATAGCGCTTGCAAGTATATCCCTATTCTCATGCAAGGATTTTCTAGATGTAAAACCAACAAACTCCATTGACTCCGGAGAAACGATCAGCACGGTAGCAGATGCTAAGGTGATGACAAACGGCTTATTGCGTAGCTTAGTAACAACGAGTTATTACGGCCGAAACTTTATGATCTATGGAGACGCAAAAGGTGGCGATGCAACGATAGTTTCACAGGGGCGTGGCTTAGACGCGCTGTATGTATTCAATCATACCGTGACAAACAATAACTACAGCGGCTTCTGGGCTGAGGGATACAACGCCATATTGCAGGCAAACAATATTATACAAAGTATAGATGATTTAATTGCCAATGGCTCTACTTTGGATTTCAACACTTATAAGGGGCAAGCATTGACCTTGCGTGCATTAGTTCACTTCGATTTGGTTCGCCTTTACGGTAAAACCTATACAGATGATCCTAATTCGTATGGTGTTCCGATCGTGACCGAAAAATTGAAACACGATGCTAGATTGCTTAGGAATTCCGTATCGGAGGTTTACAAACAAATCTTGAAGGATTTAAAAGATGCCGAAGCCTTGTTGCCGAAAACAAAAACAAATGGCTATGTGAATTACTACGCTAATAAAGCTATACAGGCTCGTGTATATTTGACGATGGGCGACTTTACAAATGCATTTACTGCGGCAGAAGAAATCATAAATTCCAAAGTATACACCTTATACAGTAATAGCGAGTGGGTCAATTCATGGGCAGCTCAGTTCGGCAAGGAATCTATTTTTGAAATTGCCCTTGCTAAAGATCAAGGCGATCTAGGTTCAACCTCATTAGGGTTCTATTACCTCAAAAGTAAGCAGAACAATGCGCTGGGTAACTTCACCGCCTCAGATTATTATGTAAATCGTTTAGGCGAAGACGCTAATGACGTACGTTGGGGCGTTATGACGGAAGATGAGTTGAATAGAAAGGCTGCAGTCTACAAATATGTTGGCGGCTTAGCAATGAAAGGTGACGGGAAAGACGTCTTTACTGCAGTAAACATCAAAGTTATTCGCTTATCAGAGGTTTATTTAATTGCGGCAGAAGCAGCCTTGAAGAAATCGGCACCTGATGCAGCAAAAGCAGCAACCTATTTAAATGAGATCCGCAAGCGCTCACCAAGTTTAGCAGCCGCAACAGCCGCAACAGTAACACAAGACATGATCTTGAACGAGAAAAGTAAAGAACTTTACGGCGAAGGACAGCGTTATTGGGATATGATTCGTAACAACAAGACAATCACCTTCAATGATGAGCACGTAGGTGTATCGCTTCAACATCGAACGAAAACCATCGACCGCAGCTTCTACAAAACAATTCTTCCAATTCCACAGGTTGAAATCGATGCCAACCCGGAACTTGAAAAACAACAAAATCCAGGATATTAATCCCATATATAAAAAGAGCTGGCACATGCCAGCTCTCTTTATTGTATCCTATTCTTTAACAATCCTATATCCTTTACGGACTTTGACAAATCAATCAAATAGCCATTTAGGATGGCATATTTCAGGTTGCCTGCAGAATCGCCTATATAGAAATTAGTCGTTCCACCCAAATCAATAAATGGCGTTGCTGCAAAAGCAGTCTTGCTGAACACTTGAATTGGCAGGTTATGGAGCATGCCTTCTTCGGTTGGCAAGAGCTTCGCCACCTGCACCCCCATATATCCCTTTTTCAATAGATCATAGGCCAGTTCGGGCGTTAGTTCCGTTAATGTCGGGAGAGCTTGCGGTGCTATCTTCCCTGCTATAAATCTTAAACCGTCCGCATCCACTTCATCGTATCCATACGATTCTGGCAAGTCGCCAATATCCTCTACGCGACCCCGTACAAAATAATCTGCTCCTACGGTCGTTTCACCTCTACGAATCGCAATATCGCTCTTTAGCGGAATCGAGTCATTCCCGAAGGAAAGTCCACGGACAACGATATCATGCATCTGGCTCGCATTGAATGGAATTTCCTCATAACCCTTTGCTTCATAGTTCTCATAAGTACCTTGCGCAATCTCCATCAAAGCATTGAGGATAATGATAAAGTTGAGTTTCCGAATCTGTTGTTTTTCCGGATCGCCTTTCAGTCCTCCAGATTCGATTAGTACAGTACTCGCTCCCCATGACTGAAAGTTATCGCCAAATCCGCGCGGAGTATAGGTATCGTCGTATTTGGCAACCGCATCAGGAACGTACTGCTGCAAAATCTTATTCATCCCAACAATAATCTGCATTGCTCCTTCCCGCACATCATTGATTTCTCGTTCCGTATTGTAAGCCGGAGCCAACAACGAAATCGTCACTGGATTCTTGGTTTCCGGCACATTATAATAAATATTCTGATCATGAAGATTGAATCCATAACGAGGATTAAACTCCTTTGCCCGCGATTTTAACAAAGCTCCCTCTACCGTTTGACCCGCACGCGCATCTCTATTCAAGTCTATACTTTGCGCATTCCGACGTAAAAAGCGCTCTGCGCCGTCCGGATTGAGCATGGGGATAAAACGAATATTTAGATTGTCTTGAAGCAGATTCCGAATGCTATCAAAGCCATCCCCCTTGCCTTCCAAAAAGTTGAAAATATCAAACAGCGCCATGGTCGCTGTCGGCTCATCGCCGTGCATTTGCGACCAAAGCATTACCTTCTTGTCTCCTTTGCCATAGGCAAGCTCATAAATTGCTCTACCCTCCACAGATTTTCCAATTTGCGAAATATTAAACAATCCGCTCTTACGATGCACTTGGATTAGTGAATCGACATCTTTGTGTTTAAATCGCCTGTGAAACAGAGCAGATTCCTTGAATGAGGCATGCATGGTATTCCATTGGCTGCTATCCACCTGCATTCCCGATTTTACAGTTCGCGTTGAACTGCTGAATGGATTACTACAGGTTGTCGCGGCCAATAGACCTAAGGAAACTAAGAATAACTTCATATTAAATCAACGCTTTTTCTAGGATTTCTATTGTTCCCTTCGTCGCATCTAAGCGAACTTTCACACCTACAGGCAACAGGAACTGATCATCAATATGGCCAATAACCGCGCCAGTGTAAGCTGGGATATTTAACGGTTTAATAAAATCACGAAGGATTTGATCCAAGTTCAATGAACCATAGCCTGCTGACGGTGAACAACCTGTACACTTACCGAAAACAAAACCCTTGATCTGCGAAAGGATACCCGCATTCATCAATTGACAGAACATCCGATCCACCTTCTCGGGGCTCTCGTTGATCTCCTCTAAAAACAAGATGCTGTCTTTAAAATCCGGAAGATAAGGAGAACCGCAAAGGCCGGAAATCAATGTTAAGTTACCCCCTAAGAGCTTTCCTTCTACCACACCGGGATTAATCGTCGTTATGCGGTCCTTATATTGCACAATGTTGTCACCCTTTTTATCAGGGTTTGAAAAAGTGACCAGTTTATTGTCAATAAACTGATCGTTAAAAGTTTTGGCTACGAAGTTGCTCCAGTTCGACGTACCAACAGGACCATGGAAAGTAACCAAACCTACTTTTGCTTGGAACGCCATGATTAATGCCGTAATATCACTGTAGCCCAATAATACTTTCGGGTTATTCGCAATAAGCTTATAATCTATTTTTGAAAGTAATCGAGATGCTCCCGCACCTCCACGTATACAAAGGATTCCGGCAACAGATTTATCGGCAAACATAGCGTGCAAATCTTCGAGTCTTTGCGCGTCGGTACCTGCCAGGTTACCATAGCGCTCGCGAATATATTTTCCTTCCTTGACCTTGAACCCGAAATAAGTTAACACTTCTTTGGTCAAGGTGATCGCATCCTCATCGCCTAAGGCACTAGCTGGCGTAATGATACCAATGGTATCGCCAGCTTTCAACACTTTACCTTTCAATAAAGGTTTTACCTGCGCTGCCATAGCGATGGCCTCTGAACTGCCCGCAAACGGGATGGCAGCCATCCCCAATCCTAAAGATTTTAAGAATGAACGTTTATCCATTATTATCTATTAAAAAGTAAACGATGTCCTGAACCAACTTCTAAGATAGCACCATTGCTATAGGCAATATTACCTGACACCAAAGTATGCTCAATCGTAGAAGAGAAGGTATAATCCTCGAATGGCGACCAGCCACATTTCGAAAGTATATTCGATTTATTTACCGTATAAGGTTTATTCAAGTCTACCAAAACTAAATCTGCCCAATAACCTTCACGTATAAAACCACGTTGTTCAATCTGGAATAAGGTTGCTGTATTATGCGCTGATTTTTGAACTAATTGTTCCAAAGTCATCTTGCCTTGTTTTACTAAGTCAATCAATGCCTGTAAAGCATGCTGCACCAATGGCCCACCAGATGGCGCTTGCAAATAAGCTTGCGATTTTTCTTCGATGGTATGCGGCGCATGATCTGTTGCAATCACATCAATATGCCCATCCAATACCGCTTTCAAAATGGCGTCGCGGTCATCGGCAGTTTTCACCGCAGGATTCCATTTAATAAAATTCCCTTTCGTTTTATAGTCGGCATCCGAAAACCAAAGATGGTGTATACAAGCTTCCGCCGTGATGCGCTTCTGCTCCAATGGAATCGCATTATCAAACAAGCCAGTTTCTTTGGCCGTTGAAATATGAAGAATATGTAATCGCGTATTATTTTTCTTGGCCAACTCCACCGCTTTGGATGAAGAAAGATAACAAGCCTCTGCCGAGCGGATCAGCGGGTGCATTTCAATCGTTACGTTGTCGCCATACTTTTCTTTATAGGCCGCTAGATTTGCTTGAATCGTCGCTTCATCTTCACAATGCGTGGCAATTAATGTGGGCGCCTGACTAAAGATTGCTTCCAGCGACTGTTCATTATCGACGAGCATATTCCCAGTAGAAGAACCCATAAATATTTTAATACCACATACATCGCGTGGATTCGTTTTCAATACTTCATCCAGGTTATCATTTGCCGCCCCCATAAAAAACGAGTAATTGGCTAAAGAACTATCCTGTGCGATATCATACTTATCTTGCAATAGTTTTTGTGTCAATGTATTTGGCACGGTGTTCGGCATCTCCATAAAAGAGGTCGTCCCGCCGGCAACAGCAGCGCGACTTTCCGTAAAAATATTCGCCTTATGCGTTAATCCAGGCTCGCGAAAATGAACCTGATCGTCGATCAATCCCGGAAAGAGATGCAGACCCTCCGCATTTATCTCTTTATCAGCAGAAACATCAATCGTCCCAGCGATTTTTTCTATACGACCATTTTTAATCAATAGATCTTGCGCCTTGACCTCCCCTTCATTTACTACCTGCGCATTTTTGATAAGTATTGTAGACATGTATATTTATTTTAGGATAAACAAATATACTAAATAGGAATTCCTAAAGCAGATTAATTGCGTATTATGGTTCAAATGTCCCTTCCGGAACATAAAACATTTCCAACTCTTCTTTTTTCGCCAACTTTCTACATGCGCCATGGTCCATCAGAATGATTTGATCGCTACTTTCCAAAACATTGTGGTAATCATGATCGGAGATTAAAATGCTCTTCGAATTGCGAAAATTGAGAACCAATTTCTCGACATTTTCCTTTAATAACGGTGAAAGTCCCGTAAAAGGCTCGTCAAACATCAGCACTTCTTTCGGCCGCAGGGGTTTGTCAATTTATATCGTTTTAAAACAAATTCTGAATCAAACTCCTAGGTCTTCTGTAGATATTCCACTATAAAGTTGATAATCACCATGTTTCAATTTTCGAATTTTACTATTTTTAACCAATAATAATATAATATCATATTATTTAATATAACCATATAACGCTTAGAGTAATGAATACCGAGGTTAACCTCTTGATTGGTCATTAATAATTCCCATTATAATATATTCTGCCATGCTTAATAAATTCTGGAATCACATTTCCTATCGACATGTACCCCAAGAAACTGTAAATCAACCAAGATTAATTCAACTAAAGATTATTAACCGCCTCACGCTGGGCACCTCAATAATCATTTTCTTACATGTAATTCGCGATTACTTTTTTTTAAACTTTCCTTGGACCTGGCTAACAAGCAGCAGGATCATCCTGGCTGCATTTTTACTCTACTGTTATTTTCATTATAAGGCACGCTTCAGGGCAATTTTCCAATTTAGCCTCTATTTTATTTTGGCGGCCTTAATATTCACGATGAGCCTCTGCTATGGAGTAGACAGCGATTTCTATCTTTTCTTTTTCCCTTATTTGGGGAGTTTCAGCTTATTATTTAATGATAAAGACAATTTCAAATACAGTATTCTCCTTTACAGCCTTACCTTTCTGATTGTTCTATCACTAAATAAATTTCAGATTGAACCTTATCACTTTAATATAGAGGAATATAGTCATGCCCAGCAGACGATCCGCATTCAGACTATTCTTGAGGTGTTGATACTCACGGGTTTTCACAGCTATTATGTATTCGAAAAAAATATGAAACTCATTTCACTTAATAACAACTACCAAAGCAGCAATAATGAAATTGTTGCATTGAAAGCGGCAGTTGAAGATGAGAAGATTAATAAATTAGAAGAACTTCTCGAATTAGCGAAATCCTGCGACCCTGGCTTCCTCTCCTTATTCCAACATATATTTCCAAAATTCCGCGATGCGCTGTATGAAATCAATTCAAACTTTGGCCAGGAGGACTTTCGCCTTTGCGCCTATATAAAATTAGGTTTTAACACCAAAGAAATTGCCCATTATAACCATCTATCCATACGTACGGTGCAAACGAAGAAGAGTAGATTAAGGAAGACATTTGGTGTTGCGTCAGAAAAAAACCTTTACGTGTGGGTTTCTGAAATCGTTGACCAGGCCACTTCTACTTTTTTAAGCACGAGTGAAAGATGTAATGATGCGTCCACAAATCACTTTGAATCAATAAAAACCATGTAAAAATTACTACAAAACGTAGTTTATACGTATCATAAATCGAACTTTTGGTGTAGCCCAACTTTCTCATTTACCCTGCTTTTCAGCATATGTTTGACGGCGTTAAACACCTGAAAAACATGAAAAAACCAAATTACCAAGGTCCGCTGATCAAGCTGGAGCTCATTGAACTAGAATGCGGAATTGCCGCCCAGTCGACAGAAGGGGTTGACATCGGAACCCCAGGCGTAGAAGATCCGCCAGAAGACATTGATGAGCAGGAGTTATTTTAAATTAATTGAGAACAAAAAAAAATGAGGAAATTGAATTTCATTAAAAAATGCATGGTTGCCAGCCTGATCGCAGGATCAGTCTTTATTCAAGGTTGCGAGAAAAGTGAATCGGCAGCAGATACGGACGGAAACACGACCGTATTAATTAAAGTAGTCGATAAAGCGAGGATTCAAGCATCGACAACACTTCCTAAGATAAAATCTTATCAGATGGAAGTTCAAAGTGATAAGAACGACGACGTTCCGATGCAGGTGACTGCAGAGTCAAGTGTTGAGGAAGGAATTACCCCGAATCAACCCAAACTTATCAGTTCAACCATCCGCTCTTCGGCGGGAGGACTAAAGGCGTCTACAAATGCTGCAAAGGGCGCAAAATATCGCATGATGATCTATTATAAGGATAGCGGTCTATTCTATAAATCGATGATGATGAATGCTGATGAGATGGCTAAAGTGGAACTACCTAGCCATAACACTTTTAATTGGATAGCTTATACCTACAACGACGACAGTGAGTTAGAAGTACCCAGCGACTTGGATAATCCAAAAATAGAATCACTGATCGACAGACCGCTTTTGTATGCTAGTGGTGAGATCGAAGTAGAGGGAGGCCAAGCGTCGATTGACATTCAATTTAAGTACTTACAGGCACAGGTTGTTGTAGAATTAAATTCCACACAAATGTATGGAACTGTCGTATCGGTGAAGGCTAAATTTGACAAGACAGACTACATCAAAAACGCTACATTAAACTTAAAAACGGGGAAATTCGAAGATGTACAAAGCAGCAATATCAGTGACCTGACGTTTCATACCGATGTAGACGGAAAAACAAAATACACATCATACTATACGATCGAACCTGAAAGATTGACAAACATGGGCGTTATCTTTTCCGAGATTCAGGTGAAGCTCGATGAGACGGGAGAAATACGTTCAGGATTAACCAACGCAGGCGTCCCACAGCTCGTAAATTTTGAATTTGTAAATCCTGCCTCCTTTAAGACGTTGAGAGCAAGACTGATGGTTACAGGCGGTTATTATCTTGTGCGCGGCATAAAATGGTCTCCAGGATACCTGTATATTCATTCTGACGGCAGCTACCGCTTCCGTTCTGAGCAAAAGTATCTTGGCTATTATGACTGCGATTTCTATTGGAACTGGAAGTCAACAACACCTAGAGGACGAACAGGAAGCGGCGATCCTTGCGCAAAGGTTTATCCGGAAGGCAACTGGCGACTACCTACATATGCTGAAATCAGCAAAATGGCAGGTACTTATTTGTCGAGCGGTTCTAATTTCGTCGCTTACCCCGACGAACGTACAACAAATCGTTATATGTACTTGATGGAGCATGGAATCATGTCCGGATATTACTGCAACGCAACATGTACGGGTTATGGAAAAATTTGGTCGAGCACTCAAAAATCCAGTTGCGCAGCCTACATCTTAGAGATCGAAGCTTCATGCCGAAAAGCCTGGGTGACGCATCTTTCAACAAGCTACAGGCTTCCTGTACGCTGCGTAAGAAACAATTAAACGATACAGAAAAGTTAGAAAAGCTTTTTCTATATAGGTTTCAATTTATAATTGTTTTTTCAAGTTAGCTTTCCATTTACCTATGGAAAATTGACTATTGCTTTACAACGCTCCCCCTCCGGGGGAGCTGCGTTTTAGGTTAATGATAACCTTCATAATAGGCTCCACCGCAGGTCGGTTGTTTGGGATCAAATATCGATAGTGCTTTAAATAAGGAAATCGCCATCTCTTTATGGCCTTGCCCATTTGGATGCAGTGGATCGTTCAATAGTTTCTTTGACCATTGATGGCTATACTTTCTTTTTAATTCGCCATTCCAAATTTCCCATTGATCGACGAAAATAACCTGCTCCTTAGCAACAAGGGCCTTCATTTCAGCAACGTAATCTTTTAAATTGGCGCGCTCTGGCGCATGCGATTCAAGAATCGCTGTTGGACTGAGCAATACCGGAATAGCAGCAATTGCACGTATTTTTCGAATCAAATTCCCTAGATTTTCTCCATACTGCTCTACAGAAATGGCCTTGTCTTTCGCCGCGTCGTTCGTGCCGATCATTAGAAAAACGACCTGTGGCTTACTATGCGCGACTCGCCAATCAAAATCGTCTAGAATATTTTTGGTTGTATTTCCGCTCACAGCAGTATTAATGATCAAATCGCGCGATCGCCCCATCTCATACCGCACGCGTTCAAAAAATATTTCGGAGTAGGTACGCATACCATGCGTATGTTTTGCCCCTTGAGTGATACTATTTCCCGTAAATAGCCAGGTAATAGGGGTTTTGCTTTTCAGCATTTCTGCAATTGCTCGCTTATCTTTTTCGAGCGAATCACCTAACAGTTCATTGCAAACGACTTCTGGATTTCTCAACGTTAAACTAGCAGGCGTATTGCTTGCAGGATAAAGAAATAGAGAGGTGAAACAAGTTAAGAGTACATTGTTCAGGATCATTTTAGGATTGATTTTTTGATTGAACTTAAGATACGATTTTTTGTTAAAGTTTCGAGCTTCTGACGAATCGCGGATTTACAAAAAAGCTATCCTTCGAATGATCAATCCTAAGATGTCCTATTTTTTCGGAACGTGCCTGCTCCCAATGCCCATCAAGTAACTTGGGCCTAATACTCTCTCATTGGAAACTGGAAAACTTTTTTATAGTTTTTTTAAGGTGACCCAGTTCTTTGGTTCAATCTCAAATTTTAGAGTAGAGCCACTGACTTCAAACGGCATTTTAAAGTCTCCATCCTCAACGATTACCCCCTTATTGGTTTTCGTATCAAACGTATAGGTTCCGGTCCAGTTGTTGGGCTGATAATATCCTTGGATTTTTCCACCAGCCTCAAATGCAAGGGTAATTTTAACCGGTTCTGGAAGCCCCCCGAATGTCCCCTTCCCTTCCCATTTGGTATCAACCAAATTGACGATTTCAATTTCATTCGAATCTTCCTTGCTACAGGAAACTAGGGTAATAGACAGCAAAAAAAAAGCATAGATTAATTTTTTCATAGTGTGTGATTTATGTGTGTGTGATGAGAAAAAATAATCAAACACTATGCCGCTTGAAGTCTGCTTTTATCATCAGCCCTTTCACTCCCAATGAATAGCCCTTTCAGAGCGGGTCTGATACGGTTATACATTGGGTATGAAAGGGGTTTGAATTGGGTTTATGTTGTAGTTAGTGTTTAGTAGTTAGTATTTAGTAGTTAGTAGTTAGACCTATGTCGGGATTAGATGTTAGACAATTAGATTTTAGGCAATGTGTATCCTTGAAAAGAGAGATATAAAGATGGAAAGGATATTTCGCCATAGGTCTAACTATTAAATACTAAGTACTAAAAACTATTCCTGAACCAGGAAAGGAAGGGTTTAAGACAGCACCAAATCTAATTTCTAAAATCTGACATCTAAAATCTAACGCTTGCGCAAAAAAAAGAGGTCTCGAGGACCTCCTTTATGATGAATTTTTTTTGAATTTAGTTGATTAATTCTTTCAAAGTAATCACTGGTTTTGTGCCTTTTACGACCATCTGTAAATCTCTTTGTTGGTGTGGGTTGTAATAGATGGAAGATGTTGTTGATACAGTTCCGATCAGGTTTCCTTTATTATCAACGACAGGTGCACCACTGGATCCGGCGGCATAGTCTGCTGTGATTTCCATTTCGGGGTATTTTGTGCTATTGCCTGAACGATCGCTCTTCATGTAGTTTCTAGCAACGATACCTTTTGAGAAGTAGAACAACATATTGTTTGGATTGCTTAATACAAACACATCAGCGCCTAATTTTGCGGTATTTCCTAATCCAAATGGTTTCAATTTATCTCCTTTTGTATCCACACGTAGGATGGCTAAGTCATTTTCTTTTGAATTGGTCAGCACCTCCATCACAGGGTAGACTTTCCCGTTCGCGGTCATAATCTGTAGCAACAATTTGTTCCCTGCCGTATCTGCATACGCTTCTACCACGTGATGATTCGTTACGATTAAACCGTCTTCATCGATTACATAGCCTGAAGCAGCATTCACATGTGTTTTATCACATTTACCACATAAGTATGCTTCACTTACGACCACGGTTGATTCTAAAGCGCGCTCAGCGATCGCTTCGGCACTCAGTTCCTTTGTTGCTGGTTTTACGGATTGTACTTTTACTCTTTTATTCGCATTGGCTTTCAATTGTGCAACGGCGTCTTGCGGTGTCAAGAATTTGCCATTGCCAATGTTTGCGGCTGCTTCTTTTTCCATTAAGTCGAAGTATGCTTGATTGTCATGGAAAGTATGATCGACTTTCTTTTGTTGAGCCTGCACGTTTAAAGCGAGCAACAAGGCAATAATGGATAATTTAAATTGGGCTTTCATTTGTTTTTAATTTGGTTTATTGTTTTTATTTATCTTTTCAATAAAGTCTTTGCGAATATATTAATAAAGGCGCGATTATATCCTCATAATTAATATAGTTTCTGTTTTGTATAGAAAATAATACAAACAATTATAATATTAGCAATAGTTTACACTCTTTATTTAATTTATTACAGCGAATTAAGAGCTTAGTTTCGAGAATGTTATAGGTTTTGGATGGCATTTTATTTTTCGTAGGCTGACTGTCTATTGCTTTGTGGTAAAATGTTTCTTTCTACTGTTGGAAGACTGCCTATTTTGTGCGAAGATACATTGATCAATCGTCGAAAGGTAGCCTATTTTATTGTGAGAAGACGTGCTGTTCTGATGTGGAAAGATATACTATTCTCCTGCGGAAAGACTTGCTATCTGGAACCCTTTAGCGAAAGGACTTCAATAATACAGTCCACATTAGAGTTCTACAATATATTTCTCGCATACAGTTCTACAATACTTTCCAACTATACAATCCAATGCATATTTCACAGAATATTTCGATGTATGGATAATTACTACTCTTCTTATCCGTCTTATTTTTACTAATAAATTTAGTTTTAAACATTGCTTGTTTGCTAAATATTTTAGTATTAATTTTGTTTTGAAAGCCTTGAATAAGGAGGTATGATGTTAAAAAACAGAGAAGCGTTAATCAGTCAGTTAAAGAACGATATGTTGCTTTGGCAGGGGGTAAAACCTCGGGATAGCCAAGAGGAGCGTCTTGGTTTAGGACCTATTGAGGAGGCTTTTCCCAATGGCCTTTTTCCTAAGGGCAGCATTCATGAATTTATTAGTAGCGGTCGCGAAGAGGGGGCTAGTTCTTGTGGTTTCATGAGTGTTTTGCTGGGGAAGCTGATGAAGAGCAAAGGTGTCTGTCTGTGGATCAGCAGCTTTAAATCTTTATTTCCTATTTCGATAAAAAGCTTTGGTGTTGAACCTGAGCGTGTTGTTTTTATCTGCATGCAGAAGGAGAAAGATGTGCTTTGGGCGATGGAGGAGGCATTAAAATGCCCGGGCATTGCGGGGGTTATTGCGGAGGTTCATCAACTGGATTATACACAGACCCGTAGATTACAGCTTGCTGCAGAAAAAACGCAAGGTGTGGGTTTTATTTTACGTCATAATCCGCGCAGTTTGGCGGCGACTGCTTGCACAGCCCGTTGGCAGATTAAGCCTTTGGCGAGCGCTGCCGAGGAGGGTTTGCCGGGCATCGGTTTTCCGCGTTGGGATGTAGAATTGCTGAAGGTTCGAAATGGTAATCCCGGGCGTTGGGAAATGGAATTTTCCCACCTAGGTCTACGTCCTGTTTTTCAAAAATCGAATACATCTATTTTATCCGGCAAAACTCAGCAGACAGGTTAATGTATCATGAAAAAAAGGTATGCTTCCATCTGGTTCCCCTATCTGACGACAGATTGGCAAAGCAAGCGTCGCCCCGCTTTGCGAGATACTCCTTTTGTGTTTGCCCATCCGGTGCATGGGCGTATGTTGATCAGTGCGGCTAATGCTGCCGCAGAGAAGCATGCCGTGGTACAAGGGATGGTCGTGGCTGATGCGAAAGCCTTTCTCCCTTCGTTGGAGGTGCTGGATGAGCGTATCGGTCTTCAGGAGAAATTACTGAAAGCTATCGGTCTTTGGTGCATTCGCTTCACCCCTATTGTTGCCTTAGATGAGCCTGATGGACTTATCCTAGATATCAGCGGCTGTGCGCACCTTTGGGGCGGCGAAGAAAAATACCTGCAACATATTATTTCGCGCTTTGCACAATATGGTTATCAGGCGCGCATGGCTATCGCCGACAGCATAGGAGCGGCCTGGGCCGTAACCCGCTATGGGAAGAGCAACTGTATTGTTGACAGCAATACCCAACTGGAGGCGCTATTGAACCTCCCTCCTATGGCGCTACGCCTGGAGGTGCCCATCGTAGAACGCATGTATCGTTTGGGTTTAAAAAAAATCAAAAGCTTTGCGGGGATGCCTCGTTCGGTGCTTCGGCGGCGCTTCGGCGATCATACGGTTTTACGATTAGCGCAAGCCATAGGTTCTGAGGACGAATTTATCCTTCCCCTAAAACCTGTTGCGCCCTATGAGGAGCGGCTTCCCTGCTTAGAACCTATCAATACCGACAAGGGAATTGAGATTGCTATCGAGAAACTGCTGGAGGCTCTTTGTGGGCGCTTGGCCAACGAAGGGAAGGGCATTCGGGAAGCCAGCTTGATCGGGCATCGTCTGGATGGCAAAGTGGAGCAGATCAGCATCGGCACCAGCCGTTCGACCGCCCATATACCGCATCTTTTCAAATTATTTGCGTTGAAGATCTCGCAGATTGAGCCTGCCTTAGGAATTGAGCTCTTTATTTTACAAGCCCATAAGGTAGAAGATGCAGAGGCGAATCAGGAGATTTTATGGGATACCCGCACGGGGCTGGAGGATAGCAATTTGACGGAGTTGCTGGATCGCTTGAAGAATCGGGATGCTGCTTGCGAGATCTTTCGCTACTTCCCTGATCAGCATTATTGGCCGGAGCGCTCCATGCGTCAAGTTTCTTCCATCACAGAAAAGGCGGGCTTCGACTGGCCTTTGGATCGGCCACGTCCGACTCGGCTGTTGGCCCGCCCTGAGCGCATCCATGTTACAGCTCCTATCCCCGATTATCCGCCTATGGTTTTTCAGTACAAAGGTGTCCGCCATCCCGTTCGAAAGGCAGATGGACCAGAACGCATTGAAAGAGAATGGTGGATCGACCCGGGGGAGCACCGGGATTACTATGCGGTAGAAGATGATCAGGGGCAGCGATATTGGCTGTACCGTTCGGGGCATTATGGGAATAAGGAGTCGGATGAGTGGTTTATACATGGATTTTTTGCATAGCGATGGGTTATATAGAATTACAAGTGACCAGCAATTTCAGCTTTCTGCGCGGCGCCTCCCATCCGGATGAACTGATGGAGCAGGCTGCGCTTTTGGGCTATCAAGCTCTTGCAATCAATGATCGTAATACTTTTGCGGGCATTGTTCGTGCACATGTTGCAGCCAAGAAACATGGCATCCGTCTGATTCCCTCCTGTCGTTTAGATTTATTGGATGGTCCTAGTCTGCTCGCTTACCCTACCGATCGAGCGTCTTATGGGCGGCTATCGACCTTATTGAGCGTGGGGAACCTGCGCGCCGAGAAAGGACAATGTCATCTGTATAGAAAAGATGTGTATGAACATGCCGAAGGGCTCAAGTTTGTGGTATTACCGCCGGAGAAGCTGGATGCAGCTTTCTGTTTGGACCTGACCTACATGCAGGATATTCGCGATTATCGGGATAATTTAGGCTCAGATCTTTATCTCGGCATCAATAAACTGTATCGAGGAGATGATGCTAAGATGATTTTCCGCCTGCATCAATTGGCGAAAGAACTGAAAATCAAACTGGTTGCCTTGGGCGATGTCTATTATCATAGTCCTGAGCGACGGGAGCTACAGGATGTCTTGACCTGCATACGGGAGAAATGCACAATTCACAATGCCGGTTTTAAGCTGCATGCGAATGCGGAGCGTTATTTAAAGCCTGCTGAAGAGATGGAACGTTTATTTCGGCAGTATCCGGAGGCTATTGCCCATACGGAGGAAATTGCTGAGGCTTGTCGCTTTTCGCTAGACAGCCTGGAATACGTCTATCCGGCGGAGTTGGCCCCTGACGGACGGACGCCTCAGGAAGAGCTCGTTCGTTTAACCTGGGAGGGCGCAAGGGCTAAATTTGGAGAGGATATCCCAAAGCATATCCTCGACACCATACATATGGAGCTGGAATTTATTGAGCGCAAGAATTATGCTTCTTATTTTCTAACGGTGCATGACTATGTTCGTTTTGCGCGTGAGCGAGGGATTCTTTGTCAGGGTCGCGGTTCGGCGGCAAACTCGACGGTTTGTTTTTGCTTAGGCATTACCTCGGTTGACCCCTCGAAGATCAAACTGCTGTTTGCCCGTTTTATGTCGGATGCGCGGGATGAGCCACCCGATATTGATGTTGATTTTGAGCATGAGCGCCGCGAGGAGGTCATACAATATATTTACGAGAAGTATGGGCGCAATCGTGCGGCTATCGTCGCGACGGTTACCCAAGTTCGTTCGAAGGGCGCATTACGGGATGTTGCAAAAGCGATGGGCTTATCATTGGATGCCGTAGGCCGCTTGTCGGGGGTCATCAGCAGCTATTGGGATAACCATGTGGATCAGGAACGCTTAATTGAACAGGGATTTAATCCGGAGGATCCGAATCTGCAAAAGGTCTTGGCACTTGCTTATCAGTATATGGGTTTCCCTCGACAATTGGGGCAACATACGGGCGGTTTTGTGATTACGCAGGGGAATCTGCATGAGCTTTGCCCGTTGATCAATGCGCGGATGGAAGGGCGGACCAATTTGGAATGGAACAAGGACGATCTGGAGGCCTTGGGATTCCTAAAGGTGGATGTGCTTGCTCTGGGTATGCTGACCTGCGTACGCAAGGCATTTGATTTAGCGAAGCAACATTATGGGGAGGATTTTACGCTCGCCAATATCGAGCAGGACGACCCCAAAGTATATGATATGATCTGTAAAGCCGATACCTTGGGAGTCTTTCAGATTGAGAGCCGTGCGCAGATGTCTATGCTTCCTCGATTGCGGCCGCGACGGTTCTATGACTTAGTTATTGAGGTTGCTATTGTTCGTCCGGGACCTATACAGGGGGATATGGTTCATCCCTACCTGCGTCGTAGAAATGGTGAGGAGCCGGAGGAATATCCGAAGGAGGAGCTGCGGGGCGTATTAGAAAGGACAAAGGGCGTTCCTCTATTTCAGGAACAGGCGATGGAGATCGCTATTGTCGCAGCGGGATTTACGCCAGCGGAAGCGGATGAGCTCCGTCGCAGTATGGCAACCTTTAAAGCGAAGGGCAAAGTATCTGCTTTCCACACGAAGATGATTGATGGCATGGTCAGCCGTGGATATACGCAGGAGTTTGCTGAACGGGTATTCCGACAGCTGGAGGGTTTCGGAAGTTATGGTTTTCCGGAAAGCCATGCTGCCTCCTTTGCTTTGTTGGTGTATGTATCCTCCTGGATCAAATGCCATTATCCGGATATTTTCGCAGCGTCTCTACTGAACAGCCAGCCTATGGGATTTTATCAGCCCGCACAGATTATTATTGATGCGCAGAAGCATGGCATCCAGATTCTTCCCATTGATGTTAACCTGTCCTCCTGGGACAATACCTTGGAAGGCGAAACTGGGAGTAAATGGCATGCAATCCGATTGGGATTGCGCCAGGTTAAGGGTTTACAAGCAGAGGATGCGGAGCGCTTGCTTGCCGGCCGGATAAAGCCTTATCAGTCGATCAACAGTTTAATTGACGCGGGGCTTACAGCAGCAGTATTGGAACGGCTGGCGGATGCGGATGCTTTTGGCTCCTTAGGTCTGGATCGTCGGCAAGCCTTATGGGAGATCTCGGCACTTGCCGATACCCCTATTGCGCTATTCGAGGGACAGGCCTCGGAAAGCACACAGGAAGGACAAATTGAATTGCCTTTGATGAGCCCGAGCGAACATGTCGTGCAGGACTACGCTTCTACGTCCTTATCCATCAAGGCACATCCTGTTAGTTTTTTACGTAGGAAGTTGGATTTGCTGCATGTAGTCCCAACGGCTAAGCTGTCTGAGGTAAAGAATGATATGCCTGTCAGGGTCTGTGGCCTGATTACGGTACGACAGCGGCCCGGCACAGCAAAAGGGGTACTCTTTGTGACGATTGAGGATGAAACCGGATTTGCCAACTTGGTTATTTGGGGTACTGTCTTTGAAAAATATAGACGAGAGGTGTTGCGAGCAAAGCTTTTTATGGTGTATGGAAAGGTACAGAAAGAAGGTGATGTGATTCATGTGATTGCTCAACGTTGCTTTGATGTTACGGGTCTGCTGAAGGATTTAACAGAAGATCAGCATAGCGAAGAGGCTTTTCATAAGGGGAGGAATTTTCATTAGCAAAAAAGCCCTAGCAAATGCTAGAGCTTTCCGAAACTGAGGGTCTCTTCCAATATTTCTGTACAAAAACCTCCTACTTTTTACATTACATCACCGGGATGCTTGCTATTTCGGGATATACTCCACCGATATAATCGAATACCTTTAACTGTATCTGATCGTTGCCTTCCTGATTCCGCACATACTTAATTGCTCCACTGGCAAGCTCCTGTTGGGTAAACCGAGTATACAGCTGCATCGGTAAACCATATTTTGTCAAGGTTCCATTTGCAGGAAGCACATGCAACGAATAGATAATATTATTGTCTGAATACTGATATTGTCCTCCATCCGCCGCAAATGAGATATGTTCTTTCGTCAAAGGCGCAGCGGTTTTTCCAGCAAGTTGCAAAGGCTTTATTCCAACCAATTTCAACGCAGTCGGCATACCGCCCATCAAACTAATGAAGGCCTTAAAACCACCCTTATTAGCCTCTATATTTCTAATTTGAACGGATGAGGATGTCACATTTGATCCGTTGAGCAATTGCAGCCCTAAAGAAAGCTGTTTTTCCTTCGCACTGTAGACTTTCTGTATAAATCCTGTTATATCTATTCCGTTCCAATCTAAGACTAAGTTTCCATTGCTAACTTGTGCTCCAAAGGCCGGCATGTTATTCCAATTTACGGTTTTCGCCTGCCACTCATTATTGACTGCAAAAATGCCACAATTAGGGATAAAATTTGATCCATTGATTAGATTCACAAAGAAATTCAATTTCGCTGACGTAAGCTCATCCAGATAAGCAATGGGAGGCAGATCAAACTTAAATAAGGTCTGACGCAATTGCCCAGTCCTGGAAACCAGCTGGTTGATGGAAGCGTCATAGTTTGCTGTTTTATTGGCAAAATAAGTATGCGAATCTTCCTTTACCCAAATGGTATCTTTCTTAGCTAAGCTATAGTCTACATTATCAGGAATCGAGTCTGTTGGTTTTACTTTTTTCTGTGAAATAGGAAACAGATCTACGACATGTGCCACACCATCCATGAACAAGTAATCCTGCCGAATCACTTCAATTGGCTCGGTGGCTAAGAGTGTTGAATTGTTCACTAGCATACGATACTTGTCTGCACTCGTCGCTACGCGAGAAAGGTATAAGATATTACCCGACCCTGTCGCCCCTTCAATGGTTTGATCGATGGTTAAGTCGATGGAACGGAAAGCTCCATCCATATAAAGGTAGCTAAATAAATCGCGGACGACATTGACGGAAAGGTCGCTTATCTTAGCTACTCCAGCTTTACTCAAGACCGCCCTAATAGCATTATTTGTTGGCACGACGCGGGTTCGGCTTCCCGCAGCAATCTCATCTGTTAAACCGGCGTATCGGATGGCCTCCGCATATAAGGTTAAGGTGCTGTCTTTTCCCTGTTCGATATAATCCAACAGCTTAATGTTGCTCAATTGATCGGGGTTGGTATCCAACTCATAGTCTCTTATCAAGTCCTTACAACCTAAAGTCAGCCCTATGATCAATATTAAAATTATTGGCTTAAATATTTTCATGATTATCACTTTTTAAGCGTTATTTATAATATTCATTTTGCTCAATTCCGTTACCTCTTCGAATCTCTTCAATATGTACAGGCCAAAGGATTGCTAAAGGGTTGAGGTCAATACCTACATTTTCCTTCAGCACCTCTATGGCTTTTCCACAGCGTACAAGATCGAACCATCGGTGTCCTTCATAGGATAATTCAAACTTCCGTTCCTCGAGAATGAGTTTTTTAAAGTAATCTGTTGGATATAGTTCTCGGTTCAAATAATCTGCTTCAGGTATTTCGAAATCGGGACCACCTGCGCGTGCTCGTATTTTATTGACCAGCGCCATTGCCTTTTTCCTATCATCATCCGAATCGCCTAAATTTGCGAAGGCTTCTGCGCGCAACAGATAGATATCGGCCAGTCGCATCAACACAATATTTCGGGTGTCGACGGTATAACTAAATCCAATAGTAAACTTGGTTGTTTTGTATAATCCGGAAGATGCTCTTTCATGTATAATCACTGCGCGCCAATCCGCGTCGTCAAAGCTATCTGCATATTTAGGATTGGGGCGTAAGTACGGGAAATTACTGGAAAGATAACTGGATAAATATTGGTTGTCATCACCATCACCTATGCTAAAGGCGAGCTCAAAGATTGACTCTTTGGATTGGCCTTTGTTAAATATTTCAGCGTATTCTGTCGCCTGCACTCTTGCTTTAAAATCTTTATCATTGACACTGATCGCCGGACTATACAAAGCCGCAAGACTATAACTTCCATTGTTGACAATTTGCTCAGTGCGTTCGATCACCTTCTGATAATTATGCTCCCATGCATAAGCATGCGCATCGATTGCTAATACCGCGGTTTTTGTCATTTTGGTTCGTACCGTTGAAGAACTCGGGATCAATCGGCTAGCTTCCTCCAGATCGGCATGAATCTGTTTAAAAACATTCGCTACAGGTTCGCGACGTTTTTCATCGAGATCCTCATTGGTCAAGTAGGGTTCAATTACCAAAGGCACGTCGCCCCAGATGCGCACCATATAAAAATATGCGTAGGCACGTAAGGCATAAGCTTGCCCCATGAGATTATCAGCGACATCTTGTGTAATTTTTTGATCAGCTAATAATTCGGGGGTAAATTTCAGCAAGACATTTGCTTGTTTAACAATGAGGTAGAAATTGGACCAATTGGCAATATTCATACTATATTCAAGTCGGTTGCTAATGACTTTGTCGACATTGACATTGAATGCATTGTTGTAAAAGACGTCTGCGCGCATCTCTCCATAGAACAGGAAGTTGAGTTGCAATGCAGCCTGCAGCCTTTCGTATCCTGCATTCAATAATGCGTTTAGGTGGGCTTCCTCTTTCGGGAAATTTTCACCGGTCCAAGAAGTGGTCGGTTCCAGGTCCAACATACTGCAAGAGGAAGTCAGTATATGGACGCTTAATACGATGTATAAAATAATTCTTTTCATCTTCTTAACATTTAAAGTTAGAACTGCACATTGATTCCAAAATTATAAGAGCGGCTCTTTGGGAACGCCCCATTGTCTACCCCCTGCACCAATGGGTTGGTCGAGGTATTTACTTCAGGGTCAAATCCTGTATACTTACTCCAAGTCAGCAAATTTGTACCCGATACATAGGCGCTCACAGAACGGACAAATGAGCCCTGGAATAATTTCGTAGGCAATGTATAGCCTAATACCACTTCCTTCAATCGAATGAATGAACCATCTTCCAAATTGAAGGTTGAGGGTCTGAAATTTTCCATCGAATCACCATAGCGGACCATCGGGAAATTCGTCACATCACCTTGTTCTCTCCAGCGGCTTAATGCATCTTGACCTAAATTTCCGGTATAGAACATCCGATTTCGCATTCGTCTCAATTCATTCATCACCTTATTGCCGTAGGACCAATAAAGCGAAAAGTTCAAGGAGATGCCTTTGTAGGCGAGTCTGTTGGTGAACCCCCCAATAAACTTTGGATTTGGATCTCCGATAATCAGGCGATCGGCATCGTCAATTATACCATTGCCGTCTACGTCAAGCCAGATCATATCGCCACCTTTGAATGGTTCTCCCGTGGCGGCTCCTTTGAGGTATTTACGTTCTGTGCCATCGGGCGCCCTGTATACATTGCTTTCATCAGTCGCATAAACTCCTAAGGCTTGATGTGCATAGAAAATACCGATTGGCTCACCAACGCGTCCCAGCGAAAAGCCTCCGATGATCACATCTTCAGCACGCGGCAATTCGGTAATCTTATTTTTGTTGAATGAAAAGTTCAGGCTGGTTTCCCAGCGTACTTTTTTATTTAGATTGATGGACTCCACTAGCAATTCGACACCTTTATTTTCGATGCTTCCGAAATTGGTTGCTACGGAGGAGAAGCCTGTATAGTAATTAATCGGAAAGTCGAAAAGCAAATCCTTGCTTTCCTTGAGATAGACGTCTCCGACGAAGGACAGCCTGCCTTTGAAGAAACTCAAGTCCAAGCCAGCGTTCCATTGCGTTGTGGTTTCCCAGCCGAGATTGGCGTTGCTGAGATCATTATGATTGATGATGACATTGCCATCATATCTACTTGCTGCGGCGGAGTAGCCCCCTTGCCATGCATAATTGGAAATGCTTTGGTTTCCTGTAACACCGACACTGGCTCTAATTTTGGCGTCGTTAAGTACAGGTTTGGCAAAGTCGAAGAATTTCTCATCGGAAAAACGCCATCCGATTGATGCAGAAGGAAAGTATCCGAATCGATTATCTTTACCAAATCGCGAGGATCCATCACTTCGAAGAGTGAAAGACGCCAGGTATCGACCCGCGTAGCTATAATTCGCACGACCAAAGAAAGACAACATAATTCGCTCCCCTTCGGTGCGAGATACGGTGGTAAACTTTGATGCACTTTGGATAGGATTAATCTTCGGGTCGATGTAACCTTCGCCGTTCAAACGAATCGACTCTGAGAAATCACGTTCGATCGACATCCCCAACACAGCGCCGATCTTATGTTTTTTTAAATTCTTGTTATACGACAATGTATTTTCATTGACGAACTTGTTGCCCTCAGTTTGGCTGAACTTACCATAGGATCGTCGTGGAGATGCTGAGTCGAATTCCTCGCCCTGAAAGCTGGATTGCTTCACCCTCGAGATATTGGTATACAGGCTCGCGCGCGCGATGAGCCCCTTCATTAATTCTGCAGACACGAATTGATTGAGCGTTAATGTTCTTTGCGCAAAGCTGATTGGAATTTTTTCAGCCATCGCCAAGGGGTTTCTCATTTCCCGTTGTCCGAGCCAACTGGTCATTTCGCCAGTTAAGGGATCGTAGGGTGCAAAGACGGGATTTGTCAATACTGCCGCCCGCAAAGCACTATAGTTGTTACTTCCTGTGGATAGAATACGCTGATAATCAACGTCAGTATAGGATATATTCGTTCCTCCAGTAATCTTTTTCGACAATTTATACGAGAAATTCGCTCTCCCGTTGAGCTGTTCGTATCCGGTTGCAACGACAACCGGCTGTAAATTTCTATAACCCAGCGATATGCCGTATGTGAAGTTATCGGAACTTCCTTGTAAACTTAGGTCGTTACGGGTTTGGTAGGCAGTTCTAAATATAACGTCCTGCCAATCTGTTGTCTGATTGTAGTAAGGGTGGTATGGGTTTAAAACCCAGGGTTGTGTTGCCGGCTGTCCATTGTTAGCACGCGATTCTGCATATGCTGTTCGAAATTGTTCTCCGTTCATAACATCGAGTTTTCGAGAATTGGCGACAAAGCTAGAGGTATGCCCCAGCGTTATTTTCGGTCGCATTTGTCCGAATTTATTTCCGCCTTTCGTTGTGATAATCACGACACCATTCGCTGCCCTCGATCCATATATTGCACCCGATGCAGCATCCTTCAGTACCTCAATAGACTCAATATCATTTGGGTTTAGATTCGCCAGTGGGCTGAACGTCGCATCATCGTCGATCGAACTTATATTTCCTGATTCTACCGGAACTCCATCGATGATATATAGGGGGTCGCTTGCCCCATTGATGGAGGATGCTCCGCGGATTTTAATATTCGATCCTGCGCCGGGCTCGCCGGAAGTTGTGACGATCTGCATCCCTGGAATTTTACCCTGAAGTGCAGAGTTAATATTTGCACCGGGATTGGTCTCCATGTCTTCGGCTGATATGGAAGTGATTGCACCCGTTACGTCCCTTTTCTCTTGAGTTCCATATCCGATAACGACAACTTCATTTAGTGTGCTTGCCAGCTCTTGCAGCTCAACTTGCAGATCTGTCTTCCCTTGGACAGGAATCTCCTGTCTTTCTCTTCCAACAAACGTGAATACTAAAATGGCGTTCTGCGGGACATTCGACAAGGAGAACATGCCTCTATTATTCGTATTCGTCGATTTCGTTGTACCCTTGATGGTTACCGAGACCCCTGATATCGGCTCTCTGCTCTTAAGGTCGATAACGGTTCCTTGGATGGTTTTGTTCTGAGCATAGCTGTTCAAGACAAAAAAGAGATTGATGAACAAGAAAAACACACAGTGCCACCTTGTTCTTTGATGTTTGATTTTACCTGCCTTTGTCATAATTATAGGGTTTATTAATTGGCAATAATTGTTATTAAACTAGTTAGATCATATTCCGCGAACCCTCCCTAGGTATAGGTTGGTTGGCGACCTCGGTTATTTTTGTGCTCCCTGTATTTCGATTTCGAAGAGCATTCACAGTTTTTTGATTCTTGCTGCGATAAGCGTTATGGTCTTATCTCCGTATGAATAAATGCCGTTTCCAGCACCACTAATCTGCGATCTCCACGAAAACTCACTTTTAGCGACTGTGCATTGATTGGACAGTTGACCTCTTTGGTACTGTGGGGAGGAATTTCAAGTTGTACGGTTGCAGCATTAACTTGCTTATGGATGATAAGCGGCTTATCACTCGGATTCCAAACTTTGCTGACCGACAGATTGACCCCCGGAAGTACTCTGCACCAGAAGAAACCAATTCCCTCAGACGATTCCTTATTCAGAATTTCCGGCATCGCGCCGAAACCTCTCAAATAATAGGGTCCGAAAGGGCGTCTTCCATTGGCAACATACTGCACACCGGGTCTCGTAGCAAATGCAACACGGACGCCGGGAGCAAATTGATCGCCTTTTTCTGTCACCGTAATTTGGTTTTTGGTTCCCTCGGGAATACGAGGTGTCGAGTTGATCATGAAACCACTGTTAATTCCTGTTAGTATACCTTTTTCGGTTTCATAATCGCCCCAAATAATCGTATTGCTGATCAGTGGGTGTAGTTCATGCTCTTGGTCTGAACTGTTGTACGCGAGGAGGTTTAATAGTAATCGGTCTGCCACGGGGTCTAATCCGGTCCTCCGAACTAAATCGAATCCGCCCAGGAGTACACTTCCTTGTCCGATAAACTGCTCGGCGAGCACTGTTCCTTCCAAACCCGGGCCGTAGTTGCATAGGATAGCGATGCTTTCCAATGCTTCTTTATGAACCGGCATAAATCCGTCGGTTACTGGATAAATTGCCGGAAATCCAGCCTTGTCTTCATTCCAGTTGGTATAGTCCGACCACACTTGAAAATTTTTACGTTGAATATCTCTGGTAACCGGATGGTCCGACCTTTCGGCATTTACGTAGTATCCATTATGAGAGGGACGGACTGGCGATGGGTATGCAGGATCGTCAATATCGGGTATAGCACTCCTATAGGGTTTCTCCAAAATGCTGTTCAGGTAAGGGAGATGAAGTGAATCTTGTCGCAAGCTAAGTACTCTCCCCCCTTCCTGTATAAAACGTTTTATTCGTGCACTGCTCGTCTTTACCATCTCATCTGCAGCATTCTCACCGATCACGAGCGCTTGGTTTTGCTCTAATTTATTGAAATTGGAAACAGTCTTATAGAGAACGCCCAATTTCTGAAATGCTTTAGCAGAACTTCCAGAAGGATCATAAAGTGAAATTACCTTGCCAACGCTTCCGCCAGATCTTGTATAAAATTGATCTGCAATAAAAAGTTTTTGACTGTTCTTACTCCGCTCTTTACCGTCGGAATAGATGCTTCCTTCTAATGTGTAATCACCCGTACTCAAATTATCCGGAATTCTTAGACTTACTTGCTTTTTTACAGCCTTATAGTAAGGAATATTTGAAAACTGTAGGGTATCTCCCACCAGCTTACGACCAATTTTATCGACGAGATGATAAATTAGAGTAACCTTTTTTAAATCTTCGCCATTGTTCTGATCATTGACTACATGGGCGATCGGTTGGATGGTTGAACCTGCATAAACTTGTGTTGTCCAACATTCCCAACTCAATAAGACCGGCTGAAAAGAAAGCATGACTTGCTGTGCGGCCGGCTTGGGATTCATATCAGCAAATTCCTTGATGTTGTCCCAATTATAAAATAAAACTGTGAATGGGAAAATTCCGCTCAGTTCAGGATTAATACTGCGTAAGCGCCTAAATATTTCTACAGCATTTTTGATCGTAAAGATTTGATGTTCGCTTGCCAGCTGGGCCTGCAAGTCTTGACGTTCATGCCCTGTCCAATTCAGTTGGGAACCTGGATTTTTATGCGCTGGCGTTAGATTATAACGACCGTCAGGTCCAGTATAGTTTCCGATTGTTTCTGTAAAAGTAATCGGCTGCTGTTTTTTTGGAAAAGGAATGATTTTCTCATTATCGCGCGTATGAATGTAGGTAAATGGGGAAGCGTAATACCAACCCCAATAACGATGTAGATCACAGATATCTCCGGCTTTCCCATAGCCATAACCGGCATTGGCAATATATGCCCGGGTTTCATCCCATTCGCGTAACTTTTCATAGCTATAAGTTAAGAACTTCTCCCATTCTATGGCTCTTTTTCCAACAAAAGGTGTTTCGTTGGTCATCGCATAAATCATCAATGAAGGGTGGTGTGCAATAGGTCCCAATTTCTGATACTTATACCAGGCTACAGCACGGTCATAGTCTGCGGGAAATCCGCCATCTGTTTCATCCCCTACTTGCTGAAAATGCTCTACGTTGGCTCCTTTTGCTGCTGAACCAGCATAGTTGCCACCGAATACCATCATCCCTAATTCGTCGCATACGTCATACCAGGTTTCATCATCCGGGATGCGGATGATATTAACATTTAAACGCTTCATAAAACTGACGTATTCTTCTGCGAATCTCCGACTTCGTTCCACATGCGAAGGGATACCCCGATTTGGTGGATTGACCGCAAATCCTCGAAGAAAGATCAACTTTCCGTTTAGGAATAAATTCCCCTCTTTCGATTCAAAAAATCGGAATCCGAGCCGTTCCCTGGCAGAAGCAACGAGCTTGTCCTTATCGAATTGTTCGAGCGTCAGTTCGTATAAATGGGGATCAGTGGGTGACCAAAGTTTGGGCTTTAGACCGTCAATTGTAAAAATTCTTACATGTTTATTATTTGGATCGACTTGATCAAGACTTATCTTTCCTTCCCAAAGCGTATGCTTATCTTTTATCCCTTTAATAGTAACCTTAAACGTATGCTTTGGCGACTGTATAAAAGCATCTCTTAGCGTTACGCGGACATAATCCAGACCTGTGAACGGGGTTAATTGCGCTTGATCTTTCGATTGCGCTTGGGCCTTGGCAACTGAGCATAGGATGGCTAGGAAAATGATATATTTTCTTAAAAATTCACCTGTCTTTTTCATAACCTTATCTGTTGATCATTAGATTGGTGAGGTATCTGGTATAGTGATCATATCTACCGTTCATCCACATTACAAAGGGTTTGTTTCCCGAATATTGATCCACGACATAAGGTCGCACATTACTTGATTTGGATTTGCTGGTTAATGCGGATGTCTCCCATTTGCCTTTGTTTAATCTCCATTCTTCAATTTCGAACAGCTTGCCGACCTGTCGAGCGAGGAAAACTCGGGAGGGATCATTGTGATCAAGCACTACGCCTCCGGAATAATATTCTTCAAGAATTTTTCCATCCTTTTCCGGGCTAGTAATCTGCTTTCCGGAGTTTATCAGCTTAGTATCTTTCCAAGCTTTTCCGTCCCATGCGGCGTAATGGTAGATGTGGTCATTAATAGTTGGATAGCGCGCATAGGTGACGACGGGGAACCCTTGCTTGTCCAGAGCGATATCCCAGATCCAGGATTTGACCTGATGCTGATTCGCGTCATATAGTTTATGCACTTTTGAAATATCTACCGGGCGACCATCCATCGCTGTAATAAAGCTTCCATCGGTTTGATAGAATTTATCCTTCTCAAGGTACATGTGGAACACAGAAGCAGTATCCAACTTAGGATGCCCGTTGGTAAATAGGAAATGTATTTTGGACTTATGATCGGAAACAACTTTGAGATAAGGGATTCTGTCGTACGATCCTTTGCTATCCAAAAAAGGTTTGGCATCGGTCCAGGTTTTTCCTAAATCATCACTGTAGACATAGTGTTGCTTCCAATTGGTGTATTTCGGATTTGCTGGATCTCGTTTATTTCGACTTCTAAAGAACACATATATTCTATTGTGCTCATGAGATAACATTACTGGATGTGAATAGGTAATAAGCTCATTGTTGAGGCCAAAGTTCAATTCACGTTCTTCTTCCCAGGCACTTATATCTTCGGCATACTTGCTTTTGCGGAGAAAGAATTTGCCATTATGTTCGGTGTAGAACGTCAGAATCTTGCCATCTGGCAGAAATAAGATGGACGGCACATTATGATCATCTACTTGTAGCTTATCGTGCAGGATGAAGGTCTCTGTTTTAGCGCTGGGTAGTTCACGGGAAGAAATACGCACATCTCCTTTGCTGTTGATATATCCGAAATATATCTTCTCTTTTTTCCCTTTATGATAAACCGCCCTTGGGTCTGCATACCAACACCAAGTCCCATCCTCTATGGCGACATTTGTGTTGTTTTGGCAGTACGCATTTATCGGAATCAAGCATAGAATCCCAATACAATAGAGTAAGACTCGCTGCAGTTTATGCGACATTTGAGGAGGCCGCATTATTCGTTTTTGTATCATGTGTTTAGATTTAATAGGTGTTAGCTTTTGTTCGTTTTTTATTTCATGTTTCTTAAGTTATTATTCATACGCGGGCATGTTTGAGGTTAAAAATTTATCTATGGTATTGATTTCGTTTTTGGTTATATAGTTGTAAATGGCATGTCCCATATTTTTGAGGATATGTATTTCGGATTGTTGGATATTCAGTTCATTCATTTTTTTGTGCAGTGCATAAGCATAAGCGACATTAATAAGATCATCCTGTTCTCCGTGAAACGTTAGCAGCGGAGCTGCGCTCGCTCGGATATCATCGGTACTTGCCAGTCCACCCCAAAAATTAACGACACAGCGTATCGGCAATATTTTCTGCTTTGAACGATAGGTCGTATAAAGCGCAGTCATTGCACCAGCAGAACCTCCTGATATGGCAAGTCTATTCGTATCCAAAGCATAATTTTCTGCATGATTCTTTATCCATTGCAGGGCCAATTCTGTATCTGCAGAGGCCATTTTGACGGCTGTTTCCAAACCGGTATGGAACTTCCCATCTTTGGGAAGTCCGTCCTTCATATTGGCCCCTGCAGATGCACCTTGAATCTTATTTTGCTTTAAATGGAGGTAGTAATTTATAGAGACGACCGCGTATCCTTTCGCTGCAATCTCTTTACACAGCGCCACATTGCCTTTCGCACCTTTGTCTCCTCCGGAAAAACCGCCGCCATGAATAAAAACCAAAATTGGAAGGCTTTCCATGGGCTTTGTATGCGGAAGGTAAAGATCCAGCAATCGATCTGACGAAGTATCTTGTCCGATTCCTAGGGGTGCATCGGCGTACCTGAGGTTACGTTGAATCATGATTGTCGACGAGTCTGAAACGGATTGTGCCTGTAAGTACAAAAAAGAAGGAATGAACAGTGCGATCATGAGCATTATTCTATTTACAACGTGCTTGTATTCCATATTGTTGAAGTTTAGTTTTTAATTTGCTATAGCTTTATCGATAAATACCTGCCCTCCCTTAATTGCTGCTCTTTGTGTCCTATCTTTATTAGGAGCCTTCCAGAAATCATCATGGGGAGGTCATCCTAAAACGAGGAATTCCTGAGCGGTTCCGTTATGATTAATTAGGCCGCGTAGAATAAGTATACCTAGGACATGTTCCATCTTATTGTTAGTTTAATTTATCGACCTTCAGTTTCTTATAACGTGAGATAGCTTCTAAGTAATAATAATCTGCATAAGACAATGGCACATCCACTTCTCGGTCCTTCGTTAGATTACCAACGCTATGTTTTAAAATGAACCCAGCATTCTCTCCAAGCGAGGCCGTGTAGGTTGGGGTGGAGAGTGCTTTGATTATAGTTTCCGCAGCCCTGAGATATTCGACGGACTTGTCCTTCTTTACGTATTGTGCTAACTCAATTAAAGCGGAAGCCACTACCGCTGCTGCTGAGGCGTCGCGGGGGATGACCGGATATTTTGACGCATCATATTTCCAGCTCGAAGGAAAGCCCTCCTGTCCAGCATTGAAATCCCAATATGGAATTTTGTCTTCCGGAAGTCTATCATGATTTAGAAAATAATCAGCCATTCCTTGAGCGACTTTTAAAAACCGCTTGTCCTTACTTTCTCGATAAACCATCGTGAAACCATAGATTCCCCACCCTTGTCCGCGAGACCAGGCGGAGTTATGAGCAAATCCTTGATAAGTCTGCTTGTCAAGGACTTCCCCATTTTCAGGATTATATACAACAACATGATAAGCACTGTAGTCGGGTCGGACGTGGTTTTTCATGGCCGTTTCGGCATGCTTGATAGCGATATCTTTGTATTTATTGTCTCCAGTAACCGTCGATGCGAAAAAGAGGAGTTCCAAATTCATCATATTGTCGATGATGACAGGGAAATCCCAATAATCATCTGTCACAAATGATTTGATCCTATCCCAGGATTGAATACTCTTTACCTTTGGACTGTAGCGGCTAGCGAGTGATTTTGCAGATTCCAGGAGCACTTCTTTATACTTTACATCCTTCGTTAGTCTGTAAGCATTTCCAAAGCTACAGTACATCATGAAGCCTAAATCATGCGTACGTTTGTTGAATTTTTGCGTGTCCAATAACTGCAATTTTACTTTTGCTTCATCAAATATTTCTTGATCACTAGACGCTTCATACAGATATAATAACGACCCAGGATAGAAACCACTTGTCCAGTCTCTCGCCGAACTCGTAACTAATCCTTTTCCATCAGCTTCATATGATTTTGGGAAACGATTTTTGGGGAGCTTAGATTTTAATAATTTATACTGCAATATTGCGTTTTGAAAGCTGCTGTCTATGATATTTATGATTTTTCGAGCAGCATCATCGCTGGAATTAATATGTGCTACGGAACATCCCATTAATGAGAATAACAACAACGCCAACATGACATAATTGGGTTTCATATTTTATTCGGTAGATTAGTGTTTATAAGTCGATTTGATGAGCAGTTCTCCCACTACTTATGCCAAATCAACCGATTGGTTACGTAACCGAATATAAAAAATATGTTTTTACGAATACTGTAGATCTTTAAAATACGACTTTATTTTTTTCGAAAAAATAGCGTTTTCGGCTACTTTATTAAACCTCAAACGTTTTCGATTATTTTTTAAAAAACTATGCGTTTGTAACAGCAATAATTGTGGTATAAAATGATACTATGAAAGAATGTATAAAAGAAACGAGTAGAAAAGATTAAAAGGCTATTTTTGAGGGCATTCACCCTAGCGAGGATAGACATTTTCGCCTATCCCCAAAATGTACTTATTAGGGTAATTATGCCGTACAGACTGATATCTTTCTTTTTGAAGACTAGTTTTAAAGCTGTCATTGCTTTCGAACGAGCAAAGTATATATTATTCGCTGTTGTGCCCAATGTGCTACAGATTTCATTGGTATCCATTCCTTCAAAATAAGTCATCCGGAATACTTCTGCTTGATTTTTTGGTAGCTTATCCAGTTCTAACATAATTTGTTCAATGAGTTCTGAATAAATGATATCTGTTAGTACATCGGACCTATTCTCAATTTTATCCCACAACAGCTCTTCACCAAGGTCCACTGTCTTGCAAAATGCAGAACCAACATGATCGTAACATGCATTTCGAGTGATAAGAAATAGAAAGGACTTCGTAGCTTGAACGCTGGATGCATTCGCTCGATTAAACCAAAGTTTGCAAAAAGATTCGGATACAATTTCTTCAGCTACTTCGCGGTTCTTGGTAATCCTATTTGCGAATACAAATAATTGCTCAGCGTATTGGCTCATAAAATAACGAAGCCCCAGCTCGTCTCCGAGTTGCAACTTTTCAAGATATTGGCTATCTAAGGTAGATTTTTGGTTGAACTGTTTCACAATGAGCGTAAAAGTAGCTATAACAAACCTAGCAAGGTTACCTAATATCGTTATTTTTTTGTTAACTAAATATGTCCAAATTTGTTATTCCATTATTTTAACATTCCATCCTTCCAAGTGAGCCGTTCACCCCAAAAAGGAATCATTGTTTTATCACATTTTACAGCAGGCAAATGCTCCATTGTTTTTGTAATTGACGCCTGTCCATGAGGGTACGGCTTATGCCTAAGCTCGATTAAATGCGTTAATACCGCATATTCGGGTTGCACCTGTCCTTCACCCGTTCCTAATAAATTATTCTCTCGTGGTTCACCCCAGCGCATCACTAACAAATTTACGGGGCCTTGGATTTTTGTAAAATTTGCTGGTGTGAACCCTGCATCTCCACAATGTAACAAAGAGAATGAGCCAGCGTCTGCTCCACAGTCAATTCGAGCCATAGATATAAACTTTGGAAACTTAGGGTTAGCGAGGTGATCGTCCATATCTGTACGGATAGTGATATTGCCAATTTGATAGCTCGTTGGCACCAAAGAATGATAGGCAGAGCCTGGTTTATAAAAGTTAGAAATAACAGGTTTACCGAGCTTGGTCATGGCCTCCATCAACTTAACATTTGCATGATCACCGTGGTTGTGTGTGATATAAAGAAAGTCAAGATATGGCGCAAATTGAGAAGCCAATCGATGATCTACATCAATACCGAAACAAGCTGAGGGTGTCTTTACGATAAATCCCATATTATAAAGTAGCCACACTTGCGCGGTTCCATTTTTTACCCGATTATTTTTCACCTCATTTAGAACCTTGTCAAAGCTTTTTCTATAAGCATATAGAATAGGAACCTTTCGCTCCATAGCCATTGCATCTTCTTCGGACATCTCCAAGTAGGCCTTGAATTCCTCAGGCGGAAAACTATCAGAATATTGTTCTATGGTTTTTAGCAGGTCGATTCGCTGAGGACTTAGATCGAAGGCTGTTGTTTTCTCTAAGCTTTTCCAGGTTTTTATTGCTTTCTGGATGTCGTTTTTTTTACTATTCTCCTGAAGAACAACTTGTCCCGACGAAACGAACACAAATAGGAACATGGAGAAAGTTATTAAAAGTCTTTTCATACTATACACTACGTTTTAGGTTTTCTGATTTAAATTGGCAAATGTTAAGAAACAATTATTCTTCCTTGCCAACGACAAGGAAGAATAAGGAACCTTCTATGATATCCCTTTTCAAAGGATACTCTTATTTTATGGAATTATTGTTTCCAAATAATTGGGCGTCATCAGGGTGTCAATATCATTTGCATTGATTAGGTATCTGGTTTTGCTTCTAACTAAACCACCTTTTTTTGCGTTGACCATCGTTAGTGTTTTAACGACAACCACTTCTTTAGTGAATTGTCCGTTAGTCTGCTCATAGCTTACTAAATTATCTACCGCGCCAACTCTGTTATCAAAGTTAATGACTAGGTTGTTTTGTGTAAAGCGGACCACTGATGGCAATAGGGTGTTGATATAATTAGCTCCATAAACATAGCCACCTTTATTCGTCATTAATGATTTATTACCAAAGGTATCTACATTCCATGCTTCAATCAGAACATTGCCTTCAATGTCGGGCATTTGCAGCGTTGTATAGTAGCCGCCGAACTTTTTATTAAAATTGCTCTCGCTATAATCAACTTTCAGTGAATCGCGCAAACCGGCGGCGGTATTCCAGCGTAGCATAAAGAATGATTTATTTACGTCCTCTGCAGGCACCACGACCACCCCTACCTTATTAAATCCAGACTTCACGTTGATATCAGCAATACGTGCGGCATAGACTATAGGCCCATCCTTCACATACTGATTCAGTAAATCGTCTGCATTATCACAGCCGAGCTGCAGAAAAGAAAGAATCCCTCCAAGTATATATATTAACTTCTTCATCTTTAAAAATTTTAATCTATACATTCCTCTAATATGACTTAAGCACCTCTCCAAACATCTTGAATTCATTGATCGTGTAAAATGTTTCAGTCGGTGTATAGGACTCCATCAACTGCAATCTCATATATCGGAATGATTCTGTAGGTTTTGCATTAGGATTTACATTATCTTCAGAAATAGCGTACTCCTGTTTGTTATAAAAGTAATCGGTCTCCTCCTGCGTAATACTAGCCATATTTGCCGGCATTTTTCCTACATACTCACCAATGAGAATCCATCCCTCCGGAAACTTCGACCAGCGTGTGCTATTCGCATCATTCGTTCCCCAAATCCTAAACCTCTTGACACTGGAACGTGCGTATAAATAACTTGCCGACGGTCTAGGGTAAATCTGTATTCTACTTAGTCGTAGATCTTGACTCAAATCGACCGTAACATAAAGGTCATGAACGTAGGTACGCTGCGTAGGTTGTCCTTCCGGAATTTTGAAAAACTTATAGGCCAAAAAGTTATTTGCTGCCGTAACCCCATTAAACATCGTTTGAGGACCAAACGCCGCACTATGCGAAATTCCATCATTTTGAATACCGGTTACCAGGTTATATCCAAATAAGGCATAATCTTTCCCTGCGGTTCCATAGGATGGATTAAAATAGGCTAGCGGTTTCACCGTATTGTAGTCGATCAATTGCTCTTTATATGGAGTAATCAACTTAATCAACGTATCAGTCCGATTTCCCCATTTATCAGATATTACAAATCCAAACTTCTGCTCCACATTATCGTACTGTCTGATATATGTTGTTGTATTCAATGAGTCTGCGCTATAAATTCTCTTCGAAGGATCCTCTATTAGCGTCTTTTCTCCCATCTGAATTTGATCCTCCGTCAAAACATGTATTGCAAAGGGTTGTGCTTCTTTATTTTCCCAATGTAACTTAACACCTCCAAATGCCGGAATAGCCTCCAAACTTTGACGCGCAATTTCTACCGGTGACAGCAGGGGCTTTTCACGAACCTGCGTAATATCCGATTTATTACCCCCCTCATCCACAACCGCTAATTCAACAAAGACCTCGTCGGTTCCTGTAAAACCTTCAACAAGAATAACATGACTGTAGCGCGAAACTTTGAATTGAACTTCATTGCCCGCTTTATTCTTATAGGATGCAATAACCTGCGAATGCTTAGGGTTTCCAGCGGGCAGACTAAAGTGAATCTCTAATGCACCTGGCTTCGAAACCACCTTGTCTACGGTCAACTTTTCAGGCTTGCCACCGCCTAAATCCAATTGTTCGATTCCTAAGTAGGAATCCATGCAAGAAAGGAGCGAAAAGCTACTTACCAAGCATAAGAACAAGTATATTATATATCTTTTCATCGTTTTATCAATTAATTACCAGCCTGGATTTTGAACTAAGTTTCTATTTTGAAGCAAGGTGTTGGTCTCAATTGGCATCAAATAATCTTTCATTGAAAACCTTGGTTGCACAAGTACCTTCAGCGTAAAGAAATCCTTTTTATTTTCGCCTTCTTTATTCCAGCCCATGATCGGTTTGTTGTACACTGTTTCGCCTAATAACCAACGACGGATATCATAATAGTAATGACCTTCAAAAGCCAATTCGTTGATGCGTTCCTGCTGAATGATCTTCCTTAATCCTGCCTGACTTTCAGGTTTAGATTTAAATGCTGGAGAGGCATATTTCGCCCAGCTCACGACCACACCTTCCATGCCAGAACGTTGTCGAATCTGATCTAAATAGTGATATGCATTATTGCCTTTCGAATCGGTCTTGCCGGGACCTCCTGCTTCATTTAATGATTCGGCTAAGAGCAAATACAAATCGGCTAAACGAATAATCGGAAAGGAATAACGTTCATAAACCAATTCGACACGTGTTGCCGTGTAAGTCGTTTTTAGATGCGTTAGCTTCTTCGCCAGATAACCAGTTAAGGGATAATAACCGTAAGTCTCTCCATATTTAAACCCACTCCCCATGTGTCTCATAAAGTTTGGAAAAGACGGATTCGACAATTGCTGCGAACGACCCTCCCAAATTCCACCATCAAATCCAACCGACGCATAAAAGCGTAAAGAACGATGGTGGTGAAGTAATGCGGTTTCTTGACCACTTTTGATGAAGTATTTTGTATGATTATCATCGGGTAATTTCGTCGTATATCTATTCTCATACCAGCCGTTCGTTTCCCACTCCTGATCCTCTTCAATCGGAACGCCATTGGAAGAATAAAATGATTCAACGATATTCAAGGTCGGCGAATGGCGTTGTCCAATATCGGGAGCACCGGAGCCTGCAATATTCTCCCACTCTGAATTGCTAAGCATACTTGAAAAACGTTGGAGCTGTCTTGTCGCCTCATTGGTTGCCCAGATAAGCTCCGGATTCCATGGCGAAGTCACCGCTTGTCTTAAGCTTACCATCGCCTTCGTCTCTGGACTGATATTAGTCGTATTTACGTCCGGGATGGCACCTGCGCCAGCGTCTGTTGTAATCAATAAATGGTTGCCGTCTTCCTCCGCAGAACGAACAGCCTCATCACAAGCCAACAATGCCCGCTCCCATCTTTGCTTACTATCACCGACCGGAAACAAATCTATACCTCGTTTATCTTTAAATCCTGTATAATAATTGTTGTTATTGAAAATTGGGCTAGCCGCTAGCACCAGTGTTTTTGCTTTAATGGAGCGTGCAATTGTCTTCGTGAAACGTCCATATTCCGTAGAAGGATCCAATTCAGCGGTTGTCGGAAGCCCCTCGATAGCTTCATCCAATAGGTTAACTATATAGTCAGTGACCTTATCTACTGGTTCTCGGTGGAAATCAAGCTCATCTCCTTTCGCGGCGATAGGAATAACCTTATCGACAATGGGAATCGGCCCGTAAAGTTGGAATAGGTAGAAATTAAGGTAAGCCTTAATTGTTTTGGCCTCTGCAATCCATTTCGCGCGTTCCATCTCATCCATGTCCCTCGGACCACCATCCTCCAGGTTGATATGTTCTAAAAACACATTACAGTTACGGATTCCTTGCCAAATATTTCGGCTGGCTCCATTCTTACCATCCCAGAAATTCATATATGGACGAACGGCATTATTACCGTTAAAGAACAATAAAACAGTGTTCGGGACGTTTGCCGGATTACCACCCGGCATGTTTCTCGGGTCAGAAACCACATCTCCGCCAGCGGTCAATCCTAAGGTATTATCCGGATTAGCAACGTTGGGAAGGCCCGAGTAACAGGTAAACAAATACTTTTCCGCGTTAAAGCGATCTTTGAACGCGTCCTCCAGCACCGGTTTATCGTCTGGCAAAATATCTAGATATTTATTACATCCTGAGAGGGCCATGAGAAGGACACCCATTGATATAAAAATTATATGCTTCATATCTTTATGATTAATCATTAACATTTCGATTCCAGATTAAAAATTAATCTGCATACCTAAATTGAATACTTTCTGCAGTGGGTAAGCCAAGCCATTTCCACGCATTTCCGGATCCCATAGTTTGAAGTCGGAAAGCGTAAATAGATTTGTGCCGCTTGCATAAATACGAGGGCTAATACCTCGAAATTCTTTGAACTTGTAGCCCATCTCGACCGACTTCAATCGAATAAAACTTGCCGAACGCATCCAATAATTACTGCGAACGAAATTGTTTGCATTGCCCACCGCATTACCTCCCGTTTCTGGTGACAATCTCGGCCAATGTGCGTATAAGTCTCTATTCGTTTCTGTCCATAAACTTTCTTTGATGAAGTTCAGCATCGCTCTGTTCCCTCTGCTTTCAACTCCCTTTTCCTCTATCGTCACATTGACAAATGGTGCCATTTTATTTGCATCCAAGAAGAACGAGAAACGCGAGGAGCCTTGTAGGAAAACAGAAAAATCAAAATTCTTATAACCAAATGATCCACCGATACCATACTGGATCTCCGGATTTACAGGATAACCAATCGGCACGATATCAAAAGTATTGATCACACCATCGCCATTGATATCACGGTATTTGATATCGCCTGCCTGATAAACTACCGAATTGCCGTTGACCATTTGCACTGGTGAGTTCATTACTTCGTTGTCATCGATAAATAGACGCTCCGCTACGTAACCCTGGGATTGACCAACTTTACGGCCGACCACCGACTTCCATGGAGCAAAGCCTGAGTAGTCTAGCTCATCATAGACCGTGATCTTCGATGTTCCATAAGTAAAATTACCCCGAACGATATACCACATTCCGTTGGCCAGGGATTTGTTATAGTTTAAAGTCAAATCCAGACCTCTTCCTTTCGCTTCACCGTAGTTTGTTTTAACAGTGGAAGTTAAACCTACGACCGAAGGAATATCCTGACGCTCTTGAACAATATTCGTCCGATTTTCCAAATAAACTTCCGCGATTAAGGATAGGGCATCATTTAAGAACCCTAATTCGACTGCTAAGTTCGTTTTATAAGAAACTTCCCATGTAATGTCGGGATTCGCATAGCGCAAAATATCGATCGTCGGTCTGGTGAATGTCGAGTTTACATTGTTACCAAAATAACCAGCATTCGGACCGTTCAGATTGATATTCGACGTGAAGAAAAAGCGGTCGATATCATCGACAATAATGTCGTTTCCGACTAGACCGTAGGTACCCCGTAATCTGAGCTTAGAAAATGTAGGTTTTAAGCTTTCAAAAAATGGCTCGTCAGAAATTTGCCAACCCAAGCCTACCGATGGGAAGAAACCCCAACGGAACCTAGGATCGAAACGTTCGGAACCGTTAAGTCCAAAGTTCAATTCTGCAAAATATTTATTAGCATAACCATAGGTGAATCTTCCTGCTAGTGAAACGTTACGTGAAGGTAAGGATGAGTCTAAGTTCCTTGGGCTACCATCCAATCGATCCTTGATCGATCCTACTAATAACCCGCCTAGATCGTGCGTCCCGAATCGACGATTATATAAGACCGCACCTTCGGCATAACCTCTAGCTTCCACAAACTTGTTACCTGCGGTATAATCAATATGATCCGAACCCTTCTCCGGATTTAATACAGCTAATTGATACGGATAAGCATTCGTTGGATCATATGTGCCCTTGATGTATTGATAATAGAATGGATTATAGCTACGCTGTATATTAAACCCAGAGAATCTCGTGATACTACCGATAAAGCGTGCTTTTAAACCCGGCGTAATGGACTCTAAATTCTGATGCAGTTCCAACTGAGTCAATAACGTACTATTTCTTACGTCCTCATAGCCTTTCATGATATCCGCATAAGGGTTGATATAGCGCGGATCTCCATTGCCGTAATCATCTCCTGAATAGTTACCAAACAAAATACGATCAACAAATTCCGTGCTGTGGTCAGGCTGATAATACGCAGGGAATAAGACAGGATTGGCTAATAATGTCTTACCGTAAGTGTTTGCTCCCCCACTGCCTGACTCACCAATGGGCCCTGTATAATCGTCGAAAGTCGCACTCAAGCGAACCTTCGCTTCCAGAGTTTTATGCAGAAACAAGTTCACGTTCGAACGAACAGAATATTTTTTCAGGTTGATATTCGAGTTGAATGGATTTTTCTCATCAACTTTTAGTATCCCGTTATCTTGAGAAAAAGAACCCGCTAAATAATAGGTTGCGGCATTTCCACCCCCCGTCAAGTTTATATTCGTCCGATGGTTTAAGGAATAGTCTCTGGTTAACATTTCTTTCCAATCTACCGCGGGATACACATTGGGATTGCGATTCGGATCCTTGGTAAAATTGATCTTACTTTGTGGATAGATCAATTCGCCAAAGCGCGTCATCTGTGCGATATTGGCATACTCCATATAACTGATCGGATCTGCTAAATCGACTTTAGTCGTCGGAGTAGAAGCCGAAGTTTCATGTCTAAAAGAAACTTTAACATTTCCTTTCTCTCCTTCTTTCGTGGTGACTAAAACGACACCATTTGCGCCACGTGCTCCGTAAAGCGCTGTCGCTGATGCATCCTTCAGGATAGAAAAACTTGCGATATCATCAGGGTTCAAACGCGCTAAATCCCTAGATGTCATCTCAATATTATCGATCAATATTAATGGAGCGGTTAACCCACTACCAAATGAGGTGACACTACGCACAAAGAATTGTGCATCTTCCTCCCCGGGAGCACCAGTCGATTGATAGGCTACTAAGCCCGCCATACGACCTGCTAATGCAGTCGTTAAGTTACTCGACGGTGTTTTCAAATCCCTGACATTTACCGTGGTAATCGAAGAAACAATACTTTCTTTCGCTTGTCTTCCGAACGCCACGACTACGGTCTCTTCCAACTCCCGATTATCTTTTGCGAGTCGAATATTGATCACCTTTGCACTACCTACCAAGATACGCTGGGTCGTATAACCCACCATAGAGAAGATTAAAGAGTCGCCCTCATTCACGGCTAATTCATATACACCGTCTCCATCGGTACGAGTGCCGACTGCAGTTCCTTTTACAAAAACACTCACGCCGGCCATCGCTGAATCATCGATAGCATCCGTTACTTTACCCGTCACCATGTTTTGCTGTCTGATGGGCAGCGCAGGAACTACTTCCCGAGCAGGAACCGAGCTGGCATTTTTCGAAACAACACGTGCCTGTGGCTTTATTACGATGGTATTACCTTCCAACAACCACTCTGCGGATTTATCTTGCAGCAACTTGCGCATCGCCCCATCTATTGGCAAGTCTTTAATATCCGCATGAATTTTCATATCAGCTAAATCTTTGCTCTTGATAAAAAATTCATAGTTGGTTTGTTGTTGAATAGTCTTCATCACCTTCAGCAATGAAATACCATCAGCCTTCAATGTCACGCTCTGCGCCATACCATCGGCCATAACGGTCGTGATATTGAGCAGTATGAGTACAACGATCCATTTCATAATTAGGGAACATCGGTTTAAAGAGGACCAGTGCTGGCCTTCCGGATTTTTTTTAAAATTCATACATTTGTACTGATTAGATCATATTGTAATTATTAAATTCAAAATTTTCTCTTAGCCGAGAGATTGTAATGCGATAGACATCTAAAGAAATGGCGGGCAGTGTTGGAGCACTGTCCGTTTCTTTACGGTCTAAGTTTTGGTTAATCTTTCCGTTTCCTCATACCTTATTCCTATTTAGTTAAAAATTGTTAGTTTGTTTCTTTCCCCTATGCGTACGAGTTTAAACTTAATCCCGCTGCCTTCAATTATTTTTAGTACGTCCTTTAAATTCTTTCCCCTGCTGAAACTGGCGTAGAGATAGGTCTGCTTTACGCGATCCTGAATTTCAAAATCAAAATCATACCATCTGCTCAATATTTTCATGGCTTCGCGCAATTCCACTTCCTCGAAAACAAATTGATTATTCTTCCATGCAATGTATTGTCCTATATCCACCTTTTTCTTGTGTAGGCCGCGAGAATCATTAACGCCCTGCTCACCTGCTTGTAGTGGAAGTGTGCCCCCTGCGGCGTGCAACAATACAGATCCTTCAACAAGCGTTGTCCTATTCTCATATTGCTCATCAGCATAAGCTTTCAAATTAAACTGAGTACCAGTAACTTCAACCAGCTCTCCCAAAGTTTTAATCTTAAAAGGAATCTTTTCCCCACCAACAAACTTGCTCTCCACATCAAAATATGCCTCTCCATCCAATTCTACTACACGTTCTTTCCCGCGCATTGTCAATGGATAGGTCAATTTAGAATCTGCGTTTAACCATACTCTAGTTCCGTCGGATAAGGTTATCTGGTATTGCCCACCTCTGGGGGTGGAAATTGTGGCATAGCTAACTTTATTCTCATCTAGATCTTGAATCAAAGTACCATCTTCATAGGCCAGCTGCTCACCCATAACTACGGCATCTTGATCCTCATTTAGTTCAATTACCCGACCATCTGCCAGGGTAATCTTTGCTTTATTTCCTCCGGGCGATAAATCGCTAATCGTCATTTCTTTGGTCTGATTGATTTGCGTTCGGTATAATAGCAAGCCGATTCCCAATACCGATATCAATAACGCCGCACATGACAAATACCATCCCCAGTTTGAATTTCTAGGGGGGAGCTCCTGGCGTTCTGCTTTCTTTATTTTTCCAAACGTCTTTTCCTCGAATTTATTCAGCCAATTGTTTTTTAAATGATCTGATTTAATGTCCAATCTCGTTTTCAGGTCGGACAACAAAAGTTCTTCATCTTCTACCTTCTTTAAGAGATCGGAATACAAAGGGTCAGATGCCGCCCAATTCTCAAGCACGCGTAGCTCCGACTCGGTGATGGTTTCCTCCATCCGCTTCCTAATTAAAGATACTATCTCAGCGTTGCTATTCATGGTTAGTGGTATTGGCTTGTTTCTCGCGCCGATCATATCGACTGATACTAATACGAACGACTTGTGAAAACCTTAGAAAAAAAGTTAAAAATTTTAGAACGAACTAAAATGTCACATAATTTACTATTGAAAAACCAGCATAGCATACAATTAAAGAGGGTTTTGAGGAGTTAAAAATTTTTATTCAGAACTTATTCAAATGCCAAACGTTTAATATTTATTCACACTAAAAACAATAGAAATGATTAGTTCAAAATTTCAATCCTGTATAGAAGCTTGTTTAGCATGTGTAGCCACATGTAATCAATGTGCTACGGCATGTCTTAATGAAAAAGATGTAGAGCATCTTAAAAAGTGCATTCAACTTGATCTCGAATGCGCCGCAATCTGCCAAGCAGCAGCCAACGTACTGAGTTTAAATGGACAGTTTAGTGCTGAATTATGTAAACTTTGTGCCGATATCTGTAATGCGTGCGCTGAGGAATGTGAAAAGCATGCAAAAATGGGTATGGATCACTGTAAAGAATGTGCTGAAGTTTGCCGTAGATGTGCTCAGGAATGTGAGAAGATGGCAGCGTAATAACAATTCATATTTTGTACAGCAGCGCGCCTAAAAAACGCGCTGTTGTATTAATAAACTCGTTATTAATAAGTGTATCAGCTAAGCTAATATCTATAATAATAATAGATTTAATGATGTATTCAGGTTTCTATTTTGTGGGCGAGTAATAATGTATAATTGCTCCGTTGTTGAAATCTTTCAATGTTTCCTTAACCAACATTTCACAAAATCGACGTTATAGGGAATTTGTTTTTGGTATTCTAAAAAGTAGAACAATTGCATAAATCTGTAAAGCCGTTTGGACAATATTAATAATACCGACAATCGGATTCAATAATATGTTCATAATAATACCTGGAATTCCAATTAATCCTAAAATCATAAAAACTAATAAAACATATTTTATCCAGTCATCACCTCTACTTACTAAGTAGCCAAGACCAATTAACATTCCTAACGTGAGTATTGCAACTATGATTCCGAAACTATTGTTGAATATCGCAGGACTTAGAAATACATTAATTACACCTAATCCTGCTGATAAATAAATTAGATTAGCTGCTCTTTTGTGATTTGGATGGATTATTTTTTCATTTTCTTTATTCTTTTCAGATACCAAAGACATTATTCTTTGCGTTTCTAATTCAGTAAATTCTCTACCCCTTGACTTAAGAATCTCAAATGCTAATATATTTGCTTCTGGAACAAACCTATTTCCTTCTTTAATATATTCTTCTAGCTCTTTATCAGTTTTAGCTTCTAAAACACTCTTTTTTACACTCATAGATTGTTAATAATTGTCTATAACATACTGTTTAGCGAAACTAACATACAATTATTTTACCGATCAGGATCTATTAATGTACTTCGCCTTACAAATTCAAAGACAATATAACAATCTATACTTTAACAGGTTGACACAACATTAAATATCGCTATCCACATGAAGAAAACAATTATTATACGTAATTCTTTTTCTCCACATGGATAGTTTAATTTACAATCCTCATTATTTGGCAATTCTAAAACCGATGAAGCAATGAAAACTGTAGCCCAAAAAATGGGCATCAAGGAAAAAGCGTGTGCATATTTTACAAACGCTCCAAAAGAAGCCATCGAAGACATGCATCTTGCTGAAATTGAGATATCAAAATTTTAGAAGGAGAAATCTCCCACACCCGAATACAAAAAAAGCCCTAACTTTCGTTAGAGCTTTTTTGTGTGTCGGGGTGGCAGGATTGCTTCAGCCCCACAGCCCCAAACTCTTACCCTGAAGCTCCTACGGATCGAACCACGGTTCAAATCTCCCACACCCGAATACAAAAAAAGCCCTAACTTTCGTTAGAGCTTTTTTTTTGTGTCGGGGTGGCAGGATTGCTTCAGCCCCACACCCCCAAACTCTTACCCTGAAGCTCCTACGGATCGAACCACGGTTCAAATCTCCCACACCCGACACAAAAAAAAAGCCCTAACTTTCGTTAGAGCTTTTTTTTGTGTCGGGGTGGCAGGACGAATCTGCGCACACTCAAATATCTATATGTCAATATGTTGACTTTCTTTAAAAAGAACTACTCACCGTTTAACTCACATATAATTTGTGATTCGATGTTGCAAATTTAATCATTTAATTTGATTGAGCAATACAATTTGGTGATTTTTGATTTAAACCTCAAAATCACTAAAGCGATTTTTCTGGCTCATTTTTTCAAATAAAAAGATTAACAAGGTTCAAAGTTATATAATAAAGCAATCAGACTTAAAGTCTCTTTATATCCGTTAAATTTGCGTTTACTAAAGGGGCTTTTCAAAGTCATTTCATACTGAATATTTATAAAATAATCTCCACAGTTGGGTGAGATTTATGACAAAAATCTTCCCACAGGTGGGGTGAACTTGGGTAAAGGTATCACTTAATATAATGATGTTTGTGTATTAATTAGGGATAAACTGAATTTTGAAATTCGCTATTGATCACAAAAATTATGGGCTATGCAGCATTCTTTACACACCATTATTTTAGAGATACATAATAAGGAAGATAAGATTTTATCACAGAGCAAAAGGTTGATTGATGAGGCTTATGAAATGACCTTGTATCTACAAGACCTGTTATTTGAGGTCAAGAAATATATTGCTAAAAAGGGCTTTCAAAATGATGGGGAAGAAATAAAATTCTTCCGAACCATCAAACCCCAAATACTTGGAAAACTCATCTACTACAATAAAATTTACCGGATTGAAACGACCTGTCCGGTCAGCAACGGCAAAATGTATTACAGTTACTTTTCGACTCAATTAGCCAATCTTAAAAGAGAGTACATTGAGCATATCTGCAATTCAGATTTTTATAGGTACTATCGTTCGGGGCGTACGGACCGTGACGACACCTATTTCAAAAGAGGCAACATAAATTACCACGACGGTCTGAACAGTATCGTCTTTGAAATTGATCCCGAATTTTCTACTTTCTACGATTACAAGACCGCATGGATTATCGCCAACGAATTGCTTTATACCTATCTGCTGACGAAAATCAATCCAGATGAAAATCCCGATGCTATTTTACAAAAGCCGGAAAACGCCAAAGATATTTTTTGGACAGAAAGCAAAAACGCACTTGTCGAATTGATATATGCCCTGTATGCTTCGGCAGCAGTTTCGCACGGTAAAACCGGTGTCCGAAAAATCAGTTTGATGTTCCAGATACTTTTTGGCATTACGCTCGGTGACCTGCACCACGCATTCCACAGAATGAAAACCCGAAGCGGTTCCCGAACGGCATTCTTGGACCAGCTTAAAACTTCATTGGAAGAATATATGGATAAAGACCTTTAACCCAATGCAGGTCTTTTGTTCAGGGCAGTGCATTGTTGTGTACTGCTTTTTTGTTTATACCATAAGCCAATGTATGTCAATTGGCAAATGATGGTATAAACCATCTCCTAAATACTCGAAATTCTTTTTAAGCCCTACCAAACAAGGGTTTCTCCCAATTGCAAAAATTTTCAAAAAACAGCCAAACCAATTGGCAGGGCTTGGCTGATAAACACTGCCACGCTTCCCAATTTTGCATGGTGAACATTAAAACTTATCGACTATGAATATTGACAGAATGGAATTTATAGCGTGGATGGAACGCATCATGGACAGGTTTGATATGTTGGGCGACAATATTGACGATTTAAAAAAGAAACGCAATAGCATAGACGGAGAAGAACTGCTCGATAACCAGGACCTGCTGCAAATGTTGAAAATCAGTAACCGTTCCCTGCAACGCTACCGCTCCATAGGTAAACTACCTTACTATACCATTAGCGGAAAACTGTATTACAAGCTATCCGATGTGCACCAGTTTATCAGGGAGAGTTTTAACAAGTAAAACGCCAATGCGTGCCAAATACTGCCTTTGACTGCCACTTCGGGCGATGCAGTAACTGCTTCATTTACTTTCGGCAATAAAACTTTAAACTTTTCAGATTATGAGTGAAGAAAAAGAAACAGAAAACCAACAGGTTGCTTCCGAACAGTTATCGGATATACTTTTAGTGCTGGATAAAGAAAAAATGAAAATCCAAGCTGTAAAAAGTATTGACAAAAGCGGAAAAATGGAAACGGTTGACCCTACGAAGAAGAACCAAAGCGAGTTCATGCGGGTGGATAAACACGGTGATTTCGTGACCAATTTCCTTTCCAATTTTTGGAGGCAGTTAAAAGACCCTACCAAATTTGCTCTTTTCAAAGTTTCGGCTGACGAAGCCGTAGAGAAAGCAAAAGAATTTCAGAATCAGATAAACAATCCAACTGCCGAAGGCAAAAAGAAAATGGAAAAGCATGAAGTGAAAAATGAACCCGAACAAGAGCAAAAACAAGAAAATAAAAATGATATGACAAAAACAGAGACAACCCCGGAAACAAGCGAGTACCGCTTCCAGCCGGAACAGATTGATTGGGAAACAATGAACAATCTCGGATTAAGCAAGGAATACCTTGAGAAAAAGAACCTCCTTGACCCACTATTGAGGGGTTACAAGACCAATGAGCTTGTACCTATAAGCGTTAATCTTGGCGGTGCGGTCGTCCGTACAGATGCCCGCTTGTCTTTACAGTCCACCCCGGAGGGGGACGTTGTGGCAGCGGTACACGGTATCAGGCGTGAACCCAACTTAAACTTTGAGTTTTTCGGACACAAGTTCTCAGACGAGGACAAACAGAACTTACGTCAAACAGGCAATATGGGGCGTGTGGTCGATCTGATAAACTCCAAAACAGGCGAATTGATGCCGTCCATCATTAGTGTGGACCGGCTTACCAATGAGCTGATTGCTTTGAAAACAGATTTCATCAAAATCCCCGATGAGGTTAAAGGTATAAAACTAAATGACGAACAAAAACAAACCTTAGTGGAGGGCAAACCCCTGTTCATTGAGGGAATGATTTCTACAAAAGGTACTCCCTTTGATGCAAACGTACAGTTCAATGCGGATAAACGGTATGTGGAATTTCTGTTTGACCGAAGCAACAATAACAGGCAAACCCAAAACAGCCAACAGGACAATCAGCAAAGCAGGTCGCAGGAAGCCCCGAAAACCTTTAGGGGAAAGGAACTGGAGGATGACCAATACAACAAGTTCAAAGACGGTCAAACAGTTTACATTCCGAATTTGGTCGATAAGAAAGGGCAAACTTATAACGGCTATATCACATTCAACAAGGAAACAGGAAAAACCAACTTTGAGTTTCCCAACCAATACAAGGAACGGATAAAACCTACAGAAGCCCATAAAACGCAGATTGCCGTCAATTCCGAGGGCAAGACCAACGAAGCGACCAAGAATATCAAAGAGCCTCTACAGAAAGGGCAGCAAAGACCGAAAAACGAAAAGCAACAGGAGCAACAGAACAAACCCAAAGCACCTGCAAAATCAAAGGGTAGGAAAGTGAGTTAGGTATGAAAACAATTATCGCAGAAAAACCAAGCGTAGCAAGGGAAATAGCCAGCTTGTTGGGTGTTTCCGAAAAAAAGGACGGTTATCTAACGGGCAATGGCTATTTCGTTACGTGGGCATTCGGACACCTTATCGGTTTGGGAATGCCCGAAGATTATGGGATTTCGGGATTTGACAAGGCTTCCTTGCCGATACTCCCGAATCCGTTTATTTTGACTGTTCGTAAGGTCAAAAAAGACAAAGGTTATACAGTCGATACTGGAGCATTAAAGCAACTGAAAGTCATCAAGGAGCTATTCCATAAAAGCAACAGTATTATCGTAGCTACCGATGCAGGTCGTGAGGGTGAACTTATCTTTCGGTACATTTATGAATATCTGAAATGCCGTAAGCCCTTTCAGCGGCTTTGGATAAGCTCGCTTACTGAAAAAGCAATCAAGCAAGGGTTTGACAGCCTGAAAGACGGTAAAGAATTTGACGGCTTATTTCAGGCTGCACAAGGCAGAAGCCGTGCCGATTGGCTGATCGGCATCAATGCGACACAGGCATTGAGTATAGCCGCTGGCAACGGCATTTATTCGCTGGGCAGGGTGCAAACACCTACATTGGCTTTGATTTGTAAACGCTATCTGGAAAATAAAAATTTCGCTATTAAAAAGTATTGGCAAATTCAGCTATTGCACCGCAAAGAGGATATTGATTTTAAGAGTATCTCAAAAACCAAATGGAACGAACAAAAGCTTGCGGAAGATACATTACGACTGGTCCAAAGACACGGAACCGCAACGGTCATATCTGTGGAAAACAAAAACACCACGGAGCAACCCCCCTTGCTTTTTGATCTCACAGGCTTGCAAAAAGAAGCCAATAAAAAGCTGAACCTGTCGGCAGAGCAAACACTCAATATTGCCCAGAACCTTTATGAAAAGAAATTTATTACCTATCCACGTACCGGAAGCAAATATATACCCGAAGATATGTGGAGTGAGATACCTAATCTTGTAAGAGCGTTACAGGACAATGATAACTTTAAGCAAGCTATTTCTAAATTAAAATGGGGTCGCTTCAATAAACGTGTCGTGAATGACCTGCGTGTAACAGACCACCACGGAATACTCATCACGGACAAAGTGCCGTCTGCACTCAATGCCGACGAAACAAAGGTTTATGATATGATTGCCTTTCGACTGCTCGAAGCTATCTCTCAGCCTTGCATTAAAGAAATAACGGATATAGCATTGGAAGTATCACACTACGATTTTATGCTAAAAGGCTGTAAAGTTTTGGAAGCGGGCTGGCGTTCGATCAAAGGAACATTTTCGGACGAAGATACCGAACCGATACAGGATTTGCCCGAACTGAAAAAAGGCGGTGAATTGAAAATCAAAGAAGCCTCCTGTTTGGAAAAGAAAACAAAACCACCTGTGCTGTTTACCGAAGCCGGACTATTGTCGGCAATGGAAAATGCCGGAAAGGAAATAGCGAATGAAGATGAGCGTAAAGCCTTGCAAGGCATTGGCATTGGAACACCCGCTACAAGAGCGGCAATAATCGAAACGCTTTTTAAGCGGGATTATATCAAGCGTGAAAAGAAATCCCTTGTTCCTACCGAAAAAGGATTGCAGGTTTATGATGCTGTAAAGGACAAAAGAATTGCCGATGTAGCTATGACCGCCGAATGGGAAATGGCTTTGCAGAAGATTGAAAACAACGAGGCAGATGCTATGGATTTTCACCAATCCATGGAAGCCTACGCCTCGGCCGTTACGCAGGAACTGTTGAGCATCAGCATTGCGGGCGAAAAGCAGCACGAACTGACCTGCCAAAAGTGCAAAGCCCATAAACTGCTCATCAGGGATAAGGTGGTCAAATGTCCCGATGAAGCGTGCAACTGGCTTTTGTTCCGCAATATCTGCGGGGTACGGTTGAGCCTTAACGAAGTGGAGAACCTCGTAAACAAAGGAACGACCAGCCTTATCAAAGGGATGAAAAGCAAAGCAGGCAAAAAGTTTGATGCCCGTATCGTACTGAAAGATACCTATGAAACATCGTTTGAATTTGACAACAGCACATATAAAAAGAGATGAACAGCAACGCAATCATAAGCCGAAAGGAAATAGAAAACCTTATCTACACAATACGGGGCAAACAGGTTATGTTGGACAGCGACCTTGCCAAGTTGTACCAGGTCGAAACAAAAAACCTTAACAAAGCCGTAAAAAGAAACATAGAGCGGTTTCCCCAATCATTCTGCTTTCAATTAACAGAAGAAGAAGCTGAAAACTTGAGGTTCCAAATTGGAACCTCAAGTTTAAATTACGGCGGCAGGCGTTACCTGCCCTATGTTTTTGGCGAGCAAGGGGTCGCCATGCTGTCCGCCGTTTTGCGCAGCGAGATAGCTGTAAAGGTCAGCATCGAGATTATGAATGCCTTTGTGGAAATGCGCAGATTGTTAATCGGAAATGCCGCATTGTTCTCCCGGATGGATAAAATCGAACTCAAACAGATTGAAGCGGACGGCAAATTTGAGGAAATCTTTAAGGCTTTGGAAAGCGGGAAGCTGCACAGTGATAAAGGTATTTTCTATGACGGGCAGATATTTGATGCCTATACCTTTGTCGCCGATATTATACGGAGCGCACAAAGGTCAATTATCCTTATAGACAACTATGTGGATGATACGGTGCTAACGCTACTCGGAAAGCGTGGGCAATCCGTATCTGCCACTATTTACACCAAAAATATCAGTAATCAATTACAACTCGATTTACAACGCTACAACAGTCAATATCCGGCTATCAATGTACACGCATTTGCCCATGCCCATGACCGTTTCCTCATTATTGACGGTACGGAACTATACCACATCGGCGCATCACTAAAGGATTTGGGTAGGAAATGGTTTGCCTTTTCCAAAATGAGCGCAGAGGCAAGTAAGATGATTAGTTTACTAAATGGCATATTGCGTGAGGGATAGCAGCGACATCCTTTTGTGGTCCTTTAAGATCCGCAAAAGATATAGCGGATAGCCCGACCCGGTTGCATTTTTGGGTCGTCCTCTGTGCGGTGGTTAAATGCAGACGGTGGCACGCCCCGGTACACTTTCTTTCCCACTTGCTTCAATTGTTTGAAAAAAAATTTTACCCAAGTTCTACCCAACTTGGGTTTTTTATTCATTTGAATGGTTCAGATTTGTATAGCCTATATCAAATTCCATCCGTTTGATTACAGGAACCCCTTACCGTAAAAGTGGAATTGAAGTAAGAGGGCGGAATTTATTAAGGCATCCGATAGGAGAATAAATTACCGCCTATGGAAATACCTTATATCCTAAAAATAGAAAGCGAATTTAAAAGGTGGATAGCCAATCCCAACGACCTCCCGGAGTGGAGCAAATACCCATTACCTTTCGCTGTCCAAAGGCAGGGCTTTACGCTGCCGTATTATGAACTATTGAGCCAGCAAATTAAAAACAGTCCTTTTTTTATAGATTTAGTGCAGCTTAATGTAAGCAACCCTGTTTATATTCCTTTCGACATTCAAGAGCGGCAACTGTACCTTTATTTTATGCTCAAAGGCACATTGTTGTATATGACTGAAAGCCGTAAGCCGATTATAAAAACGCAGCCTAACAGCTTCCTCATGTCCTATTACGATTCGGGCAGGTATTTCGCCTATGCCCAAAAAGGCATGCATATCTGTCTCGTGGTAAGTATTTTGCCTGAATGGATAGAAAGCATGTACCATAACTACCCTAATATCCAAAACGTCCTGCATCGTTTTAATCACGATAACCGCACCTACGACACCATGTACCAATTCAGGATGGACAGGAAGATACACCGATGGCTGTATAAAATATACAGTTATTCACAGACCAATATCGGGGCATTGGATGGCAATCTCCGCAAGTATATCAGCTACCTTCTGGAGCATTACGACACAATGTTAGAAGACCAAAAAGCCGACCTTGCTTATAAAATCAAAGCCTATATCCAGGAACATTATTGTGATAATGCGCTTACCATAAAATTCCTTTCAGAATACTTTTTCGTTACGGAACGTACTTTGCTCAATATCTTCAAACGCCAGTACCACATAAGCGTACAGGATTTTATTACCGAATTGCGCATTTCTCACGCCTTGTTCCTCATCGAAAAACAAGGGAAAGCTATAAAAGACGTATATATGGAAGTTGGCTACACCAATGAACGTCCATTTCGTACTGCTTTAGAGCAATACCTGAAACGCAGGTAACGGAATTTCCCCGAAATTGATAAAATCGGAAAATTTCTTACACAAAGTTGCTCAATATTTACCGATTTTGTCTTTCACACGCTTACGGCTTTGATGAACTTTGTATCAAAGGATGGTGATAACCATCATTAAGATACAAAGACAATGGAAACAGCAGCTACATATCAAAACCAAATCAAAAGAAAACGGATAACACTCAATGTCGTTATTATTCTTTTGCTGCTTCTTTGGATACCCGTAGGCATCGATAAAATAACAGACTTTACAGCGTTTAAAGGAGGCATTCTCCGCCAACCTTTTTCAGATAGCATAGGATATATCCTAATATACTCGCTCCCGGCATTGGAGTTAATAACAGTGCTGGCATTGGTAATGGAAAAGTATCGCAAAGCAGGTCTAATACTATCTACCGTATTAATGACCGCTTTTACAGCATATATCGCTGTGGCTCTTATGGGTGCATGGGAAAAATTACCATGCGGGTGTGGTTCGGTGATAAGTGGTATGAACTGGACACAGCATTTTTTCTTTAATCTCTTTTTCCTTTCCCTAAGCATTTTGGGGCTTTACTTATGGCATAAATTACGAGGTAGCAACGCCGGAGGCGAAGCTACCGAGGGCGCGTCTGCCAAAAGACATATAAAAAAGTATTTTTTAACATCAAAATTTTAAAGCGATGAAAAAATTAAAAATGAACCTATTTGCTGTAGTAGCAATAGCCATTGCAGCTGTAACCATGTCGTTTACCGTGATGAAAAACGCCAGTTTTGCAGGAGAAAAATGGTTTGAGTACACTGATGAAACCGGAGATGGAAATCCCAACAATCCTGAAAATTATATACTCACGCCAAGTGATGGCGCTAATCCGCCTACGTGTCCTGAAGGAAGTGACGAAATCTGTGCGGTTAAGGCTCAACCTGTGATGATTGGTGGTGAAGAACATCCCAATTTAGGTACTGTTATTGACGACAGAGAAAGAAAGCTGCAATAGCTTTTTCAGTAAATAATTTGAAAGAGTGTGAACAAGGATTATCCCATGTTCACACTCTATTTAGAGAATACTTTCGTTAATTAGATTTAATCATCCAAAGGAAAAGACCATTTCTTCAACCTCAAAATTTTAAAATGATGAAAAAAATAAAAAATAACCTATTTGCACTGGCAGCGGTAACCATTGCATCTGTAACAATGTCCTTTTCGGTAATGAAAAACGCCAGTCTTGCTGGAGAAAAATGGTTTGCCTATACAGATGAAACGGGAGATGGTAACATCTCCAACCCAGAAAATTTCGCACTTGTTAATGAAAATGGTAGTACAGCACCTCCGTGTATAACGGGAAATGATATATTGTGTGCTATTAAGGCAAAACCACTCATTGGAGATACTGAACACCCTGATATGAATACAGTTATTTCGTCTATATATACAAGGATAGAATAATAATTATTAGCGGTATTATGCTGAACCTTGTTACCGCTCGTTTTGTTGCATACCGTTGTTAAGTATCACACTATTGGGTATGGGAAAGACATACTTTGGACTGTTTGGCTCTAATGTATAAATCTTTCCATCAATATTTCTTGTTATCGTTTTTGAAAAACGGCTGTCCTTGTTCAATCGTCTTAAATCCGACCACCGTAATCCCCGCCATATTAATTCCTTTCTTCGCTCATCCAAGATAAACCTTAATACAGTTTCATCATTGTCCGAACTGAATGGAATAAATGTGCTGTTATAGCGATTTTTTAATAGTTCGTTTACGGTCTGTAAAGCCGTGGTAATATTTCCTGCTCTTGCTTCACATTCAGCTTTTATCAGATAGATTTCGTTGGTAGAAATTCCGGCAAACCACATTCCTGAATTGCCATCGTAATTTCCCCTAAAGGAATAATAGCCCGCTCTGTTTCTAAAGAAAGCTGTTTTTCTAATATCGTTCGATTCATAAGACTTATATAGGTTGCTATCAATTCTTCCATAGGTAATGCTCATCACCATACGCCCAAAATCGTTAGCATGAAAAATTATTTCTTCATTATAGCGAGGTATCGGGAATGAGGTTGCCGACCCCATTGTTAATGTATTGTAATCAAGTAAAGCATCTGAATAGCTTAAACAAGTGTCTGCGTAAGATAGTGCTTTATCATAGTCTTCCATTGATAAGTATATGCGGGCTAACAGTCCATAGACAGCCTGCTTCGTTGGTGTTGTTTTATATGGGCTATTGACGGATAAAAGTATAACAGCCCTGTTCAAGTCATTGGTAATTTTAGTATAAGTTTCTTCAACCGATGACCTTATAGATTTCTCACCAATATCAGATTTTAACCTTAGTGGAATACCTAAGTCTGTTTGTGCCGTATTTTTCTCATAAGGTTTTGCCCAAAGCTGGGCAACATTGTAAAATGCAAAGGAGCGGAAAAACAAAGCCTCTCCCTCAATTTGGTTTTTTTCTACCGGAACAGGTTCAATTTTCTCCAACTGCTCCAAAATCAAATTGCATGAGTAGATTGCTGCATACATCATCGACCATTCGTTGGTTTCATCATCGTTAAATACATCATCATTCCATGTATAGATGTTTTTTGCTGTTAATGAAGTGAATCTATTCAAATTTTCTGTTTGTACAAATTGATTATCCGTAGCACCATCCTGAATTGAGGGATACCAGCTATTCATTCTCGATGTGTTATACAATAATGCTCTAAGGTCTGCAACCGTGGTCGGTACGACAAGCGATTTATCCGGTTTAACGTCCAAATATTTTTCACATCCTGAAAATGTGATTATTGTAATCAGTAATATTATTATATATCGTGTCATAGTTTCTAAATTTTAAAAGCCTGCTCTTAAACCAAATGAAAAAGTTCTTAGTGGTGATAAATCTCCAAATTCCGGGTCGACGTTATGTTTATCCGCTTTCCATATCGTCCCTAAATTGGTAGCGTACATCAATACCTCCAATCTTTTCAGTTTCCATTTGTTTTCCAATGATTTAATTTGGTAACTAAGGTTGATGTCCTGTAAGCGTATATTGTCTCCCTTTGAAATCAGCACTTCGGCACGTGGATAAAAATAGCCATCCCGATTGTTATTATTCGGATAGACCATTGACGGAATCTGTGTGGTGACTTCATCACCCGGCTTTTGCCATCTTAGACTAAAATCCGAATGCGAACCTGTGCCATTGAATATTGCGTTATAGTACACGCTGTTTCTCCTGAAATAGAACCCTAATTTATAGCTGATATTGAATGAAAGACTTAACCCTTTCCATGAGAACGTATTTCTTAAAGCACCGAAATGTGTAGGAGTGGCGGAGCCATAATAAATCAGTTCTTCTGGTGTGGTTTCGTTGCGGATGGCTGCATAATCTTTGCTTACTTCGCCATGAAGGTAGCCCATAGGGTCGCCTGTTTCGGGGTCAAGACCAGCCCATCGAAATGCAAAAATAGAATAGGCGGGTTTTCCAATGATGGGCGAAATAACCAATCCGCTATTAAGATAATTATTGAGGTCTCTTGTCTCGGCAAGATATTCCGTTATTTTAGTTTTTACGGTACTGTACAGCAAGTCTGTCCGCCATTCAAATGCTTTACGGATATTGACACTATGCAATTGTATATCTATTCCGTTTCCGGTCATGGAAGCCGAATTTCCAAGATAAGTGAACCCTCGGCTACTTAAGGAACCTATTGCACCTGTGGTTTGGTCGATAGGCATATAACCAATAAGGTCGGTATTTTTCTTGTGATAGTATTCAAATGTACCGCTTAAACGTTGTTTTAAAACAGCAAAGTCAAACCCTACATTGAACTGCCCGTTCTTTTCCCAACGAAGATTTTCGTTCGGTGGATTAACTAATACACCATAAGGCGTATTTATTAAATTTCCACCATTGTAATAACGCATTGTGGGCAGAGCCGAAACATTGCGATTGAGGTTACCGCTATAACCGAAAGTCGTCCTTAGCTTCAACAGGTCAAGCCATGTAATATTGATAAACCGTTCATTCGTCAGATGCCAGCTACCACCAACCGACCAAAGTGGGGTAAACCGTTGATTGCTCCTTACTCCAAACAGATTTGAGCCATCTTGTCTTGCACTAATGTTAAGATTATAGCGGTTATCAAACGTATAAGCCCAATTGGTAAAAAAGGATATAAACCTATCGTTAGTTTCGGATGTAAAATATGGATTTGGAATTTTTGCAATTCCACCTGTGGGACTGTACAAAGTATAATCAGTATCGTAATTAACTGCGATAGTCGTCAAAATATGGGGATTATAACCATATTGTGTAGACTGTGTTAGAGTGGTGTTTGCCTGACGAGCCTCTGCTCCAGCAAGACCTGTTAGCTGGTGTTTATCCCAAGTTTTGGAGTAATTCAGTTGTAAACGGAGAGATTGCGACGTGAAGCTGTTTGTTGATTCATTTAAGATATCGCCCAAAGGTATTGGGCGGAATAACGCTCCATCCGTACCAACCTGTGTATAGGTATTTATCCTATCACGGGTATAATAGGATGCCATGCTCCGTATATCTTTTCCTGCTCCCTGTGCGTTTTCATATTGGTATTTGATTTCTACAATCAGCCCTTTGCCAATGTCATAATTCAGCCCTGTATTCAATATCAGGCTGTTTGTTTTCTGCTTATTGTTGATGAGGTTTATTTCGTCCAATGGACGATACGTCCAATCTAATAATCCATTTTGTTTTGTTTCCTGAATATAGTTTGACCGATAATATCGGTCTATTGGTAAAGCGTTTCCATTTTCGTCCGCAATACGGGCATAAGGTAACGAAGAAAAATTGGTAGGTCTTCCTGCGTTTGTGAAGGTATGGGTAAAAAACAAGGCGGCATCCCAACTCAATTTTTTGGAAAGTCGAAACGTATTGTCAGAACGTAGATTATACCGTTTATAACCTCCATCGGTGGTGCTGGTATTGTCATCATAGCCACCAGAAAGATAATAGCTTACATTTTCGCTCTGCCCACTCACGTTTAGGGAATATTGCTGGTTTAGCCCTTTCCTGTAAACGTATTTATTCAATTCCCGACGTATATCGTATTGCGCTAATTCGTTCAGCCCTTGTTGCAATGCGGCATCGGTTAGTAACCCGTGTTTATTTTTATACATTAATTCCACTGCGGGGGATAATGGCACGTAGCCTAACTGCTCATTGGCATCGTAAAAGTTATTGTCAAAAAGCATTTTTTCGACACCTATATAATCCGCAGAAGACATATAAGGCAGTTGCATCATATCCGGCTTTTGAATAAGAGTCATATTGCTGTTAAACGATATGGCAGGCGGCTGGTTCCGTTTGGCTTTCTTGGTCGTTATAACGATTACACCGTTTCCGGCTCTTACGCCCCATATAGAGGCTGCGGTTGCATCCTTTAGAATGGTAATATCTTCCACATCGTTCGGGTTAATATCATTTATATTGCCCTCGTAGGGAAAATTATTCAGTATGATTAATGGTTTCGTATTGGAAAAAATAGTGCTTAGACCTCGTATGCTCAAATTGTTACTGCCTACACCGGGTCTGTTATCAAACATTGCTGAACTGGCAATACCGTCCAACCTGCTCAATACATCGGTAGAGATTTGACGATTAAACAATTCGTTGTCGATATGGTCAAATGACCCTGTGGCTCTTTCTTTGGGTATTTTTTGAATACCCGTGGATACCACTACTTCGCTTAAAGTATTGCTTGCCGGATTTAGGTGCACCGTCAATGGGTTTTGTGGAGCAGCAGAAAGGACAAATGTCGTATCTGCTAATCCAATGTAACTAACACTAACTGCTAAAGGGAATGCTTTATTTGTAAATTCAAAATTTCCGTCTTCATCAGTTTGTACGGTGTTATTCTGACTGCGGTTCAACAATTTGACCGTAGCACCTGCTACGGGCTGACCATTTTCATTATTGACTACCTTACCCCGAATGTTGGATATGTTTTGGGCAATGGTATTGGTAACTGAAAAAAGTATGAGTAAAAAAGTAATTGTTCGTTTCATTGAGTAGTTTGGTTTATAGTTCAGAAATGACAAAAAAATCCAGCACTCTTTCATCTTCCACGATGGCAATACCGAATGGTTTAAGTTGCCTGTTAACAGCTTCCACATCCTCAATAGCATGTGCTATTTTTGGGATGGCTATTTTTTGGTCAGTAAAATCATTTACAACAGGAATATGCTGTATATCTTTATTGGTCTTGTTTACCCAAGCCGAAAGGTATTGTAAGCCGTCTTCGGGTTTATTGGGGATTATTGTCGTTTTCCCTATAATCTTAATGGTATAGCATTTTGTATTACGTTTTTCCATACGCCCATTTATGCCAAAGTGATAATTGAGGTCAGCCTGTACTTTTTGGGGAAAGTGCTTCAATACTGACAATGGGGCAATCCATTCGTAGCAATACTTATCCTGTAAAAACCTTTTCTCCGAAACAGAAAATGGTTCCTTCAACTCCAGCTTTGTCCGGTTAGGTGGCATTGTTAGCAATTCTCTAAATGCAAGTTCGTACATACGGCGGATGTCAGCATTGGTAGATAGTACCCGAAAGGTGCTCTCTTTTTCGTTCACTTTTGGTAGAGCATTTGAACGAGGAATGCCTTCTATGGCTAACGTAATAATACTTCTGCTAACAAAAAAATCCCCGTCAGCACCATTATTATTAAGCAGTAATGGACGTGTGTCATCATAGGTAAGGTTGTCCTTTTTCTGTGCAATGCTATTTGCATTGCCTTTCAATGCCGAAGTAATATTTTCCTTTGTTACATCAGATGAGTGTGTAATAGCTTGTACTTCGCCGGATTTGCTAATCCATACCTCATGCGGCAACATGGTGTAAGGGAAATGGAATTTATATGTATTGTCATCGGTAACTGAAAACAAGTTTAATCGGGAAAGTACTCGATTCTTCTTTAAGAATGCTTTTATTTCGTTGGCTTTCTGGTCTGTCATCGGTAAAATGATAACATCGTCTTTAAACTCCTTTTCCAGTTCGTGAAGTCTTGGCAATGCAGCTACACAAGTACCGCACCACGTACTCCAAAAATCCAATATTATCAGCTTGCCTTTGTAATCGGCAAGGGTGATGTTTTTTTTGTCCTGCGGGTGGTTCACCACCTGCAAAGGTGTGTTCCAAAGAGCATCAGGGATTTGGTCGCCGATGTTTAAAGCGGTGATGTTTTGGTTGTTTGCAGTCCCGACTTCTCGGGACTGCGGACGGGCTATGCCGACACCAAACAACATGAAACAAATTAGAATTAGGAAGTGCCTGCCGCCCGTTACCAGTTCCGGGTTATGGCAGGCTATAAAAATCGTTATCCTATTACGAATAAGTTTATTCGCCATTGGGTTTATAAATTATGGTTATTGGGAAATGATTAATTGCTCCGAGTATGGTTGCAGGACGTGCTAATCCGGGCTTTTGATGATGCAGCGGAGGCTGAATTTCTTTGAGAAGAACAAAACATCGCTTTTTATCCCTCCCGTTGGGGAAAGGAAGTAATATTGTTTATAATTGTTTGTCAATCTTCTCACTATTAGTTATTTGTTCCAAATAACGTTGAAATGGAGATTTTTTTGAAGTAATTTTGGTTGTCTATTATGCTTTTTTGGTTGTCTTTTATTATATTTACGCTATCAAATGACAATGAAATATGCAAGAGGAAGACAAAGTACACGTTTTGGAAACGCTGGAAGAAAACCATCAGGGCAGAAATGCGCAGCGTATCCGTATTTACTTGGGCATTAAGCAAGAAGTGCTTGCTAATGAATTGGGTATGAGCCAGCCACAAATTTCTGCCATAGAACGGGAAGCTGTTTTAGAGCCGGAAATGTTGGAACGATTTGCTTTTGCATTAGGCGTAACCCCTGACCTCATTAAGAAATTTGATGTGGAACGAGCTATTTATAATATCAACAGTTATAAAGATAGTACTGTTCAACATGGTGAGAATAGTACGCAGAATATTAATCCGTTAGATAAAGTAGTCGAGTTATACGAACGGTTGTTGCAAAGTGAGCGGGAGAAACTGGAATTATTTATAAACCAAAAAAATCATTCGTAAAATAACAATGGAAAAAGAAAAAGAAACCGTGTATTTGGAGGGGAAAAACCACATGGGTATAAAAATTGGCAGTGCAAGGCGATTGGTAGGTATTACGCAAAAGGATTTGGCAGAGCGTATGGGTGTGACCAAGCAAGCTGTATCTAAATTGGAACAAACCGAGAACGTGGATGACGAACGATTGGAAAAAGTAGCTATTGCGCTTGGCGTAAGCGTAGAGGGTTTGAAGAAATTTGATGTGGGGCAGGTTCTTTACCATACTAATAATTTTTACGAAAAGGTTGAACCGACAAATGGTGCTATGGTTGGTACAGTAAGAATTGAAAATAATCATCAGTTTTCAATTGAGCAGGCAACCAAGCTGTTTGAAGAATTATTGAGAATGGAACGGGAACATTTTCAGAAAGCAAAAGATAAGAAATAACTAAAGTATCTTTTAAAGCATAACGATAGATTCAGGCTTCCCTCGTAACCAAGAAGCGAAGAATTTTAAAAGAAACGGCGGATCTGCAAGTCCGCCGTTTCTCTTTCTATCGCTGTCATTATTTTTCCTCCTGCTCATCCATTTTCTTAATAAGGTTATCCCGCAGTGCATCAAGGAATTTGGTACGGTTTCGTTTCCGGTTGCGTATTTCGAGATAGGTATGGTAAAAGTTTCCCAAATCAATATTAAAGGCATTTTCAAAATATTCCGCTATCAACCTAATATCCGTATTGCCATTATCGAGAACGCTTTGGTAGTATAGGGAGTAAATGAGTTCTGTCAAAGCAGCTTTACTACCTGTCCAGTTCAGCCCCGAAATAGCAGTTCGTTTTATAAACAAACGCTTGTAGGTGCAGTAAAGCTGGTCTTCGAGATACACCTGTATCAAATCATTCGCCATTATCTTGGCTACCTTATAATCGTGGGAAGTAGAAAAAGATTGGTCGGACTGAAAATAATAGGTATCCAGCCACAGTTTTATATCGTGCTTGCCCCGAACAAACATTTTCTCGTCAAGAAACGAGTTGTTGCTTCGGTAATATTTATAAAAATCAATGTTATTGTCGAAAAACCTTTTTAGCTTCTTCAATTCTTTTTTAAGATATTTTCTAATGCGCTTAGCCCCGTAGGGCTTCCTCGTCTCGATTTTGTAAATGGCATTATAATAAATCAATTTTGAAACAATGACTGGCTTTTGATATTTAAAAAATCGGATTTCTTCATCAACATTTGTAAATCCTCGTTTCAAAACATAATCTTTAATTTCGGACAGACATTCCACAATCCGGTATATAATGGCTTCTGTCCGTTGTACCGGGTTATCGTTTTCAATCTCCAGTTCTTGGATTTCTGTTTCCAATTTAAGATATGTTTCATTGTAAAATTTATCCATTCGTTTCATTTTGATAAATATGATACTGATTAATATAGAAATGCTAATACTGCTCGTATTAGCCCATGCAACTACATGAAAGAACAACCAGTATGATGCTGGTGGTGGAACTGTTGTATTGTCTGATGGGTTGTAGTATGATGCAGGTTAATCCAAACGAATTATACCCCGCATCACCCACTGTATTTTGCCGTAATTTTACGGTTTGCAGTTTACAACCATCCGGTATTTTATTTTAATATGTCAATGCAAGCCCTACACCAAATCCCATATCACTATCATAGTGGGTACGTATACCTATATTTTTATTGATGATATACCTAAGCTCCCCCATATATTCTAAGTCGGTATTTACCATGAAGCCACCTCTTAATCTTTTTGAAATTGGAATATCTTCGCGCATTAACTGCAATCTTACAATTCCATCGTGATATACTTCTGCCTGGAAATTGACCAGCATAGGTAACGTATACATAAACCCTAAACTGAACGCCTTGCGGGTGTCTTTCTTGTTGGTTTGTCCAAATATGTTCTTTTCGTGCTCATCTTCTCCCATTTTCCGGTAACGAAAATCAAAACCTACAAAGGGCATGAACCATTGCATCTTTCCAATGTATCTACCTAAGTGAGTTTCTACTTCATACCCGTGCATACTATTATAGCCTAAGCGCCATTCTGTTCCTAATTGATAGCGTGCATTCATTAGCATAGCTTCTCCATCATTACCATTGGTTGCAAAATCGTTTTGTGCCATAAAATGGGGCATATTACTTTCTCTTTGCAATTCTTTATAGGCTTTTGCCTTGTCAGGTAAATAGGGGTTATTGTAGTCTCCAACTTCAAACACCCTGTTCATTCCCGCCATCATGTGATATAATATATGGCAATGAAAGAACCAATCACCTTCCTCATTTGCTAAAAACTCAATGGTATCCGTTTCCATAGGCATGATATCCAACACATTTTTAAGCGGCGATTTTTCGCCTTTTCCGTTTATCACCCTAAAATCAAATCCGTGAAGATGCATAGGATGCCGCATCATCGAATTATTATAAATGGTAATCCGTAGGATTTCTCCTTTTTTTACAGGTATTTTGTCCGTTTCCGAAAGTATTTTATTATCCATGCTCCATACATAGCGGTTCATGTTGCCAGTAAGTGTGAACTTCAACTCTTTTACAGGCGCATCTTTTGGAAGGGAGGTGTTGTAAGGCGATTGCAACATAGCATAATTTAATGTTTTGATGTCTCCCAAGGCATTAGCGTTGTAACGGTTAGGGTCGTCATCCATGTTCATACCTTCATGCTTGCTGTGGTCTGATTTCTTTGCTGCATCTCCGGTAATTTCGGGATACATCACTACATTCATGTCCATTTGGTTCAGGCTCATCTTCATGCCCATATCGTCCAAATCGCCATTCATTTTCATCATATCGTTCATCATCTTCATCCCCTCGAAATACTTCAATCGTGGGAGCGGGGAAATAAGCTGTTTGACCCCATCACCTATAAAGTAGCTTGCTGATTGTGTTCTGTCCTCGGTTGTTGCTAAAAACTCATATGCTAACCCATCTTGAGGGATAGTCACTACAATATCGTAAGTTTCAGAAACTGCAATGATTAATCTATCCACTTCTACAGGCTCAACATCATTTCCATCATTCGCTACTACTGTAATTTTCCCTCCAGCATATCTTAGCCAGAAATACGAAGACGCCCCGCCATTGGAAACGCGTAATCTGACTTTGTCACCTGCTTTTAGCTTTTTACCACCAATTGTTTTCAAATCGGTGCTATGGCTACCATTTATTAGGATTTTATCATAGTAAACATCACTGACATCCATCGCCAGCATCCGTTTCCACTCATTTTTTACCTTTACGCCTAATTTTCCCTCCTTAATAGCTTCAACGTACGATTGCGTAGCACCTTTCTTAATGGCCGCCCAATCATTTGCATTGTGTAGCATACGGTTGATGTTATCCGGGTTAAGATTTGTCCACTCACTTAATATAATCGGGACGGTCGGCAAATCGTCAATTCCTTTTCTAAAGGTTTTATCGTCGCCTCTTTTTTTCATGATAAAACTACCGTACATGCCTATCTGCTCCTGCAAGCCTGAGTGCGAATGATACCAGTGCGTGCCATGCTGGATAATCGGAAAACGGTAGGTGTAGGTTGTACCCGGTGCGATGGGCTTTTGCGTAAGCCAGGGCACACCGTCTTCTTTATTGGGCAGGAACACACCATGCCAGTGCAGTGATGTGCTTTCTTTCAATTGGTTGTGCACCACTATTTCGGCAGTGTCGCCCTCGGTAAAGGTAAGGGTGGGCATGGGGATTTGCCCGTTTACGGCAATCGCCCTTTTTTGCTTACCTGCATAGTTGACAAGTGTATCTTTTACATACAGCTCGTAATGCACTACTCTCTGTGCAAACAGCGTTTGCGTGCAAAGCAGCATCAGCACTGTTTGCAATATTCTTATGGGTATTTTTTTATATCTGTTCATTCGTTGAAAAATTTTATTTAATGCTGTCTTCCATTGTGCCAAACCACGCTATCAAAACCTGCTTATCCTCCGGTGACAATACTGCATTACGATGAATTAGCGTATATGACGACAATGGCATTTCCCCGTCCTTAACCTGCCCGGCCATAGCCCTGAACTTGTTTCGCTGCCTGCGGACAGAATAGTCGCCAAATTCGCTAAAGTTGAGTTCCTCTTTCCCCTTTTTTATATGCTCTGCCATGTACCATGCGCCGGGCTGGATACGGCTGTACCACGGATAATGGGTATTGTTGCTATGGCAGTCATAACAGGACTGAACAAGGATAGCCTTTACATTTTGGGGTACGGTGTACACCCTTTCGATATGGGTGGCTGGCACTTCAACCGCCTGGTTCCGTAAGGGCTGAAAGAACTGTATGGCAATCAGGACGACAGCCAGCCCCAATATGATTTTCTTCTTTATGGTCATAATTATTTTATTGTGGCTTCATCTTTTTGTGTCTACTGTTTTTTCACATACTTGGCATAATTCTCCTTGTTTTCAAAATAAGAAACTTCACCGTTATTTCCTGTCACAGCAATCACCGCATTAGCTTTGTCTACCTGCTTATGGGAATAGGGGTCTATCGCCATCCGCACGGTCGCATCTTTTGGAATACGTTCCTTACACATTTCGCAACATCCGTAATAGGTTTTACCATCAAATTTTACGTCAAACTGCCTTTTGCCCATATAGGCATCGTTGACCATGCAGACTTCATCCGATGGAACCAATTCACCTATTTGGGTAGTATGTCCGTTGCTTTCCGGAGTTGCCTGCGAATGCTGCTGTTCCGCTTCATCCTTATTTGACCCCGCCTGACCGCAAGCGGTGAATAGCAGGGTTAATAAGGAAATAAAGCCAATTATTATTTTGTTCATGTCCAAACTTGTTTTTTTAAATTTTATTATTTACTTTCTTCAAACTCTTTTAGCTTGCGCTTCATTAGTTCAATTTCTTCCGCTTGGGTTTTAAGTATATTTTTTTGCAGCTCTATCAGTTCCGGGTCGGTCAGGTGTGCCTTTTCGGACATCAATATGGCTGCTGCGTGATGGGGTATCATACCCTTTGCAAACTGCTTGTCCCCGACATTGATTTGTTCCCTGATACCAAACCATGAAAAGATGCCAACAGCAACCGAGATGATGGCTATCGCCCAATTCATCTTCCTGTTGGGGTACATTACTTTCATTATCGCTAATTCGATAAGCAGCATTGCCGAGGTCATCAGCAGGGTCATGTACAAATTGTTGATATTGGGTATCAGGTTCTGCCACCCGTCAATCATGGCGTACATGATAAAATACATCACTGCGAACATGGCTACAGCCATCACCGCAAAGCGTTTGTACATGGCCGAAGCATGTTTTGTATTGTGCGTGCCATGCTCCGAGGAATGACCCGCATGGTGACTGTTTTGCATATTTTCCATAACCCTGAATTTTATTTGCTGTTAATTGTTTTTTCCACCTTACCGCAGGTCAGCATTTTAGAACCGTAGTAAGGGTTTTTGATTTCCTTGTTTTCGCTGAACCAAACAGCACCCTTACCGTCATTGAACATCGGGCAATGGTCCTGATACAATGTTTGCGATGTACCGAACAAATCAATCAGGTCTTTCAAATCTTCGCCAAGCGAGGCCAAATGTTCCCGCTGGTGGTGGATGTTGCCGACATTTTCCCCGATATGTTCTGCGTGTTCTTTAGCATCGTCCGCTATGTCCATGTACTTTTTGTGCTTATCGGCAGGAACGGCTTTCATGTCCACTTTATTCAGGGTAGCTAACAGCTTTTTCCCTGAACTGGCGGCAGCTTTGTCATCGTCCGAAACAAGGGCGTTCTTTAAGGACAGATAATCGGTAACTATGGGCGCAATAGAAAAGTTTTTTGCTTCTTCTTTTCCTGTTGCTTTTGCTTCCTGACCGCTCGGAGTTTCACTCACAACGGGCGCAGCTACCGTATCATCCTCTTTTGGTTGGGAAGCTGACTGTTCTTGTGATACAACAGCAGTATCACTTGAAGACTGCTCGTTTTTGTTGGATGCCTGATTGCATGATACTGTTACAAATGCCATGATAACAGCAATGATTGATAATGTTAGATTTTTCATTTTTATTTATTTTTTGATTTTTAAAAAACTTGCGTTAATAGCCACTACAATGGTGCTTACACTCATCAGCACAGCACCCATAGCGGGACTTAAAACAAAATTCGGATAGAGTACGCCTGCCGCAAGGGGTATTGCCACCACGTTGTAGCCAACCGCCCATATCAGGTTCTGTACCATCTTTTTGTAGGTAAGTTTGCCGAAGTCAATCAGTTTGACCACATCCCTCGGGTCGCTGTCTACCAATATGATATCCGCTGTTTCGGCAGCCACGTCCGTACCGGAACCCACGGCAATGCCCACATCTGCCTGTGCCAGTGCAGGTGCATCATTTACACCATCACCAGTCATTGCTACGATTTCGCCTTTTGCCTGAAACTCCTTTACTTTCTCCTGCTTGTTGTGCGGAAGCACATTAGCCAAATACCCGTCCATACCCAATTTTCCGGCTACGGCAGCAGCAATCCTGTCGTTGTCCCCGGTGAGCAGAAAGGACTTGATGCCCATTTTTTTGAGTTCCTCAATCGCCTGTGCCGACCCCTCACGGATGCTGTCTGCCAAAGTAATGATGCCGATTACCCGGTCATCAATGAGGACAAAGTTGACCGTTTCGGCTTCCTGATTGATTTCGCTTGGTATTTCCGGCAGGGAAAGGTGGTTTTCGGTGAAATAATTCGGGCCGCCAGCTACGACATTTTTCCCGTTCACAACACCTTTAACACCTATGCCCTGCATATAGCTGAAGTTTTCAGACTTCCATAAGGCAAGGCTCTTTTCTTTCAATGTAGCCATAATGCCTTTGGCGATATGGTGTTCCGAATTTTGCTGTACTGCGGCAGCATACTGGATAACCTCATCGGCATTATATTCGTCTGTTAACGGTATAACCTTTTCTACGGCATGGGAACCTTTGGTGAGCGTTCCGGTCTTATCAAAAATGACGGTGGAAAGTTTTCGGGTGGTTTCAAATGCCGTACGGTTGCGGATGAGCAGGCCATTGGTCGCCGAAAGCGTTGTGGAAATGGCGACCACCAACGGGATAGCCACGCCCAATGCGTGCGGGCAGGCCGTTACCATTACCGTCACCATTCTTTCAAGCGCAAAGGCAATATCTCCACTGCTTGCATACCAATAGGCAAATGTGCCTATGCCCACGGCAATGGCAATAAAGGTGAGCCATTTGGCAACTTTGTCCGCAAGGTTCTGTGTATTAGACTTAGTAGCCTGCGCTTCCTGCACAAGATTGATAACCCTGTTCAGGTAGCTGTCTTTTCCCACGGCTGTTACCTTAACTTTCAGCGCACCATCGCCATTGATAGAGCCTGCGATGACCTTTCCGTCCTTTTCCTTTTTTACGGGAACACTTTCCCCGGTAAGCATACTCTCGTTGATATACGAAAGCCCCTCCAGTACCAATCCATCGGCTGGAATTTTTTCTCCCGGTTTTATGATAGCCGTTTCACCGCTTTGCAGGTCTTCGAGCTTTATCTTTACAGCTTCTCCGCCACGTTCCACGGTAACATCGTTGGGCAGCAAAGCCACCAATGACTGTAATGCCCGTGAAGCAGCCATTTGGGAACGCATTTCCAGCCAATGCCCTAACAGCATGATGTCAATTAGGGTTGCCAGTTCTCAAAAGAAGTCCATACCCTGCAAGCCAAATACAACGGCTACGGAATAAACATAGGCTACGGATATGGCAATGGCAACAAGTGTCATCATCCCTATGGCTTTGGCTTTCACCTCGCCAATCATTCCCTTTAGGAACGGTAAGCCTCCATAGCAATAAATCACCGTACCCAATGCCAACAGCACATATTTATCGCCATTGAAAGCAAGGGAGAAACCCAACCATTGCTGTATCATGTGCGACAGGAGCAGGATAGGGATTGTAATGACAAGGCTTATCCAAAAACGTGTGAGGAAATCGCCTGTATTATGCCCCTCATGTTTATCAAAGTTTTCGTCATCATGGCCATGTTGAGAATGCCCGGAATGCTCATGTTCTGGCGTGTGTTCATGAGAAGCTGACGTACCGCCACCGGGAACCAATGCCATGCCACAAAGAGGGCATTTGCCCGGTTCGTCTTTTAGCACCTGCGGGTGCATGGGACACGTGTATTTTTTCATAACAAGGGATTTTAAAAGTTATGTTGCATTTAATTTTTTTACCATCTCATGGGTCATTTCTTCAGCATAAGTACCATAGGCATCAACAAGTACCCCTTTGCTCTTACCGTCATTGGACGATATGGCATAAATCACGGCATTGTTATCAGGACTGCTGTCGAGGCTTTCAAACCTATGAGTTTCCGTAACCGTAAAATCCTCCGGTTTTAGTTTCAGGCTCTTTGACGCACAGTAAAGGCAGTCCGGCAACAGACTAAAATCAATACTGTACCCACGTTGTCTTAGGTCTTTAAGAGCCTGCACCATATCACTATACTGTTCCATAGCTTTCCGACCTGTTATTTAATGGTTTCGACCGTACTGCCGCAGGTAAGCATCTGTGAGCCGTAATATGGGTTTTTAATGGCATTCTCTTTACTTAGCCAATTGGCCCCCTTACCTCCATTGTACATAGGACAGTGCTGGTAATAAACTGGTGTATCCTGTTTAGACACTTTAGCCAGTATGTAGATGCTTCCCGAAAGTGCCGCAAAAGCACTTCTTTGTTTTGCAACGTCTTTTGATTTTGAAATGCTTTCCGCATTAGCTGTCAAGTCCTGCATTACTTTCATCCAAGCCGTATGTTCCTCTGCCGAAAGCTTGTTCATATCGACTGCTTTAAGGGATGCAGCCAATTCAGCGGCTTTGGCAGATGCAGTTGCCTCATCGGTTTTTATCAAAGCATCTTTCACTGAAAAGTAGTTGTCAAACACAGCTTTTAGCTGTGATTGATTTTGAGCTGCATCCTTGTTAGCGGGTGCTGCCATTTCACCGTGGTTGTGATTGCCATGTCCGACTTTCATGTCCATTGCCGCCCCTTTGTTTTGGGCAATTGTCTTCAAAGGTCTATCGTACTGGCAGCATTCAGCCAGTTTCGCATATACGTCATCCGGCGCACGGAACTTCTCACTATCATAACCCGCCAAAGCGATACGTTTCAGGATTTCATCCTGATTTGTTTTCTCGCTGTCATACGTGAGCGTAGCCATCTTGGTATCTTTGTTCCAGTCCACGTTGGCTACCTTTTTTATGTTACCTGCTTTTTCGATGGTGGTTTTACACATACCACAATTGCCGTAAATCTTTACGGTTTCTGTTTTCGCATTTTTGATTTGTGCGAAACCATTCATTGAGGATAGTAATACGGCGATTACCATCACTATTTTTGATAATGATTTCATAATAATTACTTTTTAGAAATGAAGTATTGAAAGCCCATTTCTGTTTTAAACTTTAAATAAATGATACAAATAAGGGATTTGCAAAAAGCCGAAGCGGCCTCTGACAGGACATACCTATGGCTGGCAGGCCATAAATTTAGCTTATTTTAGGCGGTAGCCAAATGGAAAAAAAGCCCGAAGAATAATAGGCTTCTTTGAAAGCGAATTTTTGCTTTTTAGCTGCTGCTAAGTGATCTTTTGCCTTTAATTCGATTACGGTTGGGACATTTAGGGAAGTGGTTGAAGCACCGCACCTGCAAGAGCTGTGGGAACAACCGCCCCCGCATTTGTCACTTTTGCATTTTTTACAGGATTTGCTCTTGCAACCTTTTGTATGTTCTGATTTTTTGGATTTCTCCTTTGAGCAGGAAGACTGCTCGGTCTTTGTTGAATTTTTGGAACAGGCATAGCTCTGACTTGGTATCATAAAGAAAACCAAACAGAACAATGTCAAAATGCCTATATGTATTCTATAATTTTTCAACGCAACAAAGTTACAAATTAGATTGGTTTTTTATATCGTTTTACGTTTTTTTTGCTATATGGAAAAATAATGCCATATACGCAATAACCTATCGCCTTTTTTCAGAATTGATAAAATGCCCTTTTTCATCAACCCAACCTCATGGAAATTCGGTCGGAAAAAGGGCATTTCAAAAAGTTGCTGGCTTAGGCATCCAAAGGTTCTATTTTGAAGCCTGCCTTTTGCACGGTCGATATTACTTCATGCTCGGTAATGCCCTCGGACTTCACGGTAAGTACTTTGTCCTTGTTGGCCGTGTCCACTTCCCAATGGCAGATGCCCTCTGCCTTGTCCAAGTGCGGCTTTACAGATGCGATACAGCCGCCGCAATTGATGTTCGTCTTGAATTGAAATTGTTTATTTTCCATTGTTTACAAATTTTAGAGTTATCTGATAATGCAAATTTCCGTACTATTCAGTTAGTTATTGTTGTGTAATTTCTTGTTTGATTTGTGAGATTTACTGTTTTATTTCTTCCACTTCAACCGCAGGCTGTTACTGACCACGCTCACGCTGCTCAATGCCATTGCCGCACCCGCAATCATCGGGTTGAGCAGGAAGCCGTTAACAGGGTAAAGGATGCCTGCCGCTACCGGAATGCCGATTACGTTGTAGATAAACGCCCAGAACAGGTTTTGCTTGATGGTGGCTACGGTCTGTTTGGACAAGCGTATTGCCTGCGGTATCTTGGTCAGGTCGGACGAAATGATGGTCATCTTGGCTACGTCCATTGCGATGTCGCTGCCTTTGCCCATTGCGATACTTACATCGGCTGTTGCCAATGCGGTGCTGTCGTTGATACCATCGCCCACCATTGCCACTACCTTTCCTTTACTTTGCAGTTCTTTCACAAAGTCGGCTTTGTGCTGTGGCAAAACTTCGGCTTTGTAATGCTTGATGCCTGTCTGCTCCGCAATGGCTTTTGCAGTAGCTTCATTATCTCCGGTCAGCATATACAGGTCAATGCCCATTTCCTGCATTTCCCGGATAGCCCGCACCGATGTTTCCTTAATCTTATCGGCGATAGCGATTACAGCAAGAGCCTTTTTGCTGTTTGCAAACCAGATAACGGTTTTAGACTGTTTGCCCCATTCTTCGGCCTGGTCTTGTAATTCGCCGGCAATGGCAATGTTGTTTTCTGCCAATAGCTTTTTGTTGCCTACATAATAGGTTTCGTTGTCATGGTCTGCTTTTGCGCCTTTGCCCGTAATGCTGTCGAACATGGATAAAGAGGTGGTCGCTACATCGCCAAGATGCTTCACTACGGCTTCTGCCAATGGATGCTCGGATTGCTTTTCGATGCTCAAAAGGATTTCTTTTGCAGTGTCCTCATTGTTCAGCCATTTAATGCCCGTTACCTGTGGTCTTCCCTCGGTGATGGTTCCGGTTTTGTCCAAAACGATGGCATTTACTTTTTTGGCCAGTTCCAAACTTTCGGCATCCTTTATCAAAATGCCATTTTCAGCACCTTTACCAACGCCTACCATAATAGCGGTGGGTGTCGCTAAGCCTAAAGCACAGGGGCAGGCAATGACCAATACCGTAACGGCTGCCAACAGACCTTGAACAACCCCGTTTTCGCCTCCCAAAATCAACCATAGCGTAAATGTCAGGATGGCAATACCTATCACTGTGGGAACAAAGATGCCCGCAATCCTATCGACCAGTTTCTGTACGGGTGCTTTGCTTCCCTGTGCATCCTGCACCATTTTGATGATGTGGGCAAGCATGGTTTCTTTGCCCACTTTTACCGCCCTGAACCGGAAGCTGCCTTTTTGGTTAATCGTTCCTGCAAATACTTTTTCTTTTTCTTTTTTCAATACAGGTACAGGCTCACCGCTTAACATGCTTTCGTCCACATACGAATTGCCCGATATGACCATGCCGTCTACCGCAATCTTTTCACCGGGCTTTACGAGTATCACATCGCCTGCGCTTACGTCTTCGATAGCGGTCTGCTTTTCCGTTCCGTCCGCATGTACCACGATGACCGTTTTTGGCTGCAAGCCCATCAGCTTCTTAATGGCTGAAGAGGTGTTGCCTTTGGCTCTTTCTTCCAGCAGTTTTCCCAAGAGGATGAATGCGATAATAACGGCAGCCGCTTCAAAATATACGTGAGCATGCAGTCCCCGTTGATGCCAAAAGTCGGCAAACAGCATATTGAAAACACTGAACAGGTAGGCAATACCTGTACTCAATGCCACCAGCGTATCCATATTGGCGGAACGGTGCTTTGCCTGCTTCCAAGCGTTTACAAAAAAATCCCTGCCCAACCATATTACAACGGGCGTGGAAAAGAGCCACATTATCGGGTCTGCATAGGGCATATCCATAAAGAACATTCCTATGATTACCACGGGCAGGGAAAGGATAATTGCCCAAATGGTCTTGTTTTTCAAGGTTCGGAATTTCTTTTCGTGGATGGCTTCGAGCGTTTCCTGCTGCTTGGTTTTGTCTTCAATCAATAGGTCGTAACCTACTCCCTGAACCGCTTTTTGCAGGGTGGAGGCATCGGTCATATTGGGCAGATATTCCACGGTAAGATTGCCCGTTGCAAAGTTCACGGAAGCATTAACTACTCCCGGTTGGTATTTAACAATGCTTTCGGCACTGCCCGCACAGGATGCACAGGTCATGCCCAATACCGGAAAAGCACTTTTAACCGTAGGAACTCCGTAACCTAAATCTTTAATTGCCTTAACAGCTTCGCCTACGGTTTCATTGCTATCTACTGTAATCGCTGCCCTGCGGTTGTTCAGCTCTACTTTATGGGTTTCTACGCCTTTTACCTGTGCCAATCCCTTTTCAACGATTAATGCACAGTGTTCGCTTTCTACATCCTCCAACGGTATGTATATATTTTCTCTGTTTGTCGCCATATTTGCCTGCTTTAATTTACAATGCAAAATTGGCTATTATAATTATGGGTACTGTTGTGAAATTTTGGATTTGATTTGTAAGATTTATTGAAATCCTGTATAGGTGAGCCACTTCATCAGATGGTTATCGCCATAAAGCCAGTTTTAGATGGTCTTTAAAACCACAAAGCATTGCGAAAGATAATCGCAATGCTTTATTGTTTGCTTAAAAAGCTGTGGTCTTAAAATACTGACGGATGCCCGGTCTTCTTCTTGGTGCGGGGTTTATTCAACTTTAGAATTAAATTGAATATCTACGTCAGTTGATGACTTAGGGTCATTAATCAAGTCCGTTTCAATCTTTCCTCCCTGTGGATAATGGCGCAGCACAACCCTGACCGTACCAGTGGAAGCGGTCGTGGTTGTCCAAACGCTTTCCAGCCCTAACGTAACGTTGTTGTCATCCTTATCCAAATTTGTGATTTGTATATTTGATGTGGAAGATGGCACGTAATAAATACGGTGGTCTATATTTTCCTCACTTACTTCTTCGGTAATGTCTTCACCATTTACCTCGTCAAGAAAGGATACGCTGACATCATAGGACTTACCCGGTTGCAGTGCAATCTGGTCTATGACCGGGGCGTTTCCTCCGGCTCCGTCAGCACCTTTCCAAGCATAAAGAAGTTCGTTCGTGGTTCCCTGTTCCTTAAAACGTAGCTGTACCGTAGTGATTACCTCGTTGTCGTTTTCTTCGGGGATAGGGTCATCGTCTTTGCTGCATGAGGTTGCGAATAGTACGATTGCCGCTACGGCAATCGAAGAAAAATGTTTGAATTTCTGTGTCATTGTTATATAAATTTAATTGTTGAAAAACGTGTTTGTCAGAAAACGTACTTTAATCTAACGGAGATGTTTCTGCCCATTTCGTCCGTAAAATACCTGAAGCTGTTCAGGTAGTTTCTGTACCGGGTATTGAACAGGTTGCTCACTGCAAGATTGATGTTCAGTGACCTGCCCAAGACACTGACCACTGTACCAGCGGATATATTTGTCAGGAGATAACCATCAGGGGGCAGCTTATAATCCTGCTGGCCGTGTATGTTTTCATCAGGTACTCTTGTCTGTTTTAAGACCAGCGGAATTTCCATCCCGATATAGGATTTTTGGAAAGACCTTATATCGGGCAGTTCGTAATTGAACCCCAATGAAAACCTGTCCGATGGCATGGAAATCAGCCAGTCGTTTATCGTTTTATTGTACGCCCTTAGCAAAGATGCCTTTCCTATGATGTCCAGTTTCTGTACAGGCTTGTAATTGATTAATAAATCCGTTCCCGTGAGATAGGCATCAGCCTGTTGATAGACGAATTTGGGAAATGCACCTGCAATGGTCAATACAGGCTCTCCCGGGCGGGGCTGTAAATAGATAAAGTTGTTGATGGAATTGTAGAATACAGACCAGTCTATATTTACTGATTTTTCTTCATTGCTATATGAAAGCCCCAAGACCGTGTTTACAGCCTGCTCTATTTTCAGGTTTACGTCCCCAAGTTCATAGGTGGCAGTACCTTGATGTATGCCGTCAATGAGCAGTTCGTTAACGTGGGGAGCCCTATTGGCAAGGCTGACCATTCCGTTTATCCTGATATGGTCTGAAAGATGGTAGATGGTATTGAATGATGCCCCGATTGTTGAAAAATCAAAGTCATGCTCCACAGGCTGGTTATTGTAAGGGTATCGTACCGTACTGATTTGCTTAAAATCATACCTGATACCGCCCTGAAGCTCCCATTTGTTCTTCTTCCATTTTTCAATCCAGTATGCACCGTATGTTTGGGAATTGTAGGCAGGGATGAGATACCGACCTTTGTAGGTATTGTCCTGCTGCATAGCGGATATGCCGATACTTCCGTTAAAGTTTTTGAATGTGGGATGCTCCCAAGAAATTTCTTCGGAAATCGTGCTGACATTCAAAGTCATTTGAGGCGTTGTAATTTCGCTGTTCCTGACTATATCAAATTCTTCCCTGTTGTTGAATTGTGCGGCAATCTGTATGTTCAGTTACCCGGCTTTCTCTCCGGCAAATATCTCCGGGTACTGGATAGGTTAATGGAAGAAGATTTAGTCCACAAAGTGGTAAACGTTGACGGGGGTGTAGGATATGCAAGTTGCCATAACTGTGAAGTAGTCCACAATCATAACCACTTGCATTTCAGTTGTCAAAAATGTAAATCGGTAACTTGTATAGAGGATGTGCAACCGTTATTTAAGTTGCCTAAAGGATATAAAATAAGTGAAGTCAATTTTACGGTGTCAGGGCTTTGCCCGCAGTGTTCCTGAATAGCGTAGCCGTTCCTATACTTTATCCAACGGCTTTCTCTTATCTTCCCGGACTTGTTTGAAATAGCTCGGGGTAAGCCCCGTTACTTTCTTGAACTGGTTGCTCAAATAGGCTACGCTTGAATAGTTGAGGCGCATGGCAATCTCACTTAACGACAGTTCATCATACACCAGCAGTTCTTTTACCTTTTCCACCTTTTGGGCGATAAAGTATTTTTCAATAGTTGTACCCTCTACTTCTGAAAACAGATTGGACAAGTAATTGTAATCGTGGTGCAGTTTATCGCTCAATACATCGGAAAGGTTGGTTTTTACATCACTATCCTGATGATGTACCAGGTCAATGATAATGTTCTTTATCTTTTCTATTATCCTGCCTTTTTTATCATCAATTACTTCAAACCCCAATGGCTCTAAAGTCTTGACCAAAGCCTCTTTCTCCGTAGGTGTAATTTCTTTGGTAAGGGTAACTTCGCCCAGCTTTACATTTTTAGCATCTAAACCAAGTTTATCCAATTCGTTTTGCACCACCATAATACAGCGGTCGCATACCATATTTTTAATAAAGAGTGTATTCATATCTTACTAACTGCTATATTAAGCACAATAAACAAATTTACGATTTAAGTCGAACTACGCTCGTTGCTTCCTGTCTAAATCAAGTTATCTGATTGCATTGTCTGCATAGGCGCTTTTAATTTGGGTTTTTGTTAACCTGAAGCCTCGGCCCAGGCTTCTAATTTAGTTAATTGAAACCTTGCGAAAGTTGTATTCCGCAAGGTTTTAAAACAGTGATACATCTGCCTTTGCTAATGGTCTGCATTCACCCTACAATATTAAATTATAGCAAATACTGGTACAGTTCGGCTATTGCATCGTTGTACTCTTTCTCCGCCTGCAAATAATTATTGGTAGCGGTATAAAAGTAACTTGCCTCCAAAAAATATTGGATAGTGGTTATCTCTCCGAATGATAACGCTTTATCCAATAGTTTAATACTGTTGATACTGCTTAATACTTTCTCATATTCTGCTACCGTCTTTTGCAGGTTGATATACTTTTCATACAGTTGCTTCAAATGATAATAATGTTCGTTCTTGTGCCGTGCTACCTGTACTTCTGCCACCGATAATTCAGCCTGCTTTTGCTTCACCCGATTTTTGTTTTCACACAAAGGAATGCTCACGCCTACTTTTGCACCGTAAAACTGCTGCCCTAAAATACCCTGATAATGAAAACCCACTTCAAATTTTGGCAGGGTCAATGCCTTAGTAACTTCAATATCCTTTTGGGCTACTACGGTCTGTTGTGTCAAATATTTTCTTACCGGGTCTTTGTATTCAATTGTTTCTTCCAATTCTTCAAATGCAGGAACGGGCTTATATTCAGGGTATATGGCATCGTTAAAGACTATCTCTATACCGCCGTTAAGTTCCGTCAGTTTTTGATGAAGTTGGTTGATAGCGGAAATGTTCAACTGATAATCTTTATTAATCTCAATCAATTGAAGTTTAGCCTTATTCACGTCCAGCACATTACCTTCGCCCTTATCCAGTTTGGTCTGAAAGTCGGTCAGGAACTTTTCGGTTTTTGTTTTCCGTTCTATAATTCTTTCCTGAAGTTTATTGCGGTATATCAGTTCAATGCAAATCTTTTTCGCTCCCAATAATATTTCCTGCCTGTTGGCTGTTAGCGAAAAATCTGCCTGCTTACTCTGCTCGCCAGCCAATGCTTTCTTTTTACTGTAAACCGTGGGAAAGTCGAAACGCTGCAAGACGTTAATGTCCGTTTGGTTGCCCGCAATGGCATAGGGTGAGCCACGCATAAAATCGTAGCTGACCACAGGGTCGTACAGCGTATTGCCCGTATGGTACAATAACTTCTGCGCATCCCAATATTTGCTTTGGGTTTGCAGCGTTTTATTGTTCTTGGCAACATCAGACAAGACGGTTTCCAATCCTGACTGTGCCTGCAATTGTATGGTAAAAACGCACATACAGATTGCCGTTAAAAATTTTATGTTCATGCTTTAGCTGCTTTTTTGTTAGATAAATAGTACACCGCCGGAACAATAAAAATGTTGAGCAATGTAGAAGTAAGCAAGCTGCCCAATATCACTTTTGCCATAGGACTTTGTATCTCGTTGCCGGGCAAATCGCCCGCAATAGCAAGCGGTATCAATGCCAGCCCTGCGCTAAGTGCCGTCATCAGGATGGGGCTTAACCTGTTCTTTGAGCCTTGTATAACCGTATCGTACAAATCCAACCCCTCATCACACAATGTATTGTAATGCGATACGAGCAGGATGCCGTTACGGGTAGCCACACCAAACAAGGTGATAAAACCGATAATGGCAGGAATGCTCAAAATGCCACTGGTAAAATAGATGCTGAACACACCGCCAATCAATGCCAAAGACAGGTTGATTAAAATGATGGCGGCTAACTTTACCGTTTTGAACTCCCGGAACAGTATCAGGAAAATAATCAGAATGGAAAGCAGGGAGGTCGCAATCAAGGTCTGCGATGCTTCTGCCTCCGCTTCAAATTGCCCACCGTATTCAATGTGGTAATCTTCGGGCAGCTTTATTTTTTCGCCCACTATCTGTTGGATTTCCTCAACGGCACTAACGATATTGGTTAAGCGAAAACAAAATGTAACCGCAACAATCTACACCAAAGCAATCAGCAATCAGCTACAATTGGACATAAAACGGTACAACAGCCAATACCTCCCGATTGAAATTAAGGTTTTCTCCGATACCCACGACCGATTTTTGATAATAGACCAAGCGGAGCTTTACCATATAGGGGCTTCGCTCAAAGACCTGGGCAAAAAATGGTTTGCATTTTCCCGAATGGATATTGAGGTGGGCAGGATGCTTCACATCTTGAACAAACAATAAACGCTCCGGATTCAGAGGGTTTAATTTTAGTTTCTTGACAATTCTAAAATCCCGCTAAGTTATTTACATCAACTTAGTATAGTTTCTTCTTCAACCATAAACTTGCCCTTACCAATAGTATCAGTACAGGCACTTCGACCAATGGTCCGATAACGCCAACAAATGCCTGTGGAGAATGAATACCAAAAACCGCAATGGCTACGGCTATGGCCAATTCAAAATTGTTCCCGGTGGCTGTAAATGCTATGGACGCGTTCCTGTCATAAGAAACATTCAGGGATTTGCTTATAAAAAAGCTCACGAAAAACATCAATACAAAATAGATGATTAGCGGTATGGCTATCTTAATCACGTCCACTGGCAACTCCAATATCTTGTCGCCTTTCAAACTGAACATCAGTACAATGGTAAACAATAATGCGTAAAGTGTAATAGGTGATACTGCCGGTATGTATTTTCTATTGTACCATTCAATGCCTTTTGATTTTATAAGAACATATCGGCTCACGAAACCTGTAAAAAAAGGAATACCCAAGTATATCAACACGCTTTCGGTAACGTCTTTCATTGATACATTTACATTGAAATTGGCTAATCCTAATTTACTCGGCAATACGTTGATAAAAAGCCAAACCAAAAAACTGTAACTCAATATCTGAAAGACACTGTTCAACGCTACCAATAGTGCCGTATATTCCCTGTTGGCTTTTGCCAGGTCGCTCCATACAATTACCATTGCGATACATCTTGCCAATCCTATCAAAATCAATCCCGTCATATAATCGGGTTCATTCCTTAAAAACAGAACGGCTAACCCGAACATCATTACCGTACCGATTACCCAATTGAGGAATAAAGATATTCCAATTACTTTTTTATCCTTAAACGCTTTGGGCAATACTGTATAATCCACCTTTGCCAATGGCGGGTACATCATCAGTATCAAACCTATTGCCAGCGGGATATTAATGGTTCCTACGGACAAGCTGTCTGTTACGTTAGAAATGTTGGGAAAGAAATATCCTAATCCTACGCCAAATGCCATAGCAAGGAATATCCATAGGGTAAGGTAACGGTCAAGAAATTTTAGTTTTGGTTGCATTGGTTATTTTTTAATCATTGAAAAAACATAGAACATTTCAGTTGCTATCTCCAAACTCCTTTCCGCATATATCTTTGTCTGCTCTGTTGTGCCGTCTGAAATCTTCGGGTCTTCAAATGTGATAGGTATTCTCTTTTCTGCACCTGCAATAAAAGGACAGCCATCGTCTGCCTGTGAACAGGTCATAATGGCAGTGAATGCCGATACAGGATTGAAAGGGCTATCGTACTTTTTTGAAAAACCGATAATCGGCAAAGCATTTTCACTGTACTTAATAGCATAAACAGGATTGTCTGCTTCCGAAATTTTGAAAGCAGAAAAACCCTGTTCATTCAATGTTTCCACTACTTTCGGAAATAATGCCGTTTCTTCCGTACCGCCCGAATAGCAATATACATTCGGGATATGGTAATATACACTTGCCACCTGTGCCCAAACCTGCGATAAATGGCTTCTTCGTGAATTGTGTGTACAGATGAAATTGAGATTTATTACCTGTCCGTTGCTTACTTTTTGTTGTACGAAGTCTATCAAGGGTTGCAATATGGTTTTACGTTCTTCGCTTACGGTCTGAACATCAGATATTCCCTTTATGGTTTCAGCTAAATTCTTGTACATTACGATTGGTTTATAGGGTTTAACAACAGTCCGAATTAGGCGAACAGCAAGCACTGTTCAGCTCTGATAATTCTACTTTTTGTTTTTCGGCAGGAATACCGCAGGCATCACTTGCCAAACAAGCGGTTTGTTTGTTTTTCAGTACAAAATGGTTTCCGTTAAAATCCAGATTGTATTTGCCAATGGTTTCGCTTTGGTATTCCACTTCTATTTCGGCATCTTGAATATCCAATTTTTCTTCGGACAGTTTGATGATGTTCAATAGTTTGGTCGGCTTTAGCCTGTGTTCAAAATCGTTGGCGTTCCACAACTGGAAGTTGACGACCTTTTCATTTCTGATCGTTCCGCCACAATCAATAAAATGTTTTGTAACAATACCTACCTCCGTAACGTGGAAATGTTTGGGGACAAATGTTCCGTCCGCTAATTGAAATTCAACATTGTCCAATGTTGGTAAGATTTCTTTGATGTTTGATAGTTTCATTGTTTTTGAATTTTGAAATGATTTATTAAAATATTGTATCGTAATATAGCGATGTTAAATATTAAAAAAACACGGCTAACAGCACTTGTTTACCTTTACTTCCTGATCAAAGAATGAATTAAAATCTGCTTGGATTTTTTTCCAAACATTTTTATCGATGCAATAACAAACAGATTTAACCTCGATTGTGCCTTGAATGATGCCGATACTCTTTAACTCCTTTAAATGCTGAGAAATCGTAGCCTGTGCCAATCCCAATTCCTCGACCAGATCATTACAGATACAGGCTTTCTGGTTAATGATATATTGAAGTATGGCAACCCTTGCAGGGTGTGCCAGAACCTTAAATAGAGAAGCTAATCTGTTTTGCTCGTCCGTGAATATTTCTGATTTAGTAAGTCCCATGCTTTGTTTTTTATATATCGCAATATTACGATAATAAATTTAGATATAATATGGTTTGTAAAAAAACAATCAATTCTTTTAATAATCTTATGTGTGGTAAAACCCTACCTCTCAAAGCCAAACTCTGCCACTTTCAGTCGACCTTTTCTTCTCGCTGATACCTTAGCCGTTGCAAGAAAAAAAAACGAACAGGAACAATGATTGGGTTTTTATTGGAATGGGATATATTACACGGGCAAATGCAGAAATCGTCCTACTGTTCACAAAGGGAAAACCTCTTGAAAGACATGCAAGAGATGTTCCACAGGTGCTTATATCTCCCCGTGGAAGACAATCCGAAAAACCTGACAAAATCAGAAAGCGTATTGTTCGGCTTTTTGGGCAAGTTGACAGACTGGAGCTTTTTACAAGACAAAGTTCCCAAAACGATGATGATGATTTTGATGGGTCGGACGTATATGTCAATGAAGTGGACAACTCTATAACGATATCTGAATAAACACTGTTCTGCCAAATCCTGCCTCCCGAAGCCAAACCCTGCCACTTCTTCAAAGGCTCTTGCTCCCTGCTCTAATTTTAGGTTTTACGCAAAATTCTAAACAAAATTTAATTATGAGTACACAGCAAAAAGACCTGTCGTATTTCCGTTTACGACTACAGGAACTCCTGAACAGTAGTTTCCCTGAAAAAGCCAGCAACCAAAAATTTATTGACCAGCGTTCCTCGTGGGCTGCCAATGCCTATGAGGATGCGTTCCGTTCCGGCAATGCCATTGAGCAATGTAATGAGATAGCGAATTACATACTCTTTGAGGGTTTGCACTTCTCCAAGTTTGATATGGTTTTTCAGGTAGTATGCAATGAGTTCGATACCCTAATGGCAGACGAGGAACTGCGGCGGTTCGCTCTGAAAATGTTCCCTGTTTGCGAGAATGTTTTCGCCCAATATGAACTAGCCGATGATTTTGCCTACGGTTATGAGTTTGACCTGCTCTATACCGAGATAACCGGAACCATCGCAATATGGATTGAGGAAAATGGGCTTCAGTAAACGGCAGCATCTCTTGGACAATATCGAAGCCCTGCGGATTGCCTTTACATTGGAAAAAGAGCAACGAAACGCTACCGTGGGTGAAAGACTGTCAATGAAACAATACAGCGGATTTGGCGGTCTTAAATTCGTATTGAACCCCATAGCAAATGAAATAGATATCAACCATTGGAGGAAAACCGAACACGATTTATTCCCCATTACGCTGGAACTCCACAAACTGCTCAAAGAAAAGTCCGAAGACGATAAGCAATACCGCCGATACGTGGACAGTATGAAAAGCTCCGTGCTGACGGCTTTTTATACACCTCCACAGGTAATTGATGCAATTTCCGAAACCCTGCGGGAAAGCGATGTAAATATTCAGAAATTCCTTGAACCCTCCGCAGGTATCGGCTCGTTTATACAATCCTTTTCCGAAAACCAACAAACCAAAGTAACTGCCTATGAAAAAGATTTGCTGACAGGCAAAATCCTAAAACACCTCTATCCCGAAAGCAATATCCGTGTGAGCGGTTTTGAGGAAATCCCCGAAAAGGAACAAAATAGCTATGATGTTGTTGCAAGCAACATTCCGTTTTGCGATACTTCCGTGTTCGATCTTACGTTTTCCCGAAGCAAAGACCCCGCAAAAATACAGGCTGCCCGTAGCATACACAATTATTTCTTTTTGAAAGGAAACGATATGCTCCGTGAGGGTGGTTTGCAGGTATTTATTACTTCGCAAGGAATTTTAAACAGCCCCAACAATGAGCCGATACGTAGGGCGTTAATGAAAAGCAACCATCTGGTGTCGGTTGTCCGATTGCCAAACAACCTGTTCACGGAATATGCAGGTACAGAAGTCGGAAGCGACCTGATTATCCTGCAAAAGAATACGGCAAAACAACCTCTGAGCGAATTGGAAGAGCTGTTTTGCCAAAGCAGGCAGACCAAATACGATACTTCAAGCAATGCTTTTTTCCGTGACGGTACGAGGGTCATACATACCGACCGTAAGATAGATACCGACCCATACGGAAAACCTGCAATTATCTATACGCATAAAGACGGTGTTGCGGGGATTGCCAAAGATTTGAAGCAAATGCTTTCCGAAGATTTTGGAAAGCACCTGAATTTTGATTTGTACAAAGGCGAAAGCAACGATGAACCTATCGTACAAATTCCGATTACGCCAACGCCGGCACCTCCGGCTACTGAACCCGAAATCATACAACCCGAACGACCGCGTTTTACTGCACCAGCCATTGTACAGGAAAGCCAGCAGGAATTAAAACAGCTAAGCATTTTCGACCTGTTTGAAAATGTAAATGAAACCGTAGCGGTTATTACCCCGCCAAAGAAAACCACCCAAGCCAAAAGACAAACGACAAAAAGAAAACGTACCCCAAGAGGTCGGCAAACCGACCTCTTTAGCGGAGCGATGCAACAGTCCTATACATCTCCAGCATCAAACGGCACGGTCAATAAAACCTTACAAACCAATGGCACAAAACAGAAAACAATCGGCGATTTATTTTCACAGGCAAACAGTAATGGCCAAGCCGATAAGTCAGCCGGTACCGTACCTGCTACTGTTCCCGAACCTGCTCCGTACAGTGACGAACTCCAACAGTTTCACCGTAACGATTGCCTTGTCGTAGATAACGGTTGGGTCGGCTATTTGCAGGAAGTGGATAAAAGTGATGCAAGGGCAATATTCCACCCGTTGCAGTTACCGTCTTTGCAAAAAGCAAGAGCCGAAGCATATATCCAAGTTCGTGATACCTATATCGACCTCTACCAAAAAGAAGCCGAGAAACATTCAGAACACAAGGAAGAAAGGGAAAACCTTAACCGCTTATACGATGCTTTTGTCAAAAGGTACGGAAATCTCAACAGTGCGGACAATATCAAGCTCATCAAAACAGACAGTGTAGGCAAAGAAATGCCCTATCTGGAGCGTGTCGTTGGTGGTGTAATCCATAAGGCAGATATATTCAGCCGTCCTGTAAGTTTTTCTACCGCAACCATTGCAACGGACAATCCCGAAGAAGCGTTATCGGCTTCGCTGAACAAATACGGAAGCGTGGATTTGGACTTTATGTCCGAAATCAGCGGTATGCCTGCTGATGCTTTGAAAGAAGCCTTACACGGTCTCATCTACTACAATCCATTGCAAAAGGAATATGAAATATTCGAACGCTGGGTTGCGGGCAATGTAGTGGAGAAAGCCAACGAAATAAGAGATTACCTCGAAAGCAATCCCGATGATACCCAAGCTAAAGAAAGCCTTACCGTTTTGGAAGAAGCCCGACCAAGACGTATCGAATTTGAGGAACTCGATTTTAATCTGGGCGAACGCTGGATACCCACTGGCATCTACGCCCGATTTGCATCGCATCTGTTCGACGCAGATGTGAAAATCCACTATTCGGACAGTGCCGATGATTTTTCCGTCACCTGCAAACAGAAAAATGTCCATATATGGGATAAATATGCGGTCAAAGCCCAAAGCCGGACGTATGACGGGATTGCCCTGCTCAAGCACGCCCTTGTCAATACCACACCCGATATTTCCAAAACGGTACAGGTTGACGGAAAGAATGTCAAGGTACGGGATATGGAAGCCATACAAATGGCGAATACCAAGATTGACGAAATCCGAACCTCCTTTAACGATTGGCTCCACGCCCAAAACGATGAGTTCAAGATAAGGATGACTGACCAATACAACGACACCTTTAACTGTTTTGTCCGACCGCACTACGACGGTTCCCATCAGGTGTTTCCGGAATTGGACCGAAAAGCATTGGGTATTGAAGACCTGTATTCAAGCCAAAAGGATGCTGTCTGGATAATAAAGCTCAATAACGGTGCTATCTGCGACCATGAAGTAGGTGCCGGAAAGACGTTGATAATGTGCACGGGTGCACAGGAAATGAAGCGTTTGGGACTGGCTCACAAACCGATGATTATCGGGTTGAAAGCGAATATACCTGAAATTGCCGAAGCCTACCGCACCGCCTATCCGCACGCTAAAATACTCTATCCGGGCATTGATGATTTTACGCCCCAAAAACGACTGCGGATTTTCGGAGATATTAAGAACAACGAGTGGGATTGTGTGATATTGACCCACGACCAGTTCGGAATGATACCCCAATCGCCCGAAATACAAAAGGAAATCCTGCAATCCGAACTGGACAGTGTGGAGGAAAATCTTGACGTTTTGCGAAGTCAGGGCGATGAAGTAACCCGGGGTATGCTCGCCGGAGCAGAGAAACAGAAAGAAAACCTCGAAGTCAAGCTGAAAACCCTGCAACACGACATTGAAAACCGCAAAGATGATATTGTGGACTTCAAGATGATGGGTATCGACCATTTATTTGTAGACGAAAGCCACCAATTCAAAAACCTGATTTTCAACACAAGGCATTCAAGGGTTGCAGGATTGGGCAATCAACAGGGAAGCCTAAAGGCACTGAATCTTTTGTTTGCTATACGGACTATACAGGAACGTACCGATGCGGATATGGGGGCAACTTTCCTTTCGGGTACGACTATCAGCAATTCACTGACCGAATTGTACCTGTTGTTCAAATACCTGCGACCAAGGGCTTTGGCAAAACAGGGCATTAACTCGTTTGATGCGTGGGCGGCAATCTACGCAAAGAAAACAACCGATTATGAGTTTTCGGTCGCCAATAATATCGTGGCAAAAGAGCGTTTCCGCTACTTTATCAAAGTGCCGGAACTCGCTCAATTCTACTCCGAAATCACGGATTACCGTACCGCCGAAATGATTGGAATAGACCGTCCCGAAAAGAACGAGATATTTTACAACATACCTCCAACTCCAGACCAGGAGAAGTTTATTGAAAAGCTGATGGAGTTTGCCAAATCAGGCAAAGGGGAATTACTTGGCAGAAAACCGCTATCTAAAAAAGAAGAAAAAGCAAAAATGCTTATCGCTACGGACTACGCTCGAAAGATGTCTTTGGATATGCGAATGGTAAGCCCCCATTACCAAGACCACGCCGATAACAAAGCTTCCCATTGTGCAGATAATATTGCTAAATATTACAATAAATTCAATGCACAGAAAGGCACGCAGTTCATCTTCTCGGATTTGGGAACATACAAGCCAAATCAGTGGAATATCTACTCCGAAATCAAACGTAAGCTCGTGGAAGACCACGACATACCTGCACACGAAATCCGCTTTATACAGGAAGCGAAGAATGACAAGCAACGAAAAGAGCTAATCAAAGGAATGAACGAGGGCAAAATCCGTGTCCTTTTCGGTTCTACGAGTATGCTCGGTACAGGTGTGAACGCACAGAAAAGAGCCGTTGCCGTACACCATTTAGATACGCCGTGGCGACCGTCCGACCTTGCGCAAAGGGACGGTAGGGCTATCCGCAAAGGCAATGAGATTGCCAAGCATTTTAACGACAATAAAGTGGATGTAATCATCTATGCCGTTGAAAAATCGCTGGATAGTTATAAGTTCAACCTGCTGCACAACAAACAGCTATTTATTGACCAATTAAAATCCAACAATCTTGGTAAACGGACGATTGACGAAGGTGGTATGGATGAAAAGTCGGGTATGAATTTCTCGGAATATGTAGCTATCCTTATGGGCAATACCGACCTTTTGGACAAAGCTAAAATAGAGAAACAGATTGCCGGATTGGAAAGCGAAAGGCAATCGTTCAATCGTTCAAAATCAAGTGCCAAGTACAAACTGGAAGATTATGAGGCAGAACTTGGAAAAGCCCAATCCCGCTATGACCGTATGAGCCTTGATTGGAATAATTTGCAGGGACGTATCCAAAAAAACACTGACGGTTCCGTTGCCAACCTTATTAAATTAGACGTTTTGTCGCCCAATGCGGATATAAAACAAATCGGTGCAAAGCTCAATCAGCTTGCCGACAAATCCCGAACGGGTGGGGATTATGAAGAAATCGGTAATCTGTATGGCTTTCAACTTTTGGTAAAAACGGAAATGTCACAAAAAGAGGGGATGGATATTCGTGTAAACCGTTTTTTTATTCAAGGTGAGGGTACTATCAAATATACATTCAACAATGGTGTAATGGCAAAAGATCCCGAAACAGCTTCACTAAATTTTATTAAAGCATTGGAAAAGCTGCCCACCTATATCAGAAAAGAACAGGAGAATATGGCAGATTTCCAAAAAAACATTCCAATACTTAAGGAAGTAATCAATGGTACGTGGACAAAAGAAAACCGACTTAGCGAACTCAAAACGGAGTTGGCGGCAATTGAGCGGAAAATACAGTTATCTAACACTCCGGAACCAATAGAAAATTCTACAGAACAAGTCGAAAAGCAGCAAGAAAATCCAAAGGCTATGGAAAGCGTAGTACCGACAAAAAGTATTTATATGTCACGGGGAGTATTGTAAAAACATTTACCCATTCATACATTTTCCTAATCACAACATCTCAGGTTCGTTCAATTTATTTCTGGACTGTGATTCATTTCAAAATTGATGAATAAATAGTAGCATAAACCACTACATTACAGAAATAATCTTACACCCACATATCTTATCTGTAGCTCGTTTTGAATCCAAAAAATCAAACAAATTGAATTGTATGTTGTTCTGTCTATGTGTTCTATCAAAAAAAGTCTTTAACATTTCATTATTAAAAGAGAAAAGGAAATTGATAATAATAATATACATCTATGAAATTAGCGATAAAAATAATGGCAATAGCAGGAATACTGTTATTTATCCAAGCGTGCGATAAGGACGATATCAACAAAATCAAAATCCAGAATCACGATGACAATGAAATGATGACTATCATGCACAACATGATGGATGAGATGATGGCCATGCAAATGCCCCCCGACCCTGATAATGCTTTTGCTCTGATGATGCGAATGCATCATCAGGGAGCGATCGACATGGCAAATAAGGAACTGCAATCCGGCGATGATGCGCAAATGAGGGAGATGGCCCAGAAAATAATTAAAGACCAGAAGGCTGAGATTCAAGAATTAACCACATTTCTCAATGGTCACGTACCGCATCTAAATGTTCCCGAATTTGTTACAGAGCAGATGAAAAATATGGAACGCTCAGGCAGAGTGACAGATCTCCAAATCATTAATGGAGACACGGATCACGATTTTGCCATGTTGATGATTCAGCATCATCAAAATGCAATTGGAAACGCAAAATTGGAACTTATTTACGGACACGAAAGTGCTATGCAGACAATGGCAAAAAATATTATTGAAAAACAGGATCAGGAAATCTCGGAGATTCAAACCTGGTTATTAGCTAATAAGAATAGATAAATAATTTCTCACTTTAAACAATAAAATTATGTCACATCAACAATTTCAAAAATGTATTGACGAATGCTACGCCTGTGCTGTAGTTTGTAACCATTGTGCAGCTTCTTGCTTGCAAGAGGACAATGTAAAAATGATGGCTCGATGTATCCAGCTTGATCTGGAATGTGCAGCCATATGTAGAGCCGCAGCCGAACTCATGAGTTTGGGAAGCCAATATAGCCGTCACCTTTGCAAGCTATGTGCGGAGATTTGTAGAGCGTGTGGAGATGAATGTGCTAAGCATGATATGCAACATTGCAAAGAGTGTGCGGATGCTTGCTACAAATGCGCAGAAGCTTGTGAGCAAATGGCAACGGCGGTATAATCTCATTATTGGTAGAAGTCTAAAAACCTCCAATGAATTCAAACTGGGTAAAGAATTTCAGGACCGTTTCCATTTGTAAACGATAGTTAGGGAAAGAGGAAAATGGACTGGCTCCTTCGCCGAATAATGATCGACGGGAGTGTAAAATAAACTGTGTCAATGGTTGAATTACCGCCCCGCGGGGCGGTAATTCAACCATTTTTCTTATTGCAAATCTAACACCATTCTTCCCGGAAACCAAATTGCTAATTTCTGTGCTGTTGTTCCCCAATTGGCTAGTGGCATCGTCCATTTCTTCTTAATGTTGTTATGTGCTAAATAAATCAATTTCAATAACGCTATATCGGAGGTGAATGCACCTTTAGTTTTGGTGACCTTACGCACTTGGCGATGAAATCCTTCGATCGTGTTAGTCGTGTATATCAACTTTCGGATGGATTTATCGTATCGGAAATAGGTGGTCAGACGATCCCAGTTGCGTCGCCAGGATTCAATGACCACAGGATACTTTTCACCCCATTTATCCTGAAGTTCATCCATCCGAAGCTCGGCTAGATCCAACGTATCGGCCCTATATACGGGTTTTAGATCGTTCATGAACTCCTTTTGATCCTTACTGGCTACATACTTTAGGCTGTTTCGGATTTGATGTACTACACAGGTCTGTACTTCGGTGTCGGGAAAAACACTCTGTATCGCTTCGGAAAACCCTTTTAAATTATCGATACAAGCAATTAAGATATCCTCTACGCCTCGATTTTGTAAATCAGTCAATACGCTCAACCAAAAGTTAGCTCCCTCATTCTCCGAAACATACATCCCTATCAGATGCTTATGTCCATTTCGATCAATGCCAAGAATATTGTATACTGCCCGCGAAACAAACCGATGGTCTTCTTTTACTTTGTAGTGCATGGCGTCCATCCAAACAATCGTATAAAGCGAGTCTAGACTTCTTGATTGCCACTCCTTGACCTGGGGAATGATCTTATCGGTAATCGAAGAAAGCTAAAATCGTCTCACGTTTCTTAATAAGCTGGGGTTCGAAGTTAGACCGACGGTCACGCGGAGTATCGATCTCGATAGTGCCATCTGAGGTGCGAATCTGCTTGCTGGACTTGCCGTTACGACGATTACCACAAGAGCGTTCAGCTTCATCCAGATGGCTCTCAATCTCAGCTTCTAGCGCTGCTTCTAAAAACTTTTTCATTAAAGGAGCAAAAGCTCCGTTCTTGCCATAAAGTGATTCACCACTACGTAACTGTTCTAGGGCCAGGTCCTTCATGGACTCAAAATCAAAATCGCTTTCCTTAATACTCATAATTACTATGTCAAAAATAATACTTCTGTTTATTATCCTTGACACAGTTTATTTTACAGTCTCTGATCGACAAAATCGTCTTTTGATTTTATATTTCGTCCTGTTCTTCCATTTTTTTAATCAAAGCATCACGTAAGCTGTCAAGGAATTTCGTTCGGTTCAGCTTTCTTGCTTTGAGTTCCAAAAATGTATGGTAAAAATCGCCCAAATCAACATTAAAACTGTTTTCAAAAAATCTGACTATGGTTATAATATCTGTATTCCCATTATTGAAGACGGCTTGAGAATGCAGTCCGTAAATCAATTCCGTTAAAGCCGCTTTGCTTCCCGTCCAACTTAATGTTGGTAGGTCTATTGATTTATCTTTATAGATTATGTTGTGAAGTTGGTCTTCAAGATAAACTTGAATCAGGTCATTGGCAATTATTTTTGCCGCCTTATAATCGTGGGATGTAGAAAACCGGTGGTCGGTTTCAAAATAAACCGTGTCCAAACTTAACTTTATATCGTGTTTGCCCCGAACAAATAACTTTTCATCTACAAATGAACTGCCTGTTCGGTAATATTTATAGAATTCAAGGTTACTCTCAAAATACCGTTTGAGTTTCCTTAGCTCACCATTAATGTATTTCCTAATAGCTTTTATATCATTAGGTTTTTTTGTCTCTATTTTATAGATAGCGTTATAGTAAATGAGTTTTGAAACAATGACTGGTTTTTGATATTTGAAAAAGTGGATCTCTTCATTTATACTATCAAAGCCATTTTTTAGTGTATATTCCTTTATTTCGGAAAGTCTCGATAATATCAACTCGATAATAACTTCATACAAAGCTATGGAACCATCCAGTTCAAGAGACACCTCTTTTATTTCATCTTCTAGTTTCTTTATTATTTCCTCGTAATAATTGCTCATTAAGTAACATTTTTAATTCATCAAAAGAGGTCGGATTCTAAATCCGACCTCATAGAAAGTCAAACTTAATAGGACAAATTCAATCCGAACCCCCAGCCCATATCGCTGTCATAATGGGTAGTAGCGGCAATGTTTCTGGTCAAAATGTATTTTAGACCACCCATATACTCTTTGTCTGTGCCATTTTTGTACTTCTCATTTTTGCAGTTTCACCTACAGGAATATCTATAACAACGTGCGTGGAACCCGCCGCTGCTTTTTTTGAGAGTACCGAAGCAATTAGCTGTCCCTCGCTATCTATATCGAGGGCTTTTTCGATTTTTATCAGCAGATCATCTGCCGGGCTTAACTGGGCTGTTCCACCCCAAACGATACACCCCCCTTCCTTATGAACCACTTCTTTTATTTTTTCAGGGGAAAGCGTTACATTGGTAAATACTTCCATGGTATCTGCAGTACCGGCAGGCGAGGTAATGGCACGGGAAGACGTTTTGGGCATTGTAAGGCCAAAGGCAGTAACAATGGCAACTACCAACGGTGTTGTTCTATTGCCTGGTAACCCTCCGATGCAATGCTTATCAACAACAATCTCCTTGTTCCAGTGCAATTGCATACCAGAAGCAATCATGGCTTTTGTAAGATAGGTGATTTCATCAAGATCCATTCTATTTCCGGCACAGGCGGTGATAAATGCTGTGAGGTCGATATTGGAATAATTGCCCTGAACTATATCCGTAATGATTTCATTGTACGCCAAGTAATCCAGTTTCTGATTGTAGATTTTTGCCCGTACGTGGCTTAAAGATTTAATAGGTTCCAAATGTGAAACATACAAAGTTTCATTTGGGGAAACATTCAGTTTTTTTGCTGCGGCGTCCGATAACCCAATTTCATCAGTCAATAGAAGATTGGATGAAATTACATTAAGACTTGCTACGATTGAGTCCGTTGCAGTGGATATTCTAATTCGGGTAAGTGCCTCAAAGCCTTCTGAAGCACAAACGTGGCAGTTTTCATGCATATATACTACATTCTCGTTTTGAGTGTAGATTCCGAGATGTTTGTATTTTAAGATATTAGATTGGTTTTCCACTTTTCCTGTTATTAAAATTTACGTTTTGAGTCTATTTCCGAAGGAACCGTCTGTACTATTAACACTCTAAACTTATTCATTATCCATCAACGAGTTAAAGTATTCAACTAACAGCTTCTTATCTTCCATGCTTAGACGAGCACCCCCATGCATCCACGTATATGAACTCAACGGCATTTTACCTTTCTCGATTTGCTCAATAATCTGGCTAAACTTTGAGTTTATCCTTCTCGGGCTGTAATTTGGCAAATCATCAAAGTTCAATTTCTCTTTTCCTTCGGTTATATGATCTGCCATGAACCAACCCAAAGGCTGAACATTAGTGTACCAAGGGTATTGGGTATTATTGCTATGGCAGTCATAGCATGATACCGACAGGATTGCATTAACTTTTGCATCGACCTTAAATGAATCAACAAAAACCTGGCCCGCAGGAACCGGGGATAGGTTCCTTTGGGGGGTTATAAATTGCATTAACACAAACACACTTAACAGAACTGTTAAAATTACTTTGTATGCTTTCGTTCGTTTTCCGTTTTTTTTCATGATCTAATATTAATCAAGTACCATTATCCCCGGTCATAGAGACAGCAACTCGGTAAGTCGTCATAAACCGCCTTGGGAGCCTTGTCCAGCTCTGTATCGTGACCAACATTAGCAATAGCTTTGCTTATGGCACTTTTTGAGGTTACTTTTGAATCGAAATCCAAATGGATAACTTTGGCATTAACATCCCAGTTTGCGGAAATCACCCCCTTGACACTTTTGGCCGCTTTCTCAATCCGGCTTTTGCACATTTCACAATTTCCTGATACTTTCAACATATCATGGGTCTTATTGACATTGGTTTGAGCATCGCCATGCTGATGTCCGGCAGCCGATGCTGCGCCATCGTTATTCATCATACTGATTTTACCTTCCAGCTGGGCACTTGCATCAACGGTGAAAGCTCCCTTGGTCACGATTTCCTCGCCATTTTCCAGCCCCGACATAACAACATATTGGTCGCCCAATGAGGGGCCCAAGACGATCTCCCGAAGTTTAAAAGCAGGCGTGGATGTATTTGGCTGTTTTACGTAAACTATGGAGCGCTTCCCTGTCCATAAAACCGCCGACTTGGGAATGACCAACTCATCGTTGTAGCCCTTTAAAGGAGCAGTGATCCTTGCTGTTGCATACATTTCAGGTTTGAGATTGCGATCCCGGTTATCGGCTTCGACCCTGATTTTTGCCGTTCTTGAATTGGCATCAAGGATAGGGTTAATAAAGGCAATCCGCCCATTATAGACTTTTCCGGGCAAACTCCGTAATGTATATTCCAGCTGATCTCCCACCTTTAGAAATGGCAGATCTGTTTCATACGCATCAAAAACCGCCCATAACTTGGAAAGGTTTGAAATGGTGTACAAGACGCTCCCTTGGCCGATATAATCGCCCGGGTTTACATTTTTTGCTATGACAACACCACTTGTATTCGCATATATATTGACGTAGGGTGAAACTTCGTTGGATGTCAATATTTTGCTTATCTGATCCTCTGACACCTTCCATAAACTCAGCTTCTCTTTCGCGGCATCCAATAGGAGGGGCTGCATATCCTGCAATTTTGCAGCTTCGAGCAATTCTTGCTGCGCCGTCAATAAATCAGGCGAATAGATTTTGGCTATCAGTTGTCCTTCTCTTACCGACTCGCCAGTAAAGGTTACGTAAAGATTTTCAATACGGCCATTGACATGCGATGTTTGGGATTGTTGTAAACGTTCGTCCACCTGAATAGTCCCATACAGTTGGACATCTTTAACAGCGTCTTGGTGGCCGACAATCGAAGTCTGGATATTCGCCAATGCTATGGCTTCTTCTGACATCTGGATGGCGTCATCGTCAATTACATCATCACCTCCCCCGGATGATTTCAAGGGAATTAGATCCATTGCACATATCGGGCATTTCCCCGGTTTATCCATTCTGATCTGGGGGTGCATGGAGCAAGTCCATACTGTTTCCCCGTCCTCGGTCACTTCCATTTCAAGGTCATGGCTGTGATCATGGGACGAATTCCCGCCAAATATCGCCCAGCCAAGCAGTAGTCCGGACAATAATATAACCCCGTAAGTTACCGCCTTATTTCTAAAAATATTTTTCAGTTTATTCATTGCTAAGAATTTCAAAATAATTGCATTATTTATGGTCTGCTAATAATTTTTTTATTGACACAACCATCGTATTATAGTTGGCAAGGGCCTCAGCTTTCCTAAGCTGATAATCCAATAATTGCCGCTGCACCTGAATAACGTTGGTCAAGTCACTTTTGCCTGTAACGAACTCTTTTACGATCAGGTTATATGTCGTTTGGGCGAGCGTAGTTTGTTTTTCGTACAGCTCGATGGCACGCTGAGCATCATCCAGTTGGCTTTTGAGACTGTAAAACTCGCTTTTCAAAGTGTTGAAGGTGTTTTTAAAGTTCTCTTCGCTTGATTTTCGCCATAGCCTGCTTTCGTTTTGCTGGGCATTGTATTTTTTACGGAAGAGTGGCAGGCTCACTGAAACCATAGGCATGACCATATCCTTACCGTTCATCCCGTCCATGGCCAGCATTGAATTATTCGTCCTTCCCACAACCATGTATTCCACACCGATACCAATCATGGGATAACTCATTTTCCGATCCATTTCCGCTTTTGCCTTAAATGCCAAGCCTTCTTCGGCAATCATTTCAAGCATGGGGTTGTTTGCCTCAATAACCCTTAGTGCCTCTTCCTCGCTATATAAAAAATTCAGCTTGTGGATCTCTTGTCCCAGCATGACCTTTTCAGTTGCTTCCCGATTCAACAATGCATTGAATTTTGCTTTTTCGGCTTTAATCTGAGCATGTAAACTTTCAATGTTATTTTCAATTTCGACAATTTCCAATTGGATACGAAGCACCTCTGACATACCCGATCCGGAGCCACCTTCCATTGCTCCCATGCCACCACCGGACGGCATACTCATATTCTGATTAGTAGCAGGAGCTGAATTGCCTCCTCCCATACTCATCCCTCCCATACCCGATGAAGCACTAGATCTGGTTGGTGAGGAAGGCGTATTACTGCTTACGACGGGTGCTACACTTGATTGTGAGGTGCTTGAGGGCGCAGAGAATTTCCGTATTGCCAATTGTTCCAATTGTTTTAGAAACACTTGGTTTTCCTGATTATTCTTGAGTTGCTCGTTCAATTTTTGCATCGTGTACCACTGTGTGCTGACCTGAAGGATCAGATTATTTATGGCTTCCCGATACTGTTGATCTTGCATATTGGCCATATGTGTAGCCTCTGTGCGAGCTGCTTTTCTCGTGCCGAACCATGGAAACATTTGCATCAAGCTCACATTTCCAATAGAACGCCCTCCTATAATTTCCATAGGCATCGTATATGCTTCCATGGACAATTCGGGGTCTTGGTATGCTCCGGCTTGCGGAATTTTTTCAAGGTATGCCTCATGCGCATACTTTTGTGATTTTACACCCGGATTATTTTCGATTGCGACTTGTATATAATAGGACAGCGAATCGGTGGGGTAGTCTTGGGCTAAAGCTTGCGAAAAAATGCTTAAGCTTGTTAATACAGCCACGGTTATATACCGATTTATCTTATTCGTTTTCATTCGCTATATTTTTATTATTTTTTCTATTTTCTTTTTTAGTGGCAGATTCCCTCCACCAGCACTGGAATACTGGAACCACAAACATGGTCATGGATTGGATCAGCATGCCGCCGAAAGTCGGGATGGCCATTGGTACCATGATTTCCGCACCTTTACCGGTAGAGGTCAGGACAGGCAGTAAGGCGATCAGTGCTGTAGCAGTGGTCATCGCTGCCGGTCTGACACGCTTTAAGCCTGCGTATATGACTGCTTCCCGTATTTCATCTTTTGTTCTGGGGTTCCGTGCTTCAAATGTATCGTGGATGTATGTTCCCATTAATACACCATCACTCGTCGCCAGTCCGAACAGGGCGATAAATCCTACCCAAACGGCAATGCTGAGATTGATGCTGTGCATCTGGAACAGATCCCTCATATTTGTCCCTCCGACAGAGAAATCCATAAACCAAGGCTGTCCGTAAAGCCACAACAAAATAAAACCTCCTGCAAGAGCTACAAAAACACCGGAAAAATGAATTAACGATGCTGTAACCGTTCGGAACTGAAAGTAGAGAATTACTAAAATGGCTAACAAACTCAGTGGTATAATAAGCATTAGCCTTTTTGCGGCACGTTCTTGCTGTTCATAATTTCCGGCAAACTTATACGTCACCCCGTTGGGTAAATCCAGTTCTCCAGACGCTATTTTTTCCTTTAGGAGTTGATCCGCTTCGTATACTACGTCGACTTCCGCTATGCCACTTTTTTTATCAAAGATTACATAACCCAACAAAAAGGTATTTTCACTTTGGATCATCTGAGCGCCCTTGGCATATTCAACATCCACCACATCCCCCAATGGAATCTGAGCTCCTGTAGCTGTCGGAATGATTATTTTTCGCAACGCATCGGGGTCATCCCGTAATTCTCGTGGGTAGCGCAGGCGAACGGGAAACCGTTCCCGGCCTTCGACTGTAGTGGTCAACGTCATACCGCCGACTGCCGCACTGATTACTTCCTGAAGCTCGGCAACGGTAATACCGTATCTGGCCATTCTATCCCGGTTCAGATGGATTTCGATATAGGGTGCGCCAACAGCCCTGTCGTAGAAAACGGTCGATGGCATAACAGATGGAACATCCTTTAAGGCTGCTTCCAAGGCCTTGCCACCGATTTCAATCGACTCCAGATCCGGACCCGAAACCTTTAGCCCCATCGGAGCCCTCATTCCCGTAGAAAGCATTACCATTCTCGCTTCTATCGGTTGCAACTTAGGAGCGGAAGTCAATCCGGGCAGATGGGAAACATTGACGATCTCTTGCCATATATCGTCGGCCTTTTTAATTTCAGGACGCCATCTGCGGAAAAATTTTCCGCTTTTATCTTCAATCAGACTGTCCCGTGGTATGGAACGGAAACCATCGGAAACAGCATAGGTCTTGTCACCTTTCAACACGAATTCTCCGGAACTGTTTACCTTGAACCTTTCACGATGCCCGTCTTCATCCAGATAAAATTCCGGGATATAATTGATCGTATTTTCAAACATCTGTGTAGGAGCCGGATCAAGTGCAGAATTCACACGGCCCCATTTTCCTACGATAAGTTCGACTTCCGGTATGTTTTGAATACGTTTATCAAGTGTTCTGATCAATTGCAGGTTTTGTTCAATCCCAGTATGCGGCATACTGGTGGGCATCAAAAGGAAAGAACCTTCATTGAGGCTTGGCATAAATTCCTCCCCGATACCGGGAAATGTTTCGGTGGATTTTTGCCAGAAGGCAGTCTCCCGAAATGATTTCCAACCTGTCTTTTCGAAGCCATTTGCAACAAAACCAAAACTCTTCTCTACGCCCATCCATGCTAACATTCCGAATAATAAAGTAATGATAGGGATGGCCATGAATTTCCACCGGTTGGAAAGTGACCATCGAAGAATCTGTTCATAATAGATCACCAATGCCCATAACATTCCCAGGATGGAACCAATGGCAAAGAATACGAACACAAAGTTAAGTGTGGTGCTTGCCTGCGTGCCGAGTGGCAGCCACTCAACCGTCAGGTAATACATCGCTACAAAAAGTGTGATAGCAACATTAACGTAGTTGGCAATTTTTTCTCCTTTCCATCTTGGTGTAAACAGGTTGTTGACTCCGATCAAAGTCAATGCGAACGCGACAAAAACACCTGTATAGATCCAAAGAGCGATACCGGCAACTACCAAAACGTAGTTGGCTATCCGGCGAACTTTACTCCCATTGATACGGATTGAAAATATATAATAAGCCAGTGTTGGCAAGATAATAATGCCTAACACAAAGGCTGAAACCAAAGCAAAGGTTTTGGTGTATGCCAAGGGACCGAACAACTTACCTTCTTGTGCTTCCATCATAAAAACAGGTAAAAAGCTGATGATCGTGGTGAGCATCGCCGTTGACAAAGCACCCGACACTTCCGCAACAGCGGTGGAAATCAAGTTTACAAAGGCTTTCCCCCGACTCTCAACACCCTTGGCTTTTTCTTCATCCATATGGCGTAGTATGCTTTCGATAAAGACAATCCCCACATCCACCATGACCCCAATGGCAATGGCGATTCCCGAAAGGGCAACGATATTCGCCTCGACCCCCATTTGTTTCATGATTATGAAGGTCGCCAGTACGCCAATGGGCAAGATACTGGATATAAGAATCGATGCTCGCAGGTTGATCACCAGCACGATCACAACGATAATACAGATCAGGATTTCGTGTGCTAAAGCATTTTCCAGCGTCCCGATGGTTTCCTGGATTAAACCCGAGCGGTCATAAAACGGAACGACGGTGACTTTTGAAATAGTCCCATCCTCTAATGTTTTTTGAGGGAAACCTGCCTCCATTTCTTTGATCTTCGCCTTGACATTATTGATGACTTCCATGGGGTTGGTTCCATGCCGGGCAACTACTACACCGCCAACTGCTTCCACGCCTTCCTTATCCAATCCACCGCGTCGTGTGGAGGGTCCCAAATTGACAAACCCAACGTCTTTTATCTTTACGGGAACATTATTGCGCACAGCCACTACGGCATCTTCAAGATCCTGGACACTTTTAAGGTAGCCCAATCCACGCACCAGATATTCCGCTTTGTTTATTTCGATCGTCTCTGCACCGATATCCAGGTTGCTGTTTTGGATAGCCGACATGATATCCATTACGGATACATTGTATGCGCGCATCGCATCTGGATTGATATCGACTTGGTATTCTTTTACGAAACCTCCGATGGAAGCCACTTCGGAAACCCCTTCCGATGCTGCCAAATTATATTTGGCATAGAAATCCTGAATCGTGCGCAGCTCATCGGGGTCCCAGCCTCCTGTAGGTTTTCCGGTTTCGGGATTGCGTCCCTCCAGTGTATACCAAAAGACCTGCCCCAAAGCAGTGGCATCCGGCCCGAGCGTGGGCGTTACATCGGATGGTAATGTGCCGGCAGGCAATGAATTCAGTTTTTCCAGAATACGGGAACGGCTCCAATAAAACTCAACATCCTCTTCAAAAATGACATAGAGGAAGGACATGCCGAACATCGAACTGCTCCGGATTGTTTTTACGCCGGGGATGCCCAGTAAGGAGGTCGTGAGTGGATAGGTAATCTGCTCCTGTATATCTTTGGGAGACCTCCCCATCCATTCGGTCGCAACAATTTGCTGGTTCTCCCCAATGTTCGGAATCGCATCGACCGGCACAGGATCGCTCGGCAACGCATTTTGATGCCAATTAAAGGGCGCTGTAATCAGCCCCCATATAAGGACAACCACAAGTAATAACAGTGTTATTACTCGGTTCTCCAAAAAATATTTGATAATTTTTTTAAGCATAACATATACATTGTTTACATTTTAATATCAGATACCAGCCTACAGAAATCGACCGGTACCTGATATTTGAATTTCAAATCTTAATCAGCGTTTTTACTTCAGTTCTTCCTGAACTTCACCACATGTTAGCATATCTTCACCATAGTAAGGGTTTTTGACCTCTTTGCTATCGCTTAACCAATATGCTCCTTTGTTGTCATCGTACATCGAGCAAAAAATCTTGTACATGGGCTTTTCGGTGCCGAATTCTTTTGTTATATCATAAAAATCCTTGCTCAAGATCACTAAATGTTCTCTTTGATGAGCGATATTGCCTATGTTATCACCTATGTGCTCCGAATGTTCCTGAATATCAGCAGCGATGTCATCGAAGGTGCTTTTCTGTTCTGCACTAAAGCCCTCGGTATTAATCTTGGGGAGTGCTTCCAGCATGCCTTTAGCTGCATTTGCGGCTTCTTTATCATTATCGGAAGACAAAGCAAAAGTCAGGTGCTGGTAATGGGAAAAAAGTTCCGAAAAAGTTCCCTGGTCGCTTGCAGCGTTGCTTTCGTTGGATACCGTTGTTTCAGTATGGACGTCGCTTTCTGATTTTTTTTCAGAAGCGCCATTGCATGCTGCCAAGGTCAATACGGATGAGGCTAGTAAGCCTACAAATAAATGTTTCATTGTCATGATTTCTGTTTTTAATAATTAAAATTGATTTATGTAATTTGTATATGTAGTATTATTTTCAAAATATGATACTTCCCCGTTGTTGCCGGTAATTGCTATTATAGCAGTCGCTTTATCTATCTGCTTTTTGGAAAATGGATCTATGGCAACGCGTGTAGAAGGATCTTTTGGAATACGTTCTTTACACATCTGGCAACATCCGTAATATATTTTTCCTTCAAAATTTACCTCAAATTGTTTTTTGCCCATGTATTCATTGTTGACCATGCATACCTCTTCCGACGGAACTACATCGCCCATTTCAAAGGCATTGTGGTCACGGGTATTTGTATTTGAGCTTTTTGAAGTATATGTATTGTCTTGCACCTTTAGTGTAGGGTTATTGTTGCATGAACTAAATATGACTACAATAGAAGTAACGATCCCAATCAATAGACATCTCATAATGGCTGACTAATTTAATTTTTCAATAGTACTACCGCAGGTCAGCATTTTTGAACCGTAATACGGGTTTTTGATATCCGTACTTTTACTTAACCAAGTTGCACCTTTGCCATCGTTGTACATCGGGCAGTTTTGGTAGTACATAGTTGTTTTTTGCTTTGATGCGTTTGCCAATTCATAGACATTCTTAGAAAGTAGGGCAAATGCCCTCCGTTGCTTTACGACGTCTTTCGATTTCGAGATGTTTTCTGTGTTTAAAGACAGTTCCTTCATGACCTTCATCCATACGGTATGCTCTTTGGGAGAAAGTTCACCCATATCCACTGTTTTAATAACTGTGGCTAATTCAGTAGCATTTGAAGATGCTATATTTACATCTGCGTTTACCAAAGCATCTTTTATGGAAAAATACTTGTCAAATACGGCATGTAATTGTGATAAATTTTGTGATGGAATATTCTTTGCTTGAGCTGTTCCACCATGGTTGTGATGTTGCTCGTTCTGGTTTTGCGCAAAGCTGTTTGCTGCGGATAGTAATACGGTGATTACCATCAATATTTTTGATATTGATTTCATTTGGAACCTTATTAAGTATTAAAAATGGTAAATAATCAAAAGCCAGATCTGGCTTTTAATAAAACATGTTTTGCGGATAGGTGCAAAATCAACCGATTTCGCACACCTATGGCTATACAGTACTAATTTAACTTATTTTAGGCGGTTGCCAAATGGAAGATTCCCCTGTAGAATAAAAGGGTTCTTTGTATAAAGGGTATGATTTTTTACTTTTAGAAAAAACAGGATTTTGAGCGTTCCTAAAAAATGGGGGTGTTGCAGAAAAACTATTAGAAGAGCTGTGGCAGGACGTAGGTCCACAATTTCCAGAGCATTCATTGCTCGTGTCATCCTTAGACTTACAGCAGTCTTTCTCACATTGATCTTCTGAATGATGCTGCTTGTTGGCACTGCAACATGACTTCTCCTTGATAACAATTTCTTTGGAATGCGATTTACACGCATAGGATTGCATTGGGATTATAAAAAAGCCCAATAAGCATATAATCATTAATATGTTTATCCTTTTTAACATGTAAAAAACAAAAAAACTATTGCAAAGATAATGGTATTTTTAAAACCGGTTCGTTTTTTTTGAAATAAATGGCAGATAAGTTTCTCTTATCCGCCATTTATTTTTATTCCATGAGCATTATAGTGTCAGTTACATTTCCTGCTAGCGTTCTTTTAAATCTTTCACTCAATAATATCGAATCAGAAATTCATTATTAATTTAACACTGATATTTCGTCCCATATTGAATACACCCATACGCCCGGTTACGGGGTTTTCAGAAGCATACTTCAACCTACTTAAATGGTTCTTACATCAACAAGGTTGTCGTCACTGATGTCCAAAGACATTAAGTCGCTTCGGTTGAATACCTTTATATATTTCTTTTTGCGTATTTTCTGTTTTCTTTTCAATACTTATAAATTGACGTCCTTTAAAATTTCATCCGCTGTATTCGTACCGCATTAAGAATAGCCAATAACGCCACGCCCACATCAGCAAAAACGGCTTCCCACATTGTAGCCAATCCACCTGCACCAAGCACCAATACAATTCCTTTTACCACAAATGCCAATGTGATATTTTGCCAAACGATTTTCTTTGTCTTTTTTCCAATATTGATTGCCATTGGGATTTTGCTCGGCTTATCGTCTTGTATGACCACATCTGCCGTTTCAATAGTGGCATCGCTTCCCAAACCGCCCATTGCGATACCTACGTCGCTCAACGCCACAACGGGAGCATCGTTCACGCCGTCGCCGACGAAAGCAACGCTTTCGCCTTTGGCTTTAATTTCTTTAACCCTGTTTACTTTATCTTCGGGCAATAAATCCCCAAAAGCATTATCTATCCCCAACTGCTCCGCTACATACTTTACCACTGTACTTTTATCTCCGCTAAGCATAGTTGCTTTCACATTGAGTTTATGCAATAAACGGATGGTTTTCTCTGCATCTTCTTTGATACTGTCGGCAATCGTAATGTAACCGACAAATTTGTTATCGTAAGCAACGGCAATGGTCGTATAAACGATGCTGTTCGGATCTAAGTCGTATTGTATTCCAAACTTGTTCATCAGCTTGAAATTTCCAACCAACAAGTCTTTACCATTTACGGTTGATTTCAGCCCGTGTCCAGCAATTTCCTCTGTATTTTCTAAGCGGATTGTATTATCCAGTTCCCCCACGTATTCGTGAATAGCTGTCGCTACGGGGTGCGTACTGTGGCTTTCCAATACATTGACCAATTGCAAAATTTCATCTTGATTGAACGCTTTGTCAAATACCACTTCTTGAACCTTGAAAACACCCTCTGTCATTGTACCCGTTTTATCCATTACCACATTTTGGATATTGGAAAGGCTATCTAAAAAGTTACTTCCTTTGAACAGTATTCCGTTTTTGCTCGCTGCTCCAATGCCACCGAAATAACCCAATGGAATACTGATTACTAAGGCACAAGGACAAGAAATAACTAAGAATACCAAAGCCCTGTACAACCAATCCCTAAACTCATAATCAGCTACGAAAAAGTAAGGCAGCACACAGATAGCGACCGCTAACAGTACCACTATAGGGGTATATATTTTCGCAAACTTGCGGATAAATAATTCCGTTGGTGCTTTTTGTGAAGTAGCATTTTGTACCAATTCCAAAATTTTACTCAACTTACTATCCATATATGCGGTTGTGACCTGCACTTGTGCAACGGTATTAAGGTTTATCATACCTGCCAAAACCGTTTCGCCTTTGGCTTTGGTGTCGGGTTTGCTTTCGCCTGTGAGTGCTGAGGTGTTGAACGATGCCGTTTCAGACAATAATTCTCCGTCCAAACCTAATTTTTCTCCCGGTTTCAATTGTATTATTTCGCCGATATTCACGGTTTCCGCCTTTACAGTTAGGGGTTGGTCGTTTCTTAAAACCGTTACCTCATCAGGTCTTTGGTCGAGCAATGATTTGATATTTGCTTTGGCTCTGGAAACCGCCATTGTCTGAAAAACTTCTCCAACAGCATAAAACAACATCACGGCAACGCCCTCGGGATATTCGCCAATGGCAAATGCCCCGATGGTGGCAATGCCCATTAAAAAGAACTCTGAAAAGATTTCCCCTTTTCTGATGCTTTTCACGGCATCTGTCAATACAGGAAACCCAACGGGAGCATACGCAACCACATACCAAATAATCCTTACCCAACCCGTAAACCATTGCTGTGGAAGCCAATGATCAAATGCTATGGCAGCAAGCAACAATACCAATGATATTATACTCGGCAAAAACATTTTAATTGGACTACTCTCACTATGACTGTGGTCGTGTCCTTCATCATCGCCGTGGTCGTGTTGATGCTTTTCATTTACCAGCTCTTTTGCACCTGCTTCGGTGTAAATTTTTTCTTCCAGCGTGCAACAAGTCATTTTGCCTTGTGCATCATACGTATGCTTATGATTTTTGTCTGTATTTGTCATAGCCTTTAATTTTTTAGGTTCGTTACACTTTTATTTCTTATTATTTCTACGTTATTATTCATTATATACCTCACGATATACTGAAAAACAAATCGCTTTAACGCATTTAGCTTTTGCTGATGCTTAGAATAAAATTCATCGGGTGTATCAAAAACGCCAAAGTCCTGATTGATGCCCTTATCTTGAATAAACGTATTGTTGAGGTTCCATTCAATCGGTGGGTTCTCAAAATTATCGGTATAAACCCCGAAACCACAAAATGTGGTTTTGCAATCGCTGTTCTGCTCCTGCAATTTGGTGAGATAGGGTTTATCCAAAATCACACCTTCTAAAAAATACCACTGTTCATTTACCCATACTTCTACCCAGCTATGTAAGATGTTTTGAGGCGAAAGTTTGTACCAAATACCCGTAATAGCTCCTTTTTGCAAGGCTTTGTCAATGGTAAAACCGTGAATGCGGTTAGGTATTCCCGTTGCTCTTAATAACGTCATTAGCAAAGTCGCTTTGGTATTGCACTGTCCATAGCCATCCTGCAATATTTCTGATGCAGGTATATCGTCCGAAACATTGTAGCCAAATTTTATTTCATCCCTGACAAAATTGTAAATGGCTTTAACTCTTGAAACATTGCCCAAATCTTTCCACCCTCTTTGTTCCAATAGCTCTTGTATAGAAACGTTTGAGTAGTCAAGGATTTTTGTTTCTTTAAGATAGTTATCCATAACACATTTATATTTATGACAAAGATACACAGGAAGAGCCTGCAATGCTATTGCAAACTCTCCTTTAAACAGTTCTCGCAAATACCTTTACCAAATAGTTTTATTTCGTCAATACGGTAATTTTGGTTTCCATTCTGCGGTATTATAAAATCCTCCTTACAGGTTGTCTGTTTACAGATTTTACAATAGAAATGTAAGTGCCAATCTTTGTGTGTTTCTTCATCACACCCATCGTGACACAAAATATACTTAACGGTAGTGTTCTCCTGAATACTGTGTACAATGCCTTTTTCCTCGAAAGTTTTCAAAGTCCTGTAAATCGTAACCCTGTCTGCTTTATAGAAATGACTTTCGATTTCAGATAAGGACATCGCTGTCTGCTGTTGCTCCAAGAAATCATATACCAATATCCGCATACTGGTCGGATTGGTGTTCTTTGACAACAGCTTTTGTTCAATGCTTTTTTTCATTATATACCATTTTAGTGAGCGTGACCGTGTTCTCCGGTATCATTCATTTTTGCATTCACAAAAAACGCACCTTTTATCACGATATGTGTACCGTGTGGAATTTCATTTACAGGCGTTATCGCCGTGTAACCCAATTGAGAAGCACCTTTAACGACCTCCATTCTTGTAAATTGAGTTCCATTTTCCGAACCGTGGTCGTGAGCCTCATCTTCTTTATGGTCGTGCGGTTCTTCTTCCTGCTCCTTGACCAAAAAGATGTAATATTTCCCGTCTGCATTGACAACCGCTTCGTTGGGTACAGCCGTACTTAATACATCATCTAAACTTACATTTCCGGTTATGCTCATTCCGTCAATCAATCCTGTTTTATCTCCGGTAATTCTGCTGTGAACGGCAATGGTTTTGCTCTCTCCGCTAAAAGATGAACCTATACTATAAACTTCGGCAGAATGGGTCTTATTGGGGTTGTTGGTTACGACAAAATCTATTTTCTGACCTATTTTGATTAGGGGAATATCTTTTTCATAAACCTGTAAGTCCAAGTGCAATGCTGTGTTCTCTATTATTTCGGCAATAGGCGAAGACACATCTACATAGCTTCCGATTTTGGCAAAAACGTTACTTACCGTACCGCCTATCGGACTTGTAACGACCAACGAGGATTTAAGGCTGGAATTTGACAGGGAAGCCGGATTAATGCCCATCATTTGGATTTGTTGTTGTAACGATGCTTTTCGTGTTCTCAACGTGTTCAATTCAGATGTGGCACTTTGCAGGTTTTTCTTTGCACCTGCATTTCCCTCGTTCAGCTCTCTTTGTCTTGCAACTTCCTGCTCTGCAAATTCTATCCTGCTATTGATGCTTAGGTATTCTTCCTGTAATTGTATGAATTCCGGATTGGAAATAGTGGCGATGACCTGACCTTTTTTTACGAAATCGCCTATCTCCACATTGAGGGATTTGATAACGCCGCCAAACATTGAAGTTGCATTTGCCTTGTTGCTGTTGGGTACTCTCAATCCACCGTTGGCTTTCAATGTTGCGGACAATTGTTTCTGTTCAATCATCCCGATTTCGATACCTACAGCTTTTATCTGTTCATCGGTCAGTACCGCAACGTTTTCTTCTTCGTGTTCGTCCGTTGTTGCTGCTGCTTCGCTACCGTGATTATGTCCGTCGTCCTCCGTATGTTTATTTGTACAGGCGTTCAAAGCAAAGATTGCTACGAGGACAAAAACGCTGAAAACTATATTATTGATGATACGTTTCATATTTTGTATTATTTGCTGATTAATGAATGAATAAGCGTTACAGCCTCATTGATTTGCTGTATGCTCTTTAGATAATTAAGCTGAATATCGGTTGTTGTCTGCAAGGCAAAGAGGTACTCCACATAAGAAATATCTCCGGTACTGTACCCTAACTTTGCCGCATTGATGATTTCATCAGCATTCGGAAGTGCCTGCTCCTTGAAATAGGTAAACTGTGAAACATTCTGTTCATATTGTTTCAGGGCATTTGCCAACTCCGTTTTTAGCTGCTGTTGTTGCCATTGGGCATTCAGTTCCAATGATTGTTTTTGATAATCAAGGGAACGGATTTTCGCTCTGGTCGTAGTAAAGAGTGGAATGGTTATGCCTACATCAACAAAACTGAACCGCTGTCCTCTGCCGTAAAATTGTTCCACGCCGTTTCTACTGTGCATTCCTATCAGCGATATATTATTATAACCGAACGTAAAATCAGGCAGGCTGTTTGCCCGTTCCAACTTCTTGTTCTGTTCAGCGATTTTAGCCTCCTGATACAATAGCTGGATGCTTGGGTGGTTTTCAATAGCTGAACTGTCTATGAAAGAAGTCAAAAGTAATGGTTCATAGTCTGATTTGGGTTCAATGGCAAAATCTTCCTTTGTCTGCATCAGGTTTTTAAGATTCTGATAGGCATTTTGCCTGAAGACCTCATTTTGCTGGAGCAATATATTGATTTCCCCCTTTTTGGTAACAGCCGTACTGACTTCTATCCGCCCTATATCTCCTGTTTTATAACGCAGCTCCGCCACACGGATAAAGTCTGCATAAATACTATCCAAATACTTCAATACCGAAGCATTATGTTCCAGATACGCTAACTGATAATAATATGTTCTTACCTGCTTTCTTAGCTCATTTTCTGTCAGAGCCTTTGACCATTCCTGCCCTTTGACTTGCTCTTTGACAAGGTTTTTCTTTACCCCAAAAAGTGTTGGAAAGGGTATAGTCTGCGAAATTTGGAAACCGTCATTGTACTCAAATCCATCTGTATTCCCATATTGGAAATTTAAATCGGTTTTCGGTAGCTCATATGCTGTCTTACTCAAACTTTGGGTAGATTGAATCTCCAATTTTTTGGAACGGAGCTGAGGGTTATTTTCCATAGCTATTTCGATAGCTCTATCTACGTTTACAGGATTTTGTGCATTACTGGTTTGAGAAAAGCCTAAGAACGTAAACAGTAACAATATAGGTGTTATGGCTTTCATTTTATTATTTTTTGTAGGCTTATGATTTCTCATAAATACGAGGTATAGTAAAGGCAGTACGAATAACGTCAATGCCGTTGCTGACATCAATCCGCCGATAACGACCGTTGCCAACGGTTTTTGTACTTCTGCACCCGCACTTGTACTCAATGCCATCGGTAAGAAACCTAAACTTGCTACCGACGCTGTCATTAATACGGGTCTTAGTCTTGTTTTAGCCCCCTCGATAATTCTCGGGATAATCTCGTTCCAACCCTCTTTTTCCAATCTGTTGAATGTGGAAATCAGTACAATCCCGTTCAGAACAGCAACACCAAACAAAGCGATAAACCCTACACCTGCTGATATGCTGAATGGCATATCCCTCAACAATAGGGCAAACACACCTCCAATGGCACTCATCGGGATAGCTGTATAGACCAAAACGGCTTCCTTGAACGAATGAAACGTGAAGTACAATAAGATAAAAATCAAAAGCAGGGCGATAGGTACTGCAATCAGTAATCTGTCAGTAGCTTTTTGGAGGTTCTCAAACTGACCGCCATAGGTAAAATAATATCCTGTCGGTAGCTTAACCTGTTCAGCCAACTTATCCTGAATTTCTTCTACAACACTTGCTACATCCCGCCCTTGTACATTAAATCCGACATATATCCTTCGTTTTCCTCCTTCACGGCTGATTTGTGCAGGACCTAATTTATAGTCAATGTTGGCAACCTGCGAAAGTGGAACCTGCTCTCCGTTTGGAAGTGGAATAAACAGATTGCTCACATCCTCAATAGAACTGCGGTGTTCTTCATCAAGCCGTACCACCAAATCAAATCTACGCTCATTTTCATAAACCACGCCTGCTGATTTACCTGCAAACGCAGTACTGACAATATCGTTTATCTCCTGTACATTCAAGCCATAGTTGGCTATTCGGGTACGGTCGTATTCGATATTAATCTGTGGAAGACCTGCTATCCGTTCTACCTGCGGAGCGGTTGCACCCTCTACCGTTTGAATAATGGCATTGGCTTTATTGGCATAAATCAACAAACTGTCGAGGTTCTCTCCGAATATTTTCACAGCTACATCTTGCCTGATACCCGTCATCAGTTCATTAAACCTCATCTGTATCGGCTGGTTGGCTTCAAAGAATACACCGGGAATAACTTCGAGTTTCTCCATCATTTCATTGGAAAGTTCGTCATACGATTTCTTTGTTTTCCATTCGTCCTGTGGTTTAAGAATAATCATCAGGTCGGTCGCTTCGGGCGGCATCGGGTCTGTCGGTACTTCGGCAGCCCCCGTTTTTCCTACAACCATTTTTACTTCGTCAAACTCCTTGATTATCTTAGATGCCTGCATAGAGGTTTCCAGACTTTGGCTTAAGGATGTTCCTTGCGGCAAAATACAATGGAAAGCAAAATCGCCCTCGCCCAATGTTGGCAGGAACTCTCCGCCCATCCGTGAAAAAAGGAATATACTAATGGTAAAAAGTCCGACGGCAACCGCAATAATCACATATTTTATCCGAATGGCTTTTTCTAACAAAGGCTTATAAACCCCTTGAAGATAGTCCATCATTTTGTCTGAAAAATTCCTTTTGGTAATCGGTTTTTTAGACAGACACAAGGCACTCATCATCGGGATATAGGTAAAGGACAAAATCAAAGCTCCCAAAATGGCGAAACTTACGGTCTGCGCCATTGGCGTAAACATTTTTCCTTCTATGCCGACCAAAGTAAGGATAGGAATATAAACAATGAGGATAATGATTTCTCCAAATGCTGCACTCGTACGGATTTTTCTTGCAGATTCATACACCTCCTCGTCCATTTCTGCCTGCGTAAGTTTTTGAGTGGATTTCCGTAAGCCCAAATGGTGCATTGTGGCTTCAACAACGATCAGCGAACCGTCCACTATCAATCCGAAATCAATAGCTCCCAAACTCATCAGGTTGGCACTTACGCCAAATAACCTCATCATTCCCAATGCAAAAAGCATTGATAACGGTATAGCTGATGCGACGATTAAACCTGCCCTGAAATTCCCTAAGAAGATAATCAATACAAATATTACGATTAATGCACCTTCAATTAGGTTTTTTTCGACAGTACTTATCGCTCTATCTACCAGGTTCATTCTATCCAAATAAGGTTCTATGACCACATCATCGGGTAGAGATTGTTGGATAACCGGTATTTTTTCTTTGATGTTTTTTACGACCGTAGCAGTGTTTTCTCCCTTGAGCATCATTACAATACCTCCCACAGCATCTACTTCGCCGTTATAGGTCATTGCTCCGTATCGGGTAGCGTGACCAAATTGTACTTTTGCTACATCTTTGATGAATACCGGAACACTTTCCGTATTTTTAACAACAATATTACCTACATCTTCCAGTGAAGTGACTAAACCAATTCCCCGAATGAAGTATGCATTGGGTTTCTTATCAATATAAGCGCCTCCGGTATTTTGGTTGTTGTTTTCGAGTGCAGTAAAAATATCGGAGATACTGACGTCCATCGCTTTGATGCGGTTAGGGTCAACGGATACCTCGTATTGTTTGAGCAGACCGCCGAAACTATTAACTTCTGCAATTCCCGGAGTACCGTAAAGTTGTCTGGCGACAATCCAATCCTGCATTGTCCGTAAATCCATTGCAGAATATTTATCTTCGCTTCCTTGTTTGGGATGGAGAATGTATTGGTACACTTCGCCAAGACCTGTACTGACAGGAGCAAGTTCAGGCGTTCCAACTCCATCAGGTATCTGGTCTTGTGCTTCTTTCAGCTGTTGGCTTACCAACTGTCTTGCAAAATAAATATCGACATTGTCTTGAAACACTACGGTTACAACAGATAGTCCAAACCTCGAAACACTTCTTATTTCTTCTACTTTGGGAAGATTGACGATACTTTGCTCTACAGGAAATGTAACCAGTTGCTCCACCTCCTGTCCTGCTAATGTTGGTGACAGGGTAATAATCTGAACCTGATTGTTTGTAATGTCAGGTTGGGCATCAATGGGGATTTTCGTGGCACTCCATACCCCCCAAATGATGAGTAATAAGGTCATTAATCCTATAATGAACTTATTCTTTATAGAGAATTTTATAATGTTATTTAACACTTTTTGTGATGATTAATGATGGATAAATAATGATAAAATCATAATGATTATGTTTTTAGGGAATATAAATACCCTAAAAACCAAGCTAACGCTGTTAGCATTAAGCTGTAATCATTTAAACATTAAAAATTATGCATTAATCTTTGGCGGTTGCCAAATTTCTCCCAGATAGAGGGATATAAAGATAGATTTATAGTAAACTATGGCCTTAGACAAGTCAAAGGTCTTCTTAACTAAGTTATATACATTCCATTGAAGCACTATGCCCGACACCATTCCACAACAACCGCATAAACAAAACGGACTGCACATATCAGGTTTTTCCTGATGGTCGTGGCTTGCTTTATGGGCTAATTCTTCTGAATGGTTATGGTTTTGAAAACTCTCCTTTTCATACATATCGGTACAAGGCATTAAAAATACCGCCATCATATAAATTGCCAATATGGAAAAAAAGACTTTCATATTCTTTTGCAAAGTTAGTAAAAAAGTAATGCAATGGCATTGCATTGTTTTGAATAATTACTATTTTATATAATATCCTTTTTCATTCTGAATATTTGTTTTACATACTGTTCAAAACAATATTGGCGACACTCCATACTAAATTTAAGAAGAAGTATCGCCAATATTTTTTAGTCTATACTAAAAATTTCCACTTGTACCTTTATTACTCTTGCTGTATCAAATGCTGTAAGTTCGGGTCATTCTTAATCCGTTCCATTTCACTTTCGACGATATGCAGAATATCTGATTTTATCTGACGGTAATTGCTTTCAATTTCCTGCTTCATTTTATCCTCGCCTTGCTCATCTACAAAGGATAGGATTTGCGGTATCTTTTGATAGGCTTTTGTTTCGGCGGCTACCTTTTCATTATCGACCACGATTTCTGCGTGAAATATCTTTTGTTCGATACGATCGTCAAAATTATCCGATACAGAACCGACAAACATACCCTGCGTTAAGGTTGAAATTTTGGAAGCCGGAATAAGGCTGTCTAATTGTGTAGAAATAGAAGTTGATTTATCATTACGGTTTATCGTCATACTTTGACGTTTCTGTAATACTTTTCCAAAACGTTCCGAAAGGCTTTTTGCCGTTTCTCCTACAACCTGTCCACTGAATACATTACCTACGGTGTTTTGAATAACTTTAGCTTCTTTATCGCCGTAATCACGTATCAACTGCGAAAAGTCCTGAAAGCCCAAGCACACAGCCACCTTATTACTTCTCGCCGTTGCGATAAGATTGTCCAACCCTCTAAAATAAATCGTGGGCAACTCATCTATAATAACCGAACTCTTTAATTGTCCTTTCTTATTGATGAGCTTGACAATTCGGGAGTTGTACAAGCCCAAAGCTGCGGAGTAGATATTTTGACGGTCGGGATTGTTACCCACGCACAAAATCTTCGGCTCGTTCGGGTTGTTGATGTCCAATGAAAAATCATCGCCTGTCATAACCCAATACAACTGCGGTGATATCATTCGTGACAAAGGGATTTTAGCCGATGCAATTTGTCCCTGCAACTGGTCTTGTGCTCCGCCTTGCCAAGCATCCATAAATGGTGAAAGATAGTTTTCCAAATCAGGATACGAAGTTAAAATGGTAAATACATCCGAATACTTTTTATTCAGCAATTCAATGGCGTGTGGAAAGGTGCAATACTTACCATTCTCGTAAATTTTTAAAAACCAGATGATAGCCGCTAAAAGAATAATTGGAGATTCGACAAAGAAATCTCCTTGTTTTTGTATCCAGCTTCTGTTGAGGTTCAACATAATCGTGTAAGCGGCTTCGTAAGCATCGGATATGTCAGTCATAAATCTGGATTGAGCGGATTGCAACGATGGCTCTTGCGTGGATCGTCAAAGTTGATGACGTAGAACTTTGGTTTTATTTCGTACTTATCCTGATGTTTCAATAAATGATTATAAGCAATAGTAGAAAGGTCGTCAAACTTGAAATCGTAGATATACATCGAAAAACCTTTTTCAATTTGTTGCTTGATATAATTGTTAACGACGGCATACGATTTACCAGAACCCGGAGTCCCCAAAACAATCGTTGCTCTGAAAGGATTTACGATATTGATCCAGCCCTTGTGTTCCTTTTTATTGTACCAAAATTTAGTAGGCAGGTTTACGGAATATTCATTTTCCATCAATTTGGTTTCCTGCATAAAACTTTCGTTCTCCATATTGAAAACATCATCCATCAGGTTGTTTTTCAATAACCTGCTTATCCAAACCCCAGCCATCAGCAAAGCAATATAACCTAGTCCGATAGTCAGTATATAAAAGAATGTGCCAATGATGGGCGACAACTTTAACAGTGGTGTATTCAGAAAGAACAGCAAAAAACCAATTCCCAAAGCCACGTAAATCTTTGACCAGGTTATCTTCTCGTTCTTCACGCCTTTGGTTCCCAAACAGCTTAAAGCCAATAACACGATTGCAAATACTTTGGTATATAAAGTATGCGAAAACAAACCGGCTGTTCGGTCAAAATTCCCTAATATTTTATTGATTACTTCTAGTGTCCAGCCACGTTCCATAAAGAAACCATAACAAAACCAATAAAGATGCATCAGTACTAATAGAATACTAACTGCTCTCATAAAAGCCATTATTTTGGCTAAACCTCTTAAATCGTCTTCTCCTTGCATTATTTTTAATTTTAATGTTCGGGCGTGAATTTAAAGACTATAAAGATTGGCTTTGGAAAAGTGGTAGTGGATGGCGGTGAGTGGCAGGGTTCGGCTGGGTCTAAGAGGTATAGCTTCTATACCCCTTTTATATAGTAATATTTATAGGTAGTAAAATAAAAATACTTTAGTTATATCGACCTTCTTTTGTTTTATACCCGTTAGCAACATTTTTTGTTTTGCTGAATAGGTGGACAAGGAACATTTCCATAACTACAATAAACACAACAGTCGCCTTGCTTTGGTTTAAGAACATGTTTGCACTTTTCACATTCGTAAAAATATTGGCAAGCATCTGTCGGCATTGTTTCTTCTTTCTTGTGTCCGCAGTTGGGGCAAGTGATTATTGATTGCAATTTGATTTCCATTTTAATTTTAATTTTTCGCGGTTACAGAATACCCTGTTGAGTTTATTGCTTTTTCAATTTCAGAAATATTTGTTTTCGAGTTGTCAAACTCTACGATTGTATTTCCATTTTCATAAGAAGCTTTTAGATTGACAATCCCTATCAATTTATTCACTTCGTGATTTATGTGTTCTTCACAACTTGCACAAGTCATTCCGCTAATCGTAAATTCTACTTTTTCAATATTGGATTTGTCCACTATTATGATTTGCTTTTCTGTCTTTGGGTAGAAAACACTTGAATAATATGGAAAAGCAAGCATTACTATTGCAAATGATGTTACAATTCCTAAAAACGTTTTCGACTGAATGAATTTTGGTTTTTCTGCTGTTTCACAATTGCAATCAATTTGCTTTTTAGGCTTTAACTTTTGATACCAAGCAAAACCAAGAACCAAAATTGTCAAACCGATAAAATACGGTCTGAAAGATTCAAGCCAAGAAAAAGTGGAGGCAAGTCCGCTTGTTCCTGCAATGAGAGCCAAAACTGGTGTAACGCAACAAAGTGAAGCTGCAATTGCAGTCAAAAGTCCTGCGCCGATAAGTTTGTTGTTTGTTTTCATATTGCTTCTATGACTTTGTTTTCATCAAGTATTTTAAAAAACGGTTTTAGCAATTTTTCATATTCCTTGGTCAATGAATAAAAAATAGTTTGGGCCTCCCTGTCTGTTTCTACTAGATTACGGTCTTTAAGTTTTCGTAAATGTTGTGAAACTGCCGAGATTGTCATTCCAAGAACGTCGCTTATATCGCAAACACAAAGTCGTTTTTCTTCGTAAAGTAGGAAGAGAATTTTAAGTCTTACGATATTTCCTGCCAATTCAAGCCCATTCGATAAATAATCAAACGAATCGTTAAGCTCTAAAACCCGGTCTTTACAGCGGTTTATTTGTTCAATGTCTGCTTGTTGACGTATACAAGAATTATTACCCATAGTGCAAATATAGTTAATTCGTTTATTTAAGCAAATGCTAAAATACAATTTAACAAATCGTTTTAAAAGCAGATTTTAATTCCAAAAGATGACTTACTATAGTCTTCTTTTCTTTTTCTTCATCCTATTAGCAAAATCCTGTTCCTCGTAATCTTCCCCCTGTGCTTCAGGTATGAGCAAACCTCCAAAGGCTTCTATCAAACCGTCTTCGTGTTTTTCAGTATTTAAGAAGTCGAACAAATGATGTGGTTCTTCCGCAGGTAAATCCTCCGTATCAGTCGGTTTGGACAATTTTGGTAGGGGTGCAACTGGCTCTTTAATCTCCGCTTTGATATTATTGTTCCAATAATCATTAAAGGTATTGGCAGAAAGTTCTTTTGCCAATCGTGAACCGTTCCAAACGCTTTTAGAGTTGTGGTCAATGAACGACATACCGTAAATTCGTCCGGTATCGTTTCTGCGTATCACTACATTGATACCTTGCTCGCCTAACTGTTTTTTAAAGCTCAATTCGTCAACCGTTGATTGCAGGGCAATGGTAACGGCTGATTTTAAAGTCTGTTTGGTTGCGGTATCTTTCAGGGTTGTTTTGCATTTCGCAAAATGCAATTCCAAAGCCGGAAGCCCTGCGTTCTTTCCGAAAAACGAAGCCTTGAACGGATGTCCTGCTTTTTCGCCTTTCTCATTCAATGGAATGTACAATAAACCCTGCTGTGCCTTTCCGTGTAATTCTCCCTCCACTTTCTCGGTGGTAATATTGAACAGGGAAAGCAAAGCATTGTATTCTCCCAAAGTTTGGTATTGATAATAGTTCGGCAAGTGGCGAATGACCGAAGCAATCTGACTTTTTATATCACTTGCCCGATAATCCACCGGACGAAAAACCTTATCATTGTGATTACGTTCTTTGTCCGTTGCGGGTATCAGACCGTGTTTTCTTTCCAGTTCACGGCATACACTCATAGACCGCATTTTCTCAAAACTATCCGAAATTTTCACGCCCTGTTCGTCCACGCAGACCGATACGATATGGATATGACTACGGTCAATATCGGTATGTTTGAAGACCACAAAAGGCTGTTCGCCGTAACCCATTTCACGCATATATTCTTCCGCCATTTCCCTAAACTTATCATCATCTACATTATCCTTGGGATCAGGATTGAGCGAAATATGCAACGTATGTTTCTCGGTATTGCGGTTGGCGATGAGATAAGGAGCAAAAGATTGGGCTAATTGTGCTACGGAATAATGTCCGTTAGCAGTTTCAATTATCTTATTGGCGAACAAAATTTGTCCATTTTCGTTCTCCACTTTGAGCTGATTATATGCCAAGGCTCCGTATAAATTTGCGCTTCTACCAATTTTCGCAATCATTTCTGCTGTTATTTTTTCAGATATTTTACATCAAATTCTTCCGTTATCTGGACAATTTCTTTAAACAAGGCGGTCATTTCAGCCGTATGTTTTTCCAATTTATAGAGATATGCTGCTGCCTTTTTCTCCGAAAAGTTCTTATACAATAGCTTTACGACCTGATTATAATTCACGCCAATAGATCGAAATTGACTGTGAAACGAAGTCAATCGCATATAAAAATCAATTGTTCCTTTGTCTATTTTAACAGATTTTATCGTCTTATCGAAGATGCAAGAGGTTATAAAATGTGCCTTAACCTGCATACCGGACTTTTCAAATAAGTCAAGAAAACGGGCATGCTCTTCCTCATTAAAGGAAATCGTGTACCGGATTTTAGCGGGATCGTTTTTTAGAGGACGCCCGCCCTTTTTTAACTGCTTTCTGCTGTTTTCATTCATCACTAATCCATTTTTAATTCATACAAAACGCCGACTTCGGAGGACGTTTTCTGCCCCCGGCAGGGCAAGTTGTTTTGAGCATCGGAAATCTTTTCGAGATGCTCAAAACACAACTTGCCGTGTTCTGGTGAACACAAAAATCCGCCCTTCGGGACGGATTAAATGTAGCAGGGATAAACGGCTTGATGCCGTTCTGCTTTTGTCCAGTTCCTCAAGATGCCTTTGCATAAATCTGTTAATAAAATTCTATATACAAAGTAAGACACTACTTATGAGAGCATCACAATCAGACACATAGCCAAACACTGCCTTTGGGTGCCAAAGACTACCACCCATCAATAACGAGCCGATTCAATCGCTTTATTTGCCGTATAGTTTTAGTGCAGGTAATAAAAAATGTAATGAGGATAAAAAATAAATTGGGTTTTAGTACAGAAATTTTGGAATAAAAGCATAGGGTTTTAAAAACATAAAACTGTAAAAGCATAAAAGCGGTAAAGCAATTTACAAGTTGTAAGGTTTTCCAGTTGCTAAAAATGATTACCCACCAAGCGGTAATAAAAGCAAATAACAATCAAGAAAATTTCCAAAAGGGGAATACAGGCATATAGGAAATAGGTACTATTTAAATAAACCAATATTCAAACCTGCCAAACAAATAAAATGTGTAACAATAAATCTTTAAATAATGGAAACAAAAAAGAAAACTTTAAAAATTAGTTTTTCAACGCCTAAAGGCGGTGTTGGAAAATCTACTATGACCGCATTACTTTCAAGTGTATTGCATTATCGTTTAGCTTTTAATGTCCTTGTAATGGATTGTGATTTCCCACAACACAGCTTAGCCAATATGAGGGAAAGGGATTTGAAAACTATTATGCAGAATGATTACCACAAAAGAGCTGCAATGAAGTTGTATCAAAGTATCAATAAAAAAGCATATCCGATTATCAGTTGTAAACCGGAGGATGCCTTGTCAAAGGCTTTAGAATACGTAAATCAATCTGCAATAGAGCCTGATATAACTTTTTTTGATCTTCCCGGAACAGCTAATACAAAAGGTGTGCTCACGACCTTAAGAACAATGGATTTTATTTTTTCTCCAATTAGTGCTGACCGTCTAGTTATGGAAAGTACACTGAGCTTTACTAAAGCATTCCTTGGCTTGCCCGAAACGGAGGAGAGTAATGAAGATCAGAAAATGTGGATGTTTTGGAATCAGGTAGATGGTCGAGAGAAAACAGGAATATACGAGGCTTATCAAAGCGTTATTAACGAACTCGATTTATCTGTGATGAATTCTCGGATAATGGATAGTAAACGTTTCAGAAAAGAGACGGACGATACACCGAACAGTGTATTTCGGTCAAGTCTGTTACCTGCCGAACCTCAACTAATGAAAGTAACGAGACTGGATTTATTTATTGAAGAATTTTTAAAAATTGTTAATCTCTAAAATAGTTAAGTATGTCAACAGATAAGAGAAGAAAAGATTTTGATAAGCCCGATGTTGATGAAGAATTAATCATGAATATCATGAGTGGTAATCAATCTGTTACTATACCCGAAGTTATTCAACAACAGAAAATACAGAAGGAAACAAAACCAAAAGCCCGCAATAGCTCCCTAAAGAAGGTGGATTATGAGGAGACATTTCTGGTCAATCGTTTTCCTTCAGGTCGAAACGGAAAGGTCGTTTACATTCGTCCAGAATATCACGAAAGGTTGTTACGTATAGTACAATTAACAAGAGAAGAAAAGACTACACTCTATTCTTATATCGACAACATTCTTGAACACCATTTTAGAGAGTACGGGGACGATATTACAGATTATTTCAACGAACGTTTTAAACCAATTTTATAGTTATGGAAATTGTAATAGTAATATGCCTGCTGATCGTCATTGTCCTGCTTTTGCAGGATAAGATTATCATTAAGAAAAGGTCAAAACAAAAACCTCCGCAAAAGAAAGTCAATCCGGATCTGCCCGATATTATGGGACAGCCCAAACCCGTAGAACGCCTTTCAGTGCCAAACACTGCCAATGAACGCCAGATTGAGGAACCAGAGGTAAATCCCGATAATTTAGACATTGAATACGACGAAAATGAAAACAGGAGTATTCAGATTCCGCAGGAAGAGCTGGATGAAGTTTTTAGCAATCAACCTGATTTTGAAGAAGAGGAAGAAGAATGGAACAGGTACGGAATATCTGGTGGCGATAATGGTTTTGCCCAAGGGGTTACCTTTGAAGAACTAAGCTCCGTGGGGATGTTGCTTCAGCAAGAAAAACTGGAGTCATCTCAAAAGGAAACAGCGATAGCAATCGTTCAGAAAATACAGGGAACCGAATTATTTAGTCTGCTGGAAAATTCTATAGCGGGTGCATCCAGTAAAATTGCCAAGCTATTGGATAGCTCACTCTCATCTGAAACGGAAATCAGTTCTTCCACTTTGCGGAACAATGATTTAGATGATTTTGATATTGGGGAGTTTGTCTGAAACGGAATTATTTTAATTGAGCCTGAAAAACTAAATTTCAGGCTCAACTTATTTTTACATTTACTTTGCCAACTTCAATATTCTGTAAGCCCCTCTTGCTACAATTACAAATACAATAGCTCCAATAATCAAATCTGGATAACTTGAATTGAGCCAATTAACTAAAAGACCAGCAACAATAACTCCCGAATTGATAATGACATCATTTGATGTGAATATCATCGAAGCCTGCATATGCGCTTCTTTACTTTTGTTCTTTTGTAAAAGATAAAGGCAAAATACGTTTGCAATCAATGCTAAAACTGAAACGACAATCATTGTCTTGAAATCGGGCATAGCTTCAATTCCCATACAACGTCTGATTACTTCAACGAAACCTATAATAGCCAGTAAGACTTGGAAGTATCCTGCAAATCTGGCGATGTTGTTTTTTAAAGCGATTGTTCCACCCACGGCGATTAATGCCAATGCGTAAACGACACTGTCGGCAAGCATATCCAAACTATCGGCTACCAACCCCATTGAGCCTGAAAAAACACCGAATAACATTTCCAATCCAAAGAACAGGAAGTTGATAATCAATACGATCCAAAGTAATTTCCGTTGCTTGTTGCTTGTATCTGTTTCAACAACGAAATTACTTTTTTCGGTTGAAACCAATGTCGTATTTAGATTCAGTGTTCCCAGAGCCAAAAAAATTGGCTCTGGGTTTCCATCGTGATAAACGTCTAATTTTCTATTGGCTATATCGAATTCCAATCCTTTTACCGTATCAAAGTCTTGCAGTTTCATACGGATTAATTGCTCCTCGCTTGGGCAATCCATTTTAGTTATATTGAATATGGTTTTTTCCATTTATTTTAAAGCTTAAATTTTATTCCTCCGTTAATCACAAATCCGTCCAAAGGTGCATAATTGTCTTTAAAAACTGGATTGGTTATTGTTCCTGTATAAATGCTGTCAAAGCGTGTTTGTCGGGTGTCGAGGAAGTTTTCAAAGTTGATGTACAGAGAAAATCTTTCCCAAATCTTTTCAGCCATAAATCCAGTAATAAAGTAATCTTTGCCCGTAGTTCCATTATTCAGTTTTTGGCGACTGAAATAATAGGCTTCCAGACCAATTTTCCATTTGTCTTCTATTTCATACATCAGGATGGAATTAATGCGGTGTTTTGGTGTTAAAGGGCTTTCTACAGTCGTTCCATTATGGTGTAATCGGGCATCTGTATAGGTATAACCCAAAAACAATTTCAGGTCATCATAACCAATTTTAATATTGGTTTCTGTTCCTTTGGTATGGATGTAGCCAGGAGAATTAACAAACTGATACAGATTTGCCGAGGAGTTTTCAAGTAACAAGGGATTATCCAAATAGGTGTAAAAGAACAATTGATTTATGCTAAATGACCAATCTTCCCCAATGTAGGTGCGGTAATTGATGTCTGCATTTGCTCCATAACTTTTTTCCAATTTATTGGTCTTGTCGTCAATGGGCATTACATTTTGATATTGTAGGCGTTCGCTTTCTTCCGTAAAAATGGTAGGTATTTTATAGCCAAATCCACCACCAACTCGTGAAGTTAAGCCCTCGGCAATGTGGAATAGAGCCGAAACTCTCGGTAAGAATACCACCCCATAATCCACAACATAATCCGTTCTAAAACCTGTTTCCAATTGAAACCAATCCGTAGCATTAAAAGAATTTTGTACAAAAGCACCGAATGTAGTCTGATTATAATCTCTCAACGGAGATGCCATAATCTGCTTTTCTTTGAAATTATCCGTCCAAATATTAATACCTGTGACCCATTCCGATTTTTCAGTACTGTTGGTGTAGTTGGCTTCGGTAAAACTTGCTGTTTGTGTTCCCTCAAACTTATAGTTTGGAATGGTAGTATTTCGGTTAAAATAACTTACACTATTTTTGACTTGAACAGTACTGTTTTCATTGATGATATGGTCGAAAATAAATTGTGTGGAATAGCGTTGTGTTTTATTTTCCTCAAAATATTGGTTTGTATTATCTCCATTTCCTTTGATGTAAAGCATATCACCTCCCAAACGGCTCTCGATCGTTGTGTTGATACCGAAGTTCAGTTTCGTCTTTTCATTGAAATAAACGAAGAGCTTCGGATTCAGTACATAGCGTTCGAATTGTGGAATAGCGGATAGTCCGTTCTTAGCAGGATCATAAGCTGCGTTACGGTTATGGGAAGCAAATATAGTTGTTCCAATTTTATTAAACCTTTGTCCATAAAAGCCGTTTATATCCAAACCCCTGCCGGATGTTCCATTGAGGTGAAAACCTAAATCTCTCTCATAGGTCGGCGTTTTGGAAATCAGATTGACCAGTCCAGCTATTGCTCCGCCTCCATATAGTGTAGATGTAGAGCCTTTGATGACTTCTACTTGTTTGAGGTCAAGTGGTGGTATCTGTAACAAACCCAATCCACTTGAAGCACCTGAATAAATGGGGAAACCGTCTTTCAGGATTTGTGTATATCTTCCATCAAGTCCCTGAATACGAATACTTGCATTGGCACTGGTAGGCGAAGTGGTTTGTACGTGAATACCTGTGCTTTCCGCTAAAAGCATACGAATATCTCCCGGTTTCATGTTCCCTTTTTCGCCCAGTTCTTCACTTCCAATAAATTCAATACGGGTAGGGATATTTTGTATACTCCTTGTGCTTCTTGTGGATGAAATGACAACTTCCTCTAACTCCTCTGAACTTTCTTTGAGTAAGATTTCAATAGGACTGTTGTCAGCTAATGGAAATTCCAATGTATCTATATAGTCGTTAAAACCGATATAGCTAAAATGTATTTCCTGTATCCCATCAGGAATATTTTCTATTATGATGAGACCGTTTTCGTTTGATGTAGCGGCAAGCGAGGTTCCTTTTATAGATGCTGTCACTCCAATCAAAAGATTTTTGTTTTCACTGTTTCTAATAACAGCATTTAAAATGTTTTGTGCAAATACACAGAGATTTAGTGTCATAAAAAATGACACAAAGACTATTTTTTTCATTGTATAAAAAAACATTAATGTTTGAAAAATGAGAATTGACGGTTTGTAGCACCGTAATCTGTTATTGTGCCGAAGACACTAAAAACATTAATTAATCTTAGGGGGTTGCCAAATGGAAGAGAGGAAGTCTGAAACAGCTGACGCTGTTATTACACCTAATTTCTTTTTAGGTTGTTGGACATAATTGGATGTTAAAGCATAAAAGGAAGTAATTACAAATCCAGTACAGGTATTGCATTTAGAAAAAGGCGAGCAACATTCCATACCGCAATCGTCGCTATCTTGTTCTTGACTATTTGTTGTTTGATTCACTAGGTCAAAACATTTATCTTCCATAAAGCTTGGCAAGGTCGATAAGACCAAAACCATTAATGCTAATATGTACGACAAGGATTTCATTTTACGAAGATAGTAAAAACCTCTCTCTTCCTGTCAACACCTCTCTATTTTCTTTAGCAATTCAGCCACCCACAGCCAAACAATTCCTCTCACTGCCACTTTGTTATCACGCCTTGATTTCTAAAACACCTTTGTCCCGAAAGTCCGCAAGGTGCGGGATAACAGTAACAAATTAATGTGTTTCAATTATGAAAAAACAAAGTAAAAAAGTTTTGCTGGCAGCCGTAGCAATGCTGTCAGGAATGGGTGCGTTCGCACAGGGAAACGGGTCGGCAGGTATCAACGAGGCTACCCAAATGGTAACGTCTTATTTCGACCCTGCCACCCAACTCATTTATGCGATTGGGGCGGTTGTCGGCTTAATCGGAGGTGTTAAGGTGTACAACAAATTCAGCTCGGGCGACCCCGACACATCGAAGACGGCGGCTTCGTGGTTCGGTGCGTGTATCTTCCTGATTGTTGCGGCTACTATCCTGCGTTCATTCTTCCTGTAAACCTCTGCCTTATGAACAGTTATAACATTAACAAAGGCATTGGCAGGACAGTGGAATTTAAAGGGCTGAAAGCCCAATACCTGTTCATATTCGCTGGTGGTCTGCTCGGTACGCTCATCTTCGTGATGATATTGTATATGGCTGGCGTAAGTAATTACGTCTGCCTGTTTCTCGGAGCTGGCGGTGCTTCGCTCATTGTATGGCAGACCTTTTCGCTGAACCGAAAGTACAGAGAACACGGACTAATGAAAGTAGGTGCGAGAAAACGACACCCTCGCTACATTATTTGTCGTAAGCCTGTACGCAGGTATTTAAAATTCACTCCTAAACCGAAAGCCGTATGAGAAATGTAGCCAAAACAACCACATTGGAACATAAGTTTCCACTCTTGGCAGTAGAAAACAACTGTATCCTGTCCAAAGATGCGGACATAACCGCCTGTTTTGAAGTACGATTGCCTGAGCTGTTTACGGTAGCATCGGCTGAATACGAAGCTATTCACTCCGCCTGGCATAAGGCGATTAAGACATTACCCGATTTTACAGTCATTCACAAGCAAGATTGGTATATCAAAGAAAGCTACACTCCCGATTTGGCACAGGAAGACCAGAGTTTTCTTTCCAAAAGCTATCAACGGCATTTCAACGAACGACCATTCCTGAACCATTATTGCTACCTGTTCCTGACAAAAACGACCAAGAACAGAATGCGTATGCAAAGCAATTTCAGTTCGCTTTGCAAGGGTACGCTTATTCCAAAGGAAATCAATAAGGAAACGATACATCAATTTATGGAAGCGGTCGCACAGTTTGAACGTATCGTGAATGATAGCGGTTTTGTAAACCTGCGACGTTTGACCGAAGACGACATCATCGGAACAGACGAAAAACAGGGATTGCTGGAACAATACCTTACACTTTCGAGAGAAGCCGGAACACCAATGCAGGACATCGCATTAGGAGCGGAAGAAGTGCGTATCGGCAACAAAAGGCTGTCTTTGCACACCTTGTCCGATACGGACGACCTGCCTGCAACTGTTTCGGCTGATACCCGCTTTGAAAAGCTATCTACCGACCGGAGCGACTGCCGTTTGTCGTTTGCTGCACCTGTAGGGTTGTTATTGAGCTGTAACCACATTTACAATCAGTACCTATTCTTGGATAACAGCGAGGACAACCTGCAAAAGTTTGAGAAATCTGCCCGTAATATGCACTCTTTAGCCCGTTATAGTCGGGCGAACCAAATCAATAAGGAGTGGATTGAGAAGTATCTGAACGAAGCACACAGCTTCGGGCTATCTTCTGTAAGAGCACACTTCAATATTATGGCTTGGTCGGAAGACCCTGCGGAACTCAAACAGCTAAAGAACGATTGCGGTAGTGCGTTGGCACTAATGGAGTGTAAGCCCCGCCACAACACGACAGACGTTGCCACATTGTATTGGGCTGCAATGCCAGGCAATGCTGGCGATTTTCCGAGTGAGGAAAGTTTCTATACGTTTATAGAACCTGCCTTGTGCTTCTTTGCAGAAGAAACGAATTACCACAATTCGCCCTCTCCGTTCGGTATCAAAATGGCGGACAGGCTTACAGGAAAACCAATCCATTTGGATATTTCCGATTTGCCGATGAAACGTGGGATTATCACGAACAGAAACAAGTTCATACTTGGTCCGTCAGGTTCGGGAAAATCTTTCTTCACTAACCATATGGTACGCCAATATCACGAACAGGGTGCTCACGTTCTACTCGTAGATACGGGTAACAGTTATCAGGGATTATGCGAACTCATCAAAGGAAAAACCAAAGGCGAAGACGGTGTTTACTTCACGTACACCGAAGATAACCCGATTGCGTTCAATCCCTTTTATACCGATGACGGCGTGTTCGACATCGAAAAGCGGGAAAGTATCAAAACTCTGATACTCACTCTTTGGAAACGGGACGATGAACCGCCGACAAGGTCGGAAGAAGTAGCATTGTCCAATGCTGTTTCCGGTTACATCGAACGTATCAAACAAGATGATACTTATCCGTCATTTAACGGCTTCTATGAGTATGTAAAAGACGACTACCGCAAAGTATTGGAGGAGAAACAAGTCAGGGAAAAAGATTTTGACATTGCCAATTTCCTGAATGTTCTCGAACCCTATTACAAAGGAGGAGAATACGATTATTTGCTCAACTCCGATAAGCAGTTAGACCTTCTTTCCAAACGCTTTATCGTGTTTGAAATTGATGCGATAAAAGACCACAAAATCCTCTTTCCCATAGTCACGATTATCATTATGGAGGTGTTCATTAACAAAATGCGCCGACTGAAAGGTATTCGCAAACTTATCCTGATTGAAGAGGCTTGGAAAGCGATTGCAAAAGAGGGAATGGCAGAATACATCAAGTATTTGTTCAAAACCGTGCGTAAGTTTTTCGGAGAAGCCATTGTCGTAACACAGGAGGTCGATGATATCATCCAGTCGCCCATTGTGAAAGAAAGTATCATCAATAACTCCGACTGTAAAATCCTTTTAGACCAACGCAAGTATATGAACAAGTTTGATGATATACAGGCAATGTTGGGGCTTACCGACAAAGAAAAAGGTCAGGTACTTTCCATCAATATGAACAACGATGCAAGCCGCTTGTACAAAGAGGTTTGGATTGGTTTAGGTGGTACGCACTCGGCAGTCTATGCCACCGAAGTTAGTTTGGAGGAATACCTCGCCTACACCACAGAGGAAACCGAAAAGATGGAAGTGATGCAGCTTGCTGCGGAACTCGATGGTAACGTAGAACTCGCTATTAAGCATATCGCAATGCAACGGCGGGACAATTCAAATCAATAGTCATTAACAATTTAAAAAATCAGAACAATGAAAAAAGTAATGTATCTGGTGTGTACGGCACTGATGCTCGCCGTAGCACCGTCAGCAAAAGCCCAATGGGTTGTAACCGACCCCGCTAATTTGGCTTCAGGGATTATCAACAGTGCGAATGAAATCATACAGACTTCTTCCACCGTGAGTAATGTGATAAAGAACTTCAACGAAGTAAAGAAAGTGTACGACCAGGGCAAGGAGTATTACGACAAGCTGAAAGCTATCAACAACCTTGTAAAAGATGCCCGTAAGGTGCAGCAAACCGTACTCTTGGTGGGCGATGTGTCCGAAATGTACGTGCAGAACTTCGGCAAGATGATGAACGACCCCAATTTTTCGCCACAGGAATTGGTCGCTATTGGCAACGGTTATTCGGCACTGCTCAATGAAAGTACCGAACTGCTGAAAGAACTAAAGCAGATTGTAACCTCTTCAAGCCTTTCGCTGAATGACAAAGAGCGTATGGACATTATTGACCGTGTGTACAAAGAGGTAAAGGATTACCACAGCCTTGTACGCTACTACACCACTAAGAACATTTCTGTGAGCTACCTAAGAGCGAAAAAGAAAAACGATGCCCAAAGAGTGCTTGAACTCTACGGAACTGCTAACCAAAAATACTGGTAAACTATGGAATGGGATAATCTTCACGAACTCCTGCGATCGCTTTATGACGATATGATGCCGCTTGCAGGCGATATGGCGGCAGTAGCTAAGGGTTTGGCGGGATTGGGAGCATTGTTCTATGTAGCATTAAAGGTTTGGCAGGCTTTAAGCCGTGCCGAACCTATTGATATGTTCCCTCTGCTGCGCCCGTTCGCTTTGGGGCTGTGCATTATGTTCTTCCCGACTATCGTACTGGGAACCATCAATGCAGTGTTAAGCCCGGTGGTTGTAGGAACCCACCAAATACTCGAAGACCAGGTGATTGACCTGAACAAGCTGCAACAGCAGAAAGACCAGTTGGAATATGAGGCAATGGTCAGAAATCCTGAAACTGCCTATATGGTATCAGACGAAGAGTTTGATAAGAAACTGGACGAACTGGGTTGGTCGCCGTCCGACATTGGTACAATGGCGGGTATGTATATGGACAGGCAAGCCTACAAGATTGAAAAGGCGATAAAGGACTGGTTTCGCAATCTATTGGAAATACTCTTTCAGGCGGCGGCTTTGGTCATTGATACCATACGAACGTTTTTCCTGATAGTCCTCTCCATACTCGGACCAATAGCCTTTGCTATTTCCGTATGGGACGGCTTTCAGTCCACGCTCACGCAATGGCTCACGAGGTATGTAAGCGTTTACCTGTGGCTTCCCGTTTCGGATTTGTTCAGCTCAATGTTGGCAAGAATACAATCCCTCATTTTAGAACGGGATATAGCAATGCTTGCCGACCCCACCTACATTCCTGATACGAGCAATACCGTGTACATCATTTTTATGATTATCGGCATCATCGGGTACTTCACTATACCGACAGTAACAGGTTGGGTAATCCAAGCCGGAGGCGCAGGGAACTTTACCCGCAATGTAAACTCCACGGCAATGAAAGCCGGAAATATCGCCGGAGCAGGCGCAGGTTCGACAGTTGGAAACATCGGCGGTAAACTGATGAATAAATAAACAATTAATCATTCTAAAAAATGGAATTTAAAACGCTAAGAAATATCGAAAACAGCTTTAGGCAGATAAGGTTATATGCCATTGTGTTTGCGGTTCTCTGCACCAGTGTGGTAGGATACGCCGTATGGCGTTCCTACCGCTTTGCAGAAGAACAACGCCAAAAAATCTATGTACTGGATAATGGTAAATCCCTGATGCTTGCCTTGTCGCAGGATGCAAGCATCAACCGCCCGGTTGAAGCAAGGGAACACGTCAGACGTTTCCACGAACTGTTCTTTACGCTTGCCCCCGACAAGAATGCTATTGAAAGCAATATGAGCAGGGCATTCAACCTTGCCGATAAAAGTGCTTTTGATTACTACAAAGACTTATCGGAAAAGGGCTATTACAGCAGGATTATTTCGGGGAACGTGCAACAACGCATAGAGGTAGATAGTGTCGTGTGCAACTTCGACAACTACCCGTATGCAGTGCGCACCTATGCCAAACAGTTCATCATCCGGTCAAGCAATGTAACCAGACGTAACCTGATTACTTCCTGCTATCTCGTTAACTCCGTTCGCTCTGACAACAACCCGCAAGGTTTCAATATTGAAAAATTTGCAGTCGTGGAAAACAGGGATATCGAAGTCATCGAACGCTAAAAACAATCTTATGGAAGCATTATCAGATTTAAAAACGTTCGCAAAAATCCTTACAGACAAAGGATATAACGGCTATTTCCATACGCAGGGTGCGTATGCCAGAAAGCTGAAAGACAGTATCAGCGAATTCCTCAAAAGCTGCCAAAAAGGTGCAGACAATTTACCTAAACAGGATTTATTTCTGACAGGCTACCTACAATGGTCGGGTGATGACAAGCCCCGTGTAGAATGCAGTATGTGGGTAAAATACCTGAATGGCAAATTTTCGCTTAGCCGTATGGAAATAGCCAAGAAAGACGGCTTCGGGCAGTTGCTTAAAAAATCAGAACTGGCAAACCTGTCCGTCATATCTGCACCCAAATTAACGGAAGCGGTCGCACTGGTCAACGATGAGCCAAAGCAACAGGCGGGTAAAAGTCCTAAGCGTTTCAAGCTGTAACAACAAATAGTAAGGCTATGAAAAAATTAAGAGCAAATATGGACAGGTACTTTGACCGGCTCGATGAACGTTGGCGGGCGTTGCCTTTGCGCAAACAGCGCCAATATACGCTGTACTTCTTTGTGGTTTACCTACTGCTCACCGTAGTGGTCATTGGCAAAGTGATGTACGACACCTCAAAGTCAGGTAACAATATGGTCATTAAACATATTGAGAACCCTGTCCTTAAAAATGGAAATCCTGCAAGGTTGCCGGATAGTGTATCAACAATTTTAAAAAATCAGATTTATGAAAGAAAATGAGAACAAAAAATCGGTTGTTCGGGTAACGGAGGGGAACCCGAATGAAACTGCTGATGTGTTGCAAGACGGCGCACAGAACAAAGCCGACAAACTCAAAAAGCCACTTATATTCCTTTTAATGGGAGTGGTATTTCTCGGCTGTATGTACCTGATATTTAAACCGTCGAAAGACAAAAAGGCGGTGGAGAACATCGGATTAAACGATGCCGTACCACAGGCTACCGGGGCAGGAATGCCTGCCGATAAAGGCAAGGCGTATGAACAGGAAATGCTCGAACGCAAAGAGCAGGAAAAGCGCAATGCACTGACCACGCTTTCTGATTATTGGAATACTGAAGACAGTGCATCTGCTGACAATGAAGAAGGTTTACCTGAACAAGATGAAGAAAGCAACGGCTTTGGCGGTGGCGGCAGAAATTCGGGAAGAAACGGTAATCATGGATTGAACAGCTACAGAAATATGCAAAGCACATTGGGTTCATTCTATCAGGATAATAATTCTGAAACAATGGAACTCCGCAGGCAACTGGACGAAATGAAAGAAAAGCTGGCCGAGAAAGATGTGCCACCTGTGGCCACCGTTGACGACCAACTCAAATTAATGGAGAAATCCTATGAAATGGCTGCAAAGTATCTTCCGCAAAATGCTAACACCGGAAATGCTGCTCCTGCCAACGGTGCAACTACTGGGGCTGCAGGTGCTAACCAAAAAGAGCAATTTGTATCGTTCACACCAACAAGAAAGAACATTGTATCAGCCTTGTACCGTGAACCGTCGGACAGTGCCTTTGCAGCCGATTGGAGCCAAACAAAAAGCCGCGGGTTCTATACCGCAGGTTCTACTGAAGAGGTAGTACAGCCTAAAAACAGCATCAAAGCCTGTGTAAACGAAGCCCAGACAGTAGTTGGCGAAACGGGTGTGCGCTTACGACTATTAGAGCCTGCTAAAACCCCGCAACGTACCATTCCCAAAGGAACAATTGTAACGGCTAATGCAAAATTTCAGAATGGCAGGCTACAATTAAAAGTTACCTCCGTAGAACTGGAGGGCAACATCATTCCGGTAGATATAATCATTTACGATTTGGACGGGCAGCAAGGCTTGTACGTTCCGTATTCGCCGGAAATGAATGCACTTACCGAAATGGCGGCCAATATGAGCCAGACAGGGGGAACAAGCGTAATGCTCACGCAGAATGCCGGACAGCAGGTAGCGGCTGATTTAAGCCGTGGCGTGGTACAGGGTATCTCAGGCTATTTCGCCAAGAAAGTAAGAACGCCAAAGGTTACACTGAAAGCGGGCTATCAGGTCTTTCTTGTATCTAAAAAATAATGTTGAACTCAAATAAATAAAACAATGAAAAATCATTTAAAAACCTTTTGGGCTTTTGCCCTGATACTCGGCTTTGCCGTAAACTCTTACGCACAGGACACCATCAGAACGCCGCTTGCCCTGGGCAAGATAGAACCGTACCGTATGGAAGTAACTTACGATAAAACTTCGCACTTGATTTTCCCGACCGCCATTCGTTATGTGGACTTGGGCAGCGAATACCTGATAGCAGGAAAAGCCGAAGATGCAGAAAACGTGTTGCGTGTGAAAGCATCTGTAAGGGACTTTGAGCCTGAAACCAATTTTTCCGTTATCACGAATGACGGTCGTTTTTACAACTTCAACGTGTATTACAGTTCCTACCCGGCGGCAATGAGCTATGACCTGCTCACGATGCAGAAAGCGGTAGATAAAGCCAATGGTAACGATGTGCTTTTTGAAGAATTGGGCAACAATTCGCCCTCGCTGGCAGGCTTGCTACTGGAAACCATTTACAAGAAAGACAAACGCATTGTAAAGCATATTGGAGCTAAGAGCTTCGGCATTCAGTTTATGCTCAAAGGCATTTACATCCACAACGGCAAATACTATTTGCATACGGAATTGAGAAACCGTACCAATGTGCCATTTCAGATTGATTTTGTGAATTTCAAGGTAGTGGATAAAAAGGTAGCCAAACGTACCGTAGTACAGGAACGTCCGATGATACCGCTACGCACTTACAAACCATTGGACGAGATCGGTGGAAAAACCATCGAGCAAAACGTGTTCATGTTAGACCAATTTACCATTGCTGATGACAAGGTATTACTGATTGAGATTTTCGAGAAAAACGGTGGCAGGCATCAAACACTTCAGATAGAAAACTCTGATTTAATCAAGGCTCGTTTGATTAACGATATGCACCTGAAATTTTAATAACCCTTTAAATAAGATAGCAATAAAATGAAAAAGTATATCTATACCGTGATGCTTGTTTTAATGGGCATCACAATGGCACAGGCACAACGAATGCTGCCTAAACAGAAAGGCTTGGAAATAAGCACAGGCGTATTATCCAATGATAAGATTGGCAATGATTATTACATCAGTGTAGCGATGACTGTAAATGGTAAAAACGGCAATTACCAGCTTTGGGCATTGGAATATACACACCAATACCACGACTATAAAGACCTGCGCATACCGCAGGAAAGTTATAGTGCCGAAGGCGGTTACAGTTTCTACTTGTTGGGCGATGCCCGAAAAAACATCACGCTGAATTTAGGAATAACAGGCGTAGTCGGTTATGAAAGCATTAACCGGGGCGAAGCTATGTTGTATGACGGATCGAAGATACTGAGCGAGGACAATTTTATCTACGGAGCTGGTGGACGGCTCACATTTGAAACGTACCTGTCCGACCGATTTGTATTAGTCCTGCAAGGGCGTACAAAAGTCCTTTGGGGTAAAGACTTAGAACAGTTCCGACCGTCGGTAGGTATGGGATTAAGGTTTAACTTTTAAAACAGAAAACAATGATAGCAATATTCAATAATTTCAGAATAGGATTACTGCCGATATATGTATTCCTGGCAATCCTCACAGCTTCGGTTACGTTGGTATCTTGTAGCAAAGATGATGAACTCGAAATACAAAAGGACTTTCCTTTTGAGGTCAAAGTGATGCCAGTGCCTAAATATGTTGCCAACGGCCAGACGGTAGAGATCCGCATTACAATACAGCGAACTGGAAATTATAGCAGCACGCAATATTTCCTTCGCTACTTCCAGTTTGACGGAAAGGGCACACTTAGGTATTACGATGAGCCGCCGTACCTACCTAATGATCTGTATGAGTTACCAACCGAGCAGTTCCGTTTGTACTATACTTCGGCATCTGCAGTATCTCAATCCTTTGAGGTTTGGATTTCGGATAACTTCGGGAACGAAAAGCAGATAACTTTTCAGTTTAACAGTAGTGATTAATACAGCATGTCAATTCATAAAAAACGGCTTATTGGATTGGTAAGCCGTTTTTGTATTGAATACACATCGTTCAGGGGCTAAACAAATATTTTTTTGTAAATTCAAATAGTGGAAATAAACTATGGTTGCATCACTCGTTATAGGTATCATATTTTTGGTTGCAGGCTTGGTACTTCGTTACTGGATTAACCGTAGAAAGTTTTACAGGCGCAGCTCTATGGGAACTGAGGGGTTCTCATCTTATGAAAGTTCGATTTTCATTAAATTGATTGAAAAGGTTGGCAAATGGATAGCTTATGCGTTGATTATATTTGGGCTGTTGTCGTTATGGGTTTATTCCCTTGAAAAAAAGGAAAAACAGCAGCCTGACGTAACAACCGAACAACCTGCCCAACGCAGATAATTATTACAGAATTTTAAAAGCAAATCGGATAGCCCAAAAGGTTATCCGATTTTTTATGACTACAAATCCGTACAAATAAAAGAAGAGAGCCTTAACGGCAAATATATTTCATCTGGGCTATGTTTTATATAATCTTCTTTAACATCATCCCACATAAAGCCTGGTCTAACTAGCGTAAAGTCATTTATTTTATTTACTGATTGAACATAGCTGTAACCCCACGGAGATTTGTAAATAATTTGACCTTGAACTGCCAGTGTATCGAAGTTTTTTTCTGCAAGTTGCTTCATAACTTTTTTAAATGCTGGACAAACTTTGTAATAAAACACCATCAGATTCTGTTCAAGTCCTTTGGTTCGCTGTTTTAGGTCAGAAATTCTAAGATTGATTTTAATTTGCAAATCATCAAAATTATTTTCAAAATCATCAATATTTTTCCACCCTAAATAATGAAGCGTGTTTAGAAGCATTGAAAAAAAGTAATGCATCTCGCCATCTTTCCAATAATTGTTTATCAGGCAAACAATCGTGTTTACAAGTGCATCGGCTTTTAATTCCTCAACTTTCTTTTTTGTATAATCAAATTCGTATTCTTTAAAGCCTGTTCTTGCCAACATTAAAAAGTCGCCTATTAAGTTTAAACAACAACCTTTCACATTATTGTTGTCATAATTGTTGCTAAACGGAAGATAGCTAAAGAAATGTTGCTTTTCTTGCTCGTCGTATTTTTCTGTTTTGCCTCCATATTCAAGTATCAGCTCAAGCGTTATCAAATATTTGGTTAAGTCTGTTAATGTGGGTTTATAGTTTTGGGGTCTATTGTTACCATAAAGAAGTTCTTGCTGATTATAATACAGATTATCAAAATAGCTTGTCAATTTTCTTTTTTCAGACTTTAGCAACGCAAAAGAAAGATTACGAACTATTTTTACTTCGTTTTTCTCATTGCCATCAATGTTACCTAAATTTTCTTCCTGTTCATCAATGCTAATATCAATCTGTCTGTTTATGGACAGAGATTTTGAGTGAATGAATTTTAAAACATCTAAAACCCGAAGCGAAAGAGAAGAAAGCAAAAGACTTTTCTCATACGCAGAATGCTCAATTGGTTTGTAAGAAGAAAGGTCATACAGCTTTTCGGGCTCGTTGTTTCCGTCTCTTTTTGCATCTGTAGTTTTACGGCTATTCAGAATACTTGCACTTTCTTCGTTTTCCGTTTCATCAATTATCGCATAATGCAACAAGTCGAGAACTTTGCTTAGTTCTCCATTTTGGATTTCGCTGTAAATCCTTTCTATGTCTTCAGTTTTAGGATTTGGATGGGTTTTGGCAAGATGAAAATAATCAGACACCAAAAGTTTGTTTGATACAAATTCATCCTCCATATTAGCCAATTGAACGTACTGAAAACTACCTAATTCTGCATTGAGTTTTACTTTTAGTTCTTGCTCAAACTTCGAGAATGTTTGGGAATGAAAATATCGGTTCTCTTTATCAAAAAGCATAAATTTAAACGGTTCTGAGAAATTGCCATTTAAGTGAATTGTAAGCTCATCATAAATCAATTCTGCGCTAAGAAGTTGAACCTGAAATTTATTATTCTTGATTATCGTTTCATAAATGGATTTATGAGCTGTAGAAGTAAAATCTGAAAGTTGTTTTTTGTTGCCAACTTTCAATTTTATGCCTAATTTATTAAGCAAGCCACCTTTTTCAGATCGTATAAGAAGTGAAACTTCTGCATTTGCATTTTTTCCTGCTAATGCCAAGCCCTCCGGTGTTATATTGGCACTTCCGAAAAGGCAAAATTCTTTACCATCTTTTGTTTTAATATGGATAATCTTTCCGTGAAGTTTAGAGTTTGAATTATCAGATTTCGAATATTGAACTCTACTGATACCAGCATTGCACCAGTCGTAAAATGAAAATGTTTTACTTAAATCCATTGCCGATGGAATAAAACCACTTTCTTCTAAAACCACATTAATATCTGCTTTTGGGAAAAGATTTTTAAGCTCTTGCAGTACCTTTCCTTTGCTATCATAAAATGGAGAAATGGTAGTAATTTCAACAATTTTTTCGTTGCTAATATGTTTTAATAGCTCATTCCAAATCGAAGAGGTTTCGGAATTGAATAAAAAAGCAACTTTCTCTTTTTGTGAAGTATTTAAAAATTCAAACGGTTTTACTGCTGGTAATTCATTAAGCCATTTTGAATGTTCAATTATCCACCTTGTGGTCTTTTCATTCATCTGACCTTTAACTGTTGATGAAAGCATCGATAAATAATTCCAAGCAGATGAAAATATTGGGGCGTTCTCGGTCGAACGAATATCAAAATGATATGCTCCCCAAATTTCATCGTTGTTTCCATTTCCCGAATTGGTAAGATTTCCTGAACCAACAATTAATAAACCCTCCTTATCGCCAAATAGCATCCAGATTTTTGGATGAAATACTGAATTTTGAAAAACAGGATAAAGTGAATAACCGGCAGTAAGTTGCATTTCTTCGCCAGTGGCTTGTCGCATCAACTCTGAATAATAGTAGCCGTCAATAAAAACATTAATGTTTCTCACACCACACGAACGCAACCATTTCATTGCTTTCATTTCAAAAAAGTAAAAGTCAAAGCTGAAAGTGGTAAGAATACAAGAATGGTATCTTCTGCTTCCAATTAAAGTCAAAATGTTTTCTCTTTCTAATGCCATTAGTCAACCAAAAGTTTTGTGTGAAGCGGAGACAAAACCTTTTCCTCGTCGATTACCTGCAAATCAAACATTATGTTTTGCAAAGCATTCATTCTCGGCGATGTATTTCTTGGTGGAAATATGTCGATGAAACGGATGTATTGTTCTTCTATAAAAAATTTATGCGTGGATTGTGAGCCATTACCCATTTTTCTAAGGGCAACCATTGTGTGTCTGTAAATTATTTTGCGTAAAATAAATTGTTCAACAAAATCTTTAAGAATTTCTTTCTCTGCTTTATGAACTGTAAGGATGCCATCAACCATATTTCCATCTCTTTCTGTTCTCTTTCTACTCATAAATTCTTTCAAAGGATGCAATTGTTCTCTATTATTTTTGAACAGCTGAAGTAAAAGCATGAAACCGTATTTACCAGCAAGAATTGGGTCGTTGGTTTGGTTGATTGCTCTTTTCGTTTCCTCTTCGTCGTTCGTATCTGGAATGAGTGATAAAATTTCTGAAACTAAAGATGTGGGCTGTATTGATTGGTTAAAATCTTTGCAAATTTCTTTTGAGATGCTATCCGAAAACTTCTCAACAAAAGACGGCAAATATTGGTCTTGTTGAAAATCGTAAAGATGTTGCAGCAATGCCCAAAATATTGTTCCGCAACTGTATTGCCAATATTCATTTAGTTGATAGCAATACCAACCGATGTTTGTTTCTGTTTCGGGTTGAGTGCTTGAACCTAATTTTTTATGATAGCTTTCGAGCAAAAATTTATACCAATTATAGTCATTATCGTTTTGAACCGCTGTTTTTATTAGCGATAAAATGGTTTCTCTTCTATGAAAAGTCACCAATTCTTCAACTTCTTGGCTTGGCTCATCTTTGTCAAGGAGCATTTCCATATACAATTGCCATTCACTGCTTTCAGTTTCTATAGTCTCAATCGCAAAATATTTGATTAGTTCTGGTATATCCGATTGGTAAAGCTTTCCTTTTTTTATGTTGCTGTAAAATAAATCTTTTATTTGGGGGGATAATGATATCTCAAAAGCATTAGCTAATTGTTTTCCTGAAACTTTTTGTCTGGGATGTGGTTGGCTTATATTGTAAACAACGTCTCCAAAATCATTTACCGCAGTAATAATTAATGAAAGAGCTTGCATCGCCCCATAATAATATTGCCCAAAAGCACCGGACGGATATTTCCAATACACATTTTTGTCTGTACCGTCTTTATCAGCCCCCTCAGCTAAATCAAAATAATCATTTTCAATCGTGTTGAGTAGGTTTGATGCGAAATTACTTCCTGTAATTTGCTGAACTGCTTTCCGCTGACTTTGCATTATGATAGCAATCATTAACTCAGCCCTGCGAATAAAGCGGTATTGCTCTTTTGAATTTCCCTTTTTCTCTGTTTTAAAGTAAAAATCTAATAACCAGCAATAAAAGCCATAGTACCGCAGTCGATTAGTCAAGTTAGAAATTCCGGGCAACATCGTTGCATAAGTTGCCTCTGAAGTTGTCTGAAGCCCTAATGGGTCAAGTCCTGTAATTAAATTTATTGATGCTCCCCAAAACGGATAGTTTGATTTGCCTTTTTGTAATAATGCCATTTAAAAATTCTTATTGAATTTGTTATTAACCTATAATTTTCAAATTTACAAAATAAACTATGCTGAAATTTATCGCGGAGCCAAACACTACCTTTCAGAGCCAAAGCCTGCAACATTTTCTAACGCTATCATAAGCATTTATAAATTCGACTTCCATAGTAAAATTGAGCAAACAATGGAAGTAATTGCAATACAAAAGTCGGCACTAGACGGAATGAAAAATGAGCTAAAAGCACTTTTGGAATTGACCGAAAATGCCACACAGAAATATACGCCCATTTTTAAAGCGGAACAATGGCTCGATAACCAGGAAGTATGTCTGATGATGAACATTACCAAGCGGACTTTACAGACCCACAAAAGCAAAGGACTATTACCGTATTCAAAACTGAACCGTAAAAATTATTATAAACGCTCAGATGTACAGGCTTTGCTCGAAGCCGGACAGCTGGACAATACTACTGAAAATGGATTTATTCACGAATGATAGTGACGATATCATCGCCCACAGGAAAATGATTACACAGCTACGAAATCGTATTGAACAGATATTAAAAAACTACCGTCCTGTAATGAACGGTGAAATATATCTTTCGGGCGAAGATGTGTGCAAGCTGTTACATATCAGCAGACGGACTTTACAGCAATATCGTGATGACCAAATACTCCCATACATCCAGATAGGCGGCAAAATCATTTTTAAGCAAACCGACCTTTTACGGATACTTGAACAAAACTATGTCTGCAATGGACAAAAGAACAAGTAACGGATTTCAAGCAATCATATTTCTATATCGAAACGAGTTTAGTATCTTTGCTATGTAAAATATAGAAATACTTAAAGTGTTTTTGCTTTAAGTCCCACATTGAAAACTGGTAATTTTTAGACAACGGGACGATAAGGAAGAACGCTCATGCCATAGGCGTGGGCGCTCGCTTATTCGTTGTCGGGTATACCAGTACCTCAATGTGCGGTAAGTGTAGTTGCCTGCGCTTTCTTTTTGTGCAGGAACTTCATCTAACTCAAAAAAAGGTAACGTATGAAAACTGGTACTGTACAAGAAACAATCTCCCTGTCTTTTATCAATGACAAAAGCCCTGTAACCGATAACATCTGCAAAGATCTCGCTGCATCTGGAATGGAAATACTATCTCGGTCAGAAAGCATTGAAAATGGGCTAACACAGTTGTCTTCATTGAATGAACTCCCCAAAGTCTGTATTATTGACTTGGATTTTTACGACCAAAATGTGCTTAAACAGCTTCAAGAATTAAGGAAAGAGTACCCTGCAATCAAACTGGTTGCCCATAGCGATATTGATGATGAGAAAGTTGGGAAATCTCTTTTAGAGATTGGGTTTTCAAGTTATCTACTACTTGGAAGCGATGTTGATGATTTTAAGAAAGCTATCTTCAGTGCTTAAGACTATATTTCATCATCATCGTCTCCATACCAACTTGAAGTATCCACATCGTAGTCATCGACCTCAAACTTAGAGGACGGAAAATCCTCTTCAATTTGATAGCGTATCTTCGTTTCAAAAGGGAATGTTTCTGGCAAGTCTAATCCATCACCTTCACGTCTTTCTTTATTAGACCCATATTCAAGAATCACATGTAAATCTCCAAAGACGTCCACTACAATTTCATATTCATTAATTTCTGAAATATGATATTCTGACACTTCACTATATTCCAGTGAATGGTGAGGTGCAAGTCGATCAACATTCTCAAAAAAATTAGTTACAACGGATGATACCATATGCTCTTCGATATGTCCATCAAGGAATTGTTTAAGATCTTCACGATAGTTCTCAATTGTTTCTACCAAACTAATAAAAGAGTTAAGTACATCTTGGCTCATACGCTCAATTTCAGAATCGCTAATATTAAACACCTCAGGATTAATATGGGTATACTTGCTTAAAGTATTGATTGTTTCTTTTACATCCTTTATCATGTCTTTGAGTTCGTCAACCTCAAATCCCCAACGATCTAAAAAAGTGTCGTCTATTCCACCTTGGACTGCGTATTTAATTCTTTGGTTTCTTGTAGGTTTTCCGTCTGCAGTTTCGGGGCTAAACCAAACACAATTTTTCACACGTTCTTCCGGAGCAAGGTTATATAAAAAATGTCGTGACAACTCCCTTATAGAGCATGCAAAATTATTAAAGCGAAGTTTGTTTGTTCGATCATTTAAGCTAGCAATTGAAGCTTCAAATAAATCCAACTCAAATTGGTTGGATAGTAATTGTTTTATTTTTTCGGCTTTCTCCATAGTCTCTACATATAAAAGCTGTATTTAAGCTGCATACTATCTTCTTGGTTCAAATATTTTAATATTTCTCCAACATTTCTCGCACATTCAATTGTAATAGGCATCTGCCTATCAAATTGTGTATTATTCCAATTCATTTTGGTTAATGCAAGGATTTCATCGCAAATGATGTTTGGAGATTCATCATGTTGTGCTAATTTTATTTCAATGGCTCGAGGGATATATCTACCTGGATACGTTTCGTAGTACGGCACAGATCCTCTTGTATATAGCAAGTGGTGTTTATAACTCATAGCGAAATGTGTTCCCCTCATCGGCGGATAATTGCCATTCCTGTATAATCTTAAATCAGATGTTTGTATAGAAACTAAGTCAACTTGATTTATATGCAAATCACGAGCTGCTTGGGTAAACCCGTAAACTTCATCTTCACTGAAGTTAGAGGTCTTATGGATTACTAGTCTTTTCGGAAAAATTTTTACGGCTTCATAATATTCAGTTAGGGACTGCTTTAGAAGATTGAATGCTTGATCTTCACTTAGATGTGGTGTTCTATCGTTTTTTTTCAAAGTAATTTCCTCACCTCTTAAAATGACACCTTTCCCTAACTCATTAAATATTTGGGCAATACTTGTTTGTGTTGAGCTTCTATCTCTACTTTTAAAGAAGCTTATACCGGCATAACAAGTAGTTTCAGCAGTGTCTTTTCTGATCAATGCCCAAGGCGTTCCTGAAGCTTTATAGTATAATGCTGTAAAAAAATTCCAAGCAACCGTTGCAGGATCTTGCATCTCTTTGGTTGGTTTTGCAACTCTATCCCTAATGATTTGGATAGGCACATTATATTGCATTGCCTTTGCTTTAAGATTTCTCCTGAAATTCTGTTCTTTTGAAGAAACCTCATCTTCATCAAAATCACGTTCATGAACTTCAGTTTCTTCTTCATCTTCACCAGAAGCTTTTGCCTTAGCTTCGGTAATATGTTTCATTAAATTTTCAGGCAAAGCGCAAAGAATTACATCTGGTTTTTTGTTTTTAGATAAGAATTTGATTTCAGCTAAATAGAGTTCTGTAATTTCTGCAATTATCGTTTCCAGGGAGTTGCTTTTCTTGACGATTTTCTCTAAATCAGAGTTATTTAACTTTCTTAGGTATGTATCATCATAATTGATCTCGCACTTAAAGCCTATACTTTTATTGAAACCGCAAAAATTTAGAAAAAGGTTGGGATGTGGGGTTTTACTTTGTTTTCCATCAATATGGGTTTTGCATGATTCTATCCATTCTAAAACTGCATCAACACTGTCAGATTTTCCAACTACTCCAATGGTGATTTTTTCAGGTCTAACTTGATCAATATCAAATGGATTAAAATTGTAAATGCCACTTTTAGGACAAATCTGATGTCCTAAGCCAAATTGTAATGATGGTTCTTCTATATATCTTAATTTCATTGATCAGAAAAAATTGAGTTGGTTAATTCGTTATCAAGGCTTATTTCCGTTGGAGTAAACTCAGATGTTTCTTCAACGATTTTAACGGGTATCCATTTTTGTTCATCTAGGCTAGGAGATAAACTTAATGGCTCATTTTTCGAGGTCTGCAGGTATGGATATTCAGTAACAAACAGGTCCGTATAAGATAAGTAGTGCGCAAAGAATCTAAAGTAATTGTAAACAGAATTGTTATTCTCAAGTCGTTTTATTCCTGCCATATATGCTGATTCAAATCGACTTTCCCTATATCCACCCGGATTTGTAAAGCTCCATGTTGGATTTATGACCAAATACCAATCTATTTCAAAATTTAAAAAAGATGCTTTGAATGCTAAGTGTCTATAACAGATTATGTGCCCCTCCTTCTTATTTGTCATTTCGAATATTACTGTCTTGGTAGACTCTTTTTTACCCTTCCATCTAATTTGCTTTGCTTTAGGAGGTCTTGAATTGGCAAATCTGAAAATTCCTCTTGGCGGGAAGAATTCTATTCCTTTATAATAGCAAAGTTGGATCAGAGATTTTCTTAAAAGGTTTTTGAATACTTTGTTACTCGCTTCATCTTGTTCGTAGAAGTCTTTACAATCCAAAGTAGTTATTGTGCCAGCATCTATAATTTTTCTCAATGGTTCGTTGTTTTTAGATAAATCCCGAAAAGTATAAATACACTTTTCATGTAAAATCCAGTCTTCAAAATATACTTTATTTTGTTTTAAAGCCTTTTTGACCAGTGTGTTTGGCTTCAACTTTTTCACTTTCCTTTTTCCAATACTCTCCAAATAATCGTTTAGATTTTCGAGGATAGCTTCTTCATTAATAAACAATTCTGCCTTATACAAAACCTTCGGAAATGATATTTTAACCATGTTAGGCGAAATATCTTCTGGCTCGTTATTCAAGTATCCATTTTCGAACTTAAGCTGGCGCTGTTCAATCTGTATATCCGAAAACTCATGCTCGTATAATTTAGAAATCGCTTGAATTTTGGGCGTTGAGCTTATAGCATTTATTTTCTGAAGAATAACGTCCTTGTCTATAATATGGTCACTTGACTCAAACCCAAAACTATCGGGTATTACATCTTTCAGTTTTGCATCATTGTATTGCGGCTTCTTTTCTGTGAGAATATATAAGTAGAGTACATCAAACTCATTTTGTAGGTCATACTTTGAGAATGTTTCGAGCGTAGTCCTAATTTTATCAAGAGAAGATGTTGACGTAATTTGAAAAGCCACCCTATTCTTAAAGTCGGCCAGATCAATTGCTGGAAAATTTTTCTTTTTTGTAGAATTAAGATTTTCAAGTTCCAACCCGAAAACCTCATTTAATAACGGTACCAAAAAATTCTCTGCATGGATATTAATATGATAATTTCCTATTGCATTAAACCCTTCCACTTCGTGGACAAATCTCGCTGCACAAGTAGTGATCTTGTTGATGTATTCAATCCTGTTCAATTTTTGAAATATTTCGAGGTTTATTATTTAGTTTGTGACATATACTTTATCTTCTTTTCGGCAACTCTAAGAGTTTTATCCGCCAACGATTCGTCTTTTAGCTCAATTGCAATTTTCTCACTGAGGTATTGAATAAGTAATTCTTCTCGTTCTATGCCCAAAATATCTGCGAGTTTAAAAACCTGTTCCTTATTGATATTTCTTTGCCCTCTTTCAATTTTACTCAGAATTGCTGTATCCATTTCGAGCAAAGCAGCAACTTGCCTTAAGAGAAGCCCTTTCTCCTCTCGTTTAGCACGTAATATTTCTCCAACTGTTTTTTTATAATCCATTTTGTGTATTTGAAATATTCTACTTGACAAATAATGTCAAATATACGTTATTCCTTTAACTATTAATCGCATTGAGCAGGCAATATATTATTAACCAGTTATTGTGGCTCTTCAAGGTAATTATCTGATAAAATTAATAACTGTGTGGCGGTAAATAATGCGGCGTTCTTTTGCTTCTTTTCTTTGGTCGCCAATGTGGCAAGAAAAGAAGTTCCCTAAAACAACAAAAGGGATAATGAACATCCCTCAAATAATGTCGCAACCTGTTTGGTAAAATGTGCCGGAATGAATGGTGGGTAGGCATCCCATTTTGCCAAAGAGGTTGCTCCGATTTATGCAAAAAGACTGTCCCGACCATCGGGAGGGAGTGTCTTTTTGCCGCCCGATTTTCCAATCAGGCGACTTTTATAGGATGGGTTCGGAAATCTTTCAGGTTGTGAAAAAATCCCCTGTATGGTGTCAAACCATTTTTAAACATACCCCATAACAGTGAACAACCCATCTGAACCAATGAGGAATTGATATACAAGTCCTGCTTTTCCAACGCTTCGGCAAGGGAACAGCTCGGTGTATCGTCTTCCAGTTCGGATTGTTTAAGCAGTTCGCCAAATTCATCCGTAACCATTGGCAGGCTTGCCACCGTTTCATATTTCTCTGAATTGGGTTGGCGAATTTTTCCTATGGTAGATAGTAAAACTTGTCCTGTATGTTGACTGTTGCCGAAGTCCAACCAATAACGTGGGCGGTTGGAATAGGGTCTTCCATTGCTCAATTCACTTAATATTTCCGCAATTTCAAATCTTGCTTTTACGCTATCCACACAGGAAATATAAATACTTCCTCCTGCATTTTCGGGGAAACTGTCGCTATTGTCTTTTTCAAATTTCCTTGCTTCCGCTTTCCAGTTCGTACCTGAGAAGCGATTTATACGGTTAATGATAGCAACAGATTTGTACAAACCGACCTCACTTTCTGCAAAACGCTGTCTTCCTAAATTGGCTTGGGTAATTACATCATCATCCCAAAGACGAATAAACAACCCTGCGTGTCCTAACTCGTTTAGGCTGTGGTTCATCTCAAGCAAGGCAGTCATTACTTTTGAGCCTGTACCACCTGCACCGATTACGTTTACCGTTATGGGATTGGTAGGATTTATCAAATCGCTGTCCGTAAAATGGACTTTTAAAATTTCTTTGCTCATTACAATATCGTTTTTATGGTCTTGTTTGTCTTTTTCAATATATCTTTAGGAAAGGCTTTGTCTGTGCCGATGAGGTCTTTCCAAAGGCTTACACAATTTCCTTTTATGGGGTTGTGTTCGTTTACCAAGTGACTGAAATAGCTGTTAAAAAAGTAGCTTTCCCACGCTTGCATAAATTCTTCAACCGAAGCAGAATTTTTGATATTGATATCTACAGTTCCCATACATACGTGTCCGTCCTCGTAAATATTGAAAAATGGTGCGTGAAATAATACGGTATTCTCGGTAGGTCTTCGGTCTTTTTCTAGGGCGAAAACAATAAGGCTCTGTTTGCTTGCATACCAAAGCATTGCAGGTACTTTCGCCGTACCGTTTGGTATTTCAAGACTTTCAGTAAAGAACATTTTGACTTTTCGTGCTTTGGTGTACCAAAGTACCGTACCGTTTTCACTCGGATTAATGTGCAGGACGTTGGTAGGCAGAATGCCGTTAGATTTTAAAAATGCCTTGCTCTTTTCCTTTTCCGTATTGAGTGCTTTTGCCAATTCTTTAGCTTCTCTCTCGGTCAAAGGATGGGCGTTGATTGGATTACCGTTCCTATCCATATCAAAATGCTCTACATAGGTGGTTCTATTACTTCCTTTGGTTTGGTAAAAAACCAAAGCCGATAAAGGGTGGTAAAGCGTTCCAAAGTTTTGTGTTATATCTTTCATTTTAGAGTATCTAAAAGTTATTCAGTATGTATATCAATTCCTCAATTAAGGCAAAAACACGGTTTTCAAATTCAAGGGTATTTGCAGTAATATCACTACCATCAAACCTTTTCACAATGGTGGGTTCTTCCATTTGTCCGTATTCTTGCAACTCGGTGTTCACGCTCTCAAAAAGTGTTTGAAACAAAATACCTTTTGCATCGGCACAGAACGAAACGTACTTTTCCACACCTATACTATTTTCCATATCTTCTTCGCTTGCTTCTCCGCTTGGCAGGGCATTACGGTTTATGGTAGCATTCGGGTATTGTTCATACAAGGCAAAGGCTTCACTTGCCAGTTTGTAGCAATCTTGGTCAAAGCTGTCTTTGATTTTAAAGGAGTTTAAACGGACTGCAAATCGGCTCAAATTGTGCTTGTTGTAAATTTTCTGCTCCATACGTTCGCCTATCTGTTCTGATTGCCTAATCTCGCTTAAATACGTTGTCGTGTCCTCATTCTCGTCATCGCTTACAATCCACTCTGTTACCATTTCATACATCCAATACAGATAACTGTTTTCCTGTCGATAGTAAGGAACATCTGCAATGTGGTATAGGTACGCACACACGGATTGCAATAGCTGTACGGCTTGCTTGCGATTGGGATGCTTAGATAGTCGGTACAATGGCACTACGGGAATGTAATACAGGGTTGCACCTGTACTGTACCGTTCTTCACTTACGAAATACGTTTTCTTACTATCCTGTATCAAACGGAGTTCTTCCCAATCACGAAACTTCTTTCTTAACTGTTCCTCTGTGGAATCCAAAGCTAAAGCGATATTGTAGGGATAGCCGTACTGCCTGGACTGCATAGGTTGTATACCGTAATGCCCTGCCAATTTGGAAAGGGACTGATAAAAATCCCTTTCCGTCTTTTCCGATTTTCCACAAGCCTGTACGGTTTGTGCTTCTTGCAGTTTAGGCAGAAATGAGCATTTTAGAAAACCATTGGTAGTACCGTTATCGGTACCGATTTCATTTTGTCTTTTCTTATTTCGTCTGCGTTCTTTGGTCTTTGCATCCAATCTGCGAACTCGCCCAACTGTTTGTGCAAAGTCTTCTGTTTCGGTTGCTGTAGGGTTTTGATGATGCCCGATATGATATTGCGTTGCATAATTCATTTTTTTTGATTTTTGATTTAACCTTTCGTTCCCATTACACTCTCAAATCGGTACTGTATTGTATCGTCACGGATAACAGGGGCAGATACTTTGGCAGTGGTCAGTATCGGATAAGAATTTGCATAGAAATTCATTACGGCTTCCACGCTCCAACGTGGTTCGGGGTCAGTCAATGGAATATCCTGTCCTTTATCTTTGAGTATGAAAATTCTCGGTAATACTGTTGCTAATAACATAATGTTCGTTTTTAATTGTTAATATTCTACTTCTTCGTTTGTTGTATTTATTGGGCAATAGGTAGCAACCTCCTCCGTTTTTGGCGGTTCGGGTTGCTCCTCCGTTACTCCACCAAAAAGGCTCGGTGTCCCGAACTTGTCGGACAATGACGTTTTGCGTTTGCGTATCTCGTCCGCTTTTTCGGGAAACTCCGTAATGTCGGGTACTTTCATCCACGCTTCACGGAACTTGCCCTCTTTCTCCAACTCGTCCACCTTTGCCATACCGTCTTTGTACTTCTTGTCTTTGGTTTCTTTTTCCTTTTTGGCTTTCTCGGTTTTCTGCTTCTCCATTTCGGATTGCAGTTTGACGGTTTCCATTTGCTTCATAAAGGCTTCCATATCCACCATTAAACCCGATATGGCTTTAATTGGTGCGTTTATCTGCTCAAAAAATCCCTCGTCAAACTCCTGCGAAGTGGCGTTAAAAATCAATGGGGGAATGAGGTTTTTCGCACTATCTCCGCATTGCTCATTGTTGAGCAATACTGTTACGATTAGTTTGTTTTCTATCCCCTTAGAAATGTTCAGTTGCAATATTCCTGTAAAATCCAACTGCTGTACTTGATTGAAAAAATTTGTGTTCATTGCTGTGAGTTTTAATGTGTTGTTACTTGTTCTTTGATGGCTGTAAGTTTCTCGTACATATCCGCCCAATAGGCTTTTTGCCTCTTGTCGAACTCGGAAAAACGCTCGTCCTCATGGCGGTATTCTTTGTACCGCCCTGCTATTTTTATGGCTTCCTTTAAATCCGTTACTTCGATTTGGCAACCGTTTAAATCTGTTACGTACATCATTAATCGTCTTTTAGGATTACCATCGTGTTATGATTAAAGGCATAGTCAAACGCACCGTTTGATACCCTATGCCTTCTTCGCAGTTCCACGCCCTCATCATCCCAACCAAAATCGGGAAGACCGTTTACCCTTGCCACAAGCTGTGCATTGGTCAAGTGCTTAAATCGCTCCCTGCAAAACTTTTCAAGGTCTGTTTCTTTGGTAATTCTATCTGTTGTTTCCATCTTTGATTGCTTTAAGTGTTAATGACTGATTTCTGCTATTTGGTCAATCCTGCCATAGATTATACTCCGTAGGCTCGTTTTGTCGGGTGCGCTGTATTCCTGCCAACTGTCGTACTGCTTCACTACATAGGTTTTTAGAATATCATCAAACCCAAACCGATAACCCATTAGGGGAACTGCCCCGTTAAAAAAGGCGTTTCGGTTTACCGCTTCCGCAATCCAATTTTTCTCGGCTCGGCTTAGCTTCTCGCCCTTGTTCAGTTTTTCCCTTAGCTGATAGACCTTTGAGGTTTTCAGCGTTTCCAATTCGGGTACTTCGTGGCTGACAAATTTTATCGCTATGGCGTTCGTTTCCATTGTAACTGCTTTTGAATGTTATGCGTTAATCTTCGGTGGCATAAACCCCATTTACATAGTAGCCGTGTAATTTTTCCCAAAGGCGTACTAAACCGTTCGTGTCTATATAGAAATGCTCTGTACGATTGCAGTAAATGATAAATACGCTTTCGCCTTTGTGCTTCTTTTCAAGGCTCTTGGCTCTCGCCAAATTTTTGGCTTCCTCTATTGTTATCGCTTTCATAAAACTTATTTTTAACAGGCTACCACCGATTGTGGCGGTAGCCTGTGATTATCTAATTGAGGTTTAGGATTTCCGCACCGTCTGTCGCAAAGGCTGTACATAGGTCAAATGCTTTTTGTCCTTTCATTTGAGCCGTTCCACCCAATACAATACTCTGTAACTTGGCTTCGTCATCCCTGTAATTGCGTACATTTTGGAAGTAGCCTGTAACAGCATTGTATGCTCCGAACAATGTGCCTTTTGTAGTGTCCATTTGTTGCGTATCACTCGTCATTGCATAGGCAAACGCATCGTTCACGGCATTTTTAAACATTGTTGATATTTCGTCTTCAGCACCTTTTTTGATGAGCTCAAGGGTTTCTTTGTTCGGGCATAGTGCCAATTGGATTAGCTTTCTGACCTCTTGGTCTGTTGCCCTTATCGTTGTCCAGTCATTGAAAATACCCTGTAGCTGGTCGCTCAATGTGTTGGCTAACCCCATTATCCTATGTGCATTCTCGATACGCTGTTTTGCTCCCGATGTGTGCTTGATACGGACTACATTGGTCATATTCCGCAATGAAGCGTTAAGGGTGTTTTGGCAAACGATACGGATAGGCGTAAACGCTGCGGTAATACTTCCGCTTCCGTCGTGGCTTGTGGTAAGGAAGATGTATTTTTCCGTAACATCATCGCCATTGCCTACACGGATATAGTCGGGCAATTTGGCTGTGATAAAAATGCGTTCGCCTTTGCCCAATGCCCCTGCGGTTTCGTACAGAATACCCTCGCCACCTCCTACGATAGCATCAAAGAAACTGAACGCTTCACGGTTTTGTACGATGTGGTAATCTTTACCCACTACGCCCAATACGGCATTGTTATCGGTGCGTATGTTGGCGAAACAGTTAGGTACTTCCAGTTCGTTACTGCCTATCTCGATACCGTCTGCGGTTTCGGTAATGCCCGAACCTTTGGTAAACAGAGGGGATTTGACTACCTCGTAATCTAACCCTGCGTGTCGGATAGCTTCCTCGCTTGTGGGGTACTGCTCTACGATTTGCCCCAGACCGTGCCACGCTTTTTGCTGAACGCTAAAGAATGAATAACGTCCTGTTTTCTCGTTGTAATTGATGTTATGTGCCATAATGCTAAAATTTTGATGTTGAAAAACGATTGAATATTCGTTGTTAAAATGGGAGGTCGTCCTCGGTTGATATTCCTGCAATGCTGTTGTTTTCTGCTTTTGCAGTAACCTGTACGGTTTCGGCTCTATTGCTACCTCCGTGCAATTTGATTTGTGAGGTATGGAAATTAAGTCCTGCTCTTGGTTCTCCGTCTTTGTTTACCCACGCTCTCGGACTTACACGCCCTGTGAGTTCTACCAAAGTGCCTTTTGTCAGTAGCCTTGCCACGTTTGGAGTTATCCAGTAGGCACAATCGAAGTAGGTGGTTTGCTCTACTCGTTCGCCCTGTTTGTTACGGTAGCTGTCGTTTACCGCTACTGAAAAGTTTACCACCTGTTTTTCGTTCGACAATGTGCGTACTTCCGCATTTCTTGTCAGTCTGCCTGTGATGTTCATTTTCGCTGATTTTTAGTGATTGATATTTGATTTAATTTTTCTGATTTATTCGGTAATGAGAGGAGGTGCTGTTTCGTTTCATTACCATTTTTAATGCTTATAATTTTCATAACTGACATTTTTTTTATTCGTCCAAAGAGCCGGAGTATGCTATGTTTCGTTTCACGAGCATAAAAGGTTCGTGTTTAGCCGACACAAGGTTTTGAAAAATAAATACTACCCAGCGGGTGGAGATTTTTTTTCAAACTTGCTTGACCTTTTGGCGGTGTTAAGAACACGGAAATACCTTTGCTCTTGAAATGGGACAATAGTGCATACAGGCTTCTTTGAATAAAAGAAATGTGGAAGCCGAGAAAATTGCATTAGAAAATGGTCTGTTTTGAATTGAAATAATACTTCCAATTCGTCGGATTGATAAATGTTTTCTTAAGGTGTGGTTCTCAAAACCACAGAACAGGGATTTTAAAAATATCTGAAAATGGGAATAGCGGAGAGGTTTTTTTTAAAAATTTCTGTTTCAGAAATAGCCGGAAAGCTCTTTTACTGCGAGGATATTGCTATGGGAGGTAAATGTGCTTTGGCTGCAAAAAGTACCGGCAAAAAAAAAGCAGGATCGTCAAATCCTGCTTGATATCATTTATTTTTTAATATTTTAATCCCTAACTCCCATCAACACCATCCATTAGTTTCCGGATATCTTCATACCGATAATACATCAATCCACCGATTTTCGTGAACGGTAACGTTCCGTTTAGCCGAAGGTTTTGGAGTGTCCCCGCTGAAATCCCCAATAATTCTCGGATCTCGTAACTCTTGAGCCATTCCCGAGGCTCCTTTTCGGCTTTTCTCGGATGTGGTCTATTTCTCCTGATTTCTTCAAGAAGTTCCTTTTTAAAGCTATCTAAGTCTTCTTTAGTGATAAGTTCTACTTTCATTTGCGCTGCTTTTTAATGTTTCTAAATTCTCTCCTCTAGAACAGAATTGATTTATGGTCTTTTCTGTCTTTACGGATACAAATGAACCAAAAGTATCTACGAATTTGATCAACATGGCAGTCAGTGGTTGCATTTGGCGTCCAAAGGCACACATATAGTATTGCATCCATTAAAATTACAACCTTACCTCGTTTCATTTCAATAATGATCTAGAAGTATCTAATCCTGGGAAGCCATTCTAACCTCTAACTTGTGCATATCCTCACTTAGCTTATGTTCCAACACCTTAGCATAAATTTGGGTGGTACGTATAGATGTATGGCCAAGCATTTTACTCACCGATTCAATTGGCACACCATTGCTTAATGTCACCGTTGTAGCAAAAGTATGCCTTGCGAGATGGAACGTTAAATTTTTATTGATGCCGCAAATTTCTGCGATCTCTTTTAAATAACCGTTCATTCGCTGGTTGGATATGACAGGGAAGATCGTTCCATTCGCCTCAGCTACCGGATGCCCTCTGTACTTCTTAAGAAGATCTGAAGCCTCGGGCAGCAAAGGAACTCGAACCGTTGTATCGGTCTTTTGTCTTTTTGTCGTCAACCAATCTTTTCCGTCGATTCCTTTTGAAATATTTTCGGGGGTCAGGTTAAAAATGTCGATGTAAGCAAGACCTGTATAGCAACTAAAAATGAACATGTCCGACACGGATTGCAGACGCTCTATTGAAAAGGATTTATTAAGCAAAACAGTTAGCTCCTCTTTTGACAAATGGCCTCTTTCTACCTTTTCAAACCGAAGTTTGTATTTGGCAAATGGATCCCTAACCAGCCAATCCATCGTAACAGCCAAATTGACCATCTTCCGCAAACGTTCCATATGTTTCATCACCCCATTATTATTTATGGGCTTATGATGATCTTTAGGTTTGTAGTCATTAAGGAAGTTTTCAAAATCCAAAATGAACCGATAGTTCAGTTCATCCAACGGTATGTCTTTTTTTCCATATTTTTGTTTTATAAATTTTTGAATATAGGTTTCGGTGGTATAATAATTTTTCATGGTACTGGGGGCAAGTTTACTTACTGCCACTTGTTTATGGTATTCCACTAGCTTTAGAAGAGTCATTGTTTCCTCTATGTCCTCGCCTAGGTAGACAGATTTAACCGCTTCAATGGTAACGGTTTTATTTTGCTGCACCAACTGGTGATAACAATCGAAAATAAGGGAGCGTACCTGCTCCATGTGGCTGTTCAGCTTTACGATTTCTTGGCGTTTTCCTTTTGCTCTTCCTTTTACTTCGTCCCAATTGTTGATCGATACTTTGCTTTTTAGGGAAATTTCAGTTCTACGGCCGTTTACTGTAATCCTTGCATAAACAGTGGCCATTTCGTCTTTCTTGTTCTTGGGCAACCGTAACAGGAATTGAATCCCAAAAGTGTTTTTACTCTTCATATCCATTTATTTTATGTTCAACTGATACACTTTAGTGCAGTTCTCTCAATCCAACTATTGGATATGATGCAGTAAAGAAGTCAAACAATAATAAATAGCATCAAAATAAATGTTGTAAATAAATGATTTACAATTATTTATAAGCTATCCGGTGAGTAAATATAAAACTTAAAAAGACTCACCGTTTAACTCACATTTAGATTGATATTTATTGGGGTTTCCTGATATAATATAAAACAAAAAACCCTCAAATTCATAGAATTTGAGGGTTTTTGACCTTACTTAGTGTAAGTGTTGTCGGGGTGGCAGGATTCGAACCTACGACCTCCACATCCCAAATGTGGCGCGATACCGGGCTACGCTACACCCCGAAAAGGTATCACCTTTGTTTTTCTGTGGCACAAATATACGGCGAAAAATATATTTGTCAAGATAAATTTTAAAAAACATGCTAAAACACTCATACAACGCACTTTACAATACGCTCAACCCCCACGTAATAATTTTTTGAAAATATTTTCACAATAACTTTCATATAATCAAGGCGTTTTCCTATCTTTGCACCCACCTCAAATAGAGGAACATAATTTTTAAAAAAAGTATTTTTTTATATCAGATAAAAGCTGTAATATTGCATTCCGATTTTTACAGGATATAAATCGTTTTTAATTACACAGAATCATGGATTTAGTAAAATTTGTAGAAGAACAAGCGGTAGTAAAAAATGAAATTCCCGCTTTCAAAGCAGGAGATACCATCAGCGTTCATTATAAAATTCGCGAAGGAAATAAAGAGCGTGTACAGGTGTACCAAGGGGTGGTAATTCAATTAAACAGCGAAGGTGCTAACGCAACTTTTACCGTTCGTAAAATCTCTAACGGTGTAGGCGTTGAACGTATTTTCCCTGTAAACTCTCCTAACATCGAGAAAATTGACGTTAACTCAGTAGGTAAAGTTCGTCGCGCGAAATTATTCTATTTACGCGGACTTACTGGTAAAGCTGCTCGTATCAAAGCGAAAAGAGTTTAATTACGATATTTCTTTTAAAGAAGAAAAGGGACTTACAAAATGTAAGCCCCTTTTTTTATGATTGATCGATAAGTCGATCGGCTTAGTTACGAATAACAACCGGCTTAGTTCCCATAATCAAATCGATACGCTCTTTTACTTCAGGCGTGATTAATGGCAGAACCTCCAATGCTTTTAAATTCTCGGTCAGCTGGCTCTCGCGCGTTGCACCTAAAATGGCAGTCGTTACGTTCGGATTACTTAAGCACCATGCAATACTTAATGTTGGCAATGACACACCCAACTCATTTGCAAACTCGCCTAAAGCTTTCACACGGTTCAACTTATCTTCGACAACTGCACGTTCCTTCAACCACTCATAACCTTCCAAAGACATCCTAGAACCTTCTGGAATACCATCATTATATTTACCTGTTAATATGCCGGATGCTAAGGGACTCCAAATCGTTGTCCCCATACCCACATTTTTAAAGATAGGCTCATAGTCTACCTCCATTTTCATGCGATTAAAAAGATTATACTCTGGCTGCTCCACAGAAGGGCCTTCCAAACCTAAATCTTTAGCGACCATATGCGCTTCCATAATCTCTGCTGCCGACCATTCACTAGTTCCCCAGTAAAAAATCTTGCCTTGCTGAATCAACGTATTCATCGTGCGTACCACTTCCTCAATAGGGACGTTGCGGTCCGGACGATGACAATAATATAAATCCAAATACTCAACCTGAAGGCGTCCCAAAGCCTCTTCGCAAGCTTCCATCAAATGCTTTCTGCTCAGGCCATGCTGATTAGGTTTTTTATCCTCACCCTTCCAGCCGAAATAAGCTTTACTCGACAATACATAAGATGATCGATCCCAATTCACCTTCTTCAACACCCTACCCATCATTTCTTCTGACAAGCCTGCAGAATACACTTCCGCATTATCAAAAAAATTCACACCGGCATCGTAAGCCTGCATCATCAATCGTTCGTTCGTATGATCATCTGTCTGTCTAGCAAAAGTTACCCAAGACCCGAAGGAAAGCGCACTCAACTGTAGACCGGTTTTACCCATTCTTCTGTATTCCATTCTATATATTTTTTATTAAAGTTAATCCATTCAACCTATTTCTGCATTTTATTTGCCAGTAAAAATGTAAAAATTTAGCAATTATTTAAGGTCGGGCATTGCTGAAAACCTGCCAATCAATTAATCTTCAAATCAATCCGCCGAAGATTACCCTAAACGATTTTTTTTAGAGCAGATTGCAGAAAAAATTTGTACCTTTGTATCCCGTACATAGAGCAGATGAGGCGTTAAAAAAAGTCCTCATTCTATATTAGAAATCCATTATTGCTATGACTAAATATATCTTTGTTACGGGCGGCGTAACTTCGTCGTTAGGGAAAGGAATTATTGCTGCTTCCCTTGCCAAACTACTTCAGGCGCGCGGTTTAAAAGTAACCATCCAAAAGTTTGACCCGTACATCAATATCGATCCAGGAACGTTAAACCCTTATGAACATGGCGAATGTTATGTTACAGAAGATGGTGCTGAAACTGACTTGGACCTTGGTCACTACGAACGCTTCCTAAATGTTCCCACTTCTCAAGCTAACAACGTGACAACAGGCCGTATCTATAGCCATGTTATCGAGCAAGAACGTGCAGGTGCATACTTAGGAAAAACAGTTCAAGTAGTTCCCCACATCACCGATGAAATCAAACGTCGTATGTTGCTTCTTGGCCAAACAGGAGAATACGATATCGTGATCACCGAACTTGGTGGTACTGTAGGCGATATCGAATCCCTTCCATTCATTGAAGCTGTACGTCAATTACGTTGGGAATTAGGCAACAACGACTGCCTGGTTATCCACCTTACCCTCGTACCTTACTTAGCTGCTGCAGGTGAGTTGAAAACCAAACCTACGCAGCACTCCGTAAAAACCTTATTGGAATATGGTGTACAACCTGATATATTAGTTTGTAGAACCGAGCATAAATTGAATAATGATATTCGTAAGAAATTAGCATTATTCTGCAATGTGAATATCAATGCCGTAGTGGAATCGATTGATGCCCCTACGATTTATGATGTTCCTTTGAACATGCTGAAAGAGCAATTGGATAAAACAGTATTAGCAAAATTAAAATTATCGACTAAGAACGAACCGGATCTAGAAAACTGGAAAGCATTCTTAGGACGTTTAAAAAACCCAACCAACGAGGTATGCATTGGTCTTGTAGGTAAATATGTAGAATTACCAGATGCCTACAAATCTATCGCAGAGGCCTTCATCCACGCGGGTGCAACCAACGAAACCAAAGTAAAAGTTAAATATATCGCAGCAGAAAGCGTAAGCAACGATAATGTGGCTGAGAAGTTAAAAGGCCTTGATGGTGTTTTAGTTGCTCCGGGCTTCGGCGAGCGTGGCTTAGAAGGGAAACTAACTACCATTAAACACGTTCGTGAAAACAAAATCCCATTCTTTGGTATCTGTTTAGGAATGCAGTGCTCGGTTATTGAGTTTGGTCGCAATGTTTTAGGACTTAAAGGAGCAAATAGCTTCGAAATGGACGAAACAACACCTCACCCGGTAATCAACTTGATGGAAGAGCAGAAAAACATTACCAATATGGGCGGAACGATGCGTTTAGGAGCTTATGATTGCGAAATCAAAAAAGGAACGAAAGCATACGGTATCTATGGAAAATCAAAAATCTCCGAAAGACATCGTCATCGTTACGAATTCAACAATGCTTATTTAAAGGATTATGAAGCGGCAGGAATGATTGCCTCAGGCTTCAATCCGGACACCGGACTGGTTGAAATCGTCGAATTGAAAGACCACCCTTTCTTCGTTGCTGGACAATTTCATCCAGAATTGAAGTCGACGGTAGTAAATCCTCACCCACTTTTTGTTAGCTTTGTAGCCGCTTCTTTAGCGCATAAGAAATCACAGTAGTTAAAAAACACTACGCGAGATACAGTAAATATTATAAAATGGATAGAAACAATCTAATAGGATTCATCTTAATCTTTGCCATCCTGGGGGGCTCCTTCTACTTAATGAAGCCATCTCAAGAGGAAATTAAAAAGGAACAGCAGCTCCAAGACTCGATAAAAAGAGTAAAAGAAGGTGTTGTTGTTACAAAAGACTCCACAAAAATCACTAGCCCTGCAGCAGCCGTAGCAGACTCGCTATTGGCGAAACAACCCTTCGGCGTTGCCTCAGTAGGGACTGAACAAGTGATTACGCTACAAAACGAACGCATCGCTGTAAACTTAAGTAGCAAGGGCGGTCGCGTGAAATCAGTAGAACTGAAAGAAGAGAAAAACTACGACGATTCTAAACTAATCTTATTCGACGGCGATAATAACCGTTTTGGATTAGAATTCAACGTTCCTGGAAAAGCGGTAAAGACCAACGATCTATACTTCCAACCGCAAGGATCTAGCTTCACTGTTGCTGGAGAAGACTCTAAATCGATTACTATGCGTCTTTCTTACAGCGCAGACCAATACATCGATTATATCTACACCCTTGCTGGAAACGACTATAACTTAAAGTTAGACATCCGCACAGTAGGCTTAAATGACCTGATCGATGTTAAAAACAAGAGCCTTCTTTTAAACTGGGAAACCACATTAACACAGAAAGAACGTAACGTAAAATCAGAGCGTGAGAAATCTGCAATCTTCTACCGCGATGTAGAGGAAAATGTAGATCACCTTTCTGAAACGAGCGACGAAAAAGAAACGGTAGAGAAAAAACTAAGCTGGATTGCCTACAAACAACACTTCTTCTCGACTGTATTGACGAGCAAAGAAGGATTGAACAATGTCACCTTAAACTCTGTTTTCTTAAATGAGCCAGGTTTAGTAAAAACTTACCAAACGACTGCAGACTTAGCATACTCCGGTCAAAAAGAAAATCAATATAGCTTTAGCTTTTTCTTTGGACCTAACAAATACAAAACCTTAAAAGCCGAAGGAAACGGTTTTGATAAAATTATCAACATGGGATGGGGACCAATGGGATGGATCAATAAATTCATCACCGTGCCAATCTTTGATTTCTTAGATGGTTTCCATATGGGCTATGGCATTGTGATCTTGATCTTAACCTTATTCTTAAAATTCATCATGTTCCCTTTAACATTCAAATCTTACCAGTCGATGGCGAAGATGCGTGTGTTAAAACCACAGTTGGATGAAATCAAAGAAAAAGTTGGTGAAGACAACCCTATGCTATTACAACAGGAACAAATGAAGCTGTACAAGCAAGCAGGCGTTAACCCGCTTGGAGGATGTTTGCCGCTATTATTGCAGATGCCTTTCACCCTTGCCTTCTTCTTCTTCTTCCCGAATTTATTCGAACTGCGTGGAGAAAGCTTCCTATGGATCAAAGACCTTTCAACCTATGATGCGCCAATAACATTCGCGAACATCCCTGTAATCAATGTAGACCACATTTCCTTAATGTGTGTGTTAATGACATTGACTACCCTGTTAACGACATGGTACAACAACGCAACATCAGGAGCTGCAAACAACCAGATGAAATACATTGGTTATATCATGCCGTTGGTATTCTTCTTCGTATTGAACAGCTTCCCTGCAGGTCTGAACTACTACTACTTCCTTTCTGCCGTTCTTACTTTCTTAACGCAAGTAATTATCCGTCAATTTATCGATGATGATAAAATCTTAGCGAAAATCGAAGAGAAGAAAAGCAAACCCCAAGCAGAAAAGAAAAAATCATCCTTCCAAAAGAAAATGGAAGATATGATGAGAGCTCAACAAGCAGCTCAACAAAACAAGAAAAATTAGTTTTTTTCTTAGATATAAGATTTTAGACATTAGATATAAGAGCCTGCCTAGCGGGCTCTTTTTTTTGTCTTTAGATGTGGGATTTTAGAAATTAGATATAAGATTTTAGACGTTTGTTCTGAACCAGGAAAGAAGGGAAAGCTTTGTTTTGAAAGGAAAGGATGGAAACTTTGTCTTGAACCAGGAAAGGAAGGATTTTAGGATTGACAGGATCCTGCAAATCTTTTAATCCTTTTTTTCCTGGTTCAAGACATCTCACCAACACCCCAACATCCAGCGCCCGTCAACCCTTCGTCTGCTTAAAGCCCTTTCAAACCCAATACAAACCCAATGTATAACCCAATCAGAACCGTTCTGAAAGGGCTTTGATTGGGCTATGCAATGGCTATAAAAAGTACAATAGCCGAAGGAGTTCACAACAACTAATATCTAAAAACAAAAAGAGCCTTCGCAGGCTCTAAAATCTAATGTCTCACATCTTATATCTAAAATCTAAAATTAAACAAACGCACTAAATCCAGTAATACTTCTACCGACGATCAGGGAGTTGATCTCTTTGGTTCCTTCGTAGGAGTAAATAGCTTCTGCGTCGGCTAGGAAGCGGGCAACATTATATTCGAGTAGAATGCCATTTCCTCCCATCACTTCGCGGGCTCTAGACACGATATCGCGCGTTCTAAGCGTACAAAACACTTTAGCTAGGGAAGCGTGCTCATCTTTCAGTTTATCGTCGTCCTGAAGCTCAGATAGTCTAAACACGAGCGTTTGCATGGCGGTCAGGTTGGAAAGCATCTCAACCAGATGATTTTGGATCAGCTGGAAGGAAGCAATAGGTTTTCCGAATTGCTCGCGCTGCAGGGTATATTCCAATGCATTTTCGTAAGCTCCACGGGCACAGCCTACAGCCATCCATGCCACCCCTGCCCTTGTCATCTGCAAAACTTTTGCGGTATCTCTAAACGAATTTGCATTTACCAAGCGATCAGACTCCGGAACCTCGCAGTTCGTTAAAGTGATCAATCCGTTTTGGACGATACGTAATGCCATCTTGCCTTTAATCTTTTCGACTGCAAAACCTGGATTTTCTTTCCGCACGATAAATCCTTTGACCTGCTGATCGTCCAGATCTCGCGCCCAGATAACCGTCATATCTGAGAAGGTAGAATTTCCAATCCATTTCTTCTGACCATTCAGCACCCACTTGTCTCCCTCGCGCTTGCAGGTCGTTGTTAATCCGCCCGCCGTTCCAGAACCTACCAAAGGTTCGGTCAGACCGAATGCGCCAATCTTTTTTAATTGTTGCATAGCCGGCAGCCATTCGGCTTTCTGCTCTTCAGAACCACATAGGTAAATGGATCCCATGGCTAAACCACTTTGAACTCCTAAGAACGTCGCAATGGAAGGATCGATACGACCAAACTCGCTAGCGATGATACCATCCATCAGGGAGGTTCCGCCTGCGCAGCCATAGCCTTCATATACATAACCGCAAACGTTCAGTTCGGCAAGTTTCGGGATAATTTCAATAGGGAACTCATCATGCAACCAATATTTATTCACAACCGGTTTTACCTCGGCTTCTAAGAATGCGCGCACCTTTAATTGCAGCGCTCGATCTTCCGGTGAAAGTTTAGCACTGATATCATAAAAATCAGCATCGATGGGTGGGGGATCCTTTTTCTTTTTACTTCCGGTCAACATTTTCATCGCGATTTTAAGCTGATTTTCGTCCATTTTTGATACAGCGCCTAAAACTTCGGCTAAATCGACCTTCTTTGATATCTTTTCTAATTGCTCCAAATCGACTGATTTAAAGAGTTTTACCATATTCTTCAGTTTATCTAACATATGCTTCCTTTAAATTCTTAACAGAAATATAACAAAAAATGTTTTTTATTGTTGCAAATCAACAAAACAGTAGTATATTTGCGCTGCTCAAAGCAAACAACAAATATTAAACAACTGAATTTCAGCCGGTTTAATAAATTTTTAAAAAAAAGTTATTTTTTGGGTTACCTTTTTAGGTTACTGGTATTAAAGATTAAATAAACAAATTTGTTTCAACTAAATAGAAAATTAAAAAAATGAAAAATTTATTCAAATTCGGATTCTTAGGATTAGCTTTAACTGTAGCAGTTGCATCTTGTAACAACGCTGAAACTAAAACTGAAGCAGCTACTGATTCTATCGCTGACCAAGTAGAAGCTACAACTGATTCAATCGCTGATTCATTAGAAAACGTTGCTGATTCAGTAAAAGCAAAAGGTGATTCTATCGCTGATTCTTTGAAAAACGTTCAATAATCCGAACTAAATTAAAAATACTTCAAAAGCCTGTTTTAGAAACAGGCTTTTGTTGTTTTATAACCTTTGGGTTGGTATAGGTCTACGAATTTCTTATTTTTGCCTCACAAAAGATTTTATACCATGACATTATCATCCTTAACTGCCGTTACACCTATCGACGGGAGGTACTACAATAGCACGAAAGAACTTGCTAATTACTTTTCGGAGTTCGCACTGATCAAGTATCGTGTATTGGTAGAAGTTGAATATTTTATCGCTTTGTCAGAATCAGGGATTCCACAGTTAGCACATTTCGATGGTTCTTTGAACGATAAATTGCGTGATATATACCGCAACTTCACTGAGGAGAATGCACAATGGATAAAAGATACCGAAAAAGTAACCAACCACGATGTGAAAGCCGTGGAGTATTTTTTGAAAAATGAATTTGAGAAATTAGGTCTTACTGACTCTTTAGAATTCATCCACTTCGGGCTGACATCACAAGACATCAACAATACAGCTATTCCATTATCATGGAAAGAGGCTATTCAACAAGTGTACACGCCAGGCATCAATGAATTGCTAGGCGAACTGAAATCCTTGTCTGCAGAATGGAACGAGGTGTCCATGTTGGCACGCACGCATGGTCAGCCGGCCTCTCCTACCCGTTTAGGAAAAGAGATCAAGGTATTTATCGAGCGTATCGAAAGACAGTTAGATTTATTAGCACAGGTTCCTTACTCCGCTAAATTTGGTGGCGCTACGGGTAACTTCAATGCGCATCATGTGGCATATCCGGCAAATGACTGGGTTGCTTTTGGAAATAACTTCGTGAATGAGAAGCTAGGTTTAAGCCGCTCGCAAACAACGACGCAGATTGAGCACTATGATAACTTTGCGGCAAGCTGCGACAGCTTGAAACGCATCAACAATATCATCATCGACCTATGTCGTGATATCTGGACCTACATTTCGATGGACTACTTTAAGCAAAAGATTACCGCTGGACAAATTGGTTCATCAGCGATGCCACATAAAGTAAACCCAATCGACTTTGAAAATGCTGAAGGTAATTTGGGTATTGCTAATGCAATTTTCGAGCATTTAGCAGCTAAGCTTCCTATTTCGAGACTTCAACGCGATTTGACAGACTCTACGGTATTGCGTAATATCGGCGTACCATTCGCACATACGTTGATTGCTTTCAAATCTACCTTACGCGGATTGCGCAAATTGATTTTGAATGAAGCGGCATTCAAAGCAGATTTAGAGAATAATTGGGCGGTGGTAGCAGAGGCTATCCAAACGATTTTACGTCGTGAGGGTTATCCAAAACCATACGAAGCATTGAAAGATTTGACGCGTACAAACACGCATGTTACTCAAGCGACGATTGCTGAATTTGTAGACAACTTGAATGTTTCAGAGGAAATCAAAGCGGAGATCAAGGCAATTTCTCCAAGCAATTACACCGGCGTACAGTTATAAGCTTTTACGCAGTAATGACGCTGTCATTTGAGGAATGACTTATATTTGTCCATTATTTAGAACGATTACAACATGGCAACAATAAATGTATATACAGAGAGCACGCCGAACCCATCAACGATGAAGTTTTTGGTGAACAAGCTTTTAATCAACGGAAGCTTAGATTACCCGGATAGAGAGAAGGCGCAGGAGTCGGCATTTGCACGTGAGTTATTTAAGTTCAACTTCGTAAATGGCGTATTCTTCGCGAGCAACTTCGTAACAGTTACAAAGACTGACGATGCGGAATGGTCGGATATCGAAGCCTTATTAAAAGAATTTGTGAAGGGTGCTGTGGAGTCAGAATTGGCAGTAAAGCCAGAAGAGCATTCTGAGGATGTCGTTTTCGAAGGATCGGACGTTGAAGTGAAGATACAACAAGTATTGCATGACTACGTTCGCCCGGCAGTAGAACAAGACGGTGGAGCGATCGCTTACAAAGCATTCGAGAATGGTATCGTAACGGTAGAATTAAGAGGATCATGCTCAGGCTGTCCTTCCTCTACAATTACATTGAAAGCCGGTATCGAAGGTTTGTTGAAACGCATGGTTCCAGAAGTAGAAGAAGTTGTAGCAGAAGCGATGTAATCGCAAATGCAATAAGATAATTTCTAATTATAAAGATTTAAAGGCCAGGAAGATTATCCTGGCCTTTGTCGTTGTTATGGTTTAAATACAAGGTTCCTCTCCGAAACACTTCAAACCTAAAAACCAAGAGCATCTCTCACAACAAAAAAAAGAGCATGCCTATCGCGCTCTTATATCTAAAATCTAATATCTAATGTCTACTTAAACTTACTAGCCAACGCTGCCAGTTTACTTGCCATATCCGTTTCCGGCGCACGGCTTTCTTTTCTTTCGTTACGTTTTCTAGGCGCTTTCTCTTCCGTTTTCATAGTCAAGCTGATGCGATTACGTTTTTCATCAACCTCTGTAACAGTCACCATAACGGCTTGCTGCACTTTTACCACTTCATGCGGATCGCTTACAAAGTGATTTGCAAGCTGACTTAAGTGTACCAATCCATCTTGGTGCACACCGATATCGACGAATGCTCCGAAGTTGGTAATGTTCGTTACGATTCCCGGAAGTTTCATTCCAACGCGTAAATCACTTACACTATTTACCCCTTCGGTAAAGGAGAACGCTTCGAACTGCTCACGTGGATCCAGTCCCGGTTTAGCTAATTCGGCAAGGATATCATTTAACGTTGGTAAGCCAACCTCATCGCTCATGTATTTCTTTAGGTCTAAGCTTTTTCTCAGCTTTTCATCCTTCATTAGTTCCGGGATGGAAACATTCAGATCTTTCGCCATTTGTTCTACCAGTGCGTAGCGCTCCGGGTGAACGGCTGAAGCGTCTAAAGGATGCGCGGCATTTCTGATGCGCAGGAATCCTGCTGCTTGTTCAAAAGCCTTATCTCCTAAACGTGGAACCTTCTTCAATTCTCTGCGCGAAGTAAATGGCCCGTTCTCTTTGCGGAAGTTAACAATCTGCTGTGCCAGTGCTGGTCCCAAGCCAGAAATATAAGATAGGATTTGCTTAGAAGCTGTATTTAATTCGACACCAACGGCATTCACACAGGAGATCACCGTGTCGTCCAATGCCGATTGCAGCTTGTTCTGATCGACATCATGCTGGTATTGACCAACTCCTATAGACTTAGGATCGATCTTTACCAGTTCTGCCAAAGGATCCATCAGGCGTCTTCCGATCGATACTGCACCACGCACCGTAACATCCTGATCCGGGAACTCCTCACGTGCTGTTTCAGATGCGGAGTATATCGATGCACCACTTTCATTGACCATCACAATGACCACGTTGGCTAACTTCATCTTGCGGACAAAATCTTCCGTTTCGCGACCTGCCGTACCATTACCAATAGCAATCGCTTCTACATCGTACTTGGAAACTAAGTGTTTGATCGTCTTTTCAGCTTCCAGGGCAGCGTTTGCTCCGCTATGTGGATATACTGCTGTATTTTCTAAAAGATTGCCCTGAGCGTCTAAAACTACGGTCTTACAACCTGTGCGGAATCCAGGATCTAAAGCTAATAAGCGTTTTTGACCCAGCGGAGCCGCTAATAACAGCTGGCGTACATTATCGGCAAACACTTTAATTGCTTCCTCATCAGCCTTCTGTCTTGTCAATACGCGAATCTCCGTTTCCATAGATGGTTTCAGCAGACGCTTGTAGCTATCCATCATCGCTAGTTCGACTTGCTTTGATGCTTCGTTATTTCCTTTTATAAATTGCTTCGCAATTTTAGGAAGTACATTTTCCTCAGCAACTTCAATATCCAGGTATAGCAATTCTTCTTTCTCGCCACGTCGCATCGCCAATACACGATGTGAAGGAGCATCCTTTAAAGATTCCGACCATTCGTAATAGTCTTTGAACTTCAATGCTGCTTCTTCTTTGCCTGGAACCACGCGCGAAACGAATTCCCCTTTATTCAAGAATACCTGACGTGTATTTGCTCTGACCTCGGCATCCTCTGCTATTTGTTCTGCAATGATGTCTCTTGCACCCGCCAATGCTTCCTCTAAAGAAGAAACACCTTTCTCTTCATCCAAGTAAGCAGCCGCTTCATGTTCTACATCGATGTTATTTTGTGCTAAAAGGAGCTCCGCTAGCGGGGCTAATCCTTTTTCACGCGCAACGGAAGCACGTGTTTTGCGCTTAGGCTTGTATGGTAGGTAAATATCCTCCAATATTGCCATGGTTTCGGCGGCTTTAATCTGTTCTTCTAAGGCAGGCGTAAGCTTGCCTTGATCGGTAATTGATTTCAAGACAGCTTCCTTGCGCTTATCTAAATCGCGCAGCTGTTGAATACGATCGCGAATCGCAGTAATCTGCACCTCATCTAGACTACCCGTCAACTCTTTTCTGTAACGAGAAATAAACGGGATGGTCGCGCCCTCATCCAATAGTGCGATTGTTGTACGAACTTGTTTCTCAGCAAGAGATAATTCTTGCGAAACGATCATTTCGTGTGATGTCATCATAAAAATTAAAATGAAAAACAAAGCTGTTGAAGGATATCAACAGCTTAGGCATATAATAAAATAATATTGTTAGGCATTTTTTGTGGGCTCTTCTTTCGAAGGGTTATTCTCAGTGGAAGGAGTTTCCGCTGTATTCGTCTCTGAAGCCTCATCAGCAGGTGTTTCAGGACTATCATTATTTGCAAAATGATCATTATAACCATAGCTGTAATAATCATCTGCTGTAGGAGTTTGATAAGGCTGATGTTCGTATGTACCCGACGGTGCTGTAAATTGAGGTGCTTTCTTCTCGTTCTTTGCTAGTTCCTCGCCGTTCTCTCCCGTTACCTCGCTGCTCTCCACAGGCTGCTGCTCCGCAACGCGCGTTTCAGGCTCCTTCTCTATATCAGCTTTAACATCCTCTATCTCTTTTTCAAAGTTATTGATCTGATCGGATATTTCGCGCTTAATCCCTTCTGAGGCATCTTTAAACTCACGGATTCCACGTCCCAATCCCCTAGCTAACTCTGGTAATTTCTTACCTCCAAACAACAACAAGGCAACCAAAATGATTAACATCATCTCCTGAGTACCTATGTTTAAAAACGCTAAATTCATTGCCATTCCTTTTTATAGTAGAAAGCTAAGGTAAGTTTATTATCGTTTTATATCAATATGTCACTGTAATTATTTCGAAACAAAAACAACTTAAGGAAGGTAAAAGCAAGAGTAAAATAAGGGTTGTAAATAGAGACAGCCTCCCGTTGAGGAGGCTGTCTAAATTCATATTTCAAGTTTCAGTTTTTGTTATGGACAAGCAATCTTCGCCTTACCATATCCACGACCGATAACGATCGTGTTGTTGGAGACTTTCTGGGTGATTTCGATTTTGTTGGTTCCTGCAGTGTTCCAAACAACAGCCGAGTTAAAACTAGCTTTGTTTCTTAATCGTAACTGCACCAATGGCCCTCCACTCGTTTTGCTTCCCAAAATCGAAATTGCACCGGTTTTACTGATCGAAACACGGATGATAGGGTTAGTATTTGTTCCCCTCAAATCCCAAATCGGTGGGATGCCCCATTTGTTTATCTGATCACTCCTGTCGGAATATTCCGAGCCGTCGATAAATTCAATATTTCTTGTAATAATACCTTCATTGTTTGCAGTGTTATTATAAGTCTGGAATTGAATCTGCCCTTCGTCTGGATCGATAACCATCCACTGATCATTGATCTTCATGTTGAATGCGTTATCCAATTGGAAAAAGTCAAAGGTGAAACCGTAGTCAGAAGCCGGAGCTGTAAAAGCTTTTGTCAGCAATTGACCGTTAGGAATCGTCTGACCGTCAGGACCGATAACGCCAGTTTGATTGCCATTTTCCCTATAATTCCAGTTCAGAACATCATCTGCTAATTTTACTTCCTGTGTACAAGTTCTAAATCTCAAGATCAAGTTGTACTTATGCCCCGGAGTTACTTTGATATTCGGAACGCTATAGGCTTTAGCCACGTCGTCCATTCCCAATGTACCAAACGACAGTGTCTTATCGGTTGCTGTTTCGTGGATCACCAAGGTCGGTACGCTAGTTACCTTTCTGAGTCCGGTCCCCAAAGAAGGGAAAGTAACTTGAGCTATGCCATTCCCAAGGTTATTATAAGTAATATTTTCGGTTGCAAAAGTATAATTCGCGCTGCTGCTCACACCATTGAACTTCACGTCGTTTAGCTTATTGATAAAACCATTCATATTACTGGACATTTCAATTGTTGTTGTGATCAAGCTGAACTTATGCTTCATAACAACATCAAGTCGATTTGTCCCGTAGACCAAAGCTTTGTTTTTCAACATGTAAACCATGAGGTCTTGGGTAACCCCGGTTAACTGCACATTGTCGAGCTTTTTAACATTGTTCAAATAAGTTACGGCGGCTGGATCAGTCGTGGTGCTACCGAAAGAGTAGACAATAAAACTGTAGGTTTTGCCAGCATCTAACTTCATGCTATCTTGGGTAGCTTCGCTCCCATGAGTATAAACCCTTTCTGCAACGTAGTTTCCATTGCTATCAAAGGCGATCATCCGATAACGTGTTCCGATCGCAATTCTATTAACTTGAGAAACTGCTGCTGCTTTCAATCCACCTCCACTTCCGGAACCTGGACGATTTAGCTTCATGTCTTCTAATTTCGAATCGATTAATTGTACATCAAGCATGTGTTCTCCATACTTCATGCTCGTATCGCTGACGATCGGATTAATGGCTGTAGCTCTTGTACTGGCTTTAGTTTCGAATTGAGAATCATCACCTGCTAGAAAGTCTTCGGCCAAATTAAGTTCTATATATGCTTTCCCTGGTTCGATCTTATCGTTGATTACTTCTTTCTGACACGATGAACTAGCTAAGGCTAAAAAAGCAATAACGCTTAGAAATAGTGCTTTATTTATATTATTCATGTTTTCCTGTTTTAGTGTGATCGAATTACCAGTCTAGATCTTTGACAACATCATCGTCTTTCATCCATTCTTCTTGAACCACTTGGTCGTTTCTTTCGGGGCGAATTACAGCTGAGCCAGCAGCGATATCCGATTCCATCTCGACGTATGTCATCCGGATAACAGGAGTTAGGTAAGTGTTTTTCATTTTTACTTAATAGTTTAAAAGGAAAAATACGCGCGAGTTCAGCTATAACTTTTCGAAAAAGCTTTCTATAGAAAGGCAGATAAAAAATTAATTAGTGAAATCTCTCAGTGACGTAAATTTCATTAATAGTGTGTTGTGTATATTCGATAGCTAGAGATCAAATACAATGCAAAAGTACAAATCTTAGGTGCTTTGCTACCGGATTTGGACCTACAGACGGGAGGCATTGAAAATATTGTAGAACATTAACTACGATAGTTACCAAAATATCGCATTAAAGCATAAATCGACGTTCTAGCTCAATTAAAAAAGGTAGCTTAAAGTAACCCGTATGTAACAAGGTGCGTATGCAAATTAGGTCAGTTTCGAAATCTCGCCTAGCCGACTCAGAAAAAAGGGCCTTCTATTGTTGATACAAAAAGATAACTTCAACAAGACATTTTTCCCCGATTAGTCTTTGTAACTTTGCGGTTCTTATTATTTGCAGATATGTTCCAAAAGTACAAAGCCAACAAAATGTATTACCTAAGCAGCATGGCATTAGCGGGCCCTGTTGTTATTTCGCAGCTAGGACACACGCTCGTACAAACCGCAGACACCATTATCGTCGGTCAATTTGCCGGCACCATTTCACTTGCCGCGGTTTCATTAGTACACTCTGTCTTTATGGTCGTATTAGTGATCGGATTGGGTATAGCCTATGGCTTGACTCCGCTTATCGCACAAGAAAACGGTCGTTCAAATGATCAGGAGTGTGCTAAATTATTGTCGAATAGTTTTTGGCTAAACTTTATTTCAGCCATCTTACTGTTTTTGTTTGTCTACTTCGGCTCCATGTATGCTATGCAACATGCAGATCAGGATCCTTTGGTTGTTGAAACGGCGAAGCCATACCTGCTCATATTGAGCTTATCTATCCTTCCCTTAATGATGTTCAACACCTTCAAGCAGTTTGCAGAGGGCCTCGGGTTTACAAAACAGGCAATGAACATCACGATATGGGGAAACGTGTTGAACGTAATCCTTGCGGTTGTTTTAGTTAAAGGCATGTTTGGCATTAAGCCTATGGGGGTTGCCGGTGTTGGTATAGCTACTTTGGTGGATCGCATTCTGATGATGATCGTCATGGCCTGGTATGTATTGAAGTCCAGCAATTTCAAACGCTATATCCAACATTTCTCTATTCGCTTTATCGATTCGGAGCGAATGAAAAAGATTCTAAAGATTGGAGCTCCAGTAGCTATGCAATATGTTTTTGAAATTGGAGCGTTCGCTGGCGCTGCGTTGATTGCCGGCAAGATTGGAGCGCTGGAGCAGGCGGCACACCAAACGGCGATTACGCTAGCTGCAATGACCTATATGATGGCAAGCGGGATAGCCTCGGCAGCTACAATTAAAGTCGGGAATAGTTATGGCAACAAGAACTTCTTCCGATTGGAAAAATTCGCAACAGTATCCTATCATTTGGTTTTGGTGTTCATGGTTGTCTGTGCTATTATTTTCGCTGTATTCAATCAATATCTCCCGTATATTATCTCCAAGGATCAAGAGGTTATCGCACTTGCTGCACAGCTTCTGGTCATCGCTGGGATGTTCCAACTATTCGATGGAACGCAGGTCGTCGGATTAGGGATCCTGCGTGGAATGGGCGATGTCAATATACCAACTTTTATCACATTCTTTGCCTACTGGATTGTCGGATTACCGATAGCCTATTTCCTAGGTGTGAAAACAGGCGTTGGAGTTAAAGGCATTTGGTATGGTCTAACGTTAGGATTGTTGACCTCTTCCATTCTATTATACTTCCGTTATAGACATATTATTAGAAAGCGTGAAAAGGACATGAGAACTAGCTTAATTAACTTGAATCATTAATCCTTTGGACTTGGGTTAAACCAACTTCACAGAATAAGAAAGGCGTCATGTAAAGTACTTTTAATAGCACTTACATGACGCCTTTAATATTCTTAGATCTTATGTCTAAGATCTAATATCTAATGCTAAACCACACGGTTAATATCCCAGTTCTCTAGATAGTCTGCTACTCTTCGGATGAATTGCCCACCTAAGGCTCCGTCGATAACACGGTGATCATAGGACATGGAAAGATACATCATATGTCGGATTGCAATCACATCGCCTTGTTCAGTTTCTAAAACCGCCGGCTTCTTTTTGATCGTTCCAACGGCAAGGATGGCTGCTTGCGGCTGATTGATAATCGGCATGCCCAGGATATTTCCGAATGCACCGATATTGGTGAAGGTGAATGTTCCACCTTGGGTATCATCTGGTTTCAACTTATTTCCTCTCGCACGGTTCGCCAGATCGTTTACCGAACGACTGATTCCTGACAAACTCAACTGGTCAACATTCTTGATCACAGGAACGATTAAGTTTCCTGTTGGAAGTGCTGCCGCCATTCCGATATTGATATTCTTCTTTCGGATGATATTATAACCATCCACCGAGACGTTGATCATCGGGAAGTCTTTGATCGCTTTAGCAATCGCTTCTATAATCAGCGGCGTAAAAGTAATATTTTCGCCCTCACGCTTCTTGTATTCATCTTTGACTTTATTTCGCCAGTTTACTAGTCCTGTGACGTCTGCTTCTACTACTGAGAAAACATGCGGTGAAGTTTTTACACTGTTGACCATATGGTCGGATATCAAGCGGCGCATGCGATCCATCTCGATGATTTCATCGCCATTGCTAGCTTTCACAACCTGCGCTGGAGCAGTCGGCGTATTGATGGTCTGTGATGCTGTTGCTTCTACTGCTGCAGGAGTTTCTTGCACAGGCTTAGCGTGTTCCATCGACGCATCTTGGCTTTGCCCTGTATTCGAGCGTTGTTGAATAAACTTCAATACGTCCTCTTTCGTCACACGGCCTTCTGCACCAGTTCCTGGGATAGTGTCCAATTCGGATTGACTAATCCCTTCGTGCTGCGCAATATTTCTGACTAATGGAGAATAGAAACGGATTCCATGTTGTATAGGATCGTTATGCGAGGTATCATGGTTTTTAGATTGTTCAACTTGGGCAATGCCGGGTATAGGCTCTTCACTTTCCGAATGAGCTTCCGCTAATTCATCTTCGGTAGGCTGCGGAATCTCTGTCGATACTCTTTCTTCCACCTGATGGGTTTCGGGAGCATCCTCCTCATCCTCGCCATCCACCTCTATCAAGGCGATCACATCTCCTACCTGTACTACTTGATTCTCTTCGAACAATCGCTCTTTCAATCTGCCTGATACAGGCGAAGGAACCTCAGAATCAACTTTATCCGTAGCAATTTCCGCAACGGCGTCATCTTCATTGATTTGATCTCCAACTTGTTTTAACCAATTGGTCAACGTAGCTTCAGATACGCTTTCCCCCATTTTTGGGAGTAAAAGTTTATAAATAGCCATCTATTTTTATTTCGATTGTTTGAAATACTAAGTTAATTATTAATACTCAACTAACAAGTGAACAAAATTAAATATTTTGTAATCAAAAATGTTAGGAATATAATTTCGTTAAATGTCTTTTTCTTTTTGAAATAGATTCCACAGCATCAGAAGTGCTTGAGAGGTCGTTCTTTCGATGTTTAATACGCGCTCCTGATGGAATTGAAACAGCTTTGTTTTTACTTCGGTTTTCCCTGCGATAGCAACCCACACAGTTCCTACAGGTTTGTCGGGAGTGCCTCCACCTGGCCCTGCAATTCCGGTCGTTGCAATCGCATAGGTGGTTCCTAATTGCTTTTGCACACCCTTTGCCATCTGTATTGCGGTCTCTTCGCTAACCGCGCCACGGGCTTCCAATGTTGCATGTTCCACATGCAATAAAGCTTCTTTCACCTGATTTGAATAAGCGACAACCCCTCCAATAAACATGTCGCTAGCGCCAGCGACTTCGGTAATCTGCTTGGCGACATTGCCTCCAGTACAGCTCTCTGCTGTAGACAGCGTCGAATTGGACTCGACAAATGCACGCACGATGACCTCCTCAAACCTCAAGTCTGCACGCGCTACGACCGCATCACCAATTCGATTTGCAAGCAGATCAGCGTACTGGTCTACATCTTTCTCCAATGCGTCTAAGTCGCTTCCACAAGCGGAAACACGCAAGCGCACGAGGCCAATCTTAGGAAGATAAGCAAGATGCAGATGAGCTGGAAAAGACGCTTCGATATCGGCAATCTGTGTTGCTAAATGCGACTCGCCGATTCCCACTGTCAAGATATAGCGGATGGCAATTTTCTCCTCGCTATGGAATTCCTTAAGCTTCGGTAAAACACGATGGGTCATCAGATTCTTCATTTCGAATGGTACACCCGGTAAGAAAATGAAGACTTTTCCCTCATGCGACACCCAAGTGCCCGGAGCTGTACCCCAATCATTGAACAACACTTCTCCATTTGCTAAAACGTCGGCCTGTCCAAGGTTGATGTCGGGCATGGAGCGATTCATGCGCGCAAATATGCTGCGAACATGCTCCAAGACCGCCTCATCACGAACTAAAGTGCTGTTAAAAAATTTCGCAGCAGTGATCTTCGTAACATCATCCTTTGTGGGGCCTAATCCGCCTGTACAGATAATCAGATCAGCACGCCGGGAAGCATTGTGCAATGCTTCAAGGATATGCTCCTCGCGATCAGAAATGGAAGTAATTTGCTCTATTTGGATTTGCAAGGACAATAAGGCTTGTGCCATCCATGCCGAATTGGTATCGACAATTTGCCCTAGCAAAATTTCATCACCAATGGTAATAATTTCTGCTTTCATGGCATATTGGTTTATATGCTTGTTAATAGGTAAAGTGACTGTTGCGCTTGGTTAGTTTCAAATCCTGAAGGATAGAAGCCTTGGCTCTGATCGTCACATTAAAACTCTTATATCGTCCAAATGGCACCCAGCCAACGGACATATCCCAACAATGGAGATCACGATAAATACTGATTTGCGACATCGAAGACTCCATACGAACAAAGTCAAAGCCCGTATTGAACTGAACCTTCCACTTCGGTGTCATATTGAAATCACCATGCAGGTTGACCGTACTGGTGATGTTCGGTTTCATCTCCCTCGTCAGCTGATCAAATACGGATGTATAATTGAAACTGAAGGAACCCGACAGATTCCATGGAATATTGAAATCGACAAAGGCATTCGGGTCAGTACTGATGCGAGCTAGCGCCTGTGTCTGCTCGTCGGTCATCGCCGGCATGCTGTTTCTCAGAGAGTCGATATTATTATTCCTGCTCTTTGAAGCCTTAGGGTTAAAGCTATAGTCGAATGACAGACCAAAGTTAGTCAGACGTGCTAATTTTCCATCCTTCACTGAAAAGCGGTCGATACGTCGTCCAGAGAATTTATCGTAGCTATACGGATCGAAACTTCCGTTGAAGTTGATGTTGATTTTTTGGTCAAAAAGAGATGTTCTTCCGGAGAAGCTGATAGGTGACAATTTCAGCGAGTCGGCAACAGCATTGTAGTTTCCACTAAAGGTCAAACCTTGGATAATTGGAATTTTCTTGATACCATTACCCGTCGAGTCCTTATCGTCGCGTATCTTAGCTTCTAAGGTATTATCGATAGAAAATCCGATACCCATGGACTTACCCATAGACGGCGTTCCATACACCGCATTGTCAAAGATAGAATAGCGTCTATAAGCTCCGTTCTCATCAATGAAATCCTTGTAAAAACCGTAACGCTCCGCTCCGAAATCTGGCCTGTAGTTGACATTGATTGATGGTGTCATGACATGTCGCATGGACTGAATCTTACCAATCCCTCTCTTGAAATTACCATAAACCTTAGTCGACAAACCACTGGAAATAGAATAATCGTAAGCACGTTTAAAGCCTTGGATGGTATCTTTAACCGTTGAATAGCCGTTGACCTCGTTTAATAATTTGTTCTCGACAGATTGGAAATACCAGCGCTCGGTGTAGTTCATTGACGTGTTGAACTGGAAATACTTTAACACATTCAAGCTTAAACTTACAGGAATGTTATGTTGGAAACCATTTGTAAACTGACTTAAGAAATTCCCTTTAAACAGAAGGGAGTCTTTCGTATTCACATAGTTTCTTCCTTGCAAGCTATATCCTACGGTGATGCGTTGATACCATTTCTGCTCGCCAATACGGTTTTTAGAATCAAATGGATTGAATGTAGAAACGTTCAAGCTGATTTGAGGAAGCTCCAAACGTATATCCCCATTTCGCATATCCTGCTCATGGCGTAAGCTGGAAGTGAAATTCACTTTACCGTCTGCAAACACTTTACCGTATGCGATGGAAGACCCCATGCGGTTATTAGTAATCTGGTTGATATCGTAAGTACTGTTCGCTGCTGTATTTCTAAAATATGAGGTCGTACCGAAGTTTACCGAAGCAGTAAAGGAGGTTCCCGGGTTAGCTTCCTGACGTTGGGTGTGGTTCCAAGTGACGTTGAAGTCTTTGTTTCTTCCGAAATTTGGCGTGCCTTCCACCCCGGTTACTGTAGAACCGTAGCGAAGCGCGAAGTTACCATTGAACTTGTAGTTCACTAAATATTGCGTGCGCATGCTCGCTTCCCAAGATCCCTTAGAATATAAATTACCACGGAATTCCGTATCCCAATAGTCGTTAAACGTGAGGTACCAACCTAGGTCGCGCATGGAGAACCCTCGTGCTGCATCCTCTCCAAACGAAGGGAATAGGAACCCAGAGCTCTTTTTATCTTGTTTTGGGAAGAAGCCAAATGGAATGGCTAAGAACTTTAATGGGATATTTTCAACGACTAGATAGGAAGGTCCAGCGATAATCTGCTTATCGGTGATCACACCTTTGGTGATCTGTATACCAAAGTGCGTATGCGGAAATGGCAAATTACAGGTACTGTATAATCCTTGGTAAATAGATGTTTCGTCGTAAATATTCTTCCGCACCTCACGAGCTTGGATAAAGCCTCCATCGACTTCCGTCATCACCCCGAAAGTCTTCGGAATCTGACTTTTGTAGTTATACAACAGGGAGTCTACTGCAATTGGCGCTTCGCCCGGCATAATCACAACCGGTCTACCCACATATTTTCCGTTATGATCGACCACACCGGATGCAAACAACACATTGGTATTTCGGTCCAAACGGATATAATCAGCCGCTAATTCAAAGCCTTGATATTTAACCTTCGCGCCTTTAAAAAGATGGAGAATATTCTTACTTACTTCGTTCCAAGACGAGTCGTTGGCTACAATACTAACCGTCGTTTCTAAACCCGAACTATCCTGCATCACGACAGTATCCTGACCAGTAACCTCTCGGAAGTTATTTTTCGTACTATCTACTGTTAATAAAGTCGAATCTTGTAGCTTTTTTGTGCTATCTTGTGTAACGCGAGGACGTCTCAATGAAGTTTCTTCCTGTGCCTGCAATGAGGCCACTCCGGCTAAAAGGAAAAACAGGATATGGAAAAAACAACTTAAAGCCTTCAAAATGAATTATGAATGTTATTTTTGTGCTAATTTTAAACTCTTGATGGCAAAAATAGTCAAAAATCTATTACATATATGAGGTTTTCGACAATCTTAATCATATTTAACAATTTGTGAGTTTGAAACGCGTTGATAGATATAATAATTTGAAAATAGTGATGAATCTTAGGAAATCAACCAAAGTAGTCCTAGCAATTCTCGGTATTGCTGCTCCCTCATTTTTAATTGGTAATTATTCGGGTTATTCTAAGTCCGACGTAGCCCCTACTGTGGAAACAAACAATAAATCTTTTAAATTAGTCGTTATTGACCCAGGGCATGGCGGTAAACTTCCAGGTGCTTATGGCAAAGTTTCTGCTGAAAAAGATATCGTATTGCAAGTCTCCAAGAAACTGAAAGACTCCATTGAGAAGAATATCCCCGGTGTGAAGGTTATATTAACACGGGAAACCGATGTCGATGTTCCGTTCCACGAACGCTCTAACATCGCTAACCGCAATCACGCGGATTTGTTCATCTCCATCCACTGTAACTCTGCAAACTCAGACCAACGCGTAAAAGGCAAGAATGGCCGATATACGACCCGTACCATTTATCGTCCTAGCGCCAACGGCACCGAGACGTTCGTATGTGGTTACAATAGATTGCAACGCGGTGAGTCGGATGTAGCAACTCGGGAAAACGCCGATATCTTAATGGAGGACAATTATCAGGAAAAATACAACGGATTTGATCCTAACGATCCATCTTCCTATATCATCTTCTCCCTATTAAAAAGAACATATAGAGAAAAAAGCATTAAGTTTGCGACGTATCTCCAGGATGAATATGTTGCAAAAGGATGTGTAAATCGCGGTGTACAAGAATTATCACTAGCTGTTTTAGCTGGCGCGAGCATGCCGGCGGTCCTTACTGAAATTGGCTTTATATCCAATCCTGATGAGGAAAATTTTATGTTGTCCGAGTATGGACAAGGTCAAATCGTAACGAATTTGGTAGATGCTATCAAACGTTATAAACATGGACACGAAGCACTCGCACAGCGTTAATTTTTAACATAAAAAGAAAACAAGAAGTTTATTTTGAAAGACAGAATCAAGAACAATCAATTTTGGACAAAGGGAATGCAATTGGCACTTTGTCTTGTTGTATTAGCCTTAGCAAGTTTTAAACCCGCCGACGAACAAGGTCAAAACGGCGGAAACAAAAAGATAAAAACAATAGTGCTTGACCCAGGGCATGGCGGCAATGACTCCGGAGCCGTAGGGAGACAGTCTAAAGAAAAAGACATCGCACTCCAGGTTGCTCTGAAACTTGGAAAGAAAATTCAGAAAGAACTACCTGGTGTTAAAGTAGTATATACCCGTACTACCGATGTTTACCCGAAATTATACGAGCGCCCGGCACTTGCCAATAAACATCATGCTGACTTATTCATCTCGATTCACTGCAACTCCGGAGGTGCTTCCACTCGTCGCGTGAAGAATAGTAGAGGCCGTTATGTGACACAAAGTGTGCTGAATACTTCGGCAAAAGGTACAGAAACATTAGTACTAGGTTTTAGCCGTACCGGCGATCAGGATGTAGCGATCCGTGAGAATGCCTCTATCCTATTGGAGGATAACTATGAGCAGAACTATGGTGGCTTCGATCCGAAAGACCCCTCTTCTTATATCGTGTTTTCGTTAATGAAACGTAAATTTAGAGAGCAGAGCATCAGATTGGCATCTTATATGCAAGATCAATTTGCGGGCTCAAGTCGTGTTGATCGTGGCGTGAAGGAGCAGTCATTAGCCGTGTTAGCGACAGCAGGTATGCCGGCGGTATTAACCGAAATCGGCTTTATCTCTAATCCGGACGAAGAACGCTTCATGATGTCGGCCGCTGGCCAAGAGTCCATAGTCAACGACTTGTTCAACGCCATAAATACCTATAGAAAAAACGTAGAAAGATAAACTTTTTCTTAAATTGGGGATTATATAGGAGAGAATAACTTAATTAAGAATATTTTGAAGATATCTAACGAAACCAAGGTCGGCGCATTAACCAGTATTGCTATTGCCATTTTATTTATCGGCTATAGTTTTTTAAAAGGCAATAATGTCTTTAGCAGCGAAAACACATTTTATACAGAATACGACAATGTTGATGGATTGGCCGTTTCAAAACCGGTACTCGTTTCCGGATTTCAAATTGGCCGTGTATCCAAATTGACCCTGCAACCAAATGGTAAAATACGCACGGAGTTTAAGATCAACAACGATTATGATATTCCATCCAATACGGTAGCCAGGATCGTGAGTGCCGATTTACTAGGCAGCAAAGCCATTGTATTCGAGCTGGGCAACAGCACAACAATGGCACGAAGTGGCGATCCGCTTTTGTCGGATGTTCAAGCGAATCTGATGGAAAAGGTAGAGCCTTTGCAGAAGAAAATCGAAAACTTGGTGGAAAAATTAGACTCGGTATTGTCCGGTGTAAACTCTGTTTTAGACGATGGGTTCCAACGTGATTTCAAAAGCAGTGTGCATAGTATTTCAGTTTCATTGAAAAACCTAGAGAAAATTACCAGCGATGTCGACGGTTTAATGGGTTCTGAAAAGAACAGACTGGCTAACATCATGGCTAACTTAGAGTCCATTACCAACAACTTCAAGAATAATAACGCGAAGATCAATAACATCCTGGGCAACTTAGATAGCCTATCCTCCGATCTTTCCAAAACTGAAATTAAAGCAACCATCGATAATGCAAATCAGGCGATGCGTGATGTGCAAGCTATCACCAATAAGATCAACTCTGGAGAAGGTTCTATTGGCTTGTTAATCCATGATGAGAAGCTTTATAACAACCTGAACAACGCATCGAAAAGCTTAGATGAGTTGGTGCAAGACTTAAAAACTAACCCTGGTAAATACTTGAAGATATCCATCTTCGGTAAGAAGGATACGAAATAGCATAAAGCTTAGCGAAGGGGAAATCCTAAGCTCACTTTATTGCAAAAAGAAAGAGCGACCAATTATCGGTCGCTCTTTTTAGTTAAGAATACTCTCGCTTTATTTCAAGGTTTCCGATAGCCATCCGAAAAACTCTCGCTGCCATACCTGCGCATTATGTCCTGAAAGAACCCAGTGATTCTCTTCCGGAAGATAAACTAATCTGCTTTTCACGCCTTTCAACTGAGCCGCCTGGAAAGCTTCTAAGCCCTGTCCAATCGGAACTCTGTAATCTTTACCGCCCTGGAAAATCAAAATAGGCGTATCCCATTTGTCAATATGTTTGATCGGATTGAATTCATTATACGACTTCGCATTATTCTTGTCCCAATAAGGACCGATATCATGATTAGCAAAGAATAGCTCTTCCGTTGTACCATACCAGGAAGTCATATCAAATAATCCACAATGTGAAATAAAGGACTTGAATCTTCCTTCATGAATACCTGCAAGCATAAAGACCGAATAACCACCATAGCTTGCCCCTACCGCAGCGATATTCTCTTTATCTACATAGGACTCTTTCGAAAGATCATCGATTGCCGATAAGTAATCGCGAATAGATTGTCCACCCCAGTCTTTTGAAATTTGCTCGTTCCATGTCACGCCCCATCCTGGCATCCCGCGACGGTTCGGAGCAATAACAATATAACCTTGAGAAGCCATCAGTTGGAAATTCCAACGGAAAGAATAAGATTGTGTCGTTGCAGATTGCGGACCACCCTGACAGAACAATAACACCGGATATTTCTTGCTTGGATCAAAGTCCGGCGGATAGATTACCCACGAAAAAAGATCTAAACCATCAGAAGCTTTCGTCATTCTGCCTTCAACTTTCGTATCGGCAATCTGACGATATCTCGCGTCGTTCACTGTGGTAATCGGCTTGATTGCTCTAGATTTAAAGTTATAATCATATACCTCGGTTGCTCTCGTCATCTTCGTAGAGGTCACGATAAGACCCGTAGGAGTCTCACCAACAATACCGGTAATATCAAAATCGCCTTCGGATATCTGCGTAATCTTTGGTAGCATCTTCGACCACACGCCTTTCACCACATTGATCTCGAAAAGTTGTACCGTACCTTTGGTTGGCGCAACGAAATAGATCTTCTTATTGTCTTTACTCCAAACGAAGGAATTTACAGTACCATCCCAATGAGCCGTTAAGTTCACCTTTCTTCCTGAGGCAGGTTCTAAAAGAATGATATCGTTTTTATCAGCCTCATAGCCATCGGTCTTCATGCTTAACCAACTCAAGAGCTTTCCATCCTTACTGTAGGTCGGATTGGTATCATATCCGCTCATCCCCTCCGTCAGATTACTGGTTTTGCCAGATGCGATATCATATTGATACAAGTCTGTATTGGTACTTTGTGCATAGTCATTCCCAAACCGCTTTTTTGCGACATAAATAACCGATTTGCTATCCGGTGCCCATGCAAAGTCATCCGCACCTCCGAAAGGCATCTGCGGCGAATAGAAAGGCTCGCCCTCCATAATATCTTTAGGCTCGCCAATCTTTCCATTATCATAGCTCGCGATAAAAGGATGATTAAAACGACCATCGTTCCAGGTATCCCAATGGCGATAGTCTAAATTATCATAGATATAGACATTCGACTTCGGTAAGTCGGCATATTTGTCTACGGAATGATATTCTTTTAACAAAACCGATTTACTGAATAAGATCGACTTGCCGTCCGGTGAGATTTTCACATTCTCCAAGCCCCCTTCAATATTCGTCAACTGCTTTGCATCGCCGCCCTTTAAGCTCTTCTGCCAAATCTGGCCTTTGAACATGTACAATACATCGCCATTCTCTTGAACAGATAAGACAGACTCACCACCCGCTTCGCTGGTAAATTGCTTTGCCACTCCGCCTTTAGTCGGAATCACAAATAGATTCTTCTCGGATTTATTATCGTCAAACTGATAGTTCGAAACACCGTATATCAATTGTGTACCGTCTGCAGATAAACCTTCAGCACTCACCCTTCCTAGCTCCCAAAGTGCCTTTGGACTTAGTGGAGTACCTCCATTTATTGTTTTGACCTGATTCTCTACCTGCGGTCTCTTCACTTTCTGTGGAACTTCTTTACTCTGTGCAACAGCCATATTATTGATCAATAAGAGTGCTCCAATACATGATAATCTCAACATATTATTCTCTTTTTTGAGCCAATTTACTAAAGTTGCGAGGTATTAAGAAATTCCACATGGTTTTCAGTGCCTCGCGGAGGTCAGCAATAACCAGATACTGGTTAAATACATGAGGAATGATTCTTTTTTAAGCTTAATCATCGTTTATCGAATTGGTACCAGTCAATCTTCGTCGATAAGCGCATCAATGCGGCCAAAATGATAAATACACCTATCGTTCCTACAATTAAAGAATAATCGCGCAGCTGCATTAAAATATAAATGAATACGTAAAATAGGGATAATATTGCTCCAAATATAAGCGCCGATTTCATATTCTTCGTAATCGCTCTAACAAAGGAAGCTATCAATAAGATGGTCGCTAATGCCGCCAACAGATATGCAATATTGAATCCCAGGTGCTCGGAAATGGCAAGAAGTAAAGCATAGAACAATACCATGGCAAAACCGATCAACACATATTGGATAATATGCACGCGCTGCTTCTTGATAATTTCCATGAAGAGAAGCGAAACGAAGGTTAAGGCGATGACTAGGATCCCGTATTTCGTTACGCGCGTAGTCTTTTGATAATTGTTTATTGAAGGTAAGAAATTTATTTGAACCATATCGTAATCTGAACTGATCATTTCTGCATTTGCTTCTACGCTAGCGGAAGTTGCTGTTGCAGGAATAGCATCATAAAGACCGTTAGACGTTTCGCCATGCTCGCTATTCAGATCTACGCCTAGGAATTCGTAAATATTTTGCTGCCCACCGGTCCACTGTTGTGGGAGCTTGCGGCTGAAAGAAGGAATGCTCCATTTTGCTGCAAATGCCTGATCTGTTACGTCACGGCTCTCCGGGAGGTGGCCACCATTGAAACTCGGGTTAGACCAATTCCCCTTCACGTCGATGTCTGTTTGCTTTGCTAAAGGAAGGAAGTTCAAAGAACGAGACCCGCGAATATCAAAGTCAAGCTCAAAGCCTTTCTTTAGGTCCTCATTTCCCGACAATGGTAAATCAACGATCAAATTCTCCAAATAAGGGCGCATTTCATAATTTGACTTTCCAAGTTCCATCTTCGTTCCGCCCCAGTTCAGGGTTGGATTTGCTGTCAATCCCTTGACGTCATGCACGCCAAAGATCAATTTTGCCTCGTTCCATTTCAACTTTTCCGATGACACGTCGAGCTTTTCCATGTCGAAGCCAACGAATTTTCCTTTCAGCTTGATCTTGGAACTGTAGACTACCGCTTGATATATACCGCGTTTCAATGGCTCAGGGCTAACCTCCGCTGTTGCTTGTACCTCATCCGGAAGCAGCTGCGCCCAACGGTTCACCACTGTCTTCACGACCTGCTTTACACCTTGAGCGGATTCTTCCACAACTTCCCGAACCTCATCGTAAGGCACGACGATGATCGGACTGGCAATAACCTGCTCCTTGCCCCATTTAACAGCGATCTCATTCGACACACTCTGTTCCCGGTATTTACGTTCATAGATCAGGTCAGTAATTAGATTCATCGGAATTAATAAAATGAGCGTCAAAAAGAAAACTACGCCAAATTTTAAGACTACGGAACCCGTAACGCGATCGTAAATTGACTTCGTAGCCGCTTGTTCCTGTGGATTGTTGTGTTCGATATTTTCCATGATAGATTATTTTAAAATTAGAATATTAGTTTTTTGAGCGAATGCACGCTGTAATTGATCTTCTTTATGGGCTTTAAACAGCTCGGCATAGACCCGACTCGACCAGTTATAGAAGTGAAGCATAAATTTTTAACGAAGTCCTCTCATATTTTCTATTTTTATTAAAAAGTACTTTGAATTTCAAAGTTATTAGACAAAAAAAATTATAAATACTGCTGCTTTATTAATTGCTCCAACGCAATTAAGTGGTTTTCGAACGCTTTCTGTCCCTTATCGGTCTTACTATACCTCGTGTTGGGCTTCCTATCGATGAAAGACTTGGTCACGTTGATATAGCCCTCCTTCTCCAAACTTTTTAGGTTCGAAGCCAGGTTCCCATCCGTCACTTCCAACAATTCTTTAAATGAATTAAAGTCGTAGGACTCGTTTGCCATCAGAATACTCATAATCTGTAGGCGGACTCGATTCTCTAAAACTTTATCATATAAGGTTAAATCCAAACTCACTTTTCGTATTTTTTATGTACGATTAGACCATAAACAATGTGCAATACCCCAAAGCCAAGCCCCCAAAACCAAACGCCATAGCCAGGAAACGCCAAAGCTAATAAGCCTAAAAGAATTTCCAAAATTCCAAGTACTCTAACTTCAGCAAAAGTGAATACTGATGCTGCCGTCAAAGACAGCCCATAAAAGATCAATAAGCTGGATGCAACAAAAGAATAATCGCCGCGAAAAATTAAAATCAGACTAAATAGTCCACCGGTCAGCAAAGGGATCGCCATGGCTTTCGCTAAGGCTTTGCTCGTCGGGTTCCATATGGTCTGCCCTATTTTTTTAGCTTTGGCTTTCGCCATCGTCACGCCCGTTACGATAGAAACAATCAGTACAAGAAGCGCAATAGCAACGAGTTTCCAAAGCACCTGCTCTTCCAACACATAATGGTCGCGGTACCCAAACTCACTCTTTGTACCATATACGGTATAGTAGCCTGCAGCCGCCCCGATTAAAGCGAAACACCCAATCAATACCCCAGAAAGTCCATTGATCGACATAAACTTCGAGGAGCGCTCCATCATAGCGCGAATTTGTCCGATATCTTTTAGTAGATCTTGCTGATTCATAAAAGTACTTTGTTTTTCAAAGTAATGCAGAAAAAACCATATTGCCAAATTATTTTCAAAAATAATGTAGCGAAATTTTACGCCGATGGAATAATCAATGGGTATTGAAGCGTCTGCTCGCTCCAAAAACAGATCTAAATTTTTTCGACTTATCAAGAATTGTTAATGAAATTCTACTCTATTCACCTCCCTATTTGTTGATATTTACCTAAAAACCCAATTACAGGATAAAATAAATGCTATGCTATAAAAATTTACTAGGTTACTAAACAAAGAGTTACAAAAAAGGAGTAAAAAAAAGAGTAGAAAAGTCTTGACATGTATAGGTTTGGTTTCTATCTTTGTGGCTCAATAAAATCCTAACTGCGGAAGTGGCGTAATTGGTAGCCGCACCAGACTTAGGATCTGGCGCCGCGAGGCGTGGGGGTTCGAGTCCCTTCTTCCGCACTTGATATCCTCCCGTAAGTAATCTCTCGGGAGGATTTTTTTTTATTATTGCGAAAAGCTAAAAGAAGAGTATGAATATTTCACACCAAAACATTGACGACATCAACGCAAGTATCCAAGTGGAAATTGCTCCAGCGGATTACAACCCGCAAGTTGATAAAGCAATTAAAGACCAAGCAAAAAAAGCTAAATTACCAGGTTTCCGTCCAGGGATGGTGCCAGTAGGACATATCAAACGTATGTACGGTAAATCAATCTTATTTGATGAGATCAACAGAATGATCAATGATAAGATTGCAGAATACATTGGCGAGCAAAAATTAGAAGTACTCGGTCAGCCGCTACCTCTTGATGAAGATCAAGACGCAAAATACAACTGGGATTTCAACGATACATTCAATTTCAAATACGAAATTGGTTTAGCACCGGAATTTGAAGTTCCTTTCAACGCAGAAACTGAATTCACTGAATACGATATCAAAGCTGACGAGGCTACTTTAGCAGAACGTATCAAAAACTTACGTCGTAGCTACGGTAAAATGACCAACCCAGAAGTGTCTGAGGAAGGTGATGTATTATACGCTGCTTTGAAGCAAGATAAAGAAGAAGGAATCGAAAAAACTACTTCCGTTCGTACAGACATCATCGAGGATGCTAAGATCAAAAAATCTTTAGTAGGCTTGAAAAAAGATGATACCGTAAAAATCGACGTGAAGAAAGCTTTCAAAGTTGCTGACTTAGCGCGCATCTTGGGTATTACTGAAGATGAAGCGGAAGCTTTAGACGTTACAAAATTCGAATTGACGGTTAAAAACATCAACAGATTAGAAGAGTCTGATTTGAACCAAGAGTTCTTTGACAAACTTTTCCCTGCAGGTGAAGTAACAACAGAAGAGCAATTCAACGAAAAAGTAACTGAAGAGGTTGAAAACCTATTCAAACAAAACTCTGCACAAAAGTTACGTAACGATATGTACACTTTTGGTATGGATAAAGTGGATGCAAAATTCCCTGAGGAATTCTTGAAAAAGTGGTTAAAAGCAACTAACCCGAACTTAACTACAGAAGAAATCGAGGAAGGATTCGCAGATTTCATTAGCAACTTGAAATGGACGATTATTGAAAACAGAATCGTTACAGCAAACAACCTAGAAGTAAAATATGACGAAGTTGTTGAGTTAGCTAAAGAGCGTATCTACGCGCAAATCAAAATGTACAACATCAACGAAGAGCCAACTGACGAGCAATTACAACAATTCGCAATGCAGTTATTATCTGACAGAGAACAAGCAAACCGCTTATTCGAAGAGGTAAAAGCGCTTAAAGTATTCGATCAATTGAAATCAACTGTGAAGTTAAAATCTAAAAAGATTGATTTCGATAAATTCGAAAAACTAGACAAATAGAAGAATTAAGAATTAGTAATATTAAAAGGTTAACAGGCGACTGTTAACCTTTTTTTATACCTTCTAGAATACTTTCTTAAACCCCGTATTCAAACGTAAAGAGAATTCCGATTCCCTGTCCTCCCCAAATACATTGCCCGGCCCTACTTCAAAATTAAATACAAAGTTTTTACCCAGATTTCTGTTCATCCCCCAAACTGCTGAAGCAAATCCAATGTAGTTTTTCGAAAATCCCTGACGTTCCATTTTATAAGCTTCGGTTTTTACTTTTTCCGTGGTCCAGCCTTCCAAGCCATTGATCATCCGAAGTCCAAAATAATTCCCCGCATTGTTGTCCACATTCTTTCCTGCTTCTACACGTTTATCCATGTTATAATAAAATTTATAAGCCAGGCCAATATTCGGGGTCAGGTAAAGTTGAAAGCGCCGCTCTTTCTCTTCAATCCGCTCTTCGTTTATTTTGACCGAAGATTTTGAATAAGCGAAAATCAGACTAGCATCCATTCCCCCTGTAAACTCGAAGGTTGATTTTCTTGAAACTGGAGTTTCATAGAGATACCGAACTCCCGGAGTTACCGGTGAAAGCTCGATCGCGTGCTGTTTCTGCAAATGCGAAAGGTCGATTTGCGCAGATGCGAAATTAACCGACGCACAAATTGCACACAGCAAAGCAAAAATAGCCTTGCTGGTAAAAGTGTAGTTTTTTATCATATAAATTCAAGTATTTTCCAGAAAGTAAAGCTAAGAATCAATCTCACTTATTTCTCACAATAGAGATTAAATAATTGTTAATGAAGAAGAGGAGACTGCGAGCAATCATACCTCAATAAACACCCTTTCATACCCAATGTAAAGCCCATTCAGAAGGGGTTTGATTGGGGTTTGAAAGGGTTATGAAAGGGCTTTGTAAGGGGTTTGATCCATAGCAGGTAGATTTTTGTCTAGTAGTTAGTATTTAGTATAAAGACCTATAGCGGATATTTAATCGGGAAGGAAGTTTGTCTTGAACCAGGAAAGGAAGGATTTAAGGATTGGCAGGATCCTGTTGAAAGAAAAAAAGAAGTTCGTTTCTGAACCAGGAAAAAAAGGATGCAAGGATTGACAAGATCCTGCATATCCTTAAATCCTTCCTTTCCTGGTTCAAAGAAAAAAGATCCTGTATACCCTTGAAAATACCACCAAAACAGGACGCCAAAGGTCTAAATACTAACTACTAAATACTAACTACTAAATACTAACTACTATTTTAGAAAAATATATTATACCCTATCGACAACCGGCCATAAGGATATTCTCTACTGAAATCTTGGTATTTCTCGTCTTTGAAGTGGCCTTGCAAGTTAAAGTATCCTGAGCTTAAGTTTATCGACCAGCGCTTGTACAAACGTAGGCTGGCTTCGGTGTTTAAACCGTGCAGAACATAATAAGAATCATTACCGGATATCGTGAAGAACACGCCGCCATTGTAGTCTGCCGAGATCATCAGGAGGTTCAATAGGCTGAGCTCTCCACGGAAGCGGTAGGATGCACCCGGCCCGTAATTGTAGTTTCTGCTGGCGCCGTAAAGGAGATAAGGATCTGGAACCGCAGCTAATACGACCGCACCGGCACCGACGCTCAAGTTTAACCGATTGTTCTTCTTATAGCGGAACTCCGATACCCAATTATAGTTGACACTTTGTGCACCGTAGAAGAATGCATCGTTGTTGTAGAAATCATAATGTGCATTGAGGGTTCCGAAATGTTCCCCCTTTTGCGACTTAAAGAATTTGGCACCGTAAAGCAGCGCATGCACGTTTACGGCATTGATAAAAGAGCTGTCTCCATTTCCCAGTTCTAAGTTGACGGAGAATTGATCAAAAGGACGCTTATAATTGTGATCGCCATTGGAATAGCGGAAACGAAGGCGTCCGTAGAAAGCATTCTTTCCCTTGGTCAGGAAGTCGCCCTCCTTCGCGTCGAAACGGCGGATTCCCATGTCGACTTCGGCAGCAATAACGGAGGAGTCTACCAGAAAGTAGTCTTCTACACTTTTGCCCCATTTACCATCAAGCAAACGGTTTAAGCCATTCACAGGATTGACTATAGTCGCGACAACCTCATTTCCGATACGGTTATGATGATGCTTATTCCTTGCGAGGATATTTCGCGATACGCGATGCATCATCTCCCCTAAGAGGATACCCCCGAAGGTCGTGTTCACGAGGTCGTTGATCGAAGGATGTTGCGTTTCGCCGGCCGTTTCCCAGATGTAACTTCCCGCTACCGTCGCTATACTCGATTGATAGAAATTATAACCGTTACTACGGAAAGCGTTGAAATAAATCTGCCCGTGAAAGGGGTGATCGATCTGATTTGTCGTGAATTGATTATCATCCCAATCCCAAGCGCTGAAACGTTGATGGTCGATAAAATTTTTGAACGTGATATAGGAATAAGGGTCGCGTGTAATAAATCGATTGAAAGAAGCTGGTAATGCCTGCGCCAGAAACCACTCTGCCCCTGCCCTCCAGAACTTTTTCTCACGTTTGGGGTTCAGGTTCCAGGTTAAAGTATCCTTCATAAAAGCAGGATCCTTAAAATGGAGTGAGTCTTTGGGTTTGATCTCTAAGGAGTCCGATTGCGCCAAGCTGTATTGGCAGATTAAAAGTAAAACGATGAAGGTAAGCAGCGTATTTGTAAAGTTTCGCAATGGTACTAATGATTTAAAATATCTGCAAATTTAACCCTTTTCCATGAGAGTTATAGCTCCTGTCGTAGAAGATACTGTAGTATGACGATATCCCGCCACAACAAACCCTTGGAAAAGCAAACAGTTTGATACTTAAATGGTTTTAATTATATTTAATGATAACCAAAACGACACATAGCATGAAAAGAATTCTCTCAATCTTCGTTGTGATCTTACTTTCCACGAGCCTTTATGCGCAGGAAAAGCTAGCAACAAGCGGTGCCTATTTGGCAAAAGATGGTCAAACTAATCACTTGCTGTTATTGATCGATGGCTATGCCTCATTTATTAAATATGAAGACAATAAATACCTGTCGACTTGGGGTGGTCCGTACGCTGCAAGCGCTGACGGCATTACGGTAAAAGTAGAATACAGTGATGCTAACCCGGCAGAAGTAGGGTCTGATAAAAAGCTGAAAAGCAAAATAAACGGTCAAAATGCAAACATCGATGGGCTAGATTTCAAGAAGCAACCTGCGAAAAAGCAAGGCCTTGATGGTCTTTGGCGTATTACGGGTCGCCAGCAGGACAACAAAATGTCGAGCATAGCGCGCGGCGATCGTAAAACGATTAAATTACTTGTGGATGGTTACTTCCAATGGATCGCTATTAATCCGGCAGAAAAAGGATTCTATGGCACTGGCGGAGGTAAATACAGTTTCAACAACAAGGATTATGTCGAAGAGATACTATTCTTCTCGCGAGACAACAGCCGCGTTGGAGCGAAATTAACGTTTAAAGGAGAAGTGAAAAACAAGGATTGGCATCACTCGGGACTATCATCGAAGGGCGACCCGATCTATGAGGTTTGGTCTTTGGATGGTAGATAATACCTGATAGGCTTGAAGAAATTGCGCCAGTAAATGTTTTTTTACTGGCGCAAATATTTATATGCTATCCGAATAAATCGGAGCTGAGGTATCGATCTCCTCGATCGCAAACGATAAAGACGATGACGCCCTCTTCGATTTCATTGGCAACTTGCAAGGCAGCATGGAATGCTCCACCGGAGCTCATGCCGGCAAATACACCTTCCTGACGTGCTAGCTCCCTAGCCTTTTGGGTTGCATCGGCCTGCGCAATATCAATCACCCGGTCTACACGCGAGGCATCGAAGATCTTCGGTAGATATTCTTTTGGCCATCTGCGAATTCCGGGAATGGAAGATTCTTCCGTTGGTTGGCAACCTACAATCTGTATTTCCGGGTTTTGTTCTTTTAGAAACATCGAGCAGCCCATGATGGTACCTGTTGTTCCCATAGCACTTACGAAATGTGTAATCATGCCTTCTGTATCGCGCCAGATTTCCGGTGCAGTAGTCTTGATGTGCGCAGCATAGTTATCTGGATTGGCAAACTGATTCAGGATAAAATATTCGCCCGTTGCAGCCTTCTCCTCCGCATAATCGCGACAAATCTCCATGCTTTCCAATAAGGTTACTTTAGCACCGAATGCCTCCATCGTCAAGGTGCGCTCGCGCGTTGATGTGAAAGGCATCACCAATTCCATGGATAAACCAAACATGCTTGCGATCATAGCCAGAGCAATTCCGGTATTACCGCTTGTCGCTTCGATCAGCTTGGTATCCTTGTTAATTTCGCCGCGTTCCATTGCCGAGCGAATCATATTCAAGGCTGCGCGGTCCTTTACGGAGCCGCCAGGATTGTTTCCTTCTAGTTTGGCGTATATTTTAACCTTTGGGTTGTTGTGAAATCGAGTGATTTCGACCAATGGTGTATTTCCGATTGTTTCTATAATGTTTCCCATTATGCTAGCGGTTTAGAGTCGATAAATTTAGAATTAGGTTGATGATATACAGTCGTATAGGGTGCTACGCTGGCAGTGAGCCAGACATTACCACCGATGACAGAATGATGCCCCACGACAGTTTCTCCTCCGAGTATGGTCGCTCCGGCATAGATAATCACATGATCTTCAATGATTGGATGGCGCTGTGTATTGGATAAGCTCTTATCTACACTTAAGGCCCCAAGCGTTACGCCCTGATAAAGTTTCACGTGTTTCCCAATAATACAAGTCTCGCCGATTACAACACCTGTTCCGTGGTCAATATGCAAGTATTCATCAATACGCGCGCCCGGGTGTATGTCAATTCCTGTTTTGGAATGTGCATACTCGGTGAGGATGCGCGGTATCAAAGGGATGCCTTGAATCAATAACTCATGCGCAATACGGTAAATACAGATTGCCAGAAAACCAGGGTAAGTGCGTATCACTTCGTTTAAGCTTTTTGCTGCCGGGTCGCCGTCTAGGATTGCCTGCGCATCGGTCAGCATAATCTGATAGTTCTGTGGTAGCTTTTCAAAGAAAGTGGCGGCTACCTTCTTCACGTCGCATTCTGCACAGGCCTTTGTTTTGAGCAATAACTGGTATAACTCGGCTTCGGATACCTGAAAGGCAGCCTCTACATCGGCTTGCTCATGGTAGGTATGCGAATTGCGCTCCGGGAATAGCAGGTGCATCAGAGCAACTGCCCATTGCGCAATCTGTTTATTGCTGGGCATATCTTGAACGGCTTGTTGCTTTTGGAAGATATGCTCGTAAAAGTCTTTCATATTCATAAGTATGCGTTCTAATGCTAATTTAAGGTTTTATAGCACTAATTTTTCGAATAATTCTTGATGCGTTGTTGCAGCATCGATGCATAAGCCCGGGTGAACAGGCGAGCACTGGATAAGGGTGCTACGGTATGCTGTCAACCATCGGAAGCGCTCGGCTTGATCAAGCTGGGCTAATGTGCCACCATCTTTTGAACCTTGGCAAACCTGGCGCATCGAATGTAAATGGGCTTCAATTTGTTCATAGTCTATATCCTTCGCCAAGTGACAACATCGCTCCTGATCGACATGATACAAGATTTCCGCATAACGTTGTTTTCGGCAATACAGCAAAACGCCAATATTTAAAAATTCCTCTCTCTCCACACGAGGAACCAGCCTAACCACGGCATATTCGTATAAGGTTCTATCGTGCATGTTGGATTTGATTTACAAAAATTTCAGATTGCTCAGCGCGTCTAGCAATGAATTCGACATAGACTTCTCGTACTTCGGCAGCCGTTAGATTTCTAACATCGTCGATTAGCCACTCATCGGGAGTTGCTGAAAGCACCTTTGCAATGTTTGCGCGAGTAAACAAGCTTTTATATTCCTGATCGATCTTCTCCACTTCGGAGGCCTGCTTCAGCAATACATGATCTTTGATCTGTACAAAAGGCTTCCCGATCTGCTCCTCCCAATTGTCCCAGCTGTGGTGGAAGTACAATGCTGCTCCGTAGTCGATCATCCAAAGCTCTTTATGCCAAACGAGCATGTTGGTGTTCTTCGCCGTACGGTCTACATTCATCAGTAAAGCATCTAGCCATACAATCTTCGACGCTTCTTCGGCATCAATGGTATCAACGTTCGCATCAAAAGTAATAGAGCCATTGAGGAAATGTACGCCTAGATTCTTGCCTTCGGAGAATTTAAGAAGATCTTGGATCTCTTCATCCGGTTCGGTCCTTCCGAAGCCGACGTCCAAATGTGCAAACACCATCTCCGGGACGCGAAGCCCCAGGAAGCGCGCCAATTCGCCACCGATAAACTCAGCGACCAAGGCTTTCTTCCCCTGCCCTGCTCCACGGAATTTAATGACGTAGCTGAACCCGTCATCCGCATCGACCAAGCCCGGTAGAGAACCTCCTTCACGAAATGGCTGTATATAGCGGATAATATTTACTTCCCTAATTTCAGGACTCTTTATTTCCATTGTAGATAGTTTAAATTTGATAGGCTACTGAAAGTCTATTGCAAGCGTTTTTCCCTGCTCTATCTTCAAAGGTAGCGGAAAACAGCAAAAATTAGGAAGGAAACCTAAAAATGTACACTGGCTTGACCATAAGGTCTAGTTAATTCTCGTTATATTTGTGAAAATTAGCATCAAAAAAGTACTCAATATTATATGGATACCATCTCTGAATACAACCGTGTCATCGCTCAATGTCAAGATTTATTTATTAAGAAGACAAAAGATTATGGTACGGCATGGCGTATTATGCGTCTGACTTCGATTACTGATCAGCTTTATATCAAAGCGCAGCGCATCCGTACGCTGGAGGTGAAGAAGGTTTCTAAGGTGGGTGAAGGTATAATCGACGAATATATCGGTATCATCAATTACTGCATTATTGCGATGATGCAGTTAGAGCTTGGCGAGGATGGCGAGGATAATCTAGATCCCGCTTTTGTCGAAGCGAAGTACACGGAAAAGGTGAATCTGACACGTGATTTGATGCTAGCGAAGAATCATGACTATGGCGAGGCATGGCGCGATATGCGCGTTTCCTCATTAACGGATATGATCCTGACCAAGTTGCATCGTGTAAAACAGATTGAAGACAACAACGGCGAGACCTTAGTATCTGAGGGTCTGAACGCCAATTACCAAGATATGCTAAACTATGCGGTCTTCGCATTGATTAAATTAGGTTTGGCAGAAAAAGCAGAATAATGACTTATACAGGCAGTTTCAACACGCAAAAAAAAGAAAAACCAGCTTTATGGCTATGGATTCCTAGGCTTATTGTCGGGACTTTGTTCATCTTCTCAGGGCTTATAAAAGCAAACGATCCGCTCGGATTTGGATATAAACTTCAGGAGTATTTCCATGTTTTCGGCCTTAACTTCCTGAACGACTATGCGCATTGGATTGCAATTGCGCTATGTGCCTTAGAGATTATTCTTGGTGCATTGTTGATTCTGGGAATCGCCGGCAGGAAAGTCGCATGGGGCCTACTGCTATTGATAATCTTCTTTACTTTCCTTACGTTTTACTCGGCATTCTTTGAAGTAGTAAAATCCTGCGGTTGTTTTGGGGATGCTATCCCATTGACCCCTTGGGAGTCTTTCATAAAGGATATTGTCTTGCTGATTTTGATCATCCCAATTTTCATTTACAGAGACCGTATCAAGCCATTTATCAAAAGCTTGTTCACGCGTAATTTACTGACACTTTTTATTATTATCGCTTCCTTTGGAATCGGTATTTACACTTTATACTTCCTTCCGTTTATTGATTTCCTACCTTACAAGGAGGGAAATAACCTAGTTGAGCTTCGCAAGATTCCAGAGGGTGCAGAACCTGATGTTTATGAACATATCTATCAGTTGAAGAATAAGACGACTGGCGAGATCAAGAAAGTGACGGACAAAGAATATTTGGGCGAGAAGCTGTGGGAAGACGAGAATTTAGAGGTTATTGGCGATCCGGAAAGCAAGCTGATCAAGAAAGGCTTCGAATTGCCTATTCCAGATTTAATTATTACAGATATCGAAGGTACAGACCGTACGGAGGAAGTGATCAGCAACCCATACTTTAACTTTATCGTGGTGAGCAGAGATTTGACTAAGCTTTCACCATTTGATTTTAAGGCATTGGACCGCATCAATACGACGATTAGAGAACTTTCGGAGGATTATAATATTCGCGCCATCTTGGCGACCGCATCTTCGACAGAAGATGTGAACTACCTGAATGATCAGATGGATCTGGTATTGGAAACTTTCTATGTGGATGCTGTTCCCTTGAAGAGCATGGTTCGTTCGAATCCTGGCGTGATGTTGATGCTGAATGGCGTTGTGGTTAAGAAATGGTCGCAATACAATTTCCCATCAAAAGAAGAGCTGATTAAGAACTATTTCGACAAGATGCAATAATGGGTAAGCCGGTATTTTTAATTGGTTTTATGGGCAGCGGAAAGACGACCTGGGGCAAGAAGTTGTCGAACGCGCTACAGGTCCCATTCATTGATATGGACCATGTTATCGTGGAAAAGATCGGGATGAGCATTCCGGAATACTTTCAACAGCATGGTGAGGAAGCTTTTCGCAAAGTAGAGCAAACCGTGATGAAAGAGCAGGAAGGTCGCGCAGGCATCATCTCAACCGGTGGTGGTACTCCTTGTTATTTCGATAATATGGATTGGTTGCTGGCGAATGGTACTGTATTATATCTAAAGCATAGTCCGAAGTCCTTATGGAGTAGATTAAGTCAATCCGACGTTAATAAACGCCCCGCATTGAAAGGATTTACGGGTGAGGAACTCTTAGCCTTCATCGAAGAAAAACTCGATGAGCGCGCGCCCTATTACGACAGAGCACATATACATGTTGATCAGATCAACACCCCTTTAGAAAAGCTGATTGCAATTATAGAAGAATACCAAAAGAACGATGCGGAGTAGCATGAGTAAGATTATAGGTTTAGCCACATTACTTTTAATAGTTGCCACGGGCTGTTTCCGTGGAACAGCACCGGATAATGTTGAAATGTATCCGAAGGTTTCTCAACGTTTTAATATCAATAGCGTTGAGGAGTTTTACGACTTTCTAACCTATTCTGAGAATTCCTATCCATTGATCAGTGCGCATCGCGGTGGCGGCTTTCCAGACTATCCCGAGAACTGTATTGCATCTTTTGCGGAATTAGCAAGAGAAATGCCTGTAATTATCGAATGCGATGTGCGCATGACGAAAGACTCCGTGCTAGTGTTGATGCATGACGAGACGCTAAACCGTACATCAACAGGTAAGGGCAAAGTCATCAATAAAACCTACGCTGAGCTGAAGGATCTGAAGCTGAAAGATTCCGAAGGACAAGTTACGCGTTATGGTATTTCTACGCTGGAACAAGCGCTTATCTGGGGTAAGAATACAGTTCTTTATACGTTAGATGTAAAGAAAGAAGTTCCCTATGAATTAGTGGTGGATCTGATTCGCAAGACGCAGACCGAGACAAACACGATTATTATTACTTATTCGGCTAATCAGGCAGCGGTTGTTAATCGTCTGGCTCCCGACTTGATGATATCGGCCAGCATGAAGAAACCTGATGATTTAACACGCTTAAGTGATCTGGATATTCCCGATAATAGATTGGTTGCCTTCGTTGGCACCAGTGAACCCGATTCTAGTTTATACAGCGCGCTTCGTCTCCATGGTATCAAATCTATTTTGGGCACTATCGGCAACTTAGACCGTTCGGCAGAAAAAGCGGGCTATCAAGTTTATGCGGAATATGTCGATCGTGGTGCTGATATCCTTTCTACCGACCGTCCGTTTGAGGCGGCCAAAGCATTAGACTATTATATCAAGAAGCGGAATATCCGCTCTAAATATATCCAATAAGATGGCGATTGAGGTTGACAAGCTTACGAAACTTTACGGGAAGCAACGCGCATTAAACAACATTAGCTTCCAAACGAGCCATGGCCGTATCATTGGTTTCCTTGGTCCGAATGGCGCGGGTAAATCGACCTGCATGAAAATCTTGACGGGCATCCTGCCCTTCGAAGCCGGCTCCGTAAAGGTCTTAGGCATGGATGTGTCTAATCAGGCGCTTGCACTGAAGAGGAGAATAGGCTATCTCCCGGAAAATAATCCTTTATATCTTGATATGTATGTGCAGGAGGCACTGTCCTTTGAAGCTGATCTGCATAAGATTGCCAACAAGCAACAGCGCATTAAAGAAGTCATCGAACTTACCGGCTTACAAGCCGAACAGCATAAGAAAATACATCAGCTTTCTAAAGGCTATAAGCAACGCGTCGGATTGGCGATGGCGATTATCCATGACCCCGAAGTGCTGATCCTGGATGAACCGACTACCGGTTTAGATCCCAACCAGATTATTGAAATCCGCAATCTGATCAAAGCCTTAGGGAAAGAAAAAACCGTATTGCTTTCTACCCACATTATGCAAGAAGTAGAGGCTATCTGCGATGAGATTATCATTATCAATAAGGGTGAATTGAGGTTGCAGATTGCTAAGGCAGATCTTGCATCGCAATTCCCAAGCATGAGCATGGAAGATATCTTCGTGCAGCACAGCAACTAAGATTGTGGTTATTTCTCTACGCTTTAATTTTTAATATTTCTCTTCAGAATTCCTACATAATGTTACTGATAGTTTATTCGTTTACAGAATAAACAATAAATGTTTCCGCGATGTTATAATAATATCAGTAACCTGTCGTTTAATTTTGTTGTTTTTTAACAAATACCTAAACAATTTATCGGAATAACTGTTCATTATATAAACACAATAGCATATGAAAAATTTATTACTTACCCTAGCGCTATCCGTAGGCTGTTTAAGCTACAGCAATGCACAAGTTGAAATTGAAACTAGACCTCAAACATCAGCAGATGTTGGCATGCAACCTATTAAGAAAGGTAACTGGATGGTAGGTGGATCAGTGGGAAGTTTAGGTTATAGCTTTGAAGGAAAATCATTCAATATTAATGTAAACCCACGTGCTGGTTATTTTGTGACCGATGGCTTAGCAATCGGAGCTCAAGCAAACTTAGGCTTTACTTCTGTAAAAGATGCTGACAATGAATGGGGATATGGAATTTCACCATTTGTTCGTTACTACTTTCCAGGTGGTGCTTCCGCAACAGGTCGTTTCTTCGGACAAGGTGATATCGGTATCGGTGGATCTTCTGCAGGTAGCGACGTATCATTAAACCTTGGTGCTAATGTTGGTTATGCGCACTTTATCACGCAGACTGTAGCATTAGAAGCGATGTTCGGTTACAACTATTCAAAAGCAAACATCGACGCTGCGAATAAACAGTCAGGACTTGGTGTTTCTGTAGGTTTCCAAATCTACTTACCAGGAAAACGCTAAGAGCCAAAGACTAAAAGATTTAAGCGCGAGGGATATCATATTTCTCGCGCTTTTTCGTATGAAGTCAAGCGAAAGCGGGATACTTTTCTTCCCGAAACTGCCTATTCTCAACGGCCATCAAAAACTTTCAGGCATGTAGCTGTTTCAATGGGAAAATGAAAGTTTTGTTCACAACGGGTATTTTTCTAATTTAGATACCAAAATAAAAGACCCTTTGTATAGTATTTTCAAAAAAGAGATTGCAAATTATTTCAACGCCTATACAGGATACCTGGCGATTGCGCTGTTCCTGTTAATAACAGGCTTGTTATGTTGGATTTTCCCAGATACCGCTATTCTAGATGCAGGCTATGCAAATATGGATAGCTTTTTTAACCTTGCACCTTACGTATTGCTTTTTCTTATTCCTGCAATCTGTATGCGCAGTATTGCCGGAGAAAAGTCTGATGGTACATACGACTTACTGCTGAGCCGTCCGATATCGATTACCGAGCTTGTCTTAGGGAAGTTCTTCGGTGCATTGGTCATTCTTGTGCTAGCTATTGCACCTACGCTGGTGTATCCGGTTAGTCTCTACTTCCTAGCGAATCCTGTTGGCAATATTGACACAGGCGCTATTATTGGCTCCTATATAGGATTACTATTCCTGGGGATAGCCTTTATCGCGATCAGCATATTCAGCTCCAGTATCAGCAAGAATCCTATTGTGGCTTTCCTTATTGCAGTCTTTGGCTGTTTCTTTTTCTATTATGCTTTTGATGCTATCAGCGGCTTTTCGGCATTCTTTGCTTTCGAATATGGGATTAAACAGTTCGGCATTCAGGAACATTATTTCAATATCAGCCGCGGGGTCTTAACAGGTGCAGACTTGATCTATTTTATATCCCTTGCCTTTATCTTTATCGTCTTTACAATCGGCCATCTGAATCGCTTTTTCACAGCGACGCGGAAGACTATGAGCATGTACGCAGGAGCAATCGTATTGGTTTTAATTCTCAACCAGTCCTTTATTACTTCCCATCTAGGGCGTATAGACTTTACTGCGGATAAGCGATTTACCCTATCCGAAACCAGCAAGGACCTGGCAAAGTCATTGAAGAAAGATATACAGGTCACTATATTTCTGGATGGCGATCTTCCGAACGGCTTTTCTCGCTTGAAGAACAGCGCTGTGGAGATGCTGAACAATTTACGTGCTTACAACAGCGGAAGGATAAGCTTTAATGTGATCAATCCATTGGAGGGTACCGAAAAGGAAAGACAAGAGTTTAGCAATGCGCTTATACAGCGGGGATTATACCCTACGAACCTCAATGTCAAGAGCGACGGCGGAATGTCGCAAAAGGCAATCTTCCCTTGGGCTATCGTAGGCGATGGCGAACAGGAGATTGCTGTTAATCTATTGCAGACTAAGATGGGGGCTGCACCTGAGGATGTGCTGAATAACTCCGTTCAGAACTTAGAATATGCCTTTGCTAGCGCGTTGAAGAAGTTAAACAGTGGCGAGACGCCGTTTATCGGTTTTACCGAAGGACATGGCGAGCCTAGCGATCTGGAACTATATGACGCGATGCAATCGCTGATGTCTACCGGACAGGTAGGACGTGTGAACTTAGACTCCACGAACTATCAATCCTTGGATCAGCTATCCTTAATGATTGTAGCGAAGCCACAGCAAGCTTTCAGCGAAGCTGAGAAATATAAGATAGACTATTTTGTTAGAAACGGAGGTCGCATTATCTGGGCTATTGACCCGATAGATGCGAGTTTAGAGCATATCCGCCAATCCGGCAGCCAACCGCTCGTTACGCGACAGCTGAACCTGGAAGATCAGCTATTTACCTACGGCGTGCGGATCAACTATGACCTGATTGCCGATTTAAACTGCGGACAGATTCCAGTGACGGTAGGCAATATATCCGGACAGCCACAGATTGAGCTTGCGCCTTGGTACTTCTTCCCTATCCTCGTACCGACTAGCAAATCGACTTTGGTAAAAAACCTCGATGGCATCCGTACGGAATTTATCAGCACATTGGACACTATTGCTAGCCAAGGCATACGCAAAGAGATTATCTTAACTTCTTCACCGTTCAGCAGAGTGGTCACTCCACCTAGCCAAATCGGATTACAGTTATTGGACGAACAACCTGATCCTAATAAATTCAAGTCAAAGCCGCTTCCGGTTGCTGTCCTAATGGAAGGGAAATTCCCATACCTGTATGAGAACCGCCCTACTCCGGAAGGGATTGCGGAAGGAAAAGACTTAAGCCAGCTTTCCAAAGAGGCAAAGATGTTCGTTATTTCCGATGGCGACTGGTTGATTAATCAGGTGAACCAAGCGGATCAATCACCATTTCCTTTAGGCTGGGATCGATATATGCAGCAGCAATTTGCTAACAAAACGCTTTTGAATAATCTGGTAGACTATATGCTTTATGATGAGAGTCTGGTCGCTCTACGTGGTCGCGAAGTGAAATTAAGATTATTAGATCAAGCGAAAGTGAAATCAGATAAGGTGTTCTGGCAGGTCGTTAATGTGGGAGCTCCTATACTCCTATTATTCTTGTTCGCAGGCTCGCAGCAGTGGCTTCGCAGAAGAAAATACGGCAAACATTAAATAAAAAAAGAAGCTGTCCTTTTGGGGGACAGCTACCTCTTTGCAAAAATATAAACAAAAATAAAGTCTTTATGCTTTCTTCATGCTACCCGTTTCGTTGAAACGAATATGCCAGCTGAAAGCTTCCTCCAATAAATGAGGCGTATGTCCTCCTCTTTGACAAGCTCTATCAAAGTAAGACTGAAGTTCATCCTTATAATCCGGATGCACACAATTATCAATAATCTTTTGCGCACGTTCGCGCGGCGCTAGACCCCTTAAGTCTGCCAAACCTATATCCGTTACTAAGATGTCAACATCGTGCTCTGTATGGTCTGTATGAGACACCATCGGCAAGATATGAGAAATCTTGTTCTCTTTAGAAGCAGCTTGCGTTACGAAAATACTCAAGTATGCATTTCTAGCAAAGTCACCAGAACCACCAATACCGTTCATAATCTTCGTACCGCCGATATGGGTTGAATTCACATTTCCATAGATATCAAACTCAATCGCTGTATTGATCGCGATAATCCCTAAACGGCGAATAAGACCCGGCGTATTCGAGATGTTTTGCGGACGTAGTACAAACTTATCTCTATAGCGTTGTAAGTTTCCAAATACACGTTCATAGCAAGCCTGAGACACTGTTACGGAAGATGCCGACGCAAAGCTTAGCTTTCCAGCATCAATCAAGTCAAATGTACTGTCCTGCAACACTTCTGAGAACATCGTCAGATCGTAGAAGTTACTGTGCTTGAAACCTGTCAATACCGCATTCGCTACTTTACCAATACCTGCTTGGATAGGTAATAAACGATCTGTTAAGTGCCCTAGACGAACCTCTTCTTCAAAGAACTCCAGAATATGTTTCGCAATCGCCGAAGTTTTCGCATCAGGCTCAGCGATATCCGCCGGGCTATCATGCTTGTCCGTGAATACGATCGCAGCTACTTTATCCGGATTCAATGGGATAGTCTTGCGTCCGATCTTGTTCCATGGCGCAACGATAGGAATCACATTACGATGTGGGTAATCTTCCGCCTGATAGATATCATGGATACCATATACATCTTCAGGAATAGAAGTATTGACCTCCAGGATCACTTTCTTTGCTAAAGATGCAAAGGTTACGGAATTACCAACCGATGTGGTTGGGATGATGCTACCATCTCTGTCGATATATGCGACCTCGATAACAGCGATATCCACATCCGGAAGGTTTTTATTGTGCAATAACTCTGCACTTTCACTAAGGTGTTGATCGATAAACAAAACCTCACCTGAGTTAATCTTGCTACGAAGTACAGGATCTACTTGAAAGGGCATGCGTTTCTTTAAAGCACCTGCTTCCGCTAACTTACCATCTGTACCATGACCTAAAGACGCACCGGTCATTAGGGTAATCTTTATATTTTCAGTCTTTGCTCGTTCTGCTAATGCAGGAAGAACGACCTTACTATCTCCAGCTTTCGTGAAACCGCTCGATCCGACAACCATGCCGTCCTCAATTAATTTCACAGCCTCTTCGGCCGTAGTAACTTTGTCTTTTAGTCTTTCTAAACGAATTCTTTCTAACATTTCTTTACAATTAGACGCCCATTGTCAGGGCGTGGCAATATTAATCAATATTTTATTTTTAAAATTATCCATAATAGACAGTTAATTATTTGGTTTACAAAAAAAGTAACCAATTACTAACCAGTAAAACAGAACACATAAAACCACAGTAAAACCCTAATAAACAAACGATTATTAACATAGGTAATTAGAACGCGGAAGCTTTACGGAGTAAATATACGAAGGAAATCAGGATATGTTCATGACGCAAATCATAAAATTAAGTAGGTTTATACTCACATTTAAGGGCTTACACATTGCATCTTTTGCATATATCAATAAAAAACTTGAAATTTATATTTCATAAATACATTTCCCTGGATGCATAAAGAATATGTTGACAAATATTACTTGACAGAAGTAGACACCTTTGACCATAGCATCTACTGTCATCATGCCGTAATGGGCGAACACCACGTTACGGAACATTACCACAAAAAAGGACAATTTCTATACACTGAGGGTGGTGTCGTATTCTTAAAAACTCCTGACAAATCGTACTTTCTCCCAGCACGCCATTATATCTGGATTCCTGCCGGTGTTAAACATAGCATACACCCCAGCGGGCCGCAGGTCGTGATGAGAAACTTATATTTCCCTACTTTCGAAACAGACACAGCTTTCTTCGAGAAGATCAATATCTACCCGGTTAGCGACTTACTGAACGAACTGATCATGTTTACGAACCGATGGAATGGCAATATCTTCCCGGAAGAAGAACCTAAGTTTTCAATAGCCAAGGCTTTCAAATTGATACTACCGGAGATCTCACCAGCAGAACTCCCACTAGCTCTTCCCTATCCGAAAAACGACAAGCTTAAGCAGATCGTCAATTACCTCGAGCAGAACATCTCCGAGAACATTAGTTTCAAGTCCCTAGCAGAGAATTTCGATATCAGCGAACGTACGCTTGCGCGATTGTTCCAAAAGGAACTCAACATGTCATACATCCAGTACTTTACCATACTGCGTATGTTGACCTCGCTAAAACTATTGTTAGACGAAAAACTGAGTGTCAATGAAGTGGCGTTGCGCGTAGGTTATAACAGTCTACCGACTTTCAGTAATACCTTTAATAAGGTTATCGGCGTACGCCCGAGCGAATATGTAAAAAACAGAAACTTACTATTATAATCCCGAATAAACATGAAGTTAAGATCCCTAACCCTAGGCTTAGCATTGGGGCTACTATGCGCATGCGGAAGCCAAGCGCAGGTCAGCAACAAGGCAGTCAAAACCCCCAAAGCGATACAGTTATTCAACGGAAAAGACATGAAAAACTGGACGCCGAAAATAAGATTGCATGAAGTTGGAGATAACTATGCCAATACCTTCCGTGTCGAAGACGGTCTATTGAAAGTTAGATACGACGGATACGATAATTTCAATCAACAGTACGGTCACCTTGCATATAATAAGCCTTTCAGCTATTATGTATTACGCGTAGAGTATCGTTTCGTAGACGAGCAAACAAAAGGCGGCGAAGGCTGGGCATGGCGTAACAGTGGCGCGATGCTGCACGGGCAGGATCCGAAAACCATGTTGAAAGATCAGGACTTCCCAATCTCTATCGAAGGACAATTATTAGGTGGCGACGGCAAGAACGAAAGAACAAACTCCAACCTCTGTACTCCCGGAACCAACGTCGTCATCAAAGAAAAGCTATTTACCCCACATTGTCTGAGCTCCACCTCAAAGACCTACCATGGCGACCAATGGGTAACTGCCGAGTTTGTGGTATTAGGCGACTCCTTAATCCAACACATATTAGATGGCCAAGTCGTATTAGAATACAACAAACCACAGATCGGTGGCAAGAATGTCGACAACTACGACCCCAAACAAAAAATCGACGGCAAATTGCTCGACAGCGGATTTATCTACCTTCAGAGCGAAAGTCACCCTATCGATTTCCGAAAAGTAGAATTATTTGATCTAAGTAATTATAAGGGGGATAAAGCAAAGCTGGATGCAGCAGTGAAGAAAGTGCTGGGAAATTAGATTTTAGATATTAGACGTTAGACAATTAGAGTAGGGAGCCGATTAGGCTCCTTTTTTTTGTTGTCTTGAACCGGGAAAGGAAGGATAGTATTTAGTAGTTAGTAGTTAGTATAAAGACCTATGACGCCCGATCCTGCCAATCCTTGCATCCTTCCTTTCCTGGTTCAAGACAAACTCCCTTTCTAAACCAAAGGTTCAAAACAAACCTCTTAGTTAGAAATGCATGGCAACAATAGGTCTAACTACTAAGTACTAAATACTAACTACTAGATACTAGAAAAGGGATGTTTTCACATCCCTATATATCTTTTAGGAAAAAGCTACAGATTAACCTAACTTATTAACGAATTTCGCTAATTTAGATTTGTTGTTGTTTGCTTTTTTCTTGTGAATTACATTTTTCTTAGCCAAACGATCTAGCATAGAAACCACGCGTGGATATAACGCTTTCGCCTCTTCTGGATCTGTTGTAAGACGTAATTTTTTGATCGCGTTACGAGTTGTTTTTGCTTGGTAACGGTTTCTTAGACGCTTCGCAGCGTTAGCTCTAATTCTTTTGATCGCTGATTTATGATTTGCCATTTCTCTTAGCTATATATTTTAATCTTTTTATATTTAATTTCGGACTGCAAAAATAACATCTAAAAACTAATATTCAAAATCATTTTTAAAGTTTTCCAAATCCTTATCTTTGTACATGCAAAAATTATCGATGGATCAGCTCAATAGAGTTGACGTAGAAACGTTTAAGAATCAAGATAAAACCCCCTTGGTTATTGTTTTAGACAGTGTTCGCAGCATGCACAACGTCGGGTCGGCTTTCAGAACCGGAGATGCTTTCGCTGTAGAAAAAATTCTTCTATGTGGAATCACGGGAACTCCCCCACACCGCGAAATCGAGAAAACAGCCCTAGGAGCCACACAATCGGTCGTATGGGAATATCATAAGCAAACCCTAGACGCTGTTAAAATATTGCAGTCTGAAGGCTATAAAGTGTATTCTATCGAACAAGTGGACAAGTCTATCTCCCTGCAAAACTTCCAACCCGCAGAAAACGAAAAAATCGCTATTGTATTTGGAAATGAGGTGCATGGCGTAGAAGAGGACGTTATTGCAGCATCCGACGGATGCTTGGAAATCCCACAATTTGGCACCAAACATTCCTTCAATGTTTCCGTAACGATAGGAATTGTCTTGTGGGATTTAGTAAATAAACTCAACTTTATTAAGAAATAGCAAAATAGATAGCGAGTTGATTTTTAGAAGTCAGTTCAAAATAGTAGATTTGCGTTGCAAAAAATAAGACAAAATGAGTGTATTAGTAAATAAAGATTCTAAAGTAATCGTTCAAGGTTTCACCGGTAACGAGGGTACTTATCATGCATCTCAAATGATTGAGTACGGTACAAACGTAGTTGGTGGTGTTACACCAGGAAAAGGTGGTCAATCTCATTTAGACCGTCCGGTATTCAACACCGTACAAGACGCTGTTGATGCAACAGGTGCTAACGTATCTATTATTTTTGTTCCACCAGCATTCGCTGCGGACGCAATCATGGAAGCTGCTGCTGCAGGAATCGCGTTGATCGTTTGTATCACTGAAGGTATCCCTACTAAAGATATGATTCAAGTAAAATCTTACTTGAGCGACAAAAACTCTCGTTTAATTGGCCCTAACTGTCCGGGTATCATCACTGCTGAAGAAGCAAAAATTGGTATCATGCCAGGCTTTATCTTCAAAAAAGGTAAAGTAGGTGTTGTTTCTAAATCAGGAACTTTAACTTACGAAGCCGTAGATCAAACGGTAAAAGCAGGATTAGGAATTACAACAGCTATCGGTATTGGTGGTGACCCAATCATTGGTACTACAACAAAAGAAGCTATTGAATTATTAATGAACGATCCAGAAACTGAAGGTATCATCATGATTGGTGAGATCGGTGGTGGCATGGAAGCTGAGGCTGCTCGTTGGATTAAAGAAAACGGTACTAAACCAGTTGTAGGTTTCATCGCTGGACAAACAGCGCCTCCGGGACGCCGTATGGGTCACGCTGGTGCAATCGTTGGTGGTGCTGATGATACGGCTGCTGCAAAAATGCAGATCATGCGTGAGTGCGGAATCCGTGTAGTAGAATCTCCTGCTGAAATTGGAAAAGCAATCGCTGAAGAATTAGCTAAATAATTCCCAAGCCAAACAATATTAAAAAAGGAGCGATCGAAAATGATCGCTCCTTTTTTTTTCCTGAAAGTGTCTGTTTTCAAAAGCCATCAAGAACTTTCATACCTGTTGGTGTTTCAATGGAAACATGAAAATTTTATCTAAGTTATCTTCAACCCAGAGCCAGCCTAGTTGTCATAAAAAGAAAAGGCCGCCCTGGCGAGCGACCTCTTCTTAACTAAACATTGAAACAAAATCTATTTCGCAAATGCTAAATCTTCCGCATTTGCTGTCTTTTTCTCTTTCTTCTCTTTGCCTTTCGTCGTCTCGTAATGATCGACCAATTGGTTCAGCTCGCTAAGGCTCATGTCCGATTTGAGCTCAATAAAAACCTGATCTTCGTTATCCACGACCCCCAACATAATCTTCTTTATGCGGTCGCCTTTAGTCAAGGTATTGATGCTCACTTTGGCGCCATCACTGTAAATACTCATCAGTTCTTCAAATTTCTGATCGGCAAGGTAGTTCGTAAAACGCTGATGTAAGCGATGCCCCTTCTCCCCTTCGATCGCCGTTAGCTTAATGCTTTTGATTTTCTTCAAAGCCATCGCCAGCATCGGATCCTCCTCTTTCATCTCCCGTAGCTCCCCGAGGATAAACGTGCGCATTAAAATTCCCGGCACCTTGACCGATACCACTTCCGCATTGCGACTGATATCTCCTTTATGGATAAAGGCCATATTCGGGCTTGTCTTTACAAAACAACTTTGCAATAATAATCCTATGCAAACGGCTACAATAAATCCTATTCCTCTTTTCATAATGCTTGGTTTTCTAATCGTTTTTATTCACTAGGTTGTTGATGTCGTCGTAACTCATTGCTCCGTCAAGGATCATAAAGATCGTGTCCTCATCAGAAACAATGCTCAAGAGCAGGTTGTTCAACAGGTCGCCATCTACAGACTTCGCCAAAAACTTAATCTTGTTGCCTTCCGAATTCACCACCATCAGCTCTTCAAACTTCAGGTTATCGACAGCATTGTTCACCGCGTTTTTTAAGGTCGGTTGAGAGCCCTCAACAATCAGCATCTTGATCGAATTGATCTTGCTGAATAAGGGTCTGATCGTTTCCAAATCCGCATCGTCGATGTTCATTTTGTTCAACATCTTAAACATCGGCTTACCGATTTTAATGCTGGTTACCCCCTTTTGTTCCTTGTATTGCTCAAAAATATCATCCAGTTTCGAGACTTGTGCTTGTGCGATGCCCGCGAAAAGCAAGGCGCAGATTAACATGATCGTTTTCATATCTTCACTTTATTAGATTTCTATATTCAAATGCTTTATTTTCTCCAACCCCGCAGCCCCACGCTTCAGATTGCTGGTTGCTAAGCGCAATGCCGTTTCCGTAATTTCTAGTGCCTCCTCCTCATTATAGATCCTGACGCCATTTACCTCCACGTACAGCTCTTCTTCTAATTCAACCGGGGATTCAACCGTCTTCACGCTCGCCTCGCTCCTGACCGAGCTTTGCGGTCTTTTCTTCGAACGAGGGATAGATGCAATAACAGATTCTTCTACTCGGTTCTCCATCAGCTTTGGAGTCTCCGGAATAACTTGCTGCAGCGTTTCAGCATCTACCGTACGATCTTCGCTTACGCTATGCTGCGCAATCTGCTTTGGATTAACTTGCTGCTCCGCATTTTCCTTCGGACGGAAGATCAGGAAGCCTATCAGCAACGATGCCGCTATGCTCGTGATCATGATGATACGTTTTGGCAGATTAATTACCTTCGCGTTCTTTTCGCCTTCGTCCTCAGTCGTTGCCTCCATAAAGGCATCAAAATCCCAATCCATCTTTCCCGACGGCTCTTTAAGTCCTCCAAAGAAAGCATCATCACTATGCTCCTTCAATAAGCGCTCCTCCTCCAGCGAGGTTTCCCCTTGCAGGTATTTAGCTCTTAATGGATCCAATTCTTCTTTCTTCATAATCGAATACTTTTGTTAAACTCGCTCGTACAGACTGTCTCGCTCTGGACAGATTTACTCGAACGGCATTTTCATCTATTTGGCAGAGTTTGGAAATATCTGCTATTTCATATTCCTCCACATCTCTTAAATACATCACCATGCGTTGTTTTTCCGGCAGGGCATCAATGTATTTCAGAATAAGCTCCTGCGTCAGTGCCGGGTATCGCTCGGCTTGAATATCAGTCGGCACCTCCTGAAGGTACTTCGCCTGCCTGCCCGCCCTTTCAATCTTGTTCAAGGCCATGTTCCTCAGCGTGCCCATCGCAAAGGCTTCCATATTCGCTACATGATTTAAATCCGATCGCTTTTCCCACAGCTTCAACATTAATTCCTGCACCAGATCAAACGCATCTTCCTCATGGGCCAGAAACCTATTCGCAAAGCGATACAGCTTATCCTTAAGGACGAATACTGTATTTTTAAAGGTTTCTTGATTCATAATTTTCTCAGCGTTTATATACAAGACAAGGTAAACAGCAGTTTCATTACATAGAAAATGTAGAAAAACCGAAATAAAAGGCTAAATAGTTGATTTATAGAAATATAATTTACGAATTACAACGGCAATAAGATTGATAAAACGCTTAGTTTAACGAAATAAAACAATCGGAATAAAAGTTTCCGAAGCACTTGAATGCAATCCGCTATCGATAAAGCAGAACCTGAGCAAGTCCCAGATCTTCTTTTCTCCATCCCCTAACACGGAATTGCGAGCATACTATTACGAGTCTCGTTCGATACTAAACCCTTTCAAACCCAATTCAAACCCAATACAAACCCCTATCAGAAGCACTTCGAAAGGGCTATGATAGGGGTTTGATTAGGGAGTACATGGTCGTGTACTCATTCAAGACTTGGCGTTCCTTTATTTTTGCTCGTCCGCGGATGGACCATAGAGTCCAGGTACCGGGATGTCTAACAAACGTAGATATACAGTTGCTTGTCCACGGTGGTGAATCAGGTGGTTATTGATAACGAAACGTAGGGCGCCTAGCTTAGGCATCTCACCAATCACGTAATCACCAACACGCATAGTCCATGTTTTGAACCATTCCTCTTCAGGGAACGTATTAAGTGTTTGCTCGTTTGCTTTGAAACCTTCTTCCAAAGCCTGTTTAAGTTCAGCTACAGTCGACGGTTTGAAGGGTTTATAGTCTGTTTGCAAATTGAAGTCATTTCTTGTTAATGCTGTTGCAACCCAATTATGCAACTCAACCACATGACCTATTAGTGCGCCTAAGGACATAGACTTTTCGTGCGGTCTAAAAGCAAGGTCTTCATCTTTCAAACGATCGATAATACGACGGGTACTATTGGTTTCGCGTTCTAGTTCTACTAGAAATCCATCTTTAATACTCATAGGATATGTTTTTATTATCTCCGAAATTAAGCAATAAATGAGATAAAAAATAGCTATTTTCACGCTAACAACAAATTATACCGAAAAATGAAAAAGGCCTTACTATGCTGTTTTATTTGGCTATTTGCGGCTATCGCCGCCATTGCCCAGGAGCAAACAGCAGACTATGTAAAACAACATTACGATAAGACAGAGCAATACATCAAGATGCGCGATGGGAAGCGACTCTTCACCGCCATCTATACGCCTAAGGATAAATCGAAGAAGTACCCTATCCTCCTCAACCGAACCCCGTATACCGTTGCTCCTTACGGCGCGAATGAGTACAAGAAAAGTTTGGGCAGTTTCCCGGAGATGGCGCAACTTGGTTATATCTTCGTGTATCAGGATGTGCGCGGCAAGTGGATGAGCGAGGGCGAGTTTGAAGATATCCGTCCGACCAGAACGAAGGAAAACGGTCATCAGATTGATGAGAGCACCGATACTTGGGATAGCATCGATTGGTTGGTAAAAAATGTAAAAGGGAATAATGGAAAGGTCGGCATGTATGGCATTTCCTATCCTGGCTTTTATGCCACGGCAAGTTTGATCGGTTCGCACCCGGCCCTAAAGGCTGTATCGCCACAAGCGCCGGTAACCGATTGGTTCATCGGGGATGACTTCCACCATGGCGGTGCGTTGTTCCTGGCAGATGCTTTTCGCTTTATGTATATTTTCGATGCTCCGCGCCCGAAACCCATTACGGATAAAGAAGGTCCGAAAGGATTTGAGCTGCCTTCAAAGGACATGTATAAATTCTTTCTGGACAATCCTACCCTATCCGGTTTAAAGGAAAAGTACTTAAGCCATACCGTGAAGTTCTGGGACAACCTGGCTAAGCATAGCACCTTGGATACCTTTTGGATGAATCGAACGATTACACAGCATCTAAATAGCGTTAAACCTGCCGTTATGGTCGTGGGTGGATTATACGATGCGGAGGACACTTACGGTGCGTTCGAAACGTACAAGCAGATTGAGAAAAGAAATAAGAACAACAATAATATTTTGGTGATGGGGCCTTGGTTCCACGGTGGTTGGGTTCGGTCGGAGGGTGATTCATTTGGTGATATCCGATTTGGCGAAAAAACTAGCCTTACCTATCAGCAGAAGTTTGAAAAACCATTCTTTGAATACCATCTCAAAGGCATAGGTTCGTTCAATCCTGCCGAAGCGAACATCTATTTTTCGGGCTCGAATCAATGGCAGCATTTTTCGCAATGGCCCCCGAAGGATGTCGTGCAGGATGAACTCTACCTGTCTGCAGATGGTAAGCTGGCTGACAGTCCGCAGCAAGGTGAGCCTTTCGTCGAATACCATAGCGACCCAAACAAGCCTGTGCCATCGCAAGAGGGAATCATCGTGAACCGCACGCGCGAATACATGATCGCCGATCAACGATTTGCAGCAAACCGTCCGGATGTGATGGTTTTTGAAACCGAGGTATTGGAAAAAGATCTGACCATGGCAGGTCCGGTTACGGCGGATCTATGGGTTTCGATGACGGGAACCGACGCAGACTTTATCGTGAAGCTGATTGATGTGTATCCGGACAGCAGTTCGGTTAGCTCTCCCATCAGCAAGGACGTGGTTATGCCGAACTATCAAATGTTGGTGCGTGGCGAGGTTTTGCGGGGGAAATTCAGAAATTCGTTCAGCGAACCTGAGCCATTCACCCCGAATCAAGTAACGCAGGTAAAAGTTAATCTGCCAGATGTAGCACATACCTTCAAAAAAGGGCATAAAATTATGGTACAGATACAGCACAGCTGGTTTCCATTAGTAGATCGAAATCCGAATAATTTCATGGATATTTATCAAGCCAAAGAAAGCGACTTCGTTAAAAATACCCATCGTCTGTATTTTGAAAAAGGAAAGGCGAGCAAGCTCGTCTTTGAGAAATTATAGGTAAGCACACACATAATCTATTTTATATGTGCAGTATTCTAAACCTGTAAATTGCTTGTTTTTACTTTCTTCCCCTTTCCACACAGACAAACAATTCGGTATGGAAGGTCTTGGGCAATGGTTGAAACAAAAGCGGCATTATTTTTAACTTTCTCTTTCGGTAAAAACTGAATAAATAAACCCAAATATTTACTACTAGGTAAATATTTGGGTTTATTTATGTTTCGCCGCTTGTTTTTTTTGATATCTTTGCGGTACCAAACCAGAAAAACTTAGGACTGCATGCTGAAGATACTTCAACATTTTTGGAGTTTCATATTACACCCTTCCGACAGGAAGCTTATTGCCTATCATAGCGATACCTACAGTAAGGTATTTTTCACTTTATTTCTATTCAAAGTTCTGATCTTAGCGATCATTCTTCCTTTAGAACATCTCGTGCAATATTTAGACCCCGTCTTTACAAAGAAGAGCGATACGGACGAAGAGGCAGTAATTTACATGATTTCAGCTGTCGTCTTTGCCCCCTTAATCGAAGAAGCAGTTTTCCGTTATCTTCTGAAATATAAAAAGTTTTACCGCTTCCTTATTTCCCACAACACCTATAGAAGGTATTATCGTTGGCTCGTTTATAGTTCGGTTTTCTTCTACGGCCTTGCCCACCTATTTAACTTCGAAAATGGCAATCCCCTTTTTTATGTATTGGGTGCATTGCTTGTATCGTCCAATCTAGTAGATGGCTTTGTATTCTCTTTTATTAGGGTTCGTCTAGGTTTTGTGTACAGCTGGGCGCTCTACGGAATTTGGAATTTGTTTATTTTCTCGCTGATGGGTACCATCATATTGCTTAAAAATCCTGTAACCAGGATTCACAATGCCGAGATTGATCTGGAGATCAATGTTTCCCAATTCAGGGATACTTCGCAAACGCTCTTTTTTGTACGTGAGACCAGCGATAGCCTTTTTAACCTGAACGTAAGGCAATATCCACTAAGTCAGGTTATCGATTCTATTTATGGTGCTCATCGATATCAGGTAGATGATAAATATATCGACATAGAAATGAAATCCGCTAAGGGCTATTCGAAGGATTCGTTGCTTAAGCTTCTTAAAGAAGACTTCACGATTGAACCGAATAATCCTTAGCGGAGATTAGGTATTGATTTAGTTATTCTTTACAATTTTTGCAACCTCATCAAATTCTTCTTCGATTTCCTTGCTCACTGGTTTTGTTAGCAAAGATACCACGATGATGGTTAAGAAACTAAGGATAAACCCTGGGATCATTTCATACACTTCTTTATAATTATGGGGAATATAAACCCAGCCTAGGACGACGGCACCACCAACTAGCATGCCTGCCAATCCGCCCATTGCAGTCGTTCTTTTCCAAAGTAGTGAAAGAATAATCAAGGGGCCAAATGCGGCTCCGAAACCTGCCCAGGCATTGCCCACCAGATTAAGGATGCTATCTTTTGGATTTAAGGAAAGTAGCAACGCAATGATCGCAACGATCAAAACGGAAACACGGCTCATCATAAGCATACTCTTTGCTGAAGCATTTTTATTGATAAAGGTTTTGTAGATATCCTCCGTCATCGAGCTTGATGTAACCAATAATTGAGAGGATATGGTGCTCATTACAGCGGCCAAAATGGCTGATAACAGAAAGCCTCCGATCAATGGATGGAACAATACTCTCGACAAATGGATAAAAATCGTTTCTGCTATTTCTTTTGAACCATCAAACCGCTGCATGGTTGCGAGGTCGAACTTCTGCAAATAGGCAATGCCAAAAAGACCAACCAACATGGCGCCACCAACCGTAAAGATCATCCAGCTGATACCGATATTACGTGCTTTCGGAATATCTTTAACATGCTCGATAGCCATAAAGCGAACCAGAATATGGGGTTGCCCGAAGTAGCCCAAGCCCCAAGCCATTAAGGATAGTATGGATATGGTCGTCGTTCCTTTGAATAGGTCGAGATAATTGCAGTTCTTCGTTTCAATAATGTCGAGCGTTTCAGTCAATCCACCAATCTGTGTGATAACGACTATAGGAAGGATAACGAGCGCGAGGACCATAATAGTACCCTGCACGAAATCTGTTAAACTTACCGCTAAGAAACCGCCTAAGAATGTGTAGAGCACCACAACTGAGCTCGTAACGAACAGGCCGGTATAGTAATCCATGTTGAATGCTGATTCAAACAATCGTCCTCCAGACACCATCCCTGCGGATGTATACAGCGTGAAGAATACGAGGATCAACACCGAGGAGGCAATCTTTAGCAACTGGGTTTTATCATGGAATCTGTTTTCAAAAAACACCGGTAAAGTGATGGCATTTTTAGCGACCTCGGTATAAACGCGCAGCCTTGGCGCGACAATAACGTAGTTTAGGAAGGCTCCAATGGTTAGTCCGATGGCGATCCAGGAGGCTGACAAGCCGGATAGATACATCGCTCCGGGTAATCCCATCAGAAGCCAGCCACTCATATCCGCTGCCCCTGCCGAAAGCGCTGTAACGGCAGCTCCCATCTTACGTCCACCGATTAGGAATTCGTCGGAATTGCTGGTCGATTTTTTATAGGAATACAGACCGATGAGAATCATCAGCAGCATATATAAGCCTATAGATATTAATTCGTATATATTCATATAAATAAGTTAAAGAGATAAAAATGCTATAATTTTAGTTTAATTACCATATTACCACGGTATTTCGTTAAAATATTTTCCAGTTTTGATTGTTTTTTACTGATTTGTGTCAAAAGTTGAAAGGCTTCTACGTTGTACGCATACAGATCCAGGGCCTGCGTCGCATAGGCTATGGCTTTGTCTTCTTCCTTATTGTAAAAGGCAATCCATGCCTGCGTAGTGAAGTCTGCAGTTTGCGACAATAAGGAATTATCTTTCGGCAGTTTCTTGTAGAATTGGACCGCTTGGGTTGTCTTACCGGCTTTTGCGAGCAATCTTACTAATCGCAGATTATAGGCATGATCTAGGCGGGCAGGATCTCCATCACGAACCATAAGCTTTTCTAAATAGCGTTCTGTATTGGCTTCATCTCCCTGTTGAAAAAAAGCTTCCGCCAATAGCAATTCAAACTCCGGACGACTAACTTGCGATGCCTGTAAGGTGCGGTATACTTCATTTAGGTTTTTGAGTGCTTCCTCAGCCTTGCCATTCGCTAATAGGGCTTCTACATACTGAATGCGAAGGGGATAGTGCTGCGGTCGTTGTGATGATAAGTAGGCTAATGAGTCGACAGCATCTTCATATCCCAACAGTGCCAACTGCCATTGATAAAAGGATCGCTGATCATTCAAACGATCGCGTAAATACGTGGAGATTTGAGAGCCAGTAGCAACATAGGATTTAGCTACCTGTATCGCCTTTTCTAACTTTCCGCGCTCGAAATAGAACGCTCGAAGGATAGCGGCATTTTTGGACTTTTCCATATAATCCTGCTCGAGGTCGAAGCCCTTAGTATAGGCCACGGCTTGTGCTTCCTGATCTTCAGGTTGGCTGGCAATCAACAAATCACCAGTCAACATATAGATTGGTGCATAGTTGGGATCTATGGCTTTCGCTTGTCCTATTCTGTTTTTGGCAGCTTCAAACTTTCCTTCGCCAATATGGAACTTCGCATAAGCTAAGATTGCCGGCAGATATTTGCTATCGTATTGCAATGCGGTATCCAGCAACTTGTAGGCTTCTTGATACTCATTCTTTGCGGCCTCTTCGGCAAGATTAAGGTAAACTTGCGACCAGTTGGATGCCATGGCTTGCTGATTGCCGGCAAGGTATGCCCTTTCCTTGCTGATCAATTCATCCAAGAATTTGTACATATCCGGATCCTTATGCTGAAGATCGGATAAGGTGTTCATCGATTTGAAGTCGAGTGGATGCACTTTGACTTTTTCAAAATAAGCCGGATAGGTTTGCGCTAGATATTCAGACTCATTATTTTGAGAATAATAATCCAGGGTCAATCCTTTCTCCATCGCTTGATAATAGAGCGCTTTGATGCGTCGGTTCTGCTCATCCGTCAATACCCTACCATGAAAGAGATGGACATATTCATGCAGCAGTACATTTCGTTCTTCAAATGCTCCGCGTTCCACGTATTCAATTGCTGCCGCACCGGAGCCCACGCCTCGGATATCCATCCATTGTCGGTTGTCGAACGTGGAGTTGAAGCGGAAGTATGGGGCCTTCATCGCCAGCGCCAGGTCCACATGCAGCGGTGGGATAACAAATAATCGATGTTGTTTGACCAGGAATGGGAAATAGACCACCGAGGTATAAAGCTGATTCCATGCCATGCCTTTCGCGACATCGCCAGGGTAATAAGCCACATCGGGGAAGATCTCCAGGAAGTCGTCCATATTCGAGATTTTCGGAGCCTTCAACTCCTGCATAATAGTCGGATAGCTCTTGAGGTATGGAATGCGCTTAGATTTGATAACAGCTGCCAATCCATTATGAGCAGGTCCATAATGCTTTTTCCTGTTCAGGATATCGAGAAAGATCTGTTCTGCTTTTTCCAACCGTTGAAAGCGATCTACAGCGTCAAAATCACCATATAACAGAGATGCCTCGTGCATTTGCGGAAGAACCGATGTTGGATAGTCTCCTTTGATCTTATTTACCGTTTCTAAGGCTTTTTCAATTCTGTTTGCTGTGAAATCTTCATCGGCCGATTCTAGGGCCGCGCGAATGGCCTTTTCGTCCGCATCAACATAGTCTGCAAAGGTTAAATTGGTGTGTCCATTGCCCAGATGCCAATGCGTTTGGAAGTGAAGCGGATTGATCGCTAATGCTAGATCCCATTGATCGACCATCGCGTTCAGCTGCCGAGCATCGATACGGCGCCAAATGGCATATCCATAATAGAAACGGGCATCGGCATTTAAGGGGTTCAGTGCTAAACCTTGTACAAGTACCTTTTCGGCTTCCTCGGGGTTCTGATCCCAGAAAAACACATCAGCCTTGAGGAAATATCCTGCAGCATCCTTCGGCTGTTTGGCAATCATGTCATTTGCCAAAGCTAGGGCTTCCTTATATTTCTTTTGCAGCATATAAGCACGACCGAGGATCAGCTTAGTTTCAACATCCTCAGGATGACTTTTTAAAAGCTTCAAACTGTTTTTCTCGGCCTGCTCCAATTCCCAAGCTTCAATTTCCAAAAGCGCGAAAGTCCGCTGTACTCGATAATCTTGTTGTTCCTTGTTTGTAAGTGACTTTACAGCTTTTTCGCTAGAGCGGAAGTCGTTGTTCAGCCAATGATATTTTGCTAGTAATAGGGCTCTGTCGACCTTTGATAGGCCGTTCTTAGTGTTTAGCTGAGTATGTACCAAGTTCCATTCGCCTAAATCTAAAAGTTTATTTAAATCATTAAAGGAAACTTTTGAGTCTTTGTTTAATGATTTAACGGCTTTATCTTTTTCCTTCTGAAGCAACTCTAGGACTGCTTTATGGTCGTTGAGCAGGTCTTGAGCATAGGCATGTCCGAGGAGAAGAAAAAGGGAAAGTAGAATATAATGATATCGCATCGTATATAAATTAAAATAACCAGCCCCTTCAGGGGCTGGCAAGTTTTATACTATTTAGTATTTTGCGGCTTTGTCTGCAGCTGGGAGAGACTTTTTAATAAATTGGCGAATATCCTCATTCGCTTTGATTAGATCTTCTTTTCGAAGATACATCATGTGGCCGCTACGATAGCCTACGAAGCTCATACGGTCTGAAAGTTTTCCGGAAGGATCCATCTGCCACATATTGTATTTAGCGTTGAAGTAGTCTGTAGCACCATCATAGTATCCAGATTGCACCATTAAATGCAGGTAGGGGTTTGCTGCCATGGCTTGTCGCAAATTCAATCCGGTATTGTCGTTACTACGATCCCAAGGATGCACAGGTCCAAACATATTGTACTTCACATCGCTTTTATATTTCAGCTCATTCGCGTAGTAATAGTTGATTGCCGGTGTAAAAGAGTGCAGCCAAGACGTCAACTCCGCATTATAGTCGGGGCGTTCGCCGCCATCACGTAGGTCGATTCCCAAATATCGGGAATCCAGACGACCGATTGTTTGTCCCTTATCACGCATTAATTCTTTCCAAAACAAGGATGTAGGAACATCCAGATTGTTCTGAGCAATGATAGTTTCCGAGAGTCCAGAATACCTCGCCATCTTCTTCACCAAAGCATTTTTATCATTCACCGATAAACTAGAACCTCTTGCGATTGCTGGCAACAGTTCATCCAATGTAAACCTCTCTACTTCTGGCAATAGTTCTTCCAGATCTCTGTTTTGAAGTTCTGGAGTAAGGCGCTTGTGGAACCATGCTGCAGCAGTGTAATAAGGCCATACGTTCGCTTTAGCGACTGCTCCTTCGCGTTTTAAGCCAAGGTCTGTCGGTGAAACCAAGATAACACCATTCAGATACATCCATTGTACATTTTGCAATTCTAAGGCTAATCCAGAGACGCGTGTAGTACCATAGCTTTCTCCAATTAGGTACTTAGGTGATGCCCAACGGTTGTTGCGAGTTACGAAGGTATTAATCCATTCTGCAAGGTATTTAATATCAGCATTCACGCCAAAGAATAAAGAGCGATCTGCCTTCTCATCTAGGATGCGCGAGTAACCGGTATTGATGGGATCAACATACACGATATCAGCAACATCAAGAATGGTATAGGGGTTTTCCTTTACCCCATACGGTTGCAAGGGATAACCCTCATCATCGATATTAAGTAAACGAGGTCCCGTATAAGCCAAATGCATCCATACCGAACCCGAGCCTGGCCCCCCATTAAATGAAATAACTAAGGGACGTTTGCTTTTGTCGCTGATACCATCACGGGTATAATAGGTGTAATGTACAGTTGCTAATACTTTGCCATTGTCATCCCATACGGGCTGTGTACCCGCTTTTGCAGAGTACGGAAATTTCTGCCCGTTTGCCGTAATTTGATGCTTGGTAATAAATGCGGTATCTGCAAGTGGAAGGCGTTGGGCTTTAACTTGCGTGAAGAAAATAAAAATTGTTAAAAGGACTAATAGGTTTTTCATAAAGAGTAATAAAGGTTTAATTGATATAAAGAAAAAGCCTCGTCCAGACACGAGCAAAGATCAACAAGAATAGTTGTTAATCTTACAAAAATCGCTTCCGCTATATCAATAAGTATTCAATTCAATCAGACACAATATATCGAAAATATCACTCAATCATTAAAAAACATCCACCAATAGATGAAAAAAGTCAGAATAGGTAAACAATTGGATAATTTAGTATTAGACGTTAGATATCAGACATAAGACATTAGAGGGTGGCGTCGCTAGACGTTAGATATTAGACGTAAGACATTAGAGTATAGCGTCTACTAGACATTAGATATGAGACATAAGATATTAGAGTGTTTCTGATGTCTTGAACCAGGAAAGGAAGGATATAACGATTGTCAGGATCTTGCTAATCTTGTCATCCTTCCTTTCCTGGTTCAGACAAACTTCATAGAAAAACGGTAAGTGTGCTTGATCCTGTTAATCCTCAAATCCTTCCTTTTCTGGTTCAATTCAAACGTTCCATTTCTTCCTTTCAGACAAACAACTAAAAATCAAAAGCTCATCTTTCCTTTCTAATCCTTCCCTTTCACGCAAAAACAATCCATAAAAAAAGGCGCCTAATCAGCGCCCTACTCTACTATCTTATATCTCACATCTAACAGTCTAAATACCAAAAAAGCCCGTCATCTTTCGATAACGAGCTTTTCGTATAAAAATAGGCGCCGACCTACTCTCCCACCTGTTACGGCAATACCATCGGCTCTGGCGGGCTTAACTTCTCTGTTCGGAATGGGAAGAGGTGGACACCGCCGATATAGGCACCTGAATATCTTTTTGTTGAAATACCTACTCTTGCAAGTACCAACATTGACATGTTATTGGAAGAAAAGATTCAAAAAGAGAGAGGACAACAGACTATCTGCATTGGAAAGCTTCGGGCTATTAGTATCACTTGGCTTTGGTCTTTCAACCTTTACACCTATGACCTATCAACGTCGTCATCTACAACGACCCTATAAGGAAGTCTCATCTCGTGGCTAGTTTCGCACTTAGATGCTTTCAGCGCTTATCTATCCCGGACGTAGCTACCCTGCCGTACACCTGGCGGCATAACAGGTTCACCAGCGGTCCGTCCAACCCGGTCCTCTCGTACTAAGGTCAGATCCACTCAAACTTCCAACGCCCACAACAGATAGGGACCGAACTGTCTCGCGACGTTCTGAACCCAGCTCGCGTGCCACTTTAATGGGCGAACAGCCCAACCCTTGGGACCTTCTCCAGCCCCAGGATGTGACGAGCCGACATCGAGGTGCCAAACCTCCCCGTCGATATGAGCTCTTGGGGGAGATCAGCCTGTTATCCCCAGAGTACCTTTTATCCTTTGAGCGATGGCCCTTCCATACAGAACCACCGGATCACTATGTCCGTCTTTCGACCCTGGTCGACTTGTAGGTCTCACAGTCAAGCAAGCTTATGCCATTGCACTCCTCGTACGGTTACCAAGCGTACTGAGCTTACCTTTGAAAGCCTCCGTTACCTTTTTGGAGGCGACCACCCCAGTCAAACTACCCACCAAACAATGTCCTCGGCACGGCCGAGTTAGAAACCGAATACAGAAAGGGCGGTATTTCAAGGTTGTATCCACGATTCCTGGCGAAACCGCTTCACATACTCCCGCCTATCCTACACATCCTGTACCCAATTTCAATGTTAAGCTATAGTGAAGGTTCATGGGGTCTTTCCGTCCCGTTGCGGGTAACCGGCGTCTTCACCGATACCACAATTTCACCGAGCTCATGGCTGAGACAGCGCCCAGATCGTTACACCATTCGTGCAGGTCGGAACTTACCCGACAAGGAATTTCGCTACCTTAGGACCGTTATAGTTACGGCCGCCGTTTACTGGGGCTTCGATTCAATGCTTCTCCTTGCGGATGACATCCCCTCTTAACCTTCCAGCACCGGGCAGGTGTCAGGCCTTATACTTCATCTTTCGATTTCGCAAAGCCATATGTTTTTGCTAAACAGTCGCCTGGGCCTTTTCACTGCGGCTTCTCCATCGCTGGAGGAAGCGCCCCTTCTCCCGAAGTTACAGGGCCATTTTGCCGAGTTCCTTAGCCATGATTCACTCGAGCACCTTAGGATTCTCTCCTCGACCACCTGTGTCGGTTTGCGGTACGGGTGTTGATAACCTGAAGCTTAGCGGGTTTTCTTGGAAGTCTGCTTACCTGCACTATCAGCGCCCCCGAGGGTTTGCTGTACTATCAGATTTCAGCTAGACCGGCGGATTTGCCTACCAGTCCAATACCTACGTCCTTCAACGAACTATTCCGTCAGTTCGCGGCAGTGTCACTACTCCGTCACCACATCGCAGTTATCAACAGTACGGGAATATTAACCCGTTGTCCATCGGCGTTCTCCTTTCGGATGAGCCTTAGGCCCCGACTAACCCTGATCCGATTAGCGTTGATCAGGAAACCTGGGTCTTTCGGTGGGCGGGTTTCTCACCCGCCTTATCGTTACTTATGCCTACATTTGCTTTTCTATAAAGTCCACCACAAGTCACCTTGCAGATTCACCCCCTATAGAATGCTCCCCTACCAGTGCAATAAATTGCAATCCATAGCTTCGGTAGTAATCTTGATGCCCGTTTATTATCCACGCCCGGTCGCTCGACTAGTGAGCTGTTACGCACTCTTTAAATGAATGGCTGCTTCCAAGCCAACATCCTAGCTGTCTGGGCAACCGGACCTCGTTAGTTCAACTTAGACTACATTTAGGGACCTTAGCTGATGGTCTGGGTTCTTTCCCTCTCGGCCTTGGACCTTAGCACCCAAAGCCTCACTGCCGGCCATATCTAACAGCATTCGGAGTTCGTCTGGATTTGGTAGGATTTGACTCCCCCGCACCCAATCGGTAGCTCTACCTCTGCTAGACTCAATGCCGACGCTGTTCCTAAAAACATTTCGGGGAGTACGAGCTATTTCCCAGTTTGATTGGCCTTTCACCCCTACCCTCAGGTCATCCGGAAACTTTTCAACGTTTATCGGTTCGGTCCTCCAGTACGTGTTACCGCACCTTCAACCTGCCCAAGGGTAGATCACAAGGTTTCGCGTCTACCTCATCCGACTATGCGCCCTATTCAGACTCGCTTTCGCTTCGGCTCCTTGACTTAATCAATTAACCTTGCCGGACAAGAGTAACTCGTAGGCTCATTATGCAAAAGGCACGCCGTCACGGAATCGCTCCGCTCCGACCGCTTGTAAGCACACGGTTTCAGGTTCTTTTCACTCCTCTGTTCGAGGTTCTTTTCACCTTTCCCTCACGGTACTGGTTCACTATCGGTCTCTCAGGAGTATTTAGCCTTACCAGATGGTGCTGGCAGATTCCCACAGGATTTCTCCGGTCCCGCGGTACTCAGGATACCACTATGCCTGTATTCTTTACCTGTACGGGGCTATCACCCATATCGCGCAGTTTCCCACCTGCTTCCAGTTCATAGCACAGTACAATGTCGTGGTCCTACAACCCCCATATTGCCGTAACAATATGGGTTTGGGCTCTTTCCCGTTCGCTCGCCACTACTTGGGAAATCATTATTATTTTCTCCTCCTACGCTTACTTAGATGTTTCAGTTCGGCGCGTTCGCGTATTATACAATATACCTTCAGTATATTAGGTTGCCCCATTCGGAAATCTACGGATCGAATCGCATTTGCCAATCCCCGTAGCTTATCGCAGCTTATCACGTCCTTCATCGCCTCTGAGAGCCTAGGCATCCCCCGTGTGCCCTTATTTACTTTCTTCACGCTATCACCCCTTTTGCTAAGTGATAGGTTGCTTTCGCTTATTCTACAAGTAGAAAAAGCTTCTGTTGTCTTCTCTTGTGTCTCTTTTCTTCCAATATGTCAAAGAACTCTTTGTCTTCTTTAGATAATAGATGGTAGATATTAGATGGTAGACCCTAGTGCGCCATATAGGCTCTAATGTCTGTTGTCTGATGTCTCACATCTGTCATCTTCGATGACTTGTGGAGAATAACGGATTCGAACCGTTGACCCCCTGCGTGCAAGGCAGGTGCTCTAGCCAGCTGAGCTAATTCCCCATCGTGTCATTATGGTAGTCCCGAGCAGATTTGAACTGCTGACCCCTACATTATCAGTGTAGTGCTCTAACCAACTGAGCTACGGGACTAGCTTAAATTCCTCATCTTCTCAAGATACCATGCCAACTTACGCTGGGCAGGTACTTTCTTCTAATGTGTTTCTTATCTTAACGATCAAATGTTGCGCAGACGAGCCGGAATCAGGCTCTAGAAAGGAGGTATTCCAGCCGCACCTTCCGGTACGGCTACCTTGTTACGACTTAGCCCCAATTACCGGTTTTACCCTAACACGCTCCTTGCGGTTACATGCTTTAGGTACCCCCAGCTTTCATGGCTTGACGGGCGGTGTGTACAAGGCCCGGGAACGTATTCACCGCGTCATTGCTGATACGCGATTACTAGCGAATCCAACTTCACGGGGTCGAGTTGCAGACCCCGATCCGAACTGTGAATGGCTTTTCGAGATTGGCATCATATTGCTATGTAGCTGCCCGCTGTACCATCCATTGTAGCACGTGTGTAGCCCCGGACGTAAGGGCCATGATGACTTGACGTCGTCCCCGCCTTCCTCTCTGCTTGCGCAGGCAGTCTGTTTAGAGTCCCCACCTTAAATGCTGGCAACTAAACATAGGGGTTGCGCTCGTTGCGGGACTTAACCCAACACCTCACGGCACGAGCTGACGACAGCCATGCAGCACCTAGTTTCCTGTCCCGAAGGACGGATGCGTCTCTGCATCCTTCAGTAACTTTCAAGCCCGGGTAAGGTTCCTCGCGTATCATCGAATTAAACCACATGCTCCTCCGCTTGTGCGGGCCCCCGTCAATTCCTTTGAGTTTCACCCTTGCGGGCGTACTCCCCAGGTGGATAACTTAACGCTTTCGCTTGGACGCTTACGGTATATCGCAAACATCGAGTTATCATCGTTTAGGGCGTGGACTACCAGGGTATCTAATCCTGTTCGATCCCCACGCTTTCGTGCATCAGCGTCAATAACGGCTTAGACAGCTGCCTTCGCAATCGGTGTTCTGAGACATATCTATGCATTTCACCGCTACTTGTCTCATTCCGCCGTCTTCAACCGCATTCAAGCACTTCAGTATCAAAGGCACTGCGACAGTTAAGCTGCCGTCTTTCACCCCTGACTTAAAGTGCCGCCTACGCACCCTTTAAACCCAATAAATCCGGATAACGCTCGGATCCTCCGTATTACCGCGGCTGCTGGCACGGAGTTAGCCGATCCTTATTCTTCGAGTACATTCAGCTATCTACACGTAGATAGGTTTATTCCTCGACAAAAGCAGTTTACAACCCATAGGGCAGTCATCCTGCACGCGGCATGGCTGGTTCAGACTTCCGTCCATTGACCAATATTCCTTACTGCTGCCTCCCGTAGGAGTCTGGTCCGTGTCTCAGTACCAGTGTGGGGGATTCTCCTCTCAGAGCCCCTAGACATCGTCGCCTTGGTGAGCCGTTACCTCACCAACTAGCTAATGTCACGCGAGCCCATCCATATCCTATAAATATTTAACTACTTGATGATGCCATCTCGTAGTCTTATGCGGTGTTAATCCGAATTTCTTCGGGCTATCCCCCTGATATGGGTAGGTTGCTCACGCGTTACGCACCCGTGCGCCACTCTCACCAAATGTTAGCAAGCTAACACTTGGATCCCGTTCGACTTGCATGTATTAGGCCTGCCGCTAGCGTTCATCCTGAGCCAGGATCAAACTCTCCATTGTAAAATGAAGTGTAAGATCAAGACTATTTATAATAAATAGAATTGTCTTTATTTAAATATCTGTTTCCCTGGTTCCGATCTGGTTGAATTGATTTATTAAAATCTTCTTGTTCAACTTTCGACTTGCGTCTACTCGCTGCGCTACATGATCATTATTTCTTAAAGAACTTTTCGCTTCCGCATCTCGCTTCCGCTTTTCTTATGTTGTGCGCCTTGTTTCCGTGGCACTCAAGCTTTCAGTTTTGTAAGCTTCGAGCCTTGCGCTCTCAGCCGTTCCCCGTAGTTGGGACTGCAAAGGTAGAAGGTTTTTTTGAATCTCCAAAATTTATTTTAAAATATTTTTTGAAGCTCTTTTTTGAGGTCGAAATCTCTTGCTTTTCAGCAGCGGATATCTCGCTCTTTCCTTCCCGATGTCATGGCCGTTTCGGCCGTCCCTCCCTTGCGGAGTGGTGCAAAGATAGGGACAAATAACCCATACTTCCAAGACCTGCAAACGAATATTTTTAGGCCGATGTCGTAACTCGCTAACAATGTGAACAATAATTTATCTCAGAAATGTTGGGATAGACTTGTCTTGGGCTGTTTTGGGGGCTGCAAGGGGAAAATGACGGGCTTAGGGCAGAAAGAAATGAGGCTTTCTTCGAGAGAAGATGGGGTACGCGTCAGGGAAAACCTAATGCAGACCTCATGCACTCCCCTTTCATAGCCCTCCCCGAGCGGGTTTGATTGGGGTCTGTATTGGGTTTGCATTGGGTTTGAAAGGGCTTTGAGCTATCGAATAGTAGTTAGTACTTAGTACTTAGTAGTTAGTAGTTAGTAGTTAGTAGTTAGTAGTTAGTATTAAGACCTATGGCGTAATATCCGCTACAATACAGGATCCTGATAATCCTTAAATCCTTCCTTTCCTGGTTCAAGACAATAACATACTACCATCCTTTCACCCTTCCTTTCCTGGTTCAAGACAATAACATACTACCCATCCTTTCACCTTTCCTTTCCTGACTCAAGACCAAACAAAAAGCTAGCAAATGAATTTGCCAGCTCTATGAATTATCTTTTAATAATCGTCAATTATTTTCGAAACACCCAATACTTCTGTAAAGTGAAATTAAAGCCTAGGGACACGACGATCTCTACAATCATTTTGGAGAGCAAGAAATGCCAATGCATTAAATCGACGAATATGTGTATTCCTAATGATTTCAGGCCGATGCTTCCAAGAACCACAATGATAAATTTCCAGAGTTGGCTCCCTATCGATTGTGCTCGGCTGTTGAATGACCAGTACCGGTTGATCGTAAAGTTGACAATGGCGCCTAAGCTGCCGCTAATGACATTGGAGAACGGTGCAGTGTACTTCAGGACGGTATAACAGAATGTGTAGATACCAAAGTCAGACAAGCCGCCGATAAAGGCAGACAGCTGAACCTTCAGAAATTCTCTAACTTTTGCTGTCATCCCTTATGATCTTAAGCCTCTTGACCTTCCTTTAATTTTGCTGCTTTTTCCTCAGCATCTTTAATATCTCCAAGATCCAAAAGTTTTTTGGTATCGCCCAGATTAATGAAGAATAAAATAATACAGATTCCTAAAACGCTATAATTGATGGAGCCAGGAACAAATACCTCGAGCGCAAGGACTGCAGAAATAATCACACGAATCTCTGTAGGACCCAAAAGTCCGGCATCGATCGTGTATTTATCAGTGATGCGATATCTCAACTGTGAAATGATCATTGCCCAACCATACAGCGCCACCAACGTAAAGCCAAGATATTTAAAATCGCCCGGCGCATAGAAAACATAGCCCAATCCAATGAATACGGTACTTACCCAATCCATCACAATATCTAGCGCGAATCCGTACCACTTTCTGGATTTATTTCGGTAGAACGCAATTCGACCATCTAAGGAATCGCCGAACCATTGCACGAAGAAACCGACAATACCCAAGAGCAGGTAGTTAATGTGAACATATTCTGCCAATAAGAAGCTGCCCATAATCATCAAAGATCCAAACAAGCCTATTGCCGTTAACCCGTCCGAAGAAATCCAGTTTGGAATCCGCGGCACTAAATAGGTTATCAGTCTTTGTTCCGGATTGGCCAAGATATTTGTGCGTTTTCTATCCTGAAACAACTTTTTGTTGATTTTCTCTTCACTCATCACTTCTATTTTTTATAGCCATTTATGGCTTTTGTACCAATTTAAACTCTCCGTCAGTCCTCTTTCCAAATCATATTGAGGATTAAAACCTAGGTTTTTGACTGCATGACTGATATTACAGCCCCAGTTTTCGGCCGTCAACTCCCCTAACCTCTCCGGATAAAGAACCGGTGTTTTACTAGAATTCTTGTATAGCCTTTGCGATACCTGTGCGACGAACCTAATCAGTGACAACGGCACGTGTATACGAAAAAGGCGCTTTTTTAATGTAGACTTAAAGATATCGGCCATGGCATATCGTGAATAAATGAGGCCATCGGAGATATTGTAAAATTGTAAAGCGTTTTGCTTCACCACACATCCTTGCAACAGAACGTCGCAAAGGTCTTTCACATAAATGAAACTCAATTTCTGCGGGTTTCGCCCGATATATGGGTCGAGCCCCTTATTCATGGTATCAAACAATATGAAAATATCCTTTTCACGAGGGCCGTATACTGCTGTTGGTCTAAATACAGAAACCGGTTTATCCGCAAACTTCTCGCGAATCATTAATTCCGATGCGCGCTTGCTGCGCCCATAAACTGTAACAGGACGATAAGGGAAAGATTCGTCGATTAGTTTCTCACTATTGAAAGCAATTGGTCCGACCGCCGCCAAGCTGCTCACATACACGACACGTTCCAATGGGATTTGTGCCGTTGTAGCCGCATGGAGGATAGCTTCGGTGTAATCGACGTTCACCTTGTTCATTTGTTTCTCATCTTTCGCCTTGGTCATTGCCGCGGCATGGATGATATAGTGGTATTGTTCCTCTTCAAATAAATGTTTAAGATTTTCGACATCCCCCAGATTTGGGTAGACGAATTTATCGACAAAAGGCGCTATTTGGTCTGTTACACTACTCGATCTTACTGCAGCATGCACCTCCAGTCCCAAGTTTTGGGCAGCCTCTACCAAGTGAGAACCTACAAATCCGCTCGCACCAGTAATGAAGATTTTCTTTTTCATATTGCTTTTTCGTACAGACGATACCGTTTGTAGAAATCTGCATTGATTTGCTCAATAGCGTGATTCATCATGTAATTGTGATCCAACATCCAAGAACATTCTGCCTCTACAATACCCGAGGGCATCGCATTTTTGATGATACGACCGTATAAACAGGCTTCAATACCTAGCTTACGGTAATTATCCAGAACTCCCAGCATGAGTACTCTAAGCGATTTGATATTCTTTTTACCGAACAGTAATTTGAATATACCGGTAGGAAGCAACCTACCGCGCTTAATATTGATCAATATTTCGTTGATATTAGGCACTCCTAGTGCAAAGCCGACGATCTCATCGCCCTTTTGAGCAAGGATACAATACTTCGGATCGACGATCATTTTTAGGTCCTTCGCTACGTAGAAAAACTCATCATCAGTCATGGGTACAAAACCCAGGTTCTTATCCCAAGCTTTATTGTAAACCACCTTGATACGTTCCGCTTCGTTCTTAAAATCTTTCAGATTAATTTGGCGAAGGATAATGCCTGAGCGCTCCAAACGAGCTTCGAGCTTATCCAAAAGTAACACCGAGCGGTGGCTAGCGCCAGCTTTATTGACAAGATAGGCCCGAAGGTCTTCTTTCTTTTCAAAGCCCGCATTCGTTATCAGATCGATGTAATAAGGGAAATTATATGGCATCATGGCCATTGGAGGTCGGTCGAAACCTTCAACCAACAGACCACAAGTATCGTTTGTCGACAAATTAATAGGCCCCACAATGTTGGTGGCGCCCTTTGCTTTTACCCATGCAGTTGCCGTTTCGAGCAATTTATTGGCAACTTCTTGATCGTTGATGGCATCAAAAAAACCGAATTGCCCTTCATTAACATGGTTAAATTTATTGTGATTGACATTGTAGATCGCCAGCACACGCCCCACAATTTTGCCATCTTGATATGCTAAAAAGGGTTGTGCCTGTGAATGCTTGTAGAAAGGATGTTTCTTTGGATTAAGCATATCATCCTGCCCTAAGAACAACTCAGGAACGTAGTTTGGGTCTCCCTCATAGAGGTCGTGCGGGAAATCGATGAAACTCGCACGCTGACGCTTCGTTTCTACAGGAACAATCGTAATCACAGGTTTAATGCTTTATTATCCAATAAAAGTTTCAACTTCCAGCGCCTTGAATACCTTCGCTAATTTCTCTACGGCTTCATCGATCTGATCGAAAGTATGAGTGGCCATCAAGGAGAAGCGAATTAACGATTCTTCCGCTGGAACTGCAGGAGCAACGACTGGGTTAACAAATACGCCGTCGTCTTGCAACATCTTGGTAACAATATAAGTTTTTTCGTTGTTTCTAACAAAAACTGGTAAGATCGGACTTTCAGTTGCACCTAAGTCAAAACCGCTGTCTAATAATAGTTTTTTAGCGTAGTTGGTGTTAGCCCACAGTTTCTCGATATGTTCAGGTTCAGTTTGAATAATTTCCAAAGCTTTCAAAGTAGACGCTACTGAAGCAGGAGTCATACTTGCACTGAACATCAAAGAGCGAGCTCTATGTTTCAAGTACTCGATGGTATCCTTATCTGCGGCAACAAATCCACCTAACGAAGCTAAGGATTTACTGAATGTTCCCATGATGAGGTCAACATCTTCAGTAAGGCCGAAATGAGAGGCAGTACCTGCACCCTTTTCGCCAATTACTCCCAAACTATGTGCATCATCACACAATATCGCTGCGTCGAATTCGTTAGCTACTTGAACAAGTTCAGGTAATTTAACGATGTCACCTTCCATACTGAAGATACCGTCTGTTGCGATCAACTTAAAGCTTTCTTCCGGAAGACGTGACATCTTATCACGAAGATCGTCGATATTATTATGTGCGTATTTAATTACTTTAGAGAAAGACAAACGGCTACCATCAATAATCGATGCATGGTCGCGTTCGTCCAAAAGAATATAGTCATTACGGCCAGTCAGGCATGATAATGGGCCTAAGTTCGATTGAAATCCGGTACTGAAAAGAATTGCAGCATCTTTACCAACGTAATCTGCTAATTTTTCTTCCAGTTCCACGTGGATATCTAGGGTACCATTAAGAAATCTAGAGCCAGCACATCCCGTACCGTATTTCGCAAGAGCATCCTGCGAAGCTTGAATGATACGTGGATCAGTCGTTAAACCTAGGTAGGAATTTGATCCAAACATTAACACTCTTTGGCCATCAATAATAACCTCAGTGTCCTGCTTAGATTGTATAGGTCTAAAATAAGCGTATAAGTTTTTGGATTTAATATCCCCTAGTTCGCCATTTAAAAACCGTGCGGTTCTTTCGTTTAATTTTCCCTTGCTCATTCGTCAGGTATCTATATTCTCAATAATATTTACTTTTTGAACTTTTAACAAAAAACGTCAAAAATCCCACAAAGGTACAAAACTACGCCTAACTACAAATAATATAAGTGTAACTTTTACCTTTTGATACAAAAAATCGTCGCAAACATACAAAACTTAAACCTCAATTTAGTTTTAATTTGACATATAAATATCATAAAATTAAATTAATATTAACAGATTGTTTAGTATTAAAACAACGATTGTTTTGCTAATTTTCCTAAATTATTACCTTTGTGCTTCAAACGAAACGGACAAAATGGCAATTTCATCAACAGTTAATATAAAAAACAAACGCGCATCCTTCGAATTCCACTTGTTGGATCGCTATGTCGCAGGCATTGCTTTATTGGGAACTGAGATTAAGTCCATCCGTCAAGGTAAAGCCAATATTAACGATAGTTTTTGCGCATTTTTCGAAGACGGGCTTTACATTCGTAACATGCACATTGCAGAATACTCGTTCGGATCTTTTTACAATCACGAAGCTAAACGCGATAGGAAACTTCTATTAACGAAGAAAGAGCTTAAAAAGCTCCGCGAAAAGGGCGAGGAAAAAGGATTTACAATTGTTCCTCTTCGCATTTTCGTCAATGAACGCGGTTATGCTAAGATTGAAATTGCACTAGCACAGGGTAAGAAAGATTTCGACAAACGCGATAGCATTAAAGAACGTGAGTCTAAAAGAGAGCTTGACCGCGCTATGAAACGATAGTTTCTGCACGCCGCTGATAGTTTCCTGGAGTCATATTTTCTCGCTTGCGGAATATGCGTACAAAGTAGTTGACGTCGGAAAATCCGCAGGCATAACACACCTCTTTTACGGAGAGTTTTGTTCGTAGAAGCTCCTTTGCTTTGTTCAAGCGCTCCTGAATCACCATCTCCATAGGCGTAATTCCCACCTCTTCCTTGAACACGCGAAATAAACTCGCCTTGCTCATATTCACATGCTTGCTCAGTTGATCAACAGTTAGCTTATCGTTGATATTTGAGGTGATAAAGTTTCGTATATGTGCAAGCAAGCCACTCCCCTGTGTTTTTGTGGAAGTCGCGACGGTCGATAGCTTCTGTTGTTGAATGATACGCACTAAAAGCTCCTTAAACAGCATATCGGATAACACATCCTTTAAAGGGTCTGTGCTTATCATCGTGCTAAACAAGCGATCCGTTAGCGAGGCAATCTCGCTTGTATTGGCGAAATGCACATTCTCCCAAGAAAGATTCCATGGTATATTCTTATTCTCTTTCGGATAGCTTTCGTTTAGATAATTCAGTGTTTGCTCTATCTTATCAGCTGAGACGACTAAAGCAGTGCATTGTGTAGGGTCTTGAAGGGCAGCTTCTGGAAAGTCGATCTCCATCGGCTTCGCTGCTGGTAATACAATCGTTTCGCCCGGAAAATAATCGAATGCAGGCATGTCGTTCACATGCATGACTTTCTTGCCCTTCAGCATATTAATAATGACCATATCACTGAATTGCAATGGCACAAGACTGCTCGCTTGATAAGTTTCGTAGATGTTCAATTCGAAATTATCAAGAGTAAAAGCTCGTCTGTTTTCAACCAATGTACTCAACTCCTTTTCTTTGGAAAAGGGGAGAGCACGAATTAGATTTTTTCCGCTCATATCACACACATTTTATAATTGGTTGCTTACCAAATATATAAAATCTATTCATATTCTAAAACCATAACTTGCTGATTATGTATAATAATAGGCGGATATGAATAATAATACGGCTTGATAGAATAATGCTATTGTCTGCGAGGATAATGCTATTGTCAAAATTTCGATCCCCTTAAATTTGAAATAATTCAAAACGTAAACTTGATAAAACGATAATATGAGCGCACTAGCAAGACCATCGTTCAAAGAACGATATGACAATTACATTAACGGAAAATTTGAAGCACCTTCGCAAGGAAAGTATTTTGATAACATCTCTCCATTAGACGGCAAGCCGTTTACACAGGTTGCCCATTCAACAAAAGAAGACATCGATAAAGCAGTTGCTGCGGCCAAAAAAGCATTTGAAACCTGGGGTAAAACCTCAGCGACAGAGCGCAGCATCATCTTGAATAAGATTGCTGATCGTATTGAAGAAAATTTGGAAAAGATAGCGATCGTTGAGACGATCGACAACGGGAAAGCAGTTCGTGAGACGCTGAATGCGGATATCCCATTAGCAATTGATCATTTCCGCTATTTTGCGGGTGTTATCCGTGCGGAAGAGGGTTCATTATCCGAATTGGACGCAAACACTGTATCGCTGATAGTGAACGAGCCGATAGGCGTTGTTGCACAGATTATCCCGTGGAACTTCCCGATATTGATGGCCGTTTGGAAACTGGCCCCAGCATTAGCAGCTGGCTGTACGGTAGTTCTTAAACCAGCAGAAAGCACCCCTACGTCTATCCTTGTTTTAATGGAACTAATTGGCGACCTCATCCCGGCCGGTGTGATTAACATTGTGAATGGATTTGGCTCAGAGTTAGGTCGCCATTTAGTGACACATCCAGACGTCAACAAAGCAGCATTTACAGGATCTACCGCAACGGGACGTCTTGTGATGCAATATGCGACGGAGAATATTATCCCTGTAACCTTAGAGTTGGGTGGTAAATCGCCAAATATCTTCTTCTCTTCGGTGATGGATGAAGATGATTCTTACTTGGATAAAGCGATCGAAGGCGCTGTTCTTTTTGCTTTGAATCAGGGTGAAATCTGTACCTGTCCGTCAAGGTTATTAATTCAGGAAGATATCTATGATAAATTCATCGAACGCGTTGTAGAGCGTGTCAATCAGATTAAAGTTGGCGATCCATTAGACCCTACCGTGATGATGGGAGCTCAAGCTTCAAAAATCCAAAAAGACAAGATAATGTCTTACATTAAATTGGGTAAGGAAGAAGGCGCTGAGGTATTGACTGGAGGTGATGAGAATAACCTAGGCGAAGGTCTAGAGGAAGGTTACTACATCAAGCCGACGCTTTTCAAAGGGCACAACAAGATGCGTATTTTCCAAGAAGAGATCTTCGGGCCAGTGCTTGCTGTAACAACTTTTAAAGACGTGGATGAAGCAATTGCTATTGCAAACGACACCATCTACGGATTAGGAGCCGGCGTTTGGACACGCGACGCCCATGAGCTTTATCAGGTACCGCGCGCAATCCAAGCTGGACGTGTATGGGTCAATCAATATCACTCCTACCCTGCAGGCGCACCATTTGGTGGCTACAAGCAGTCGGGTATTGGCCGCGAAAACCACAAAATGATGTTAGCACACTATCGTCAGGCGAAGAATATGCTGATTTCATACAGCAAAGAAAAATTAGGATTCTTTTAAAAGATCAAACATACAATCGGGTAAGGGGTTATTTAGGTAACCCCTTTCTTATACTATACGACATGATTTCAAGAATAGACGCAACAGACAAAGCCAAAGAGCTGATCAAGGAATTATCCGAAAAACACGGCCCATTAATGTTCTATCAAGCAGGAGGTTGCTGCGAAGGGACACAACCGCAATGCTTCGAAAAGGGCGGATTCTACCCTCGCATGAACGATGCGATGATCGGGCTGGTCGAAGGCTATGAATTCTGGATCGATAGAGATCTCTTCGAATATTGGCAATACTCCCACTTCACCCTCGACGTACTCGATGGCTTCGGACCGGGAGGCTTCTCCCTGGAAACTCCACTCGGAAAAACCTTCAAAATCCACTATAAACTGTTCTCGGAGGAAGAATTGAAGAATTTAGAACCGGTGGTTAGATACTAGTTTAGATATTAGACAGTAGATTTTAGACTTTAGAGCCGATCCAGTGGATTCTGGCGTCGTAAAACCGTACTGTACTTTTGTTTTTAATTAGCCCGTCTCACTTTTGTTATATATTGTTATCTTTAGCTGAAGGGAGAATGCATCTGATTCACTAAAAAGAGCTTTAAATTCTCTTATGTAACATAAACTAGCTAAAGCGTTGCATCTTACATCTAATGTCTAAAATCTAATATCTACTCCAACTATGCTTTTCAAGACTTTACCCCTAAAAAACATCTCCCTTTCCAATCGAATAGTCGTATCGCCGATGTGTCAGTATTCTGCGGAGGATGGCTATGCTAATAATTGGCACTTGGTACATCTGGGGCAGTATGCTATCGGGAAGTCGGGTGCTATTATCCAGGAAGCGACAGCGGTTAGTCCGGAGGGAATGATTTCCGATGGTGATCTAGGGATTTGGAAAGATGAGCATATTGCAAAATATAGGGAGATTACGGATTTCATCAAAGAGCAGGGCAGCATTCCGGGGATACAGCTAGCGCATGCAGGCAGAAAGGCCAGCACGGATAAGCCCTGGATCAGTAGAAATCAGTTTGCGCCCGACGATGAGCACGGCTGGCAGACTGTTTCATCCAGTGATATCCCCTATCATGAAAATGACTTTCCTCCGAAAGCTTTAAGTATAGTGGAGATTCAGCAGGTCGTGAAAGACTTTGCTGACGCTGCCGAACGCGCGGTACAGGCGGGTTATCAGATTCTCGAAATCCACGCTGCACATGGCTACTTGATCCATCAATTTCTATCGCCATTGATAAACAATCGTCAGGATGAATATGGCGGAAGCTTTGAAAACCGCATCCGTTTGCTTTTGGAAATTGTGGAAGCAGTTAAAAATACACTGGGCGATGAGCACTCGCTGTGGGTCAGGATCTCGGCGACAGATTGGGCCGAGGGCGGTTGGGACTTAGAACAGTCCACAGCATTGGCGAATCGATTAAAAGACGCTGGCGTGGAAGTTATCGATGTTTCTACCGGTGGAGCGGTACACTGGCAAAAGATCCCTGTAGAAGCAGGATATCAGGTTCCATTCGCGAGCCATATCAAAAAAGAAACCGGTCTAATCACCGGTTCGGTAGGACTTATCAACTCTGCTCAGCAAGCAAATCAAATTATTGAAGATGGACATGCTGACTTTGTACTTATCGCGAGAGCTTTCTTAAGAGATCCGCATCTCGTATATCAATGGGCTAAAGATTTATCTGTCGACTTAGCTTGGGCGCATCAATATGAGCGCGCAAAGATTGACTAATATAAAATTAATCCTTAACGTCTAGCCCTTCCAACACCGGGATAGGCTTTTTATTATCATCGAGCGCAACAAATGTAAAACGTCCCTGAATGGCCAGTTCTCGGCCGTCATGGTACATATTTTCTACATAGATCTCTACGAAAACCTTTAAGCTAGTGCGACCGATAGATTCAACCCTCGCAACAGCTTCAACGATGCTTCCTGAAGGGATAGCCTTATGAAAATCGATCTTATCCGTCGAAACGGTAACTAATTGTTTACGGCAAAAGCGGGTACCACACATAAAAGTAACCTCATCCATCATTGCCAATGCTTTTCCACCAAAAAGAGTGTCGTGGTGGTTCGTGTGGAAAGGAAACACAGTCATCGCAATGCGTGTTTCACTAGCGTCGATACGTTCTTGAACTGTCATTTTATTATTTGAGACCGCAAAGGTAGGGCTAATTTTCATTTTCAACAACTACGCCGATGCCCTTTAACAGCAAGGAAGCATTAAAAATAGTACATGGACCGTCCTTCAACTTATAGTCGAACAACATCTCTGAACCCTGAACCTGAATATCAAAATGGTAATTCTTTAAAGCATGTGGATAGTCTTTCGACATCTCCGCCAACTGCAAGTCATGCGTCGCCAACATCCCCTTACCATTTAAGCCTATCAGCTTTTTAATAATCGCTTTCGACCCCAAGTACTTATCGACCGAGTTTGTTCCACGTAGCATTTCATCAATCAAGAAATAACTCGCAGGAATCTGCTCCACGCGCTCCAAGATAAACTTCATCCGATCCAACTCCGCCTTGAAGGTTGATGTACTCTCGTTTAACGAATCTTTGATACGCATGTAGGTTACCAATTCATAAATCGGGATAGAAAACTCGCTAGCACAAACCACCGCCCCAGCATACGCCAAAACCGCATTTATCCCTACGGTACGCAAGAACGTACTTTTACCAGCCATGTTGGATCCCGTAATTAAAGCAATTTGATGATCATGAGCATCATAATCATTAGCAACCGCTTTATTCACATCGATCAACGGGTGATTTACATCCTTTGCATGCAGTTTATCCGATAGAAAATCTTCTTTAATCTCCGGCTGAACCCATTCCGGGAAATTATAGCGCAATATTGCCAATGAAATCAAAGCTTCGTAGGTACTGATTGCATCAAATCCTGAGATTATCGTATCCTGATAGTTATCCTTCCACTTATTGATTGCCATCACCTGCTTAAAATCCCATAAGAACAACATATTCAAGATGGCTCCGACCAACATGTTGTTTCTCGCATCGAGCTTATCGATCAACTGCCCTAGCTCACGAATTACCGCGGAAAGCTTCTTATCACCTTCCTTCAGCTGCAGCTGCGTTTGCAATTCCTTGTTGAGCTCACTCTGATAGGTTCTGTCTTCCATCAGTTTGATCGCGTCTGCAAAAGCAATGAGTGATACACCAATCTTATCAATCTTGTTGGAAAACTGACTTACCTTTCCGCCCTGACTCATTGTCCACAGCAAATGTACAATCGCTAAAGCGATCAGATAGGAAGCAATATTAAAAACAAATAAGGATACAAGTATGCCTGCAACGAAAATCCACGGCGCAATCGGCACATATAGGCGCATAAAAGCATTCCCAAAAGCCATCGACTTGTCGTGGAAATAACTTTGAATGTATGTCCTTAAGTTAACCTTGGAACCCAAATTAAAAAGCATCTTCGTTTGAAACGTCTGCAGATGCTCGGGATCCTGACTCAACTCTGCTGATGCCGATTGCCGAGCCAAAATATCCTCCCGATGCGACGCCTTCAGCAACCAGGAAGCAAGCGAAGAAATACCATCTTTAGTAGCACAGCGGTTGATCTTTTCAAATAAAGAATGCTGACCAAAAACATCCAAATCACCTGTATAGGGATGCTTCGGATCTTCAAACTCTGCCCCGTTAGCATACATATTCTGATGCTCTTCGATCATCTTGATTTCATTCTCGTTGATCTCTAGAAAGACCTTGGCCTCTTGTAGCTTTCGCTCAATCTTGCTATGCCGAAAGACCAGGTAGACAAACAGCAAAATAATACCAATAATTGTCCCCACAACAAGGAATATATTATTGGTCTTAAAAAGTTGGAACACCAATATTCCACCACCGATCATAATCGCCAATCGCAGGAAAGAATTCTTGGTGATCTGCTTCTCCAAACTACCGATTGTTTCCCGAACTGCCTTTATATTGTTATGATAAAATTCTTGACTCATGCGCTAAAAATATAAAAAGCCCGGCAAAACCGAGCATTATATTTATTGAATAAAATTAATCTAGAATGTTCTTACCAGGCTTGATCGCCAACTAGCGGTACAAAACGGAAGGTATCTAGCTCGATACGCTCGAAGTCATTCTCGCCCACTCGTAGAATAGTTACCATTTTCTGGAACTTCTCGTCACCAACAGGAATCACCATCAATCCGCCCAGGCGCAATTGCTTCAACATTTTCTCGGGCACAAAGGGCGCACCGGCCGTCACGATAATCTTATCATAAGGTCCATGTTCAGGAATACCTTTAGACCCATCTCCTAAGAAAAAGTTCGCTTTATAACCCATATAGGGCAGCACTTGTATGGTGCGTTTGTATAGATTTTCTTGGCGCTCAATCGTATACACATTGGCACCCAATTCCAAAAGGATACAGGTCTGATAGCCCGAACCCGTCCCTATTTCCAGCACCTTATCGCCTTTATTGATGTGCAACAATTGACTTTGGTAGGCTACGGTATAAGGTTGTGATATGGTCTGTCCGTCGCCGATTGGAAAGGCAATATCCCGATAAGCTTGATTCCAAAAAGTCTCATCGAAAAAGAAATGTCTAGGAACTTTACCTATTGCTTTCAACACCCGCTTATCATCAATCCCTCGCTTCTCCAGATGTTTCACCAGTTGCTTCCTAGCGCCTTGCTCCCGATAATTATCTACAAACTTGTATGCCATATCGCTCAAAAATACCCTTAATTTATTAAATTTTTAAGGTTTAAATGCAATTCATTAAAGGTCAGAACCATGTCCAATTTTGGTTAAATGCAAGTAAAAGAACTATTATTTTTGTAATTTAGAACATCGATTCATGCTATCTTATTGCACCGCACATCGTTGCAAAATATAGCAGATGGCGACAAGCCAGTAAGGTTTGTTCAAAATGAATATTAACTATATATTTTTCAACACAAGCGCTAAATATTATTCCCATGAGGCAACTATTCACAATTATTCTGATCGCACTATTCCAAATCAATCCCCTCGCCGCCCAAGAACAGGAAACATCGCCCAATGATGATGATGTCATCAAAGTTTTGGCTATAGGAAACAGCTTCTCCGAGGATGCATTGGAGAACTATTTATATGAAATGGCAAAGGCTGTTAATAAAAAGATGGTCATCGGAAACCTGTATATCGGAGGAGCACCTTTGTCCCTGCATCTTAAAAATGCACATAACAACAGCAAAGTTTACAATTACCGCAAAATAAGCCTGGATGGCACTAAAACGAAAACAGACAAGGTAAGTATCGAAGATGCTATTGAAGATGAGAACTGGGATTTCGTCAGCCTACAGCAGGCAAGCCCCCTGTCTGGAAAGTACAGCGTTATCATGGAGACCCTACGAGATGTATGGACCTATGTTTTTGCACATATCAATCCCGACACTAAATTGGTTTACCACCAAACATGGGCATACCAAGCAGACTCCAAACACGAAGGATTTAAAAACTACAATCAAAATCAACTCGTGATGTACGATAGCATTGTAAATGCGACGTCACAGATCGACAAATCCGGCGACTTCAGCTTTATCGTCCCTGCAGGAACAGCCATACAAAATGCGCGCACTAGCAGCATCGGCGATACGTTCACCCGCGACGGTTACCACCTCAACCTCGACTATGGACGCTTCACCGCAGCAGCAACATGGTACGCAAAACTATTTAATCTCGATCCCAGAAAAAACCCATACAAACCCGAAAAACTAACCGACCTGCAAGCAAAAATTGCCAAAGAAGCAGCACAGAAAGCAGTGAAGAAGCCGTTTAAGGTGTCAAAGATTAGACGTTAGATTTTAGACATTAGACCGCGATAGGACAGATATTCCTGTGAATCGTCTATTAATCTTATTATTTGTTTTATTACATTCATTAGCTTAATCGCTGTTTATACAGCGATTAGTTATTCTATTTTCCTACCTTAGTTCAGTAAAATAAATTAATTATCAATTATGAGTATTATCCGTAAAAATCTGGTTGAACATTATAATTGGGGGGATAAATGCGATGGTTGGCATATGTTGAAGACAGAAGGTTTAAGTGTTATTGAAGAGCGTATGCCAGCAGGAACTGAAGAAACAATGCACTATCATGAACATGCACAGCAATTCTTCTTTATACTCAAAGGTGAAGCCGTATTTGAGAAGGAAGGAAAACAATTTGAAGTTAAAGCGAAACAGGGCTTTGTAATTAAGCCTCTGGAAAAGCACCGAATACTAAACAATTCGAAGGAAGACCTGGAGTTTTTAGTTATTTCCGAACCCCTTGCGCACGGCGACCGTATTGAAGTGACGAGCTCTAATCTTAACACGTCTAAAAGATAGGCTTTACCCTAATGTCTCAGTTCTAAGAATCGAGCCACCCAAAATACTCTCCCTACTCCATCACCAAAAGATAGCGAGCAATACTCTAATGTCTTATGTCTAAGATCCGATCCATCCAAAATACTCACCCTACTCCATCACCAAAAAATAGCGAACAATACTCTAATGTCTTATGTCTAATATCTAAAGTCTAGTAAGGATCAACATCAATCTGCACGCGTACTCCTTTGTTCTTTTTGTCGAGTTCGAAGTGCAGGATGGCTTGTCGAATGAGTTCCTTTACTTTGACGATGGAGATATCCTTGCGTTCGATTTTAAGGGTGATAGTTTGGATAAAATTATTGCGCACTCTGGCGACCAATGGAGGTTCCGGCCCTAGCACGCGCTGTCCGAGGGTCTGTCGCAATAGGGATGCTAAATGACTTGCTGCGGCATGCACCAAATCTTTATCGGGATGCTTGACATCCAATTTGATTAGTCTATAGAATGGAGGATATTGATAGTTTTTACGCTCGGTAACTTCCGTCATAAACATATCCTCGTAATCGTGGTTCCTTACTTGCTCCAGGATACGGTGATTCGGGGTATACGTTTGGATGATTACGGTACCTTCCGCTTGGCGGCGTCCTGCGCGGCCCGCAACCTGCGAGAATAAAGAGAATGCTCGTTCGTATGCTCTGAAGTCGGGGAAGTTGATCATCCCATCGGCATTGATGATACCGATTAGGCTGACGTTTCCAAAATCTAAACCCTTCGTGATCATCTGCGTTCCGATCAACACATCAAACTCCTGATTATCAAATGCCGATATCACGCGGTCGAAACCATATTTTCCTTTCGTAGAATCCAAATCGAGACGCCCAATCCGCAAATCCGGCATCAGCAATTCCAATTCCTCTTCCACCCTCTCGGTACCGAATCCCTTGCTCTGCATATTCGGCATACCACAGGCCGGACATACATTTAACGTGTCCTCCGAGAAGCCACAATAGTGGCAATGCAACAGATTACTGGTTTTATGATACGTTAAGCTGACATCGCAATTGACACATTTGGCCACATAACCACAGGTTCCACATTGCAGAAATGGAGTATGCCCTCTTCTATTTTGGAATAGGATAATTTGCTCTTTTCGTTCAATCGCTTCTTGGATCGCTGTCAATAGTGCCTTGCTGAAGTACGAACTCATCTCATCTTTTCGAGAAGCCTCAGTAATATCGACAACCTGAATACTCGGCAATTTGGCGTCGCCAAAGCGTTCTAATAATTTGACTAATCCGTATTTCCCCGCCTTAGCATTGTAGTAGGACTCTACAGAAGGCGTAGCAGACCCTAATAATACCTTCGCTTGATGCTGATGAGCTAAATAAATAGCCGTATCACGCGCATGATATCTCGGCGCAGGATCATACTGCTTATAGGAATTTTCATGCTCCTCATCGACGATCAGCAAGCCCAAATCCTTGAATGGAAGGAAGATGGACGAACGCGCCCCAATAATAACCTGGAACTCGCCTTTACGCACTTTATGCCATACCTCGGCACGTTCATTATCGTTGAACTTCGAGTGATAAACGCCTAGCTTATCCCCAAAGTGCAATTTCAAACGCTCTGTAATTTGCGCCGTCAATGCAATTTCAGGCAATAGATAAAGCGCATTCTTACCTTGAGCAAGCGTTTCTTCGATTAATCGTATATAAAGTTGTGTTTTTCCAGAGGCCGTAACGCCATGCAATAACACCACATCTTTCTCATTGAAATAACTTTTGATTTCATCATAGGCGCTTTGCTGTGCCTCGCTGAACTTAAAATCGGGCGACAAAAGTACATCTGTGCCTTCAAAACGGCTAACGACTTTTTCTTCCACCTCCAGCACGCCCTTATCGATTAAGCCCGTAATCGCGGAGGTTCCGCAGCCACTTGCTTCCATTAAATCCTGACGTGAGATATCCGCCTTGGTCTTCCGAAGTTGGAAATAGGCTAAAATAGCGTCCTGTTGCTTCGGCGCTCTATTCAACTCATCCAGTAGCGCACGCTTGCTATCATCGTCAAAAAACACTTTCGATAGCTTCAGGAAAACCTTGGTCTTCGGTTTATATTTCTCCTTGATCTCTTCCGAAATCAAGATATAACCATGTTCAAATAAACTCCGCAACAGGGGGAAAACCGACTTCTGCCCTAGAATCTTCATCACATCATTGACCGACAGCTCCCCCGCCACATCCAAAGCATCCAATACCATATAACCCTTATCGGATAATAAGGATCGATCCAAATCAGGATTGTCGGATGCAACAATCTTAGTCTCCGACGCCATTTTCAGGGCAGCCGGCAGAGCCGCTTGCATCACATCCCCTGTATGGCACATGTAATAATCGGCCATCCAATCCCATAGCTGTAGCTGTCGCTCATTGACGATCGGTTCATCATCAGCAACATCCAAAATATATTTCGCCTCGTATTTGGATGGCGCTTCCTCCGTTATGGATTTCACAATGCCCGAATAAATCTTGTTCTTCCCGAACTGCACAATAACCCGCACACCGGTTTCCACCCTGTCGTTCAACTCGTATGGAACGCGATAGGTATAGGTCTTTGCAATTGCCAAGGGCAATACGACTTCAACAAAAAGTGTTTTCCGGTTTCGGGGCAACAATTCCAATTCAGACATACTACAAAAATATAGAAATAAAGGATTATCAGGCTGTCTTTGTCTGATTAAATACGTACCTGCTTCTGGACATAGTTCTTTCAAAGCCCTTTCATAACCCTTTTATAACCCTTTCATAACCCTTCTCGAACGGGTTTGAATTGGGTATGTATTGGGTTTGAAAGGGGTTTGAATAGTAGTTAATATATAGTAGTTAGTATTTAGACCTAGGGCTGCTATTAGAAAATAGAGAATAGATTTTAGATGTGAGAGTATTGTGTCTTGAACCGGGAAAGGAAGGATTTTAGGATGAGTTGGATAGTTGGATTGAAAGGATGTTTGGATTGACGGGTTTTATTGTCTTGAACCAGGGAAGGAAGGATTTTAGGATGAGCTGGATGGTTGGATTGATGGGTTTTATTGTCTTGAACCAGGAAAGGAAGGATTTTAGGATCGGCAGGATTGGAAAGAAAGATACGCTTGATCCTGATTATCCTTGCATCCTTCCTTTCCTGGTTCAAGACAACTTTTATTCCTTTTCTGGCTTAGAACATTTCCTACCATAACGAAAAACCGCTGACATCGAATGTCAAAAAGGAAAAAGATAGTCACAAAAAAAGCGCCTACTCGGCGCTATATGTCTTATATCTAAAATCTATTCTCTAATATCTAATAGCAGCCCTAGGTCTAAATACTAACTACTAAATACTAACTACTACCTAAGCTCTATGCTTAATTGCAGCGACAAAGAGTGCTATCCAGCCGACCATAAAGCATACGCCGCCAATTGGTGTAATTGGGCCGATAACAGATAGGTTTTCAAGTCCTAGTAAGTTTCTGGTGCTCAGTAGGTATAGCGATCCTGAAAACAGGAGGATACCGAGGGTAAACATGATGAAAGATACGCGTATAGATTGGCTCTTTGCTCTAGAGAATGTGGATAAGAAGAGTAGAGCTAATGTGTGATAAAAATGGTATTGATTTGCAGTTCCCCAAGTTTCTAATTGTTTGTCGGAGATCTTTCCTTCCAGGCCATGCGCGCCAAAAGCTCCCAGTATCACAGCTAACAGACCGAAGAATGATGCTGTTAAAATGATTTGTTTGTTCATAATTAACTAAAATACCTGCTTGTAAATTTTCGTTTATAAATGTATAAAATAAATCTCAAAAGCCTTCACTTTTTACAATTTTGTCTATCTTGAAGATTTATTACCTTTGAAATATCAGGTTTAGCGTTCATGAGAAATACAATTATTGTTTCAATACTCCTATTTATTGCTGTTGTCGTAGCGTCGGTGTTTTATTTTGGAGATTTAAATAAGGAGGAGAAGAAATCTGTTAAGCCCATCAACTACCTACCGAGTGATACGTATTTGATTACTTCTTTTGTAAACGATGCTACCACAGATAATATCTTTAAAGATTTCGAGATATTCGAGGCTGTTTTAGGCCATTCTTTCCAAGATCAACTATCGCAATTGAAACAGCAGTTGTTGCGCAATAAAGATATCGCCAGCTATCTGACCGATCAGGAGATGTTCGTATCCTTCCACCCGGAAAAAGAAGGTATTGCAACACTTTTCAGTATTCCGACGACAGAGAAAATTGATAAGGAAACCATTAGCGAAATACTTCCCAAACTAGGCACAGACTATCAGGTACAGCAGCAGGATACCCTGGGTATGCATCTCTTTAGTTATAAGCCTGAAAAATCGGATTCTACCTTTTACGTAAGCTATTTAGATGACATATTTTTCGCTACGTTCAGCAAGGAACTGTTATTGAAAACATTGGATAAAAAGTTAGCTAAATTCGACGACAAACAAGTTGAATTCTTTAATAAAAACAATAGTCGGAACGCGCCTTTTACGGTTTATTTAGCGCATCAAAATCTTCCGGCGATCGTCGATAAATTCAGAAGAAACAAACCTGGCGATTTCATTCGTCAGTTTATCAATATCAAAGGACAAACGGCCTGGAACATCAATTATAAACAGGATGCTTTAATGTTGTCTGGCGAGAGCGAGCTTGAAGAAACGAAGGGGCAGTATATCGCATTGTTTGCAAATCAGCGTAAAACCACACAAAAGCTCTACAATTATTTCCCTTCCAATAGCGCAATGTTTATTGAGTACTCCTATAGCGATGCGAAGGTCTGGCAGAATGACTTGAAGGCATGGCACGCCCTCAGCGAGGATTCTAAACAATTGGAGGGACAGACCAAAGAGATCGAGAAAAACCGTTCGGATCTCTTAGCTACCTTTCAGGCGGCGATGGGTGGCGATTTCGCTGTTGTTGAGCAGAACAACTCCGACTACCTAGGTTTTATCAGTATTCAAGACAGCAGCAAATTTCTGGATGTGCTTAGCGATGTCGCAGAATCTGTTGGCGATAGCACCTATCGCTTCCGCTATTCCAATATCCCCTATCGTTTTTATGGGGAAGGATTAAAAGCATTCAGCAGACCTTATTTCAAGCGTATCGACGGCGTTATCGTGATGGCGAACCATCAATCAACGCTTCAGGAATATGCACAGAAATGGCGTAGAAAGGATTTGTTGATTGGTACCTTAGGTTTTAAGAATTACGAGAAAATTCAGGGAAATGAGGCCAATGTGACGGTCTTTTTGAATACGAAGAATGCCAGCAGTTTCTTGACCAATAACCTGGAAACGCAATACAGCAAGAACTTTAGAAACAATAAGGAATTTGGCTTGCAGGAATTTTATTCCTGGTCTTTGCAGCTGACCGGTAACTCGGGCAACTTCCTAAGCCGATTATATGCGATCTACAAGAGCAAGAATACCTTGGGGGCAACACCCGAATGGACCTACAGTATGGGTAGCCGACTGATTACCGGTCCTTTTGTATTTGAGCATTCCGATACCTCACAATTTATTTTTGCGCAGGAACAGGATCATACGGTGCATGCCGTACATCCATCTGGCAAGAAGTTGTGGACTACACTATTCGCGGGACGCATTGTAGGCAAGGTGCAGCAGTTGCAAGATCGTTCATTATTGGCAGTAACCGACCGCCGTCGATTATATCGTTTTGATAGCAATGGCAAGACTTTGTCAGGCTTTTCGACGAGCATCAAAGATGAGCCCGTTAGCCATCCTACCTATGTAGACTGGGCTGGTCAGCAAATGCTGTTGATTCCCGGAAAAAATAGAGTAATGGCTTACGATATGGAAGGTGGCCCGATTGAGGGTTGGGACAATGTGCAGGTAGAGGGAGAAATCCTGGGACCGGTGCAGTTTCATGACAATAAGGCGATCGTAACGACAAGCTATGGGCGTGTTTACTTTTTTGATGCCGGCGGCAGTAAGCTGCAGGAGATTGATGTTCCCGGAGATATCAACTTTGTAAGCAACGTAGGTATCGTTGTGCGTGAAAATCAGACCTTATACTACGCAACAGACGATATAGGTGATGTCTATAGAATGACTGCTGACGGACAAAGCAGCAAAGTTTTTGAAGGAAGATGGAATAATAAATACACGGCAGATTTTGAAAATGTAATTGGCACTTCTGCGCCTGAACTCATCGTCTTAGATGGTCCACAATTACAGGTTTACCAACTTGGGGACAGCTTGCAAAGAGTATTTGAACATACCTTTACCCAGGATGTGGAAAATCGGCCTTATTATTTCGCTTCGGGTTCTGGCGGATTAATGAGTTTGGGAATTGCCGCGCAAGGGACCAATTTAATTTATCTCTTCGCCGAGAATGGTACGTTGGTGGATGGATTCCCTCTGGAAGCACAGCCTCATTTTTATTATGGAAAGATAAACTACAATTCTTCAAACTATCTAATCTGTACACGCCGGGATTTCAAACTATATGCTTACAGGCACTAAACAACTTATCATCAAGGCCTTTCCCATGCGACAAGCACTGTTAAAAGCTTGTTAAAGGGGGATAGTTTTTTTTCAAAAGCCAACTTTTTTTCAGTAGGTTTGCAATCACAAATTACATATGTTAAGAGGAGAAGAAAATTTACATTTATTAACCGAACCTAAAAAGATCATTATTACCACGCACCATAAACCTGATGGTGATGCATTAGGCTCATCCTTAGGCTTATATTACTGGTTGCAGAAGAACGGGCATGAAGTACACATTGTGTTATCTTCGGATTTTCCGACTTTTCTAGACTGGATGCCTGGTCGTGATTCATTAATTATATATCCAGAACAACCGGCAATTGCACAACAGTTATTTGATCAGGCAGATATTGTGTTCTGCTTGGATTATAGTGCACTTTCCAGAACGAATATTCTTGAACCCGTGATTCGCGAAGCGAAGGGACAAAAATGGATGATTGACCATCATTTGGACCCTGAGGACTTCGCGGCGCTTTCGTATTGGGACTCCAATGCAGCAGCGACAGCGCAGTTGGTTTATTCCTTTATTGCCGATGTGTGCCACAAGCAAGATCAAGTTGACGAAAGAATAGCCACTTGTTTATATACAGGTATCATGACGGATACGGGTTCTTTCCGCTTCCGTTCAACGACTTCCGATGTTCATCGCATCATCGCACATTTATTGGATGCTGGGGCAAAGAACTGGGAAATCCACGAGCATATCTACAATAGTTCCACGGAAAACAGATTGCGTTTCTTAGGCTATTGCTTGATGAATTGCTTGGAAGTGATTCCTGAATACCATACTGCTTTATTCGCATTAACGAAGGACGATCTGGAGAAATTCAACGTAACAACCGGAGACACAGAGGGTTTAGTAAACTACGCATTATCCATAAAAGGCATTCGATTGGCTGGATTATTTGTTGACAGAACTGAATTAATTAAACTATCTTTGCGTTCTATCGGCGATATCCCTTGTAATGAGATTGCTAAGAAGCATTTTAACGGCGGAGGCCACTTGAATGCTGCCGGCGGAAATTCGTCGGAAGACCTACACAGCGTTGTAGAAAGATTTAAGGCAGTATTGCCAGAGTATAAGAATTATTTAACATAAGCATATTTTAAGCGTTATAAATAGAAAAATGAAAAAATCAATTTTATTATTGACAGCAGTAGCGAGTTTAGCACTTGCATCATGCCAAAATTTCAAAAAAGGAGAAGGTGGTTTAGAATACAAATTCCTTAAAGATAATGGCGGAGAGAAAGCTGTTGGTGGAGATGTTATTGCAATGGACATTGTTGTTAAAACTGACCGTGATTCACTTTTAGCAAGCACATATGATTTAGGATTACCTCAAATCGCTCCTATTATGCCTGACTCGTTAATGCAACAAGCAGGTGCATACCCAGGTGACAACAACACCATTTTGAAAATGTTAGGTGAAGGCGATAGCGCTGTATTTAAATTAAACTTAGATACTATGGCTGCTAGAACTGGTCAACCTAAGCCTGAGTTTGCTGATAAATACATCGAGTACACAATTAAGGTTAGGAAACTTTTCAAAAGAGGTAACTTAACGGATTCAGCTTTATTTGAGCAAGTAAACCAATACTACTTAGCACAAATGGAAGGTTTGAAAAAAGCTGAAGAAGGAAAAATTGCTTCATACATCGAGAAAAACAAATTGCAGCCTAAGAAAACTGCTTCTGGTTTACAATACGTAATCAAAGAAGAAGGTAAAGGTGCTAACCCGGTTATCGGTGATACCGTAGTAATCAACTACACTGGAGCATTAACAAACGGTAAAATCTTCGACACAAACGACGTAGAATTAGCTAAGAAGAACAATAAATTCAACGCTATGCGTCCTTACGAGCCATTACGTGTTCGCGTAGGTCATACACCAGTTATCCCAGGATGGACTGAAGGTCTTCAGTTATTGAAAAAAGGTAGCAAGGCGACTTTAATCATCCCTTCTGCATTAGGATATGGTGAGCGTCAGCAACAAAGCGAAATCCCTGCATACGCACCATTAGTGTTTGATGTAGAGATTGTTGATATCATTGCTGGACCGAAAGGTGAGCCTGCGGCTCCAACGATGCCACAAATGCAAATCCCTGGTCAAGCGCCAGCGCAAGCACCTGTGAATTAATTCAGAAAAATATTACTATATTTTCAACGAAAAGCGGTTTTTATTTAAAAAACCGCTTTTTTTTATGCGTATAAGGTAGTTTAGCTGACAATATCTTAACTTAGGCCCCATGGATGGAATTAATGAAGCAAAACAGCTTATTTTAACCGACACACATACTCACATTTACTATCATCAAGGAACCGAAGTCTTAGCGCAACAGATGCAACGTTGCCTAGCGAACGGCATTAGTCGTTTGTTTCTGCCGAATGTGGAAGTGGAGTCTATTCCTCAAGTAATCAATACGACGAAGGAGTATCCAGAAAACTGTTTTGCGATGCTGGGCTTGCATCCCTGCAGCGTGAAAGAAAATTACCTGGATGAGCTTGCGACAATTCGTGAGGCCATCAAGGAGCATAAAATATATGCGATCGGCGAGATCGGTATTGACCTTTATTGGGACAAAACAACGCTCGCTATTCAGCAGGATGCTTTCGCACAACAGATCGAATGGGCTAAGGAAATGGGCCTACCAATCAGTATTCATTGTCGGGAAGCCTTTGATGAGGTCTTCGAGGTATTGGACAGCCATAAAGACGAGCGCCTGTTTGGTGTTTTCCATTGCTTTACGGGCGATGTGCAACAAGCAAACCGCGCGATAGACCTTGGCTTTAAATTAGGGATTGGTGGCGTTGTGACTTTTAAAAAGGCGGGCTTAGACCTGGTCTTGAAAGAGGTTGCTTTAGAGCATGTGATCCTTGAAACGGATGCGCCTTATTTGGCTCCTGTCCCCTATCGCGGTAAAGAAAACGAAAGCAGCTATCTATTGCATGTAGCACAAAAGGTAGCCGATATTTACGAGCGTCCATTGTCGGAGATCGCAGAAATTACAACACAGAATTCAAAAGATTTATTTAGTATATAAAAGTCCATGCATAATATCTTTATTATCTACACCGGGGGAACAATCGGTATGGTGAAAGACCCTGAATCGGGCACCTTTATTCCCTTCGATTTTGAGCTTATCGAGAAAAATCTACCTGATTTAAGTCGCCTTAATTATAAATTGACGGTGCATTCGTTCGAGCCTATTATCGATTCTTCCAATATGCGCCCTAGCATTTGGTTAGAAATGGCGGAGCTGATTAGAGACAATTATGAGCTATACGATGGTTTTGTTATTCTACACGGCTCGGACACAATGGCTTACTCGGCATCCATGTTGAGCTTCCTGTTGGAAGGTTTGCAAAAACCTGTCGTTTTATCTGGATCGCAGCTACCGATTGGCGAAATCAGAACCGATGCGCGTGAGAATTTGATGACAGCCTTGGAAATCGCATCGGCAAAGAAAGACGGGCGTTCGATTATCCAAGAGGTTTGTATCCTGTTTGATAATAAGCTGTTCCGTGGGAATCGTTCTTTTAAATACAATTCGGATAAATTTGAAGCTTTTAGGTCGCCAAATTATCCTGTACTTGCGGAAGCTGGAATACACATTCGTTATAACGAGGAAGTGTTACAGGATAACACTGGAAAAGAATTTATCAGCCACCATAATATCGACGATCGTGTAGGCGTATTGAAGCTATTTCCAGGCATTAACAAGACCACAATCGAGGCGGTATTGAATTCGGATGTGCGCAGCATCGTGATGGAAACATTCGGATCTGGTAACACGATGACGGATGAGTGGTTCTTGGATTTGTTGAAAAATGCGGTCGATAGCGGCAAGAATATCCTTGACATTTCTCAATGTAAGGTAGGGTCTGTTGAATTAGGTCGTTATGAGACCTCTCAGGGCCTTCAATCTATCGGCATACTCAATGGCTATGACATGACTTTTGAAACCGCTGTAACGAAGCTAATGTACTTACAGGGTGAATTGGAAAGTCAGGAAGAAGTGGCCTATTGGGTGCAGCAAAGTATTCGTGGTGAGCTAACTAAAAATGATTAGTTAGCACATCAGCGACTACAAAGGTACTTCCACCTATAAATATCAATTCCTTTTCTTTTGACGCTTCTTTCGCAGCTAAGAATGCTGCTGATATGCTAGGATAGCTTTGGCCTTGCAAGCCGAAGGTTGCTGCAAGTTCTTTGAGCTGATCTGCTGGCATGGCGCGCGGCATGTCCGGAGCCGCAAAATAGTATATGGCATCTTTCGGTAGCTGCGGCAAGATATGGGATAAATCTTTATCCTTCATGGCACCAAATACGAAGTGAAGTTTCTCGTAGGATAGGGTTGCTAAGTTGGCTAGCACCTCCCGAATACCATCCTCATTATGTCCGGTATCACATATAATCCATGGATTAGTGCTTAACGTTTGCCATCTTCCTCGTAAACCTGTAGAATCTTGTACATGGCTTAACCCATAAGCGACCTGCTCTTCGGGCAAGTTGAAACCCATCGCACGAAGCTGATCGATAGCACACAACACTCCTAGTATATTCTTTTGCTGATATCCTCCAGCAAGATCCAAATGCCAAGACTTCTCGCTGTTATCGGCTTTATTGGCAATGCTTAAATGCAAGCCATCAGCTCTTCTTTCTAAGCCATCGACTTGATAATAATCATTGGCGAAATAAAGCGGAGCATGACTTTCCTTAGCCTTCTCTATAAATACATGCTGTATGGACTCCTGACGTTCAGAGATTACTACAGGTGTATTCGGCTTAATAATTCCGGCCTTCTCCCCTGCAATCTCTTCTAGGGAATCTCCCAAAATATTCATATGATCCATACCAATGTTGGTGATCATACAAAGCTCTGGATTGATAATGTTGGTACTGTCCAGGCGACCGCCTAACCCCACCTCGATGATGGCTATGTCGACTTTTTCCTTCGCAAAGAAATCAAATGCCATCGCAACTGTGACCTCAAAGAATGAAGGTTTGATCTCTTCGATCAATGCTAAATGATCGTTGATAAATTCGATCACCCTTTGCTCCGGCATCATTTGCCCATCGATACGGATCCGCTCTCTGAAGTCAACAAGATGTGGGGATGTGTATAGCCCAGTCTTATAACCTGACGCGGCAAATACCGAGGCCATCATATGTGAAGTAGAACCCTTCCCATTTGTGCCGGCGATATGGATAGATTTAAATTGCTGTTGTGGATTCCCTAGCGCCTCGCAGAATAGCAAGGTTTTATCTACATCGGGATTGATAGCCGAAGCGCCATCACGAGTAAACATAGGTAATCGAGCATATAAATACTCGATTACCTCTGTAAATGTTTTCATATGAATAATGAATTATTATCTAACTCTGAATCTGAAGGTAAGTAATCCAGTTTGAGAATTCGGAGCATTTGGAAGCTCATTTAAACGTGCGTTTTGAACGGCGTTTATACATTTCTGGATTAATCGGTAATCGGCAATGGTTGTTCCCTTCGCTTGGCGCGCTCTAAGGACATTACCTTTGTTGTCTACCGTAAATTCGATTTTGACAACGCCAGTCTGCTGGCCATTATCCTCAATCTTCGGAGGCACTGTAAATCGTCTGTTCTCTAAAGAGAGCATCATATTACCAAATCCTGAACCGCCTTCACCGTAGTTGCTAGCCAATGGGTCACCTAGATTAGAACCTTGGTTACCTGGCGTAGATCCTGTACCATCTCCAGTACCCTGCGCGTTATTCTTCTTGCCTTTGTATAAAGCGTTCGGATTAACAGCGGGTGTTGCATTCTTTTTCTCGGCAGTTGTTTGCTCAGCTACAGCTTTAACAGGCTTCTCAGCCTTGTTTACAACCGGCGCATCTTCTACATCCTGCGTAGCTACAGCTTTGTCTGCTGTTTGTTGAGAGGGTGTAGGTATTGGCGTTGAAGTAGGATCTATTTTATCTGGACGGACATTGTTGGCATTTTCATCCATCGAAGGCTCATCGACACTCATGTAGTCATCGCCCATACCCTCCGGAGAAGTACCATAGTTTACAATAATTCCTCCCATCCCATATTCCGGAAGGTCTTGTGTAAATACAATGAAGAATCCGATAGCGAGAAGCCCCGCCATTACCAAAGACGATATACCTAAAGCCTTTGGTAGATTATTTTCTTCTTGATACTGATTGTAATACATATCCTTAATGCTGTCCTTTTTCGACCCTTATAAACTAGAAACGTTTAAATAGGCCGGGTTATTTTAGTCTTTCTTAGGTTCTGTTGCCAAAACCATCTTCACTTTCAATCTATTCGCGATGTCCATAACAGAGATAACGTTCTGAATAGGCACTGTGCTATCCGCGTAAAGCATGATCGTCAATTCCTCACCAGTAGCCATATTAGACTGTATCATCTGCTCCAAGGACTCCAACGGTACTGCTTGTTTGTCGACGTGATATAACAGATCACTCGTAATGGAGATGGTCATTGTTTTCTTCGCCACAGATTGCTCACCTGCACTGGATTTAGGTAAAAGCAATTTTACCACCTGCGGGTTAGATACTGCTGAAGCCAACAAGAAGAACAACATCAGAAAGAACATAATGTCATTCAGCGCTGCTGTATGTACTTCTGCAGAAGGTTTATTTCTTCTATTGCGTAAATTCATTTTTTGTTTTTCAAGGGTTTTCCAAAAGGATTACATACTTGGCTCATCCAATAAATCGATAAACTCGATTGCATCAGTCTCGATGCGAAGGATTAAGCGCTCAACCATCATGTTTAGAATGTGGTAGCCAATATAAGCTAAGATACCAATTGTTAAACCTGATGCCGATGCAATCATTTTTACGTATAGACCTCCTGATACCGAACCAATATCGATACCACCAGCAACTTCTACATCACGGAAGATCTGAATTACCCCGAAGATCGTTCCTACGAAACCAAGCATCGGTGCAATACCAGCGATAATCCCTAAGATATTGATGTTCTTTTCTAAGCGAGAAACTTCCAGTTTGCCCTGGTTTTCGATAGCGCCTTCGATATCCTTAATCGGACGACCAACGCGAGTCAAACCTTTTTGCAACATGCGCGATAATGCTGAGTTCGAAGAACGACATACAGCCATTGCTGCGTCCAATTTACCTGAAAGCACATTGCTTTTCACTTGCGCTAATAAACCACCCTCAGACTTTCCAGCCTTGCTAATGGTGATATAGCGTTCGAAGAAGATTACTAATCCTAAAAAGAACAGTAAAATGATCGGAATCATGATCCATCCACCTTTCATCAAAAGCTGAATTAGGTTTAAATCCTCCTGGGTAGCTAGGGCTACAGTTTGTTGTTGAACTTGATTTAAGGTATCAACGGTGATAGGGTTCTGTACTAATGACATAATTAAATAGTATGTATGCTGTTTTGATTGATTTTACTTATTTATAGGTCCTGACCATGCGTCAGAAACATATCGCTTCTGCACATAACGTAGTGCAGAGTCTGCTTGTTCTTTTGTTTCGTAAGAGTCCCAGATCACCTTTTTAAGGTTCTTAGCCAACTTACTAGGAATTACCCGAACAGAAGTAATGCCTGCTTTATTAAAAGATTCCGCTTGCTCATAAGCTTGCGCTAGTGTTCTATGTGAACCAATAACGACTTGATAGTGATGATTTGCAGGAATCAATGGTTTATTCGTTGTAGGTACAGTACGCTGTGCTGTATCAACAAGAGTCGTATCTGCAACTTGACTTAATGTATCTATACGTTGGTTTACAGCAGTATCAACATTCGATACAGGAGCATTCGCTAATGTACCTGTATCGGTGGATGGCACCTCCGCTGTTGTTTGTCCAGTGCGATTGATATAGAACAAGCTTCCGATAATGGCTAATGCCACTATCGCGGCAACCATATACCATACAGTCTTATTTGAGGATTTCACTTCTGGCTCTAGGAGAACTTCTTGTTCTTCAGCTTGTGTTGGCTCTTCTAAAATTGGAGACTCCTCTTCTTGAATTCGCGTTTCAGTTAGCTCTTCCTCGATTAATTCTTGTTCCTCCTGCTGAACAGGTTCTTCAGTAAGAATTTCAGCAGCAATAGGAGTTTCTAATACTTCCTCTTGCACGCCTTCAACAGGTTGCAAATGAAATCCTGAAAGATCTTCTGCTTTGAAAACTAAAGAATTTCCATGCTTGATGAACTGACCTAGGTGACTTAAAACACCGACGCCATGATCTTTGATTTCCTCCAGTAATTGAATTACCTGCTCTTCTACCTTTTGCTCAGCATCAGTCCGAGACAATTGAAGCGATTGCTGAACATAGTCGACAAAATCAACACCATCAGTAGACTTTGCATCGAATTCCAAATAAGTAACAGGCGGAAGATACATTGCTCTTCTCTCGTCATAGACGGAAGAAGTATGTATACGCTTAAAGGTACCTAAGCCTTTCACAAAGACTTCGTTCCTGCGTTTTAAAAGTTGATGAATGTATTTTCCTAAATCCATTATTGCACTAAAGCTGCAAAGTTAAAGTTTGTCTGCTTAAAACGAAAAATTAATACCGCCTAATATATTAAATCCTAGCTTCGGATAATATAAATAGCGAGAGTACTCCGTGTTAAAGATGTTATTAGCTTTCACAAAAATACCCAATTGTTTAGTCGCTTTATATTCTGCACCTGCGCTTAAATCGAAGAACGATGGAATTGAAGTCTTCGAGTAAGTTGCAGATGGCGAAGTTACGTTGGTAACCTGATCAGTCGTGTAGCTATATTCTCGAGCCGTAGCATTTCCATGGAACAGTGCCTCAGCGTCGATGTATAATTTCTCCGAAATATTGAATCTTGCATTAGCAGCTAAACGCATCTTTGGTAAATGCCAAGCTTCTTCTTGCGATACTGTTGTGTAGTTATCAATATTCAAACGACCACCCAAGTTAACCAATTCTGATAAACGAACGTTGATCTCTCCTTCGATTCCTACATGCTTCAATGCCTTATCGCCATCGCCATCATATACTAAATCAAATTGAAACGGACGATCTACATTATTAACAAACATTGGCAATCCTTCAACCTGTCTGTAGAAGGCTTTTACTTTATAACCAAAGGTCGCTCCTGCGTTTCCTTTAATACCACCATACACATTCATCCGTTCTACCGTATTCATGATGTTTGGCGTCAATCCTAAATATGGATTTGTTTTCGTGAAGCTTCGGAATGATCCTTTCTCCACACCGCCTTTCACACCACCAAAGATGTAAAAGTAGCCCGGTACCAGCGAGAAGTCAATCTCTGCAACAGGGAAAATATTAAATCTGGAACTATCGCCAAATTCTGATACGATATTCGCTCCTAAGGTAATATTGTAATTGTCTCCCTTGAATTTGATATAAGGATTCGCATTTACAATCGAATTATTCAAATTACCGTCAGGTGTATTAACTCCACCAATGCTATTGAAGTCCAATGCCACGTTCGCTCCGACATTGAACGTACGAAGGCGCTTATTCAGGTAACCTGATAAGGCGATCGAATTTTCTTTGCCATCAAACTTATCTTTGTATGTATAAGCATCCGCTTTAACAGAGTAGCTTAATGCATCCTCGTTAGCTGGATCAAAGTTGCTGGTCAGCTCTCCTGAGAAATAGATATCATTAAAGCGTTGCGCTTCGCGCGTTGGATTTAAGTTTTTATTATCAACGTCCATTGGGATACCGTAAAAACGAGTTCCAAAACCGTTATAACCAATTAATCCGTTCACAGTAAACATAGGGAATATGCGTCGACCGAAAACCCCAACCTCTTGTCTGGAGAACTTCTGATCATCCAAATTACCCTTTTGGTTCAGGTGTTTTACAAAACCTCCAAAACGTATATCCTCATAATCTTCAACTGCGAAATAAGCTTCACCAAGGATGGTACCTAAATTACCCACTCCCAACTTCACATAATTACTGTTATGGTCTACTATTCTAGAAAACGGAGTTTCCATTATTTTCAACTCACTTAAGCCCGTGTTGATATCCAATTTCTTATCCGGAACATTGCCATAATTCAACTTTGGCATATACTCTCGCTTGTTGGTCATATCAGGACTACGACGGATTTTTACCGCATCAGCAAGAATAGGACGGTAGTCACGAACAATATCAAATGAATCCAAGGTTACTGGGCGATTCGTGGTATCACGCTGCGCATATGCTTGTGATCCCATGGCCAATAACAGGGCTAGTAGTCCAGACTGTTTTACTATAGTTTTCAACTTCATCTTTTCCTATTCTTATTTAATTGTTGCTAATAGTTTCTTTGCTTCATCCAACACACCATCTGTTGTGTTTTCGTAGTTATCAATGATACTTTCTAAGGTTGACTTCGCTTGGAATTTATCGTCCTTGCCAATGTAAGCTTTCGCCATTAGGATAAATCCTTTTGCAACCCAATAATCGTATGATGAGAAAGAATCCGAAATATCCATTGCTGATTTGATAGCGCCGTCATAATTCTTGTTCTTCACCTGCTGTTCAGCAACAAGATAGCGTGCTTCCGCGCCAGTTTCTGTCTTCGATTTTAAAGCCGCTAAGTTCAGCTCTTTCATACCATCCGAACCTTTGCTCGTCGATAAATATGCTTTCGCTGCATACAAATGTGCTTTAGCAATATCCTCTTCTGAAGCTTTACCATACTTCTTGATGATATTCGCATAGTTCAGCGTCTCTGTATAATCGCCGATATTGTAATAACTAACCAGCAAGTTGTTCACCGCCCAGCCGTAGTTCTCTTTATATTCGGATGTCAACTCTAACTTCTTCAACACTTGAACAGCTTCGTTATAAGCCTTGTTGCGCAAGTGTAACTTCGCAACAGATACCAATGTACGCTCCGTATAAGCCGAAGTCCAGTCGTTCATAATGATGTTGAAGTCATGCATTGCTTCTTTATCTTTTCCTAAAGCCGCATTGGACTCCGCGCGCAAGAAACGAGCATGTTTCTCCTGTATAGGCTTAGGGAATTTATCGAAGTAAGCATTTACAGCCTCGACAGTCGCTTGGTGGTTTCCACGATCAAACAAGGTGCGTGCTACAGAGAATGCATGTGCATCCTGCTCCGCGGTACTTAAGTCGCCAATATTCGTGCTTGTTGCATAACGGATGTAGCCTGAAGCATCACCTTTATCCAAATAAATATTCTCGATAGAAGCCAAAGCTTGTTTCGCTTCATCCGTTGTCGGATACTGATTAACAACGCGTTGGAATGTCGCTAATGCGGCATCATTATCATCTTTATTGTATTGTACTAAACCGATTGTAGTCAGCGCTCTTGGTACATAAGAACTTCTAGGGTATTGCTCTACCATCTTCTGGAGACCAGTGATTGCAAGATCATGCTGCCCCATCAAGAAATACGTGTATGGCACTTCGAAAGCAACATCATCTGCATAATTTGATTTCGGATATTTCGACATCACCGAATTTAAGGTCTCGATCTTGCCTTGGTTGTTTCCTTGAAGACCCAACAAGATACCTTTTTGGAATAAAGCGTAATCCTGGCTCTGTGCTCCCGACGCAATTAAACGATCGTAATAATTTGCTGCTTTGCTGTAGTTCTTAATGGCTAAGTAAGAGTCAGCCGCACGTGCCATCGCATCGTTTCTTGTATTCAAATCGATGCCATCTTTACCCCCCCCGGATAAGAAACGTTCGAAATAGTTCGCTGCTGTACTGTAGTTATCCGCACGGAAAGCCGCATAGGCTAAAGCATAGTTTGCATAGTTATAAACATCCGTTTTACGTGCTGCTGGCAGTTGCAAGAACTTATTGAAGTTAGCAACCGCTTCTTTATACTTACGAACTTCATACATAGCTTCCGCTTTCCAGTAGGTTGCTAAAGCAAAAATCTCCTCATCGTGACGGTTCGCTTCCGAACGCATGAACATGGAAATCGCATTCTCAAATGCTCGTTCGTTATAATATTCCAAACCGCGGTAGTAAGTTACCTTTTGGTATGCCGCGTTCGCTTCTTTACTTCTTCTATCAAGATCTTCTAACACGTCCACCGCTGCACGGTAGTTCTTCGTGCTCAGCAACACCTCCGCTAATAGCGTCTTCGCTTCTTCATTGCGTTTCGATCTTGGATACGTTTTAATATATTCCTGAACCGCATCCAAAGCCACTTGGTGGAATTCCAAATCATACGAAAGCTTCGCATAATTGAATAACCCCTCCTCTTTCAATTGTGGGTCAAAATCTAATTTCGAAGCACGGAAGAATGCATTTCTAGCGCTTTGCTTGTTGCCCGTTTTCAAGAATGAATCACCCAGCGTAATCATCGCACTTTGGAAGTACGCATCCGGCTCTTCCAATTTCTCTAGCTCCTGAATTGCCTTTTCATAGTTACCCAACTTATAATTGATATAACCGATTTGGTAGCTATCTTGATTATTCTGTGTCTTCCCTTGATCCTGCGCTTGGAATCTATCGTAGTATTCTTTTGATTTTGCTAAATCACCTTTGATAAAGTATGTAGCCGCAACGATGCGGAACATTTCCGTCTCGCTCTCTTGTTTTGTACTCTGCAGCTTCGGAAGTGCATAGGCCAAAACATCATCATAGCGCTTATCTAAGAAATACAAGGCAGTGATGTAATAAGGATATGAATTCTCGTATGTTTTTGAACCTTCTAAGCGCTCAAATTCGTTCAACGCAGTTTTGTATTCCTGATCTAAGTAGCTTAAGTAAGCATAGTAATAAATCGATGCCTCTTGATACTGTCCGGACTTATCTTTCAACTCGGTAAATACCGGTTTTGAAGCCGCATAATCACCTGTCATAAATTTAGCGTAGGCAAGCTTGAAACGGTACTCCGTATTCTCTGCTCCTGCTAAGTTTTTGCTATCGATTTTTTCAAACCATTCAATCGCTTTAGCATAATCTTGCTTCGCATAGTATGACTTACCAATTTGGAAGTAAGCAGCCTTTGAGTTCGCCGAAGCCGGGTAGTCGCGAATGTATTTTAAGAACCTGTTTTCAGCGTCCGACTCACCAAGCTCTAAAGCACAAACCGCTTGAAAGAAACGAACGTTTTCTTTCAATAAACTTAACTCTTCGGTTTCATCCAATTGCAAGGTAGATTTCGTTCTGATTTCCTCTACTTTATCAAACTGCTTTGCCGCTGAACTGTATTTCCCGCGCTCATAAAGCTCTAAGCCTTCTTTATAAGCCTTATTCACCTCCTGCCAAGCCGAATGCTGCGCGAATACAGGTGTACTCAATAAGGTCAAAGCCACACCTACCTGGTAAATTTTTTTATACATACGATCGATTACTCCTTTTTTATGAATGCTTCCCAATTTTAAAAATATGTGTCAAAAACCTTCGCTTTGTGATACAATATCTTCAACCTACGAAATTAAAAGATAAGTTCAATGTTTTCCTCAAAAGTTGTTAACACCTGTTAATAACCACGGTATTTTAACAATGTTTAACATTATGAATATCTCAAATAGATAACAATAGAATGTTAGGCATTTATGAACCTTTTATAATATATTTTTCCAAAAGCAAAGGGCTGCCCAAACAGACAGCCCTTCGCTATATTTTTATCATGAAAATGATTAGCTTCCTCTTTGTCCGGCCAATAAATATAGAACGGCCATACGCACCGCTACACCATTCTCCACCTGATCCAAAATAATGGAATGACTACTATCGGCTACATCCGAAGTGATCTCCACCCCTCTGTTGATCGGGCCCGGGTGCATGATGACAATCTCTTTATCTAGGGAGTCTAAAATCTCTTTGTTCAAACCGTACAACATTGAGTATTCGCGAAGGGATGGGAAATAAGCGATATCCTGACGCTCCAACTGTATACGAAGCATGTTTGCCACATCACACCAGTTTAAAGCTTTCATTAAGTCATGCTCAACTTTCACACCCAATGAACGGATATATTTTGGAATCAATGTCGTCGGACCACAAACCATTACCTCGGCACCCTGCTTTTGCAAACAAAGAATGTTGGACAAGGCAACACGCGAGTGAAGAATATCACCAATAATAGCTACTTTCTTTCCAGCCACATCGCCCAAGCGTTCGCGAATAGAGAAAGAGTCTAGTAGCGCTTGCGTCGGGTGCTCATGCGCGCCGTCGCCCGCATTCACAATTTGCGCATCCACGTGACGGCTCAAGAAAACTCCAGCCCCAGCATAGGGATGGCGCATCACGATCATATCCACCTTCATTGCCAGGATATTGTTAACCGTGTCAATCAAGGTTTCGCCTTTACTTACCGACGAAGATGATGCTGCAAAATTAATGATATCTGCAGAAAGACGCTTTTCTGCTAATTCGAATGATAATCGCGTACGCGTCGAGTTTTCAAAGAATACATTCGCGATGGTAATATCTCTCAAAGAAGGCACCTTTTTAATCGGGCGATTCAATACATCTTTGAAATTTGCAGCCGTATCCAAAATCAATTGGATGTCGTTGCTATTTAAATCCTTGATACCTAACAGATGGCGGGTACTAAGTTGTTCGGATGTTGACATTTGTTAAATGTTAAACAATAAAAAATCACTATTTCTTCTCGGTGATCAGCACAATGCTATCGCTGTCATCTACTTCTTTCCAGCTAACGATCACTTTCTGCGAGTCGATTGAATCGACCTGAATACCGATGTAATCCGGTTGGATAGGAATTTGTCTGGAGAATCGGCGATCCACCAAAACCATCAATTCAATGCGCTTTGCTCTACCGAATGCCTGAATCGCATCCATTGCAGATCGGATGGTACGTCCAGTCCAAAGCACATCATCCACAAAGATGACATCCTTGTCGTCTACAATAAAATCAATATGGGTACTGTTGGCTAATAATGGTGATTGACCTTTCATACGGAAATCATCACGATAAAAAGTAATATCCAAAATACCAAGCGGTACTTCGACTCCAGTCATCTCCTTAATCTCCTGAATCAAACGCTCCGCCAGATACGTCCCGCGGGGTTGAATACCAATGATTACGGCATTACTGAAATCTCCATGATTTTCAATTAATTGTTGAGACAATCGCTTAAGCGTAATCTGAAACTTGGGTCCATCTAATAATATCGATTGTTTCATTTATGGATTTATTTAGGCAAACTTAAGGCATTTTTTCGAAAAATCGTAATCATCAGGCCTGAACTTCGCACATAAAAACTTTCATCGCTTTCTGGAAACAGCCTCAGGAATAAAAGTTCTTTATGGCCTTTGAAAACAAAAAAATTATAAAGAAAAAGCAGCTTAAAATCTAAGCTGCTTTTTATCAAATATTTAATTCCCTTCGAATAGTGGTCGGTAAACTTCGAAAATCTTGTTCACCTCATCCAGCAATTCTTTCTGGTTTGCATCAGTCAGAACACGCTGATAGTTTTGGATAGATGCCAAACCGAAGCGCATATTTCTATATTCCAAGTTAGGCTTCGATTCTGCAATCGCAGTGTAATAAGCCATATTCTCGCGCAAATACTTCAGATTACGTTTTGTAATCTCGTTTGCCTTATCCTTCTCACCCACCTTATACATCGCATCGATCAAGCTGGCATAGCTAAATACCTCAGCCATCTGATAAACGCGCTTAGGCATATTCTCATAAGCATTGTTCACCAATTTCTTCGCCTCCGTTGTTTTGCCCATCGCTAATAAGTTCTGTGCCGTTTCACCAAACAGTGAACCTACATACATGGAAATATAGCGGTACGAATCCGGATCTAAGTATTTAGAGTGCGCAATATTGCCCCATTGGAACTTGTTTATAATATTATTGTAAGTACCTTCCACATCGGAGATAGGCTCATTGTTGCTTGCTGAGTCCGCAGCCAAGGCTACAGGCATCAAACGCAAAGCAAAACCTTCAGAAACCATATACTTATTCAAGCCGATCATATTCTCATCTGGCGTAGTCGTCGTGAAATAGATCGGGCGTTTCCAGTTATTATTTGCTAAGATCGAAAGCAATGATAATTCCGCACGGCTTACAATGTTCATACTGTAATTCCATTTCATAGTATCAACAATTGCATCTTCCCATTCCTTAGGAACAACCTTGTTCGCGATAACCGCCGCTTTATCTACGGTGTATTGCATTTTCTTCGTTGGCAATACGTTTGCATATTCGCCACTTTGCAATTGCACCATGTTCTGTTGGTTGTCCGACAACATGATATCTAACAAAGTCTTGATTTCGATATTTTCAGGAACGTTGAAGTCATTATAATAGATCACATCGCGTACCCCATCTTTAATTTTCTCTGGATCGATGTTAATCGGCAATGCATCAGCTTCATTCACCTTATGCATCATCTGCTTCATGTACCAGTCTGCGCTCAATAAACTCAAGTTCACTACACGTACGTCTGGGCGGAAGTTTTCGACCTCCTGCACATACCATAAAGGGTAAGTATCGTTATCCCCGTAGCTGAATAAAATGGCATTTGGTGCACAAGACTCCAGATAGTTCTTCGCCATATCACGAGCCAACGATTTTTCCGAACGATCATGATCGTCCCAGTTCTGGCTAGCCAGCAATACCGGACCTGCCAAGAACGAAACTGCCGTCGCAGCAATCGCCGCATTCTTCGCATTGATCTTGCCACTCAATTTCTCCGCAATCCATATCACGCCCAGACCTATCCAAATACTAAAGGCATAGAACGAACCTACATAGGCATAATCACGCTCGCGCGGCTGCATAGGCGTCTGATTCAAATACAAAACAATCGCCAGACCGGTAAAGAAGAACAATAACGCAACAACAGCAGCGTCACGGTTCTGTTTTTTAAACTGCCATAAAGCTCCTAAAACTCCCAGGATCAAAGGCAAGAAGAAATAGGTATTACGACCCGCATTTTCTTTCTCGCTAGTCGGCAACACATTTTGACCGCCCAAACGAATATTATCTATAGGTTTGATTCCCGAAATCCAGTTCCCTTCCGTAAAAGATCCATGTCCCTGCTGATCGTTCTGACGACCAACAAAGTTCCACATGAAATAACGGCTATACATATGCCCAATCTGATAGGTAAAGAAGAAGTTCAAGTTATTGCCCATCGAAGGCTTATCACCCGCCCCCATACTCAGCCAATCACGATAGAAGCCTTCATGCTTATCCGAGTAAACACGAGGGAATAAGGTCGTATGATCGAAGGTATAATCGTATTTCTTTTTAGCAACGACATATTTATTACCATCCTTACGGTAAACATTGCCTGTTTCAAAAATATCCGTAGGCTTCGCATCAAAGTAACGCCCGCTCAATAAAGGTTCATCGCCATATTGCTCACGGTTCAGGTAGCTTAAGAATGTGAAAGCGTTGTCCGGATCCGAGTTATTTAAGGTTGGGTTTGCCTTCGCACGGATCAAGATCATCGAGAATGAACTATAACCGAAGATGATAAAGGAAACACTCAATAACGCTATATTTAAGATAGGCTTCACATGCTTGATCGAATACCATAAACCGAACAACAACCCACCCACAACTAATAAAGCAAAAAATGTAACGCCTGTACCGAAACCTAGTCCTAACGTGTTCACAAAGAATAAATCAGTATACGCAGCAAACTTGATCAAGTATTGGATAATACCCCATAATACCAATCCTAAGACTACAACACCGATACCTAAAGCTTTGAAAACACCAACGGAAGTAACAGTTTGTGCTCTGCGGAAGTAAACAACTAAAGCAATTGCCGGAATAACCAACAAGTTCAATAAGTGGACTCCAATCGATAAGCCCATAACATAGGCAATTAGTAGTAACCATTTATCTGCACCAGGCTCGTCTGCGCGAACCTCCCACTTTAATATCGCCCAGAATACTACCGCCGTACATAAAGACGACATCGCATAAACTTCCGATTCTACAGCCGAAAACCAAAAGGTGTCGGTAAAGGTATAGGCTAAAGCACCAACAACACCGGCGCCCATAATATTAATCAATGCTGATTGAGAAACCTCTGCGGTGCGAGAAAACTTCACATAAGCCTTGCGAGCCAATGCGGTAATTGTCCAGAACAAAAACAAAATGGTCATACCGCTACATACAGCAGACCCTATATTCATCCAATAAGCAATTTGCGTTCTATCGCCCATCGCCAGGTTCGAGAATACGTTTTGGATCATTAAGAATAATGGAGCTCCCGGTTGGTGAACAATCTGCATCTTATAAGCAGATGCAATAAACTCACCTGTATCCCACCAACTCGTGGTCTTCTCTGCCGTTAAAACATAAACCAAGGTCGCTATTATACCACAGGCCCATCCCAACAGATTATTCAGTTTCGTATAATTCATACTAAATGATAAGGTTTTCAAAAATCTGCTTCGAAAATAAGGATTCCTGAGTACATTCAAACAAATAGTTTCGCTTTTTACAAGCAGATTTTCACGATTCCCCTTAACAGAACGCCTAGAGCACGATTCTCTAAAAAAATATTACACTGAAAATCAGTATATTTAATAATAAACGTCATTTTTTATTTGCAGAATAGAAAAGTCGACGTATATTTGCATCGTCAAAAGGGAACAAAACCGGATGACAAACTGAAAGATTGCCCAATAGTATAATGGTAGTACGACGGTTTTTGGTGCCGTTTGTCTTGGTTCGAATCCAGGTTGGGCAACTCTCCAAAATAAAAGGACTGAAGAAATTCAGTCCTTTTTTTATGCCCTTTTTTCAACACGAAATTGATTAATATAACCGTTTTTATTTTGCATTAGCTAGCAAGTCTAAATAGTATTCCTTAATGACGTAGGGTAAATTAACAATATCCTGCATCTTGACGTCCCATGCTTTGGTCTGTCCGTTATGGAATCGAATAAGCTTAGCCTCGGGATCAAAAACAGCAGGCTGTACTTTTCCTTCGGCAAAGTAGTCTCCAGGAATTGGCAGATCTCCTTTTTTACCCAATCTTACACTTTGCTCCCCACCAAGAATTAGCCATTCGCCTGTAGAAGGTCGCCAAACGGCTATCTCTGCACGTCCATCTCCGTTATAATCAGCAGGTACAGGCACGTCTCCTTTCTCTCCAAACGGCACATTGCCTACCTCCTGTATATACCAGGTATTGTTTTGAAAACGCCATACGGCAATTTCAGCAGCCCCGTCACCATCGTAATCCGCCGGAACAGGCAAAGACTGTTCCCAACCATGCGTCAGCAACTCTTTTCCCGCGATGTTCCATTGCGCCGTCTTTGTGTCCCAAACCGCCAAGTCCGCGATCCCATCCCCGTCATAATCTGCCGGAACCGGAACCTCTCCAGCTTTCCCAAACGCTAATGTAACACCATCCTTCGCTATAAAGTTTCCTTTATCCAATTGATAAACCAAAGGCTCTGTTCTGCCATTCCTATTTCTATAAGTCGCAACAGCTACCCCCTTCGCATTCCAATTCGAGAATTTCAATTTGTTGTCCAAATTCATCCAATTCCCATTTTCATAGCTGAATAAATCCGATTTTCCGTCGCCATCAAAATCGAAAATGCGACTACCCGAGGGATTCCTAAAGAGTGGCACTTCAAATCGTGAATCATCGTCGGTTTCTTCATAGTCATGATATGGCGAAAAAGTCTTTATCGAAATTTTATCCTGATCCAGATCAAACGTCATTAACCGCATCATCCCATTACCACCCATTGCACGACTTTGATAGTCCGACAAGTAACTACGCACGGTATTTCCAGCATAGGTATCCTGCCTATATCCCTCTCCATTATCACCAACATGGCCTCCAAGCATAGCCACAAGATTCGGATACACTTTCAGTCGGTTATAGATGCGGCTGGCCTGTTTACCAAACGGCGCCATTTCCCCTTGGTTGGTTCCTGCCGTCTTGTTCAAAAACAGCGTATAATGACAAACTACAATCGCTTTATGATCGGCGTATTTTTCCAAAAGATCAGCCGCCCAATCGTTCATTTGGTCTTGCTGCTCATCAAATGCATCATATTCTATATAAATCACGATGAACGCTTGTCCATGCGCCTTAAACAAGTCGTAATGGCTATCATTATCCGAACCGAAATGTCCGGCGTAGTAGGATTTGTTCTTGAAATGATCAACCCCAAAATATTTGTTGTATCCGTCTGTACGTCCGGATTTGGCAAACTGGCTAGCCACTTGATCATGATTACCGATCGCTAGTCCATAGGGCATCCCATCGGCTAGTCCAGGCAACGGAGCCTCTAGTGCATACATTGCTTTTGCGGCTAATTCCCACTCTCTGGGCTTATGATCGCCGTGATCCGTAATATCTCCTAAATGAATCGTGTAAGCAATATTCTCCGCTTTAGCGTTTTCACGAATCCACTTGATTTGCGATTCGAACAGGCTAATATCGGCGCCTTGACTCTCGGCCGTATAATATTGTGTGTCTGGCAAGACAGCAATAGAAAACTTTTTAGGCTGTTTTTGTTGTGCTTGAGTCAAGCTGAAGGTTGACAGCGCACAAGCAATTATTAATGATATGGAAAACTTATTTTTCATATTAATATCCTGGATTCTGTTCTAATTTAGGGTTTACGCCTATTTCAGAAAAAGGAATAGGCAAGAGCAATTTGTTCGCATTGATATCATAAGAAGTGCTAGATAGATACGGATAATTTGCCTTCATCCAAACCGCATTGGCCTTCATGATTTCCACGGCCTTGCCACTGCGGAGCAGATCAAACCAACGATGATTTTCGAAGGCTAATTCCACACGACGTTCATGAAGGATAATATCTTTCAACTGCGCTTGATCAGTAACCGCAATCGCAGGAGCCGAAGGCATAGCACGCAATCTAACCTTATTTAAATAGGGTAAAGCGGCTTGTGAATTTCCCATTTCATTGTAAACTTCTGCCATCAACAATAGCGCATCCGCATATCGAAATACTGGCCAGTTGTCATTTGTGTTGTTAGGATTGACATGTGGATTAAGATATTTTTTAATATAAGGTACACCCACCTTACCTGCTGGCGCCTTGTAGCCGGTCACCGCTTTATTAGCTTCCAACTTAAAATAGTTGCTGGCGTCGTAAGTTCCTTCGGCGATACCGATAGAGGCCTCCAGTCTTGAATCGCCCGCCTCATATGCGGCAATCATCTCTTTGGTCGGCGTATTCCATCCTCCTCCGGTGTTCGAGGTGTTATTGGATGCTACCCCAAACGTAATCGGAGCCGTATTGTAACATCGTGGGAGAAAGGTATAGATAAAATCACTCTGCATACCATCTGTTAAACCTTCCTTAAACTGAACTTCGAACAAGGACTCTTTGCTATTTTTATTGCTGGTTTTGAAAACATCCTCATACTTCGGAAGAAGTTCATAGCCCATCGTTTCTATTGATTTCAATAGGGAAATTGCTTTTGCATATTCCTTACGTGTCGCGTATACTTTCGCAAGCAACATACTGGCAGCTCCTTTAGTCGCCTCGCCCGTTTGTGGAAATTTCTTCGGCGCATCTAATAGTTCGATTGCTTTTTCGGCATCAACAATAATTTGCGCATAGACATCATCTACCGAACTCTGCTCCTTGAATGCATCCGGTTCATTGACAACCTCAGTCAAGTAAAGCGGAACTCGACCAAAGTATTGGACCAATTTGAAATAATAGAACGCTCTCAAAAATCGAGCTTGTCCTTCAATCGATCGCTTAGCCTCCGCGGCAATATCAGCACCTTCCATTCTCCCAATAACAATATTGGCGCGAGAGATCCCCTGATAACTTTTCGTGTAAATCGAAGCACTATAATCGTTGCTCGAATTGTAAGTAAAATCTGCAATATCCTGCCGCATATAGATGGCTGTACCTTGATTTCCTGGATTATATTCATAATGCGTATTGTCGGACCGCATCTCTGAAGTGTAAAAATCAGGCCCCACTACGCGCAAGGGATTATATGCTGCATATAAAGCTTGACGGAAGTCATTCTCTGTTTTGAAAAATGTTTTCCCCGACATCTGATCCGAGGGAGATAACTCTAAAAACTGATTACAAGAAGTAATAAAGATCGTACTTGTGCATATTGCAAGGCGTATGATGGATTTTGTTGATATCAACAGTTTCATAATTATTTGATTGTTAGATTAAAGCCAAAAGAATAGATTCGCGGAACAGGGTAAGCATTTTCATCAATACCGATTCCCATCCCTTCCAGTCCATTAAGACTGATCTCCGGATTCATGCCCGAGTAATTCATGAGGTAAAAAATATTTTGAACAGAAGTATAGGCGCGCAGATGCTGCAAAGCCTTACTCTTTAGCGGAATGGTATACCCTAAGGTAATATTCTTGATTGCCAAATATGAACCATCCTCTATCCATTGATCGTTGACATTACGCCCCCAAGAAGTACTTCCCGACAATGTACGCGGAAATTTCCCTGAGCCTGGATTTTCCACCGACCGCCAACGGTCTGCTGCTTCTGCCAACACATTTCGCGCGCCGTCCATATTGGTTAAGTATGCCCATTTCGCAGGAAGGATTAGTTTACCTCCATAAGAGCCAGCAAAGGTGAAGCTCAAATCAACTTCCTTATACTTGAAATTATTGATAAATCCATACAAGAATTTTGGATTAGGATTCCCGATAAACGTACGATCGTTCTCGTTAATAACGCCATCTCCATTAAGATCTTTAATTTTTATGGTGCCAATATTAATCTTATCATATTTGCCCGCAGCCTGCAAGTCTGCTTCATCCTTGATCAGTCCTTCATTGATAAAACCAAAGAACATCCCTAAAGGATAACCCTCCTGATTCCGATAATAGTCAGCAGAAATATTGTTAAAGCGGCGGAAATAGCCGGGGCTCACCAATTTTTCGATTCTATTTCGATCGAACGTCATGTTGAAATTACTATTCCATTGTACTTCGCCAAATTGAAAATTAGCACCAAGACTAAACTCATGGCCCCAAAACTTAACCGAGCCGACATTAGACATTATGCTCGTAAAACCAGATGCTTGGTCGATGGGACGGGATTGGATTAGACCGTCCGACAATTTATTGTAATAGTCATAGGTAAACGTTAGCTTATTATCAAAAAGCTCCAAGTCCAAACCAATATCTAGCTGTTTGGTCTTTTCCCAAGCCAAAAAGTCGTTACCTAGCGACACAACCGTGCTTCCTGGTACCAACGATCCATTAATGATATAATTCGACGCACCTATTTGTTGAATATGCGTGTAATTACCAATGTTGTTATTTCCGGTTACCCCGTAGCTACCCCTAATTTTAAGCAGGTTAATTGACCTGATTGGCGACATAAAATCTTCCTTACTTGCTACCCATCCGGCCGATATTGCCGGGAAAGTTCCGTAGCGCTCATTGGCACCAAATCTGGACGATCCATCACGGCGGATAGAAAGACCCAATAAATATTTACTATCGTAATTATAGTTCAACCTGCCAATCGTGGATAGCAAAGCATAGCTTGCTGAGTTGCTTGTTCCGCCAGTTATGTTCGTTGCAGCATTTAAGTACGGAACGTCATCAGAAGTATAGTTTTGACCATTAACGCGATTCGACATCTGTTGAAAGGATTGTGCGGAGTAGCCCGCTAACAGCTCGAGATTGTGCAAACCAAACGATTTATTATAGCTCGCATTTAATTCTGCCGTATAGCTGTAATTCTCTACCGCACTGCTGATACCTGTAGCGATTGTATTCGTATTTAATATTGATGGTGCAAAAAACTGCCGCATTTCTTTCCCCATATCAACGCCGGCTAAACCCTTGATACTTAAGCCTGAGATGATTTCATATTCCGCAAAGGCATTCCCTAAAATGCGAGTGGTGTTATAGTCGTCAACCGTCAATTCATACCGTGCCAAAGGGTTTATATAACTCACCATTCCCGGAGAGCTCACAAAACGCGTATAGGAACCATCTTCTTGATAAGGGCTAAACAAGGGACTGGCTTCCGAAGCCTTCTGAACAATACCTTGAATACCATCGTCTAATCGATTATTATGATCTTTACGGTAGCTTGGCGCCAAGTTTACCCCGAGTTTCAATTTGTTATCGACCATATTGTAGGTTTGATTTAATCGTAATGAAAATAGCTTTGTCCCGCTATTCACAACAACCCCCTGCTGATCCTGGTATCCTGCAATAACTGTCGTGGATGATTTTTCGTTTGCCGTGCTTAAACTGATATCATAATTCTGCTGTGGAGCGGTGCGGGTAAGCACGCTGAACCAATCAGTTCCCACCCCATACTGATCTGGATTTTGATATTCATCAGGAATCTTACCGGTAAATTTCTCATACTTAATCATGTCCTCAAAGCGCTCCTTCATAAACGTAGCATACTGATGCGCATTCATCATAACCGGTATGCCACGTTTAGGGATTTTTTGAATGGCATAGTTGCCTGAAAAATCAATCTTCGTCCCTTCCCCCGCCTTTGCCTTTTTCGTTGTGATCAAAATAACGCCGTTTGAAGCTCGCGACCCATACAGTGCGGTCGCAGAAGCGTCTTTCAGAATACTGATTGCCTGAATTTCAGCTGGATTAATGTTATTGATACTTCCTGTTATGGGCATCCCATCGACCACGAATAAGGGATCCGAGCCCGAATTTAAAGATGCCGCACCGCGAATACGCCAGGACATCCCTCTACCCGGCTGTCCCGATGTCTGAAAAATCTGAACGCCTGGGGTTCTTCCTTGCAATTGCTGGGCAAATTGACTGACCGGCATATCTTGAAGCTCCTCGGTCTGTATCTGTTGAATGGAACCTGTAACTTCGTTTCGCTTTTGTTTTCCATAAGAAACGTTGATTTCATCGAGCAAATTCCCTGTAGCCTGTAGTTCAATCGATAAGTTTCGAACTTTATCACCGCTCATTTTAAGGGAAGTTTGATAACTATTGAAGCCCAGATAGGAGACTTTAAGTTCCACATTTTTGGTCGAAGAAACTGAAAATGAAAAATGTCCTCCTTCATCAGTTTGTGTCTGAATTGGCGTACCTAAAACTCGAATGGATGCGCCATCAATAGGATTTCCTTTTTCATCCACTACGGTGCCCTGAAATTTAACGGGCGCAGGTTGAGGTTTGAGATAAATATTTTTACCTTCAATTTGATAAACTAGACCTAAATCATCTTTTAGATAGCTCAGAACTTGTTGAAGGGAATTAAATGTTGTTGTTCTTATCGTTCTTTTACTCGAAATTTCTTTCGGATTGAACATAAAGTTATAGCTGGATTGCGATTGAACTTGTTCTAAAAAATTCTCCAACGTACTATTTGCCGCGGGAATACTTAGACTCGTATTAGCAATCACTTGGGCTTTTATATGAGAAGCATGAGAATATTGCAACATAGCGTAGCAAATAACACAGGCTAGAAAGTGCTTTGTCATAGCGTATTTAAAAGGAATATTATTTTTTCATGTGATAGATATGGACTATCGCTCTTTACGAGCGTTACGACTTCAACGGAAGCCTTCAGAAGCATGGTCAGCAAGTTTCAACGCGCTACTTCCACTTGATTTCGAAGACGAGCTTATTCGATATAAACCTCCTTCCCCTTAATCCTAAATCGGAAGCTATTAATTTGTTGTAATGACTTCAGCACATTTTCTAAAGACTCGTCTTTAAACTGTGCCGTGAAGAGTTGATCTGGAAAACGAGGAGTATCCATATTCACTTTCACCCCATACCAATCTTCTAATTTTTGGATTAGTACCGGCCAATTTGCTGCTTTGAAGCTAAGTATATTGGAAGTCCAAAGGTTCCAGTCGTTATCTTTTAAGCTGATCATGGAAACTTTTTTGTCTTTCAACGAATAGACAGCGCGCTCGCCCTTACTGACAAGCATTTTCTGAGATCCTATGCCGTTATTAGTTGTTAACTCAACAACTCCCGATAACATCGACAAGGCGTAGTTTCCATCGGCGTCTTTCAATTGGATATTGAAAGCGGTCCCTACGACTTTATTTTCAGCAAATTCGGTGTGCACGATGAAGGCGCGGGACGTATCTTTAGTCACATTAAAGAATGCTTCCCCTCGCTCCAGATACACATCGCGAGATGGTCCGGTAGAAAAGGAATCCTTATAACGTAGCGTGGAATTGGAGTTGAGCCAAACGATCGTTCCATCCGGAAAACCAACCTTTAAACGTTGGCCCGCTTTGCTGCTCACTTCCTTCCACTGAAAAGTCTCGTTGAGGCTAGCCTGTGTGTTTTGATGGGAAGGCGAAGAAAACTGTTGAAACAGCACCCAAGAAGCAACAATCAAGATGATAGCGGCGGCTGAAATCCACCTATACAAATATTGCTTTCCACCCGCTCTTTTTGTCCTAATGATAGGCTGATGGGCAGACAAGGCTTGCTCAATTTTGCTGTAAATCGTCTGTTGAATTCTTTTTTTCTGAAGCTCCGAGTAGGTCTCAGCTTGCGGATCGACGCGATCCAGCCATTTTTGAAGCCTCTCTTTCTCAGCTGTCGACAATTTGTCGTCCTCATAATGCTGCAGAAGTTTGGCAAGTTCGGATTCTGAATATTTTCTTTTTTCACTCATACACCTAGAAGAGCATAAAAAGAGGAATCAGTACTATACCATGTTCGTTAGCAAATGATTAAGAAATTGTGAACTGCTGTAATCGGCCTAAGCAAACCAACACAACGCAGTGTTGGTTTGCTTTTAACTACCTGTATTCGGCTGATTAACGAAAGAGATAGGCTATTATTTGCGCATAGGCAAGTCCTTCGATCAGAACTTTCAATCTTCGCTTTGACAATACCAATTGATTTTTAACGGTTTGCTCAGCAATAGCAAGTTGGGAAGCGATTTCCGCGGAGGACTGACCTTCAACATAATACATCAAGAATATTTCTTTTTGCTTGGGAGAAAGCTTGTTGATTTCTTTGTCCAATTGGCCTTCCAGTTCTTTCGTCAAAACGATATCTTCCATGTTTTCAGCAAGATCTTGAAGACTAAAGGCATAGCGCTCTTTCTTTTGTTGCAATTCAAGTGCGTTCCGCAGCCTTCGAACAACTTCGTTGCGTAGCATGACACGTAAATAAGCACTAGGATTGGACGCAATCACAATAGCTTCACGTCGCTCCCACAGCCGAATATAGAGGTCTTGGACAATATCTTGTGCTTCAGCTTCATCACGGGTCTTTGATAGAGCTGTCTGAAAAAGTGGGAACCAGGTCTCATTGTAAAATTTTTCAAAGGCATCTTTATCTCCGTACCTGATCGCTTCAAATAGTTCCAAAATATATTGATCGCGCATTTCCCAATCTTTAGCAAACAAAATTACCGTGTTAATATCAAGAAATGATAACCATAGTATTAGCTTTAAGTTAACCACTCCTATTGCCTATTATACTTTGATTAAAGCTGCCCTAATTCTTCCGGATGGGCGACAAGAAATATCGCGTCCACAAGGTAAACCCTATTGCTTTCCTTGTATGGACTAAAATACAACCATGCAAAAACATACTTCAAGAGTCCTCTACCGAGTTTCAAAAGAGCTCATTCGTGGCTTCTCCCTAGCCGCTACCGCTCAAACCCCTTTCAGACCCCTTTCAAACCCAATGTATAACCCTTTCAAGGCCGCTCAGAAAGGGCTATACATTGGGTTTGAAAGGAGAGACTAAAGGCAATGATCTGATGCATGTTGCTGCTGCTTATTTCGAGGATATGGATCGGTCTATGAGTGGATTTCGACACTTTTCTGTTGGAAACCGGGCAAAAACATAGGCTTATAAAACAGCAGTTTATATATTGTTTTAAATTCTCAAACATTTACCTAACTTTGCGGCAACATTAGGTTAAAAGCAAGCTAATGTTGGAGTAAGGAAAACAGTAATTGAAAATTCTTTAAATAAAAACCCCAAAAAATACCTCACCATGCCTTTGCAATTCAACACGGTAAAACTATTTGCTGGTTCTGGCACCCTAGAATTAGCAGAAAAAATTTCGAAAGCATACGGAAAACCCCTTGGCGACAAGACTCTTTCTAAATTTTCAGACGGAGAAATCCAACCTTTCTACAACGAATCTGTTCGTGGTAGCGACGTTTTCCTTATTCAGTCTACCAATCAACCTACAGACAATCTGCTAGAGTTGTTATTGATGATTGATGCTGCAAAGCGTGCTTCTGCCCACTACATCACTGCTGTAGTTCCTTATTTTGGTTTCGCACGTCAAGACCGTAAGGATAAGCCACGTGTGGCAATCGGCGCTAAGATGATCGCTAATCTGATCACCGCAGCTGGTGCTAGCCGCATCATGACGATGGACTTACACGCTGCCCAAATCCAAGGATTCTTCGATATCCCTGTTGACCACTTAGATGGTGCGATTATTTTCGTTCCTTACATCAAATCATTGAACTTAGAAAACTTGATGATTGCTTCGCCAGATATGGGCGGTTCATACCGTGCCCGTACGTTCGCAAAATTCTTCAATGCAGAGGTTGTCATCTGTGATAAACGCCGTAAACGTGCTAACGAAATCGAATCGATGTCGATTATTGGTGATGTAACAGGTCAGGATGTGGTATTGATCGATGATATCTGCGATACAGCAGGTACCTTATCAAAAGCAGCAGCCTTGATTATGGAGAACGGTGCTAGATCCGTTCGTGCGGTTTGTACACATGCCGTATTATCCGGAAAAGCATACGAGACAATCGAAAACTCGGTATTATCTGAAATGATCGTCACAGATACGATTCAGCTAAACCCTGAGAAAGCAGCAACATGCAGCAAAATTAGAGTATTGTCTACTGATAAACTTTTCGCTAACGCTATCAAAAACGTAAATGAACATGGTTCAATTTCGGATTTGTTTAATGTTGATTAGTATTTAGTAGTTAGTATTTAGTATAAAGACCTATGGCGGCCAATTTGGTCGCCATTTTTTTGTAGGTTTTTTGAGAGGAAGAATTCCTTGTTTTGAAATGATGCGTATTGTTTTGAAAAGGAGGATGCGTGTTGTTTTGAAAGGGAGGATGCGTATTGTTTTGAACCAGGAAAAAATGGATTTAAGGATTAACAGGATCTTGCTCATCTTTTTATCCTTCCTTTCCTGGTTCAGACAACCAAATTATCTTGCTCATCTTTTTATCCTTCCTTTTCTGGTTCAGACAACCAAATTGTCCTGCTCCTCTTTTTATCCTTGCTTTCCTGGTTCAAGACAAAGGCTCTAAAATCTAATGTCTTATATCTAACGTCTATTCCCGCCATAGGTCTAACTACTAACTACTAAATACTAACTACTACTTTGTTTTATAAAACAAAGTAATTATCTTTGCACCTCAATTTATAATAAATTCATAACATGAAATCAATTGCTATTAGCGGTTCTGCAAGACAGAACGTAGGGAAAAGAGATTCGAGAGAATTGCGTTACGAGGGTCAAGTCCCTGCAGTTCTTTACGGTGGTAAAGAACAAACACATCTTTCGGTATCCGCAGCTGATTTGAAATCTGTTCTATACACTCCAGAGGTGATCTTCGTAGAATTGGATATCAACGGCAAGAAAACAAAAGCTATCGTTCAAGATGCGCAGTTTCACCCATTGACAGATTTAGTTACTCACGTTGACTTTTTAGAGTTATTTGATGACAAAGAAGTGTCTATCAATATCCCTGTAAAATTAACTGGTACATCTCCAGGTGTTAAAATGGGGGGTAAATTAGTTCAGAAATTACGTAGCTTACGTATTAAAGCATTACCTAACAACTTACCTCAAGAAGTAGAAGTTCCTATGGAAGGCTTAGAAGTTGGTAAATCATTCCGCGTAGGTCAAGTGAAACTTGAAAACGCTGTTGTATTAAACAACGCTGACGATACGATCGTTTCTGTAATCATGTCTCGTGCTTTACGTCAAGCAGAACAAGAGGCAGCGAAAGCAGCTAAAGGCGGTAAAAAATAAGGAATACACAATTCCAAGACAAAAAAAAGAGGTAATCTTTCGATTACCTCTTTTTTTTGTCTTGGATATGAGCTGTGAGATGTGAGATTTTAGACGTTGTCTTTAGATATTAGATATAAGACATTAGATTTTAGACATTTGTCTGTCCCTGAATAGTGTTGACCGTTTTTACAATTTATCAACTTGATCAAATATAGTTATTAGTGGTTTAGGAGACAATATCTCCCTAAACCACTTTTCTTCGAAACTCTCTGGCGACATCCTATGTAATGAGTTGTGCAGTCTTCGTTTATTGTACTGTTTGACAGCTCTATTGACCATTTTTTTTAAGCTTTCGAACGTCTTGGGCTTCCAATAATCCAGATACTCATTCTTGATGGTTCCATTGATCCGCTCAGCGTATGCATTGTCCTGGGCACTCTTGCCCATGCTCACCCTGCAATTATTCTCTTTCAACAGCTGCAGATAAGCTGTCGCATGATATTGGGCACCTCGGTCTGAATGATGATATTGGGGTGCCCCGTTATTCTTAAGGGCCATTCGTAGTGCCTTAAGATTAGCTGTTGACTGCATATGATTGGATACTTGATATCCAACGATCTTTTTGGTGTAAACGTCGATAATGAACACTCCATAGTAGAACCTATCGCCCACGTAGAAGTAGGTGATGTCCGATTGCCAAACCTGATTGGGAGTCCCTACAACCAAGCCATTGATCAGATTAGGGTAGGCTGTGGAAAGCCCGCGAGTCGTCCTGCGATAGTTCTTCTTGACCTTCAATCGATATCCTAAAGACATCATGGTCTCTATGAAACGATCTCTCCCCACAAAATCCGGACGGAGCATATAATACAGTTTTTCCACCCCACAACCGGGATGTTCCTTACGCACTTTATCCGCTTTTTCGATCAGCTCAGCGAATTGAACCTGATAACGGGAATGGCGAACAGCGCGCTGATGCACCGCCTGTTTGCTCATACCAACGGTTCTATAAAGCTGATTGAGGGAATAATCTATTTTTCCTGCGTGTTCCCGGAACCATCCGATGGTGGGGTGTTGAAATTTTTTCTGATATCGACCTTAAGATCCTCTCCAGCGATGTCGATCATCTTCTCCAAGAAATCGATCTTGATCTGCTTCTGGCCGATCATCCGCTCCAGTTCACGGATACGCTGTTCCATGGCTTTTACTTTGTGGGTGCTACTTGATTTCATCTCCATTATACGTTGTCCTTTCTCATTAAAGTTAGAAAATTTATAGATCCAATTATAGATCGTGGGATTACTTATTCCATAAAGCCGCTCTAACTGTAGAACACTCAACTTCCCACTCTCAAATAGGGAAACTATTTCCCGCTTAAAATCATCAGAATAAACCCGTGATTTCCTGATTAACCGCAAATTTGTTTGCATTTAGTACCTCCATTTTGTGGTCAACCTATTTCAGGGATGGACAATTTAGCGCTTTGTCTTTGAACCAGGAAAGGAAGGATGCAAGGATGAGCAGGATCGGGTATAGTGTTGGTGTTGGTTTGCACATCGTAATCGTGCGTTTTAGGAGACGTTAGTGAAACGTCTCTATGCGGTTCGTCAAGATTACCGCCTATATAGTTCAAAATTGTATAGAAGCCAATTGGACGCCAATGCGTAGAGACGTTTCACTAAACGTCTCCAACATTACCAATCCTTACACACTTTCTTTCCACCCGATCCTGATTATCCTTGCATCCTTCCTTTCCTGGTTCAAGTCAACGCATCCTTCTTTCTTCAAAAAACGATACTTCTCCCCTTCCCATCAAAAAAAATATGGCGAGCAATGCTGGCCGCCATATTCTAAAATCTCATGTCTAATGTCTCACATCTCACATCTAATTTAACGCCTGTTGTAAGGCAATAGATTTCGGGAATAAGATGTTATTTTCTAGATGTATATGTTTATGCAGATCATCTTCAAATTCTTTCAACATTTCGTAGGTTACGCGGTAGGTGCTGCAACCATCTGCAGGCACAGCGTAGTTATCGGTTAACTTAGCAATCTTTTCGAAACGTTCGCCTTCGGCATCATGTTCATGTTCCATCATGTGAATCGGATTTTCGATTGATCCGAATGGTGCCGCTGCCAATTGGGTATGATCGATTTCTGAATTGATCATTTGGACGATGTATGGGAACAATATCCTTTCTTCCTTTAACAGGTGCTGTAAGAGTTCTTTCGCACACTCTTGAAACAGTCTGTTCACTTCTAAGAGTTCGGGATGGCGACTTCCATGTACCTGGCACAACTTGTTTAAATAGGCTAAGATCACTGGTGCTTTCTCGCGTACATAGCGGTGATGTGTTTTCTCGATGTACGAAGCGAGAAGATCTGCCGGCCACGCTGCATAGTCAATATGCGTTTCGTTAGGCTCGCTCAGTACAGCTTTAAGTTCTTCGGTTAGTTTCTCCAGGTCAACGGATTTCTTTGTCGCTGCCTCTTGTACGGATTTTCCGCCACCGCAGCAAAAGTCTAAACCATATTTACTGAATACTGCTGCAGCATGAAAGTTCTTCGCTACAATATCTCCTATTTTTTCATTCACTAGATTTTCCATATCAGTTTTTAATTTTATTTTTCAACGTTAAATCGAATACGAACCATGCGCAGGCGAATACACCTATGGCGAAGATTACATCGCCCGGCGTGCGCATCCATTTCAGGAATACCATTCCTGGTTGTTGCATTAACTCGGCAGAGCGCGCATACCACATGCCTTCTTTAATACTTGCTATGGCTTGCCATACGCCTACCGGCAAGAGACTAAACAATGCCATCGCCAAGAGGCCGATGTTCAAGCTCCAAAACCCGATCTTTAAGATTTTCTCGTTCCACTGCACATCGCGATATAGGCTGCGCAATACGAACAGCATCAATCCGATCCCCAACATACCATACACCCCAAATAAGGCAGTATGTCCGTGCAATGGCGTCGTATTCAACCCTTGCACATAATATAGGGCGATTGGCGGGTTGATAATAAATCCGAACACCCCCGCGCCGAGAAAGTTCCAAAACGCCACAGATATCAGGTAGTATATTGGCCATTTATAATCCTGCAACCATTTCGTTGATTTGGATAGTTTATAGTTATGGTAGGCTTCAAATCCGATAATCGTCAGCGGCACAACTTCCAATGCGCTAAAGGTTGCTCCTAAGGCCATCACCGCTGTCGGTGTTCCTGAGAAATACAGGTGGTGGAATGTTCCGAGGATACCTCCCGAAAGGAAGATAATGGTCGAGAACAGTACACTGGCGGTTGCCGACTTCGGTTTTAACAGACCTAATCGTACAAACAGGAACGCCATGACCACCGTTGCGAATACCTCGAAGAATCCTTCAACCCATAGGTGCACGACCCACCATCTCCAATATTCGGCAATGGCTAGGTTGGTTTGTCTTCCCCACATTAGCCCTGCGCCATAGAATAATGCAATTGCAGAGCAGGAAATCAGGAACATGATGATTAGGTTCTTCTCTTCGCCGCCTTTTTTCAATACCGGGATCAATGGACGAACCATGAGTGCCAGCCAAACGAAGAGACCAACGAATAGGAACAACTGCCAGAAGCGGCCTAGATCTACATATTCATAGCCTTGATGCCCGAACCAGAAGTTTTGTACCAGGTCTAATTTTTGCATCACCCCGAACCATTGTCCGATCATCGAACCTGCAACGATAATCAGCAGGGCAATGAATAAGAAATTGACGCCAAAGCATTGGAATTTAGGGTCTTTGCCCGACACGGCCGGTGCGATGTAGAGTCCGGTTGCCAACCAAGCTGTTGCGATCCAGAAGATGGCCAGCTGCGTATGCCAGGTACGGGTTACTGAATAGGGCAGAAATTGATCGAGCGGAATACCATAGAGACCATCGCCTTCGACACCGTAGTGTGCAGTAACGATTCCCAATCCGACCTGAACGAGCATCAGCAAGCTAACAATCCAGAAATACTTCTTCGTTAAGCGCATGGATGGGGTTATGCCTTGGCGCAGCAAAGGATCTTGAGCCGGGTAGAGCAGCTCGTCATTTTCGCCCGATTTTACTTGCCAAAGCACTAATGCGCCCACACAGAAGATTAACAGGATAATACTCACGCCAGACCAGGCAAGCAGGTCCATCGTCATCTCATTGCCAACTAGTTTTTCATTTGGCCAGTTGTGCGTATAGGATACTTGGTCGCCGGGGCGCTCGGTGACGGTTGCCCAAGTTGCCCAAAAGAAAAAGGCATTTAGCTTGTGCAAACGTTCAGGATCTTTAATTGCGTTCTTTGGAATTGCATAATCTTTACGCAATTGGTCGAATTGAGGATCGTCTGTAAAAAGGCCGGAATAATAGGCAGATAATTCGTTTACTGCCTTTACGCGGTCCGCATCTATCGTAAGGGTGTTAGTTTCTTCATTAAACGTATTCTTTCGGATGTTATTTTTCAAGCGTGTCTGTAGCTTCGCTCGATCCTCATCGCTTAGCTCGGCATATGCACTGGAGAACTCCTGCTGCGCATAGCTATCTAGGAGGATGAGTGCCTCGCGGTGAAGCCAATCTGCGGTCCAATCAGGAGCCACGTACGCGCCGTGACCCCATATTGTTCCAACTTCCTGACCACCGATACTTTGCCAAACGTTCTGACCGTCTTTGATCTCTTGGCCGGTGAATAATACTTTTCCATCAGCATCGACAACCTGTTCGGGTACAGGAGGCGATACCTGATATATTTTGTAGCCATAGTACAGGAGCACGCTAAAAGAGATCGCTACTACCAGTATAAATGACCACCATAATTTTTTTTCTCTACTCATGTCTGTTTCATTTTGGCATCGAGATCTAAATCGCAGGATATCCCGATGCCATGTTATTTGTTATTGTTACTATTAATCGCTATTCAGCAATGATTTTACCTTTCATAATTCCGGCATGTCCGGGGAATGAACAGATGAAATCGTAGCTACCCGGGCCTGGAAGGGTAAACTCGATTGCGTCCTGTTCGCCGCCGCCAATTACCTTGGTATGCGCAATCACATCTTTCGATTCCGGAATGTAGTCTGTATCCTTAGCGTTCATTGCTGCCGTTGTGAAAGCAGCTACATCGGCGCCAACCTTCAATACTACGAGGTTGTGTCCCATGACGTCTTTTTTCATAGTCCCAACATGTTTTAGTGTTAACTTAACAGGATCTGCAGCTTTCACCTTGATTTCACTCAGGTTGTACTTCATCTGGTCATTACTTTCGATAGTGATATCGTTGCTAGCAGCATTAGACGTTTCTGGCTCAGCTGCAGCCGCAGGTACTTCGGTCGCTGGAGTTTCTGTTTGATGAGCACTGTGGTCTACCGCTTCATTGCTCGACTGACTTGAGTTGCCACAAGAAGCAGTGAACAGGCCAAAGGCTAATGTTAAGATTCCGAAGGTATTTATTGTTTTCATGATTATGTGTTTCTATTTAAGACAAAAGTGTCGTAAATAGATTGCAAAAAAAATGATGAGACGCATTTTTTTAAGTGATGCTGTTGGGATTAGATAATAGACATTAGATTTTAGACATTTAGAGTATGGGGGGATATAGTTGATAGTATGTAGGGTTTTGACCTTTGGTTTAGAAAAAGAAAGGTTGTTTTGAAAAAGACAGGAAGGAAATATTGTCTGAACCAAGAAAGGAAGGATGAAAAGATTGACAGGATCAGGCGAACCTCCTTTCTTGTTTAAACCAAAGGTTCAAGACAAAAAACCTGCATTGCTGCAGTTCTGAAATCTAATGTCTCACATCTAAAATCTAAACACTATTTTTGCCTTTATGAATTTTTTAATTGTTGGATTAGGGAATATCGGCAAAGAGTACGCCGATACACGACATAATATAGGTTTTATGGTTGCGGATGAGCTTGCTAATCAGGCCGGGACAACTTGGTCTACATTGAAACATGCTTACTATACTGAATACAAGCAGCGTGGGCATAACGTGTATGTGATCAAGCCGACGACATTTATGAACTTAAGCGGGAAGGCAGTAAACTATTGGATGCAGGAGCTAAAAGTTCCTGTTCAGAATATTCTGGTTATTGTTGATGATCTGGCGATTCCATTCGGTTCCTTGCGCGTAAAGCCGAAGGGCTCTGCAGCAGGACACAATGGTTTGCGATCTATAGAAGCTTCTATTGGAGGTCAGCAATATCCAAGATTGCGCTTTGGCATTGGCGACAACTTCTCCAAAGGTCGGCAGGTAGATTATGTCTTAGGCCCATTTGATAAGGAGGAACAACGCGAATTGCCGGCATTGATCGAGCATTCGGTGAAGATGGTCAATAGCTTTATCAATATTGGGATTGAGCTGACGATGACCAACCTAAATACTAAATAGGTTTCTGATGGAAATTGTGAAGATATTAAATAAGAAAAAGCATCGGGGAGATGCTTTTTCTATTATCTAAACAACAAACTTAAAAGTTTCAAATTAATCTTTAGCTTTGCGGGTGGTAATCATGATAACACCGTTCTTGGCTTTATCACCATAGTCTTTTACGGCTTTATCGCCTTTAATAACCTTCACCGTTTTAATTTTTTCGCTCTTTAAACTATCAACCTCTGCTTTCGTAGCTTCCTTATCATCGATAAAATAAATCGCGTTATTTGGGATGTCTTTTGCCGATGTAGAGACCGTGATTTGCCCATCCATTTTCGGACGATTAACCGCCAGCGGAGAGTCTTTTGTGATGATCTTGATTACTCCTTCAACATCATCGCCGTAGGCCGCTGTGGTAGCTTTGCTTTTTTGCACATCGATGGAGAAGATATCGTTTGGATTCAAATTGCTGGCTTCATCGCCTTCTACCACTTTCTCGTTCACTAACCACACAATCTTGCCTTTTTCCGCGTTAGACCTGAAAGTTAGCTTTCGGTTCTCACCACTTGGGTTAACTTTTATCCCTACCCCATTAAATCGACCTCTTAACGAATCCTGCGTCGGAAGGTTATGCTCCTTCGCGTACGCCTTCGTGAAAACCTTCATGAGATTGGTTTTCTTTTCTTTCCCATCTTCCGTTTTGCCGCTTTCTACCCTCAAGTCGATCGAATGGATGTCCTCGTGTTTTATCGCTTTAAATGTTTCCTCGCTTACCTTCTTCCCGTCGATCTCGTAGCTCATGTTCTTCCCCTCATGCGATAAGCCTAGCACTGATACGCCTCTTCCGGTCACTCTCAGATTATTCTTCGTTGGCGACATGCTGTTATCTTGAATTGTCCATACCCTAGACACTGGGTCTCCTTCTTTTCTGGTTTTGATAGAGATTACTCCGTCTTTGGCTTTTGGATCGATTGCAAGAGCGTCTTTCCCGGTTAATATCACAACGTTATCAACACGGCGATCATCAATTAAAGAGAGGTCAAAGTCCTTAGGCATCACTTTACCGTCGATAACAATGATTTTGTCTTTATTGGCGCCCTGATCGATAAGCTGATTAAATGAGCGCGCCTTGAAGCCTCTTACTACTTTGACTTCGTTAATTTTTCCTTTCAACGTATCGCTTTGCTCTGCATTAAAGGTTAATCCGGATAGTTCTTTGACATTGGCATCATCAGATCGGAATCCGGTAACCACGACCTCCTCGGTCTGCTGTGAACTAGCCTTTTTCTTCGTTGTATCTTGCTGAATTATGTTTTCGGATAGTTTGTGTCCAATTTCTGAAACATTCGTTTCAGCGGCTTTAATTACAACCGTTTCGATCTTTGCTTCCGCCTTGTTCAAGGTGAAAGTTGCTCCGGCCAAAATAAAGACCGGCAGTAGGAATGCATACTTGCTGAGTTCCAACTTGGATGAGCGTTTCTTGTTCATCATCATAATGCGCTTTTTTAAGGTTTTAAAGTTAAACTGATTGCTGATGCCCACCGAAGCACCCTGCTTGGTGACATGCAGCAAAGAGTATTGATAAGTCTGGCGGTCGACACCTTTATCTAACACTTGTTGATCGGTCAAGTATTCAAGATTTTGACGTACGGCTTTGCGCATTAACCACACGAAAGGATTATACCAACAGCTTACCAATACTATTTCAAACAACAAGACATCCCAGGTATGATGGCCCTCAACATGGACATGCTCGTGTTTAAAAATATCGTGGAGTTCTTTTTCCAGATGCTGCTCTTTATGAACATAGATCTTATTGAAAAAAGAAAATGGTGCAATAGGGAAGATTACATTGCGAAAAAGGTATTCGCGCCATGCGGAAGGTTCAGAATGCAAATGTATCCGCAAAAGGCTAAACAACTGTATCAGCAACTTTGTAAACAAAACGATAGCGCCTACAGATGCTATCATCAGCATTAAATCACTTAGCGAGAAATAACTTTCCTTTTCCTCAAATACGAAGGGAATGTAGCTCAATACCTCGCCCATAGGAAGTTCAACCTGCTTTGCGAACCAAGATTTGATGTCTAAAAATGGGTAAATAAATGCATATATCGTCGCTACAAGGAAGTAGATACGGTTGAGCAAATAAAAGGTTAGCCCCTTCAAAAGAAACTGATAGCCCAGAAAGATAATGATGATGAGCAGGTTTACTTGCAGCAAATAGGTTAGTAGGCTTTCCATGGCGCTATGATTTATTGTTTCGAATCATGTCCATGATCTCTTCAAGTTCATTCGGACTAAGCTTCTCTTCTTTCACGAAAAAAGAAACCATTTCTTTATAGGAATTCTTGAAATAATCACCGACAAAAGAGTTCATGAATTTCGCCTTATACTCCTCCGAAGTTATCAAAGGTTCATAGCGTTTTGCATTGGCATATTTCACCGCTTTTACATAGCCTTTTTTTTCCAAATTCCGGATGGTTGAGGCCAAAGTTGTATAAGGCATTTCATCGGATTTTAGGTTGTCTAGGATGTCGCGAATGAAGCCACCCTCTAATTGCCAAATAGATAGCATCGCTTCTTCTTCCTGTATTGTTAACTTCTCCATACATCTACTGATTTTTCACTAATTTACGAGTTTTTCGTAGATGTCCAAATATTTTAACATTTTTTGTTGTTTTTCTTGACTTAACTGACTCGTTTTATGCTAGATAATGGCTATTAAATTTTCCAAGAAAGAAAACAATTAAATTGTAATGACTTTTTGCATGAATAAGTCAATAAATCGTTCCTAAAATGACGAGATTGTGTCATTTTGATGTGGCGGGCAGTTAGATTTTATAAATCAATTTCATACATTTGTGTATACGACTTTTAGTAATACTACAATTAATACAAGAAATTGACTATGTCTGAAACAGCATCTATTAACTTAAATGGCTCTTCTTATGAGTTCCCAGTGATTACGGGTACTGAAAATGAGAAAGCAATTGATATTTCAAAATTAAGAGATCAATCGGGTTACATCACATTAGACCCCGGTTATAAAAATACAGGCGCGACAAAGAGTGCCATTACCTTCTTAGATGGTGAAAAAGGTATCCTTCATTATAGAGGATATGCTATTGAAGAATTAGCAGAAAAGTCAACTTTCTTAGAGGTTGCCTATTTATTGATTTACGGCGAACTTCCTTCGAAAGAAGTATTAGAGAAATTCCGCGCTGATATCCGTGCGCAAATGATGATCCATGAAGACATGAAAAACTTCTTCACCGGATTCCCATCAAAATCTCACCCAATGGGTCAGTTATCATGTTTAGTAGGTGTTTTATCATCTTTCTATCCTGAATCACTAAACCCGAACCAATCTGATGAAGAAGAGGATAAAATGATCATCAACTTACTAGCTAAGATGCCAACGATCGTTTCTTGGATTCAGAAGAAATCATTAGGTCATCCGGTTGTTTATCCTAAAAACAACTTCGGTTATATCGAGAACTTCCTGAACATGATTTTTGGAGAAGTTAATCAAGAGAAAACGTTCGATCCATTAGTGATCGAAGCAATGCACAAATTATTGATTTTACATGCAGACCACGAGCAGAACTGTTCAACATCAACTGTACGTATCGTAGGATCATCAAATGCAAATATGTATGCTTCTATCTCTGCTGGTATTAATGCCTTATGGGGACCTCTTCATGGTGGTGCTAACCAAGCGGTAATCGAAATGTTGGAAGCGATTAAGGAAGATGGTGGTGATGCTGAGAAATACTTAGCAAAAGCAAAAGACAAGAACGATCCTTTCCGTTTAATGGGATTCGGTCACCGTGTCTACAAGAACTTCGATCCTCGTGCGAAAATCATCAAGAAAGCTTGTGATGACGTGTTAGAGAAATTGGGAGTTAATGACCCTGTTTTAGAGATCGCTAAGAAATTAGAAGAAGCAGCATTAAGCGACCAGTACTTCATCGACCGTAAATTATATCCAAACGTTGACTTCTATTCAGGTATCATCTACCGCGCATTAGGATTCAACTCTGATATGTTTACTGTATTATTTGCGCTAGGTCGTCTTCCAGGATGGATTGCACAATGGAAAGAAATGCGTGATAATAAAGAGCCTATCGGTCGTCCAAGACAAGTATACACTGGTGCAACATTACGCCCTTACGTAAGCATCAAAGATAGATAAGAAAACACTTTTCAATTTTATAAGGAGAAGGGATAGTCGAGTAACATTGGCTATCCCTTTTTTAGTACTTAGTAGCTAGTATTTAGTAGTTAGTAGTTAGACCTATAGTGGGATAGCCTACGCTAGTGAGTATAATGCACAAAAAAAGGCGTCCATCTATTGGCGCCTAAGTCTTTATACTAAATACTAGTTAGACCTATAGTGGGATAGCCTACGCTAGTGAGTATAAGGCACAAAAAAAGGCGTCCATCTATTGGCGCCTAAGGTCTTTATACTAAATACTAGTTAGACCTATAGTGGGATAGCCTACGCTAGTGAGTATAATGCACAAAAAAAGGCGCCCATCTATTGGCGCCCTAGGTCTTTATACTAAATACTAGTTAGACCTATAGTGGGATAGCCTACGCTAGTGAGTATAATGCACAAAAAAAGGCGTCCATCTATTGGCGCCTAAGGTCTTTATACTAAATACTAAGTACTAACTACTATCTCACTGATATTCGTTTCACGACTGTCTCTGAACCGCTCATCACCCTTACGAAGTAAATACCTTCTTTCAGTTTGGCACTGGAGTCGAAGTTTACGTTTTGAGTTCCTGCGTCTAAATCACCATTGTGTAAAGCTAAGACTTCATTACCAAGCGCGTCCATGACCTTGATTGACACATGGCTGTTTTTGCTTAATTTGAAATTTACTGTTACTTGATCAGCGATAGGATTGTAATAAACTTTAACGTTATTGATTAATTTATCAGACTCTTCCGCAATAACTGCTACACGATTAGCGTTTCTATTTTTAGCGGAGATCAAACTTTGTTTAGTTGCGCCAGTTTTAGTCGTATCGGCTTGGAATGTATTTGCTTGGGCAAAGCCAATAAACATCCATAATACCAGGGTATTCATGATGCTAATACGTGCTATTTTACTCCATTCAAAATTCATTCTATCCTTTGGATTATTAACGCTAGGTTATGGTTTAATCAAAAGTAATAATTAATTCCATACTTCCTATTACAAAAGTACATCTTTTTTCATTTTTTGACAGACGAAAACTACAGTGTTTAACAATTTTTAACAGGAAATTACGTTGTCGCATAAAAAGTTGTAATTTCGAACGTTTTTTAATCATTAGATCACATAAATAACAGCTATGTCCACAGATCACAAACACGCCCTTCACAGGGTCAGTATGGGCGGTTTATTAATAAGTTTAGGGATCATATTCGGCGACATCGGGACCTCTCCTCTTTACGTTTTCAAGGCAATTTTCAATAAAGGTGAAGTCCAAGAACTAATGGTTTATGGGGGGCTTTCCTGTATTTTCTGGACCCTGACGTTACAAACCACAATCAAATATGTATTGATTGTGTTAAATGCGGACAATAAAGGTGAAGGTGGGATTCTTTCTCTTTTCTCGCTTGTTCGAAAAAGAGCGAAATGGCTCATCATCCCGGCTATTATCGGAGCGAGTACTCTACTCGCTGATGGTATGATTACCCCAGCCATCACGATATCTTCGGCCGTCGAGGGTTTAGCCATCAAAAATCCAGGCTTGCCGACCATCCCCATTGTGGTCTTGATTATCTCCTTGCTGTTCCTTATCCAACGTTTTGGAACCAATATCGTAGGCCGTGTATTCGGTCCTTTAATGTTCATCTGGTTCAGCACTATTGGGGTTTTAGGGCTCTCCTATTTGGGACATTCCCCGGAGATCTGGAAGTCTATAAACCCATATTACGCTTATCAATTATTAGCAAACTACCCGAATGCTTGGTTTATTGTGGGAGCAATCTTCCTTTGTACGACCGGTGCGGAGGCCTTGTATTCTGATATGGGACACTGCGGAAAGAATAACATCCGTATTAGCTGGATCTTCGTCAAACTGATGTTGATCTTCAATTACTTCGGACAGGGAGCATGGCTATTGGAGAATAAAGGTCTTGTCTTAGGCGAGATCAACCCTTTTTATGCTATTATGCCAGATTGGTTTGTCGTATGGGGTGTAACCATCGCTACGATTGCGGCCGTTATTGCCAGCCAGGCGATGATTTCCGGCTCCTTCACGCTGATTGCCGAAGCCGTTCGATTGAATATATGGCCAAAGGTTGCCATTCGTTATCCCAGCGACCATAAAGGGCAAATTTATGTTCCTTCGGTCAACCTGATACTCTATCTAGGCTGTATGCTCATCATTGTTATTTTCCGAGAGTCTAGCAATATGGAGGCCGCTTACGGTCTGTCTATCAATATGACCTTCATCATGACCACCATTCTGATGGCTGCATTTATGCTTCGGAAGAAAATCAACATTGCCCTTGTTGCTTTGTTTACAGGTGTCTATATGATTATCGAGCTTGCCTTCCTGATGGGTAACATTAGTAAAATTGCCCATGGTGGATGGTTGACCTTGTTATTGGCGGCAACCCTGTTTGTTGTTATGTACGCATGGTTTGGTGCAAGAAAAATCAAGAATCGCTTTGTGAAGTTTGTCAATGTGAAAGACTATTACGACATCCTTGCTGAGTTGAGCGAAGACAAGTCTGTTCCACAGTTTTCATCGCATCTTGTTTATTTAACCTCTGCAAACAATATCCATGAGGTGGAGTCTAAGATTACCTACTCGATCATCAACAAGAAGCCTAAGCGTGCCGATGTTTATTGGTTAGCTCACGTGGACGTCATGGACAACCCTCATACCCGCGAATATAAAGTGACTCAACTGATTCCTGGAAAACTGATCCGAATAGATTTCCACCTAGGGTTCCGTGTGGAACAGAAGATCAGTTTGCTATTTCGCAAGGTCGTTGAAGAGATGGTTAAAAATGGAGAAATTGATATCACCAGCCATTACGATACATTGAGAAAACATAACATCCCAGGCGACTTCAACTTCGTTGTCTTGGAGAAAGTAATCTCTAAAACGCACTTCCTGAAGTGGAATGAAAAAGTAATACTAGAAATCTATAAGATCCTAAAGAAATTCAGTCTATCCGAAGAGAAAGGATTTGGACTAGATAGTAGCTTTGTCACCTTGGAACGCGTCCCACTGACGATTCCAAACACAGAAGATGTACAGTTAAAACGACTATAATAAAAGCATACATATTTCTATCGAAACACCAACCGGAGTGAATTTCTTGATGGATTTTGAAAACAGATACTTTCATAAAAAAAAGCCCCATCACGGAGGGCTTTTTTTTATGATGTATAGAGATTAACTTTCCGTCGCTCTCTTGTTAAGTTTCGAATGCTTATAACCATAAGCGAAGTAAATGATCAAACCGATCAGCAACCAAATCACGAAGATAATCCAATTGCTTGCGCCTAGTTCGGACATTAAATAAAGGTTGATCAAAACCCCGATTACAGGCAATAGGGAAAAATTGTACTTAAAACTCATCACACTCATGACCGCCCAAGTAAGCCAGAAGATAATGACAAGTGATTTGTGAATCAGGATCTTTGCCGAACCCATCTCTAACCAATGCGAAAGGTTTTCATCGCTGTACTTATAGGTCAAGATCAATGCAACAATCATCCCCAACCCTACGATGTACTTGCCGTTGATATAAGGCACTTTAAACTTCGACTTCTCCGAAATACCCGCATGGTCCATATACAACACGCCGGCACAAACCAGAATAAATGCAAAGAAAGTACCTACGCTAGTCAGGTCTACGAAAAAGTCCATCTTAAAGAATAAGGCCGGAATAGCCACCACAAAACCCGTAACTATAGTCGCAAAGGAAGGGGTCTTGTATTTCGGGTGTATCGTTGAAAACTTCTTCCACAACAAGCCATCTCTACTCATGGTCATCCAAATTCTTGGTTGAGCCAATTGGAAAACCAACAATGCCGAAGTAATCGCAATAACCGAGGTTACTGAGATAATACCGGCCATATGGTCAAATCCAACATACGAGAAGACGTAAGCCAAAGGATCTTTAACATTCAATTCTTTGTAATTCACCATCCCTGTCAACACCAAGGTAATCGCCACATAAAGCACCGCGCATATCACCAAACAATAAATCATTGCCCGTGGAAGATCGCGTTGTGGATTCTTACACTCTTCAGCCGTAGTAGAGATCGAGTCAAAACCAATGAACGCAAAGAACACCGCTGCAACCCCGCTCATGACACCCGCCAAACCATTCGGCGCAAAAGGCGTCCAGTTCTCCGGTTTAACGAAAAAAATACCACCAATGATAACAGCGAGGATAATCCCCACCTTAATCATCACCATGATATTACTAGCGCGTTGCGATTCCTTGATTCCTATATAAACCAGCGCCGTCACCAATACCGTGATCAAACCTGCAGGCATATCAAAAATTATAGGGATGTCTAAGAATCGTGGTGCTGTTTCGTATGCCTGTAGGGCTACTTTCTCAATATTTTCCAATTGAGCCGCCCCTACTTCTAAGGATTTCGCATGGGCCTCCAGCGCATAGCCCGGAGCCATCGTCATCCATTTCGGGAGATGTATACCAAATCCCTCCAGCATGGAAACAAAATATTGCGACCATGAAATGGCCACAACCATATTGGAAACCGCGTATTCGAGTACCAAAGCCCAGCCGATGATCCAGGCGAATAGCTCACCAAAAGCAACATAAGCATAGGTGTAAGCACTACCTGATACGGGAACTGTACTCGCAAATTGTGCATAAGACAGTGCGGTAAACACACATGCAAATGCCACGAATACAAAAAGAAGTGAGACCGCAGGGCCTCCGTTATAACTTGCTAAGCCGATAGTAGAGAAGATTCCAGCTCCAACTATCGCCGCAATGCCTAATGAAATTAAATCTCGAACGCCTAGTATTTTTGCTAGGCCTGAACCGCCATGTTCAGCATCGGAAAGTATCTGATCTACGCTTTTCTTGCGGAACAGTCTATTTGCCATATTTTAGTAAATTATTGGAGTGAGAAAACAAAAGTCTAAAAAATTATGATAAATATGTCATATTATCCTGAATATATACATAGATATCTCTAAAGTTCTGAAGATGATCAGCCTCGTATTCCATTAGCACTTTGCTCAAATTCTGATGATATTCAGGTGTGGTTTGAAAATCCCAAACACGCTTAGAAATGTTGAAAAGCGGTTTGGAGATATGCTCTATATATTTATAGTCGAAAATATAGCGTGATTCTATAAATCGATCGTAAAAATGATAAAAGCCCTCAATGTCGGTTACACCGATAGTCAATAGATAATTCTTCAGAACTGTTCGATTCACATGTTCCAAATGCTCATACAAACGACCTACATTAACCAAGTTATGCTTGATCAACAAATGATCGAGTAACAGCTCTATTGCTATATGCGCTAGGAAAGAAGCTCGGATTGGGAGGCCCTCCAGCACAGGCTCCAGCTTCTTGCGCAAATTATGACAATGATCCAGAAAAAACTCACTACTATGGAAAAGCTTATCTACTTCAACATGCCGATACCAACCTTCGGATATCGCCATACTAAGCGGGTGTATAAAAAGCTCTTCTTCGAAACGCTGCGGATGGAATACATATGTTTTATCCACATTCTTCAGTAAATCTGGAAGCAAAGATCCCAGCACACGTTCCGATTGAGTGGCATATCGTTCGAAATAGAAATGAGAAAGAAAGTTCATCCTATCCTGGTCATTATCCTATAAATTATCCGTAAGATACAGTAATATCTCGTATCTTTGCAACTTAATTAAAAAATATTAAGGGCTAAACTATGAGCTTTGTAGAAGAATTACGTTGGAGAGGCATGCTCCAAGACATCATGCCAGGCACAGAGGAATTGTTGAATAAAGAACAAGTTGCTGGCTATATAGGATTCGATCCTACAGGAGATTCACTACACGTAGGCCATTTAACCCAAATCATGACCCTAATCCACTTCCAACATGCTGGACACAAACCAGTAGCGCTTGTTGGTGGCGCAACGGGAATGATTGGCGACCCTTCATTTAAATCAGCTGAAAGAAATCTTTTAGACGAAACAACACTGAATCACAACGTAGCATGTTTGAAAAAACAGCTCGCGAAGTTCTTAAACTTCGGAGAATGTGAAACCGACGCAAAGATGGTCAACAACTACGACTGGTTTAAGGATTTTAAATTCTTAGATTTTATTCGTGATGTGGGTAAGCTGATTACCGTGAATTACATGATGTCCAAAGATTCTGTTAAGAAACGTTTGGAGGGTGACAATGGTCTATCTTTTACCGAATTTACCTATCAACTAATTCAAGGTTATGATTTCTATTATCTATGGAAACACCACAACTGTAAAATCCAAATGGGTGGTTCCGATCAATGGGGAAATATTGTAACAGGTAGCGAGATGATCCGTCGTCAGGACCAAGGAACTGCCTATGCATTGACTACGCAATTGATCAAGAAAGCAGATGGTCAGAAGTTTGGTAAAACAGAATCGGGTGCTGTGTGGTTAGATGCTAAGAAAACATCGCCATATAAGTACTATCAATTCTGGTTGAACACCTCTGATGATGATGCTAAAAACTGGATCAAGATCTTTACCTTACTTCCTAAGGAAGAAATCGAGGCAATCATTACAGAGCACGATGCTGCACCGCACTTACGTGTGGTTCAAAAGGCATTAGCAAAAGATATCACAATCAGAACGCACTCGGAAAAAGATTATGAAACGGCTGTAAAAACTTCAGAATTCTTGTTCGGAAACGGCTCATTAGAATTCTTAGCAGACCTGGATCATGAGGCTGTGTTAGAAGTATTCGACGGAGTTCCGCAGTTCGATCTGGCAAAAGACAAGTTAGCTGCAGGCATCAATGTATTGGATCTGTTAGCAGTTGATACGGCTGTGTTCCCTTCAAAAGGAGAAGCTCGCAAAATGCTACAAGGTGGTGGAGTATCTTTGAACAGAGAAAAACTTACCGATATCGAGCAAGTTGTCAACGAATCAAACTTGATTAATAACAAGTATTTGGTTATCCAACGTGGTAAGAAAAACTACTACTTGGTAACTGTTGCTTAGTCAAGGTATACGATATAAAAAAGGGCCGATCGATGATCGGCCCTTTTTTATATGGTTTAATTATGTTCAATGATTTGGATTTCATAATCTGGCATGGTCATCCCATCCACATTGAAAACAATCCTTGGTATCAAAAACACCGTATAAACGCCTCTATCCTTAGGTCGGAAAGAAATAGACATTTGTGAGAGCTCGCTATCGTTCTCAAACTGAAACCGCACTTGCGCGGTCTCAAACTCGTAAAAACTAGTCACCTCCTGTGCAGAAAGCACTCTATCTCCCGCGCTTGCGGTTTGTCCTTCCTTCACTTTGAAGTCAATACGATGGTTATTCGCGAAGTTTGCTATCCTAATTTTAGCTTTCCCAACCGGTGGAGCAATCATATCATCTTCCACCACTTTCATCTGTACATTATCCTTACCGTAAAAAAACGCGGAATAAATCTTCCCCGGATCAACCAAATGCTCGCCTCGGAAAACCTCCACTTTTTTATCTTTATCATAAAGACTGATGGTTCTTCTGCCTGGGAAAACGCTTTTATGCTTCACCGCACCGCCCATATCAAAGTATTCTCCAGAATTGATTACGCGGTCGTCAATCTTCATATCCAGCCCCAAGCTGCGATATATCGCATTGAATCCTGCAACACCCGAAAATGATTGACCATCCAACGGAGCATCACTCAAGCTATCTTTCTGACAACTAATCAGGAGGAAAGCAGACAACAGAGCAAGGGAAAATAGCTTAGCGTTTCTTAGAAAATTCATATCAACAAAAAAGAATTATTATTTATTCTATCTAACGAGTTTGGAAAGCTTATTGCTACAAGGATAGATAAATCAAATCAATCAACGCAAACAATTCTGTCATTTTTTTTTAAGTTTGTAGAAGAAAAATAGCGTCATTTACATGGCTAAATTAAATACATTTAAAAACGGTAGTGGATCGACAGGGACAAAGAAGGCTAAGAATACTACTTTATCCTATCAAAAACGAAGCGCACGAAAATCATTTGACCAAATAAACTTCTCTGAGGGACAGCGTAAAGCGTTGAAGATCTTAGGATTATTTCTTTTGTTACTTGCTGGACTTTTCGCAGTTGCTTTTATATCTTATTTATTTACTTGGAAAGCAGACCAAAGCTATATCGCTGCCACCAATGGCGGATGGAGCACATTACTCAATACGGCAGATGAGCTTCATGATGAAAACACAGAAATACCTTTGGTAGAAAATAAACTCGGAAAGTTTGGGGCATTATTGGCGAATCAATTTATTTATCAATGGTTCGGCGTGGCTTCTTTTCTTTTTATCGTCGTGCTATTCGTTATCGGTTATAAATTCTTGTACAAGAAATCCATCCTCCCGGTTTGGAAGACCTTATTGTATTCCGCAGTAACGATCCTGTTTCTTTCGGTAACATTCGGCTTTATTCAAGATTTCATATACGATACACCGCATATCCTGGAAGGTAAATTTGGCTTCTGGACAAACCAAATCCTAAAGTCACAAGTGGGTGTTGTCGGAACTGCAGGGCTATTGATCTTTATTCTTTTGACGGCGCTGGTGCTGCTTTATAACCTCGATCTGAAATGGTCTTTCCAGAGCAATAAAGGCGAAGTGGAAGAAGACGAAGAGGAGGATGAGGAATTTATTGAAGACAGCCTGACAAGCCACAGCAATACCATCAATAAGCAAAGGACGAACGAGGTCGCGACGCATACTTATTCGCATCCTGTTGAAGAGCCGAGCGCTCGCAATAGTTTCACAGAGAAAGAAGAAATCCAAGAACCGGAAGATTTAACCGTTTCGTTACCACTCTCTGTCAACACGCCCAAACCGACGCCTGTTGCCTCTGTGGTAGAGTCAGATGAAATTGCATTCAGTATCGAAGAACCTGAATTTGAAGAGCCAGAAGAAACCGCAGTTGGACCTGACCTGACCGTAGCCAAAGTGGTCGAGGAAAAAGCCATTTCGGCGAATGATTTGGTTGAAAAGTTCGGCGAATACGATCCTAAGCTTGACCTATCGGGATATAAATACCCTACGCTAGACTTGCTAAAGGAATACGGCACTGGAAAGATCACCATCAACCAGCAAGAGTTAGAAGCAAACAAAAACAGAATTGTCGAAACGCTGCGTAACTATAGTATCGAAATCGAACATATCAAGGCGACTATTGGTCCAACCGTAACGCTTTACGAGATTATCCCGAAACCGGGTGTCCGTATTTCGAAGATCAAAAACCTGGAAGATGATATCGCCTTAAGCTTAGCAGCGCTCGGTATCCGTATTATTGCGCCAATGCCGGGTAAAGGTACTATCGGTATCGAAGTGCCGAACAGCAGTCCGGAAATGGTATCCATGCGCTCTATCCTGGCGACTGAGAAGTTCCAAAAGACAGAGATGGATTTGCCTATTGCATTAGGTAAAACGATCTCCAACGAGGTGTATATAGCCGATTTAGCGAAAATGCCTCACTTACTTGTGGCTGGTGCTACCGGACAGGGTAAATCGGTCGGAATTAATGCCATCTTGACTTCCCTCCTATTCAAAAAACACCCTGCAGAGTTGAAGTTCGTATTAGTCGACCCGAAGAAAGTGGAGCTCTCGCTATTTAAGAAGATCGAAAGACACTTTTTAGCAAAGTTGCCGAATGAGGACGAAGCCATCATCACCGACACTAAAAAAGTAATCAACACCCTCAATTCCCTATGTATCGAGATGGATCAGCGTTATGATCTATTAAAGAACGCCCAAGTAAGGAATTTGAAAGAATATAATGCAAAATTTATCAATCGTCGATTAAACCCTGAGGAGGGTCATCGATTCTTACCGTTTATAGTTCTTATTATTGATGAGTTTGCCGATTTGATGATGACGGCAGGGAAAGAAGTAGAAACTCCGATTGCTCGATTGGCGCAGTTAGCCCGTGCGGTAGGTATTCACTTGGTTATTGCAACGCAAAGACCTTCAGTAAATATCATTACCGGTACAATCAAAGCTAACTTCCCGGCGCGACTAGCATTCCGCGTATTGTCTAAGGTCGATTCACGAACGATCCTCGACAGCGGTGGTGCAGACCAGTTAATTGGTCGCGGAGATATGCTACTGGCCACAGGATCTGACCTAATTCGTATCCAATGTGCGTTTGTGGATACACCGGAGGTCGATGAGGTTTCTGAATTTATTGGCTCCCAACGCGGATACCCATCTGCCCATTACCTACCGGAGTATGTAGATCCGAATGGCGATGGCGAAGGAATATCCGACTTCGACCCGGCTGACAGAGATCAGCTATTCGAAGAGGCTGCACGCCTGATCGTTATGCATCAACAAGGCTCAACATCTTTAATACAGCGTAAGTTAAAATTAGGTTATAACCGCGCTGGACGAATTATCGATCAATTGGAAGCTGCAGGTATCGTAGGTCCATTTGAAGGCAGTAAAGCCCGCGAGGTGCTATACCCTGATGATTATTCGTTGGAACAGTATTTGGAAACGTTAAGAAAAGACAATTAAAGATGATTAGATTTTTGTATGTATTATTAGCATTCTTCTCGGTGAGCACAGCTTTTGCGCAAGACCGTTATGCTAAATCATTATTAGACGAGGTATCAAAAAAATACGATAGCTACCGAACAATTCAGTCCAATTTTACTTTTAAAGCTGTACAAGCGAAAGGCGAAAGCTATTCGGACAAGGGCCAAATGTTTATGAACAAACCTGCGCAGCAGTATAAAATCGTATTGCCCGAGCAGGATTTGATCTCCGATGGTAAATCCGTATGGTCGGTTTTAAAAGAAGATAAAGAAGTGCAAGTATCAGAAGCCGATAACAGCAATGAATCCATCGGTCCCAACAATATCTTCACCTTCTATCGCTCCGGGTTTAAATACATCAGCATGGACGATGAAAGCGTATCTGGCGCTGGTAAAGTAAAAGTAATTGAGCTGTCTCCGGAAGATACCAAACGCAACTATTTTAAGATCAAATTGCGCATCAACAAGAATAACCACATCCACGATGTGACGATTTTCGACAAGTCAGGATCTCGTTATACCTATACCATCAATACGCTGTATGTTAACAATCCTATCCCTGCAAGTACCTTTCAATTCCAAAAAGCCAATTACGCCGGCTTTGAAGTGGTGGATTTGAGATAGAGGCTCAGAATTCAGATATAAGATATTAGACGTTAGATTTTAGAATTCAGATATAAGATATTAGACATTAGATTTTAGAATTGTAGAAGCTGTCCTTTTCGGGACAGCTTCTTTTTTTATTGAAATTTATTTGAGTTAAGTGCTGTTTCGTACGAGGCAAGTATAGGACTTGTTCTGCTTAAAGCCCTTTCAAACCCAATACAAACCCAATATAAACCCCTTTCATTCCCAATTGCGATTGGGAATGAAAGGGGTTTATATTGGGAGAACATTAGTCTTGTATGGAGAGACACATAACTGAGCTCTGTTTTACACTTTAACCGTAAGAAAGAAGGGTTATTTTGAAATTTTGGATTGGAAAGAAAGTTTGTCTTGAACCAGGAAAAAAAGGATACGAGGATGAACAGGATCCTGCTGATCTTTTCATCCTTCCTTTCCTGGTTCAAGATAATACTATCCTGACAACCCTTAAATCCTTCCTTTCCTGGTTCAAGACAATACCATCCTGACAACTCTTAAATCCTTCCTTTCTTTCTTTCAAAACAAACTTCCCTCCTTTCCCAGTTCAAAACAAATATCCAAAAAAAAGGCGCCTATCCGGCGCCATACTCTGATATCTAATATCTAAATTCTAATATCTATTCGACCTGATAATCCCCAACTCCAGACCGCGAAGTTCTGCAAGGCCTCTCAAGCGTCCGATGGCAGAATATCCTGGATTGGTTACTTTGTTTAGATCGTCTAACATTTGGTGTCCGTGATCTGGGCGGAAAGGAATAGGTTGTTCTCTTTTTTGATTTTCTGCAACTAAGGCTTCCATCACTTTAAACATATCCACATCCCCATCCAAATGGTCGGCTTCGTAGAAACTTCCGATCTCTTCGCGCTTCACGTTTCGTAGGTGTACGAAGTTGACACGATGTTTCACCTGATCAAATATAGCGGGAAGATCGTTCTTTGGCCCCGCTCCTAGCGAGCCCGTACAGAAACAAATTCCATTAAACTGCTTCTCTTGTTCGCTGATGATGTAGTTCAGATCTTCTGCATTGCTAACAATACGTGGAAGTCCTAATATCGGATATGGAGGATCGTCGGGGTGGATCGTCATCAAAATGCCGTTCTGCTCGCAAACCTCAGCAATGCTGTTTAAGAAGTATAGCAAGTTTTTGCGCAAGCCATCGAAGCCTATTTCTTTGTATACCGAGATACTATTTTGCAGGGAATCTAGGGTAATATCGCTTTCGCCGGGAATCCCCATCAATACCACTCGTTCTAATTCGTTTAGTGCATCCTGATCTAAGGTTGCAAATTTCTCCTCCGCTGCTTGTTGAACGTTTGCTGGGTAGTCAGCCTGAGCATCCTGACGCTTTAGAATATAAATATCAAAAATCGCCAGGTCTATCCAATCAAAATATAAGGCTTTGGAGCCATCCTTCATGGTTAGATCCAACTGCGTACGCGTCCAGTCCAAAACAGGCATAAAATTATAGCATACCGTTTTGATGCCGCATGCCGCCAGGTTTTTCAACGACTCCTTATAGCGTTCTAAATATTCATCGGCATTTGCCGCGCCCGTCTTGATCGCCTCGTGAACCGGCACACTTTCAACAACCGACCAAGTCAGTCCTGCTTCCTCAATAATGCGCTTGCGTTCCTGAATATCTGCTAATGGCCATACTTCGCCATGAGCTATATGATGTAGTGCCGAGACAATGCCCGTCGCACCAGCCTGTTTTACGTCTTGTAAGGACACCGAATCGTTCGGGCCATACCATCTCCATGTTTGTTCTAAAAATTGCATATACGCCTTTAAATTAAACGCCACACCATGTATTGAAGCCTCCATCCACAAATACGGTCTCTCCGGACACGAATTCGGAAGCATCGCTAAGCAAATACACCAAGGTACCTTCAAGTTCGCTAGGATCGCCTAGACGTTGATAAGGTGTGCCGTTGATGAATTTCTGTGCTCTAGGGCTATAAGTCCCGTCAGGGTTGGTCAATAAAGTTCTGTTTTGTTCCGTCAAAAATACGCCCGGTGCAATTGCATTGACGCGTACTTTATCGCCATAACGAAGCGCCAACTCGGTAGACATCCATTTGGTAAACCCGTCGATACCGTGTTTTGCTACCGTATAGCCAAGCACGCGGGTCAGCGGACGGCTAGCGGCTAGGGAAGAAATATTGATAATCGCTCCTGCGCCCTTCTCAGCTATCACCTGGCCTAAGATCATGGTCGGGATAATCGTTCCATATAGGTTCAGTTCGATCGCTTTGATGGTATCTTGAATCTTATTGTCAAATATATTTTGCTCATCGCCAATTGTTGCTCCTGGTATATTGCCACCAACTGCGTTGACAAGACCATCAATAGTTCCGAAAGCTTTGAGGATGCTATCCTTCGCCTCTTTGACCGACTGCTCATCCATCACATCCGCAACAACGCCCAATGCTTCCGCACCTAATGCTTTTGCCTGGTCAACACGCTCATCGATTTTCTCTTGATTGCGACCAATGACGCAAACTTTAGCGCCAGCTTCGGCAACCGCATGGACAAAGGATTTACCCAAGATACCGGTACCACCAGTGATTACAATAACCTTATCTTTTAGGGAAAATTTGTCTAGAATACTCATAGTTTTTGGTTAGATTATATTTTCAATAATAAGCAATTTATCCATAATATAGCGGTATTTAATGGAGTATAATTACGTAATCGTTTGCGAAGATTATCCTTGAGAAGCCACTTAAAAGCATTATATTGCATTATTTAACAACCTATGCCACACGTTTTATCATTTGGAGAAATACTCATCAGACAGCAAAGTGTCGGAGATAGTTTCTTTGGAAATCAAGAGAATTTATTACGGATTTACCCCGGTGGATCAGAAGCCAATGTGGCCTGTTCGCTTGGACAAATGGGAACCCCTGTGCAATATGCCAGCGCCTTCCCAAACAATAAGCTTAGCGAAGAGATATTGGCAGTTTTGAACCGTCACCAGGTCGATACATCGAAATGTCTTCAAATTGGCGACCGCATTGGTTCTTATTTTCTGTTATCGGCAAATGGATTGACGAAAGGTGAAGTAATTTACGACCGCAAATACTCCAGTTTTTCGCAATTGAAGGCTGATGACCTTGACTTCGATGTCCTGTTTGAGGATGTAGATTGGCTGCATTGGACGGCATTGACACCAGCATTGAACCAGGAAATGGCCGATGTGATGTTAAAGGTATTGCAAGCGGCTAGCGAACGCAATATTTATATCTCTGTCGATTTAAACTACCGCAATAGACTTTGGCAGTATGGCAAAAACCCATTGGAGATTATGCCAGACTTATTGGCTTATTGCCATGTTATTATGGGAAATATTTGGGCTACGCATACCATGGTTGGAATCGCTGTTCCCGAGGGTTTAGACAGGAATACGGAGAAAGAAGTTTTGGTAGAAGCCTCAACAGTATCCGCTGCTGCTTTGTTCGAAAAATATACTAGATTGGAACATATTGCCAATACCTTTAGGTTTATGGATAATCCTACGCATAATTTGTTTTTTGGCACCTATCATTCCCGAACGGATAATGCCGTATCGCAGACTTATGAAACCAATGCGATTGTCGATCGTATCGGTAGTGGCGATGCATTTATGGCTGGGTTGATTCATGCATTACGAAAAACCCAGCAGGCGCAGGAAATAATAGATATCGCAACGGGCGCAGGCTATGAGAAGCTGTTCGTAGACGGCGATTTTGGAAATGGAAAATACTAAGAAGATGCAGATCGATCAAATTATAGAGAAAATCAAAGCATATCCCGTGATCCCGGTATTTTATCACGATGATGTGGAAGTATGTAAACAAGTACTCAAAGCTTGTTATGATGGCGGCATACGAGTTTTTGAATTCGTTAACCGTGGCAAAAACGCTGAGGCTAACTTTAAAGCTTTGGTAGACTATAAGAAAGATGCAATGCCGGAATTGACATTGGGTATCGGCACCATCCTCGACCGTGCGGCTGCAGAAAGTTTTCTGGCGCTGGGTACTGAGTTCTTAGTAAGCCCGATCTTTGTCGCAGAACTTGCAGAAATAGCAAAAGCAAACAATTGCTTATGGATTCCCGGCTGTATGACGCCCACAGAAATTGCAAATGCCATGTTCGCAGGTTGCGGATTTGTCAAGCTATTCCCGGGTGAAACTTTAGGTACTGGATTCTTAAAAGGTATCAAGCCTCTATTCCCCACCATGAAGTTTATGCCGACCGGTGGTGTGGATGTGGAAGAGAGCAATATTAAGAATTGGTTCGCAGCAGGTGTTACCTCGGTAGGTATGGGCTCCAAATTGTTTAAACAACAGGATGGAGAATATAATCTCGAAGAAATTAGTGCAAACTGTAGAAAGGTTTTAGGCTGGGCAACAGCCTAAAACTTATAAAGATACTTCGGAGATAGAATGATGCGCCATGATGACGTTTTCGAAGTTTCTGATATTTCCCTTATCAATCAGAACCTCCAATACCAACACCAAGCCTTCCTTGTTCAAGGTCTGTGATTTGATCTTTAACTGTTTGGTCAGCGGACGAATATCGTTGATAAAGCTATCCTTCTCAGAGAGTTGATGTGCATCAAACTTAACGGTCACAATCTTCACTAAATTCCGTAACACATAACGATTTAAGATGGGGCCGGAAATAATGATCGAGAAGCAAGCGCCTAAGAACAGAATCGCCGTGATGAACATGCCGAATCCTATTGCCATCCCCACTGCTGCCGACATCCAAATAATACTTGCTGTTGTCAATCCATTAACATTAACGCCATCTTTGAAGATAACACCTGCCCCCAAGAAGCCAATACCCGAAACGACATAGGATGCTATCCGGGTCGCGTCTTCAGAGTCCCCTGCGCCAAGCTTCATCGATAATATCGAGAATAAGGTACTTCCCAAACAAATAATAGAAATCGTCTTGAATCCTGCGGACTTATCTTTCCATTCGCGCTCAAAGCCTAACAGGAAGCCCGCCCCCAACGATAAAAACGCTTTGAACAAATCATTCCAGTCAAAAATAAATTGATCTGTGATCATTTCAATATTCATATATAGTCTTACCCTTCTATTTAATTCCAAATCTACTTAACATTAAATAAATATTAAATACATATTGTTCTGTACAAGCTAGATTTAGATGTGATTTTTTTATAAAAGAAAATGGTCTGGACTCCAAAGGAATCCAGACCATTATTTCTTGTCATGCCTAAGGCATGTCTATTGTTAATTACTAGTCTTCTTCTTTCGAAGCTAATAATTGATCATACTCTTCACGAGAACCTACGATGATGTTGCTGTACTGACGCAAACCGGTACCTGAAGGAATCAAGTGACCAACAATTACGTTTTCTTTCAAGCCTAACAAGTTATCGCGTTTACCTGCGATCGCTGCCTCATTCAATACTTTCGTAGTTTCCTGGAAGGAAGCTGCTGAGATGAATGATTTAGTACCTAGGGACGCTCTTGTGATACCTTGTAATAAAGGACTTGATGTTGCAGGGATAGCATCACGTACTTCCACTAACTTCATATCCTGACGTCTTAGGCTAGAGTTTTCCTCACGCAATTTACGTAAAGTAACGATCTGACCCGGACGTAATGTTTTAGAATCACCCGCTTCAACAACAACTTTTTTGTCGTATAATGAATCGTTTTCTTCCATGAAGTCCCATTTGTTTACTGCTTCTTTTTCTAAGAAACGTGTATCTCCTGGATCCTCGATATTCACTTTCTGCATCATTTGGTGAACGATAGTTTCAAAGTGCTTATCGTTGATTTTTACCCCTTGAAGGCGGTAAACCTCTTGGATACCATTTACGATATATTCTTGTACTGCCGCAGGACCTTTGATCGATAAGATGTCTGAAGGAGAAATCTGACCGTCAGATAATGGCATACCTGCTTTAATAAAGTCGTTATCTTGAACTAAGATGTGCTTAGAAAGTGGTACTAAGTATTTCTTAACCTGACCGTCACGAGACTCGATAGAAATCTCACGGTTACCACGTTTAACACCACCTAAAGAAACAACACCATCAATTTCAGTTACAACAGCTGGGTTTGAAGGATTACGAGCCTCGAACAACTCCGTTACACGAGGAAGACCACCCGTAATATCTCGGGTCTTACCTGTAGAACGAGGGATCTTAACCAATACCGCACCTTCTTTAACTTTCTGTCCATCAGAAACTGATACGTGAGCTCCTACCGGGATATTGTATGAACGAATGATCTCGCCTTTGTTATCCAATACCTTGATTGTAGGGTTTTTCGTTTTATCACGTGTTTCGATAATTACTTTCTCTTTGTGACCTGTTTGTTCATCAGATTCTTCACGGAAAGTCACACCTTCGATAATCGCATCGAATTCTACCTTACCCGCAAACTCAGAGATAATTACCGCGTTATATGGATCCCAGTCAACTAGTTTAGTACCTTTTTCTACGTTCTCACCTTCTTTAACGAATAAGTTCGAACCGTAAGGGATGATTTGTTGGTAAAGTACTTTGTTGTCAGCATTTACAACTTTAATCTCACCTGAACGACCTAATACTACTTGGTATGGACCATCTTCACCTTCTTTTTCTACTGTACGTACGTTTTCAAATTCGATACGTCCGTCGTATTTAGCGATGATAGTAGATTCAGCAGCAATGTTCGAAGCCGTACCACCGACGTGGAACGTACGAAGTGTTAACTGCGTACCTGGCTCACCGATTGACTGTGCAGCAATTACACCAACAGCCTCACCTAATTGAACACGCTTACCTGATGCTAAGTTACGACCGTAACAACAAGCACATACTCCACGCTTAGATTCACATGTTAATACCGAACGAATTTCTACACCTTCGATACCTGCATTTTCAATTGCTTCCGCAACTTCTTCTGTGATATCTTCATTTGCAGCAACAATTACCTCGTTAGTAACAGGGTCGATAACATCGTTCAGCGGCGTACGACCTAAGATACGGTCATATAATGGCTCAACGATATCGTCGTTATCTTTAAGTGCTGTAGTGTAGATACCACGTAAACCGTTACAATCTTGTTCTACAACAATCATATCTTGTGCTACGTCATGTAAACGACGAGTTAAGTAACCCGCATCCGCCGTTTTTAACGCCGTATCCGCAAGACCTTTACGCGCACCGTGGGTAGAGATAAAGTACTCTAATACCGATAATCCTTCTTTAAAGTTAGATAAGATAGGGTTTTCGATAATCTCACCACCTGAAGTACCAGACTTCTGAGGTTTCGCCATCAAACCACGCATACCACATAACTGACGGATCTGCTCCTTAGAACCACGAGCTCCTGAATCCAACATCATGTAAACTGAGTTGAAACCTTGGTTGTCGTTCGAAAGGATATCCATTACGTGTGCTGTCAAACGGTTGTTGATACGAGTCCAGATATCGATAATCTGGTTGTAACGCTCGTTGTTTGTAATGAAACCCATGTTATAGTTGTTCATTACTTCCTCAACTTCGTTTGTAGCTTGAGTAATAAGGTCTGCTTTAGCAGCAGGAATATTTAAGTCTTGCAAGTTAAATGACAAACCGCCTTTGAAAGCCGTTTGGAATCCTAACTCTTTCATATCATCTAAGAACTTCGCTGCACGAGCCATACCTGTGCTCTTCACGATCTCTCCGATGACATTACGCAATGACTTCTTAGTCAACAATTCATTGATGTAACCTACTTCTTCTGGTACGATCTGGTTAAAGATTACACGTCCAACAGTAGTATCGATGATTGCTTCTTTGATTTCACCTTCTTTTGTTCTGATGTTCGTCTTAACCTTGATGAACGAGTGAAGATCTACTTTCTTCTCATTTAAAGCGATAATAACCTCTTCTGCTGAGTAGAATGTACTTCCTTCACCGTGCATTTTACGGCTGTCATCCGATTTACGGCCTTTAGTAATATAGTAAAGACCCAATACCATGTCTTGAGATGGTACTGTAACTGGTGAGCCGTTTGCAGGGTTAAGAATGTTGTGTGCTGCCAACATTAAGATTTGGGCTTCCAAGATCGCAGCATTACCTAATGGTAAGTGAACCGCCATCTGGTCACCGTCGAAATCGGCGTTGAACGCTGTACACACTAATGGGTGTAATTGGATCGCTTTACCCTCTACTAACGTAGGTTGGAAAGCTTGAATACCCAAACGGTGAAGCGTAGGAGCACGGTTTAGTAATACAGGGTGACCTTTCAATACATTCTCAAGGATATCCCATACTACAGGATCTTTACGATCAACAATTTTCTTAGCAGATTTTACGGTCTTAACAATACCTCTTTCAATCATCTTACGGATGATGAACGGTTTGTATAACTCAGCTGCCATGTCTTTCGGAAGACCACACTCGTGTAATTTCAAGTGAGGACCAACGACAATTACCGAACGAGCAGAGTAGTCAACACGCTTACCTAATAAGTTCTGACGGAAACGACCTTGCTTACCTTTCAAGATATCTGAAAGTGATTTCAACGCACGGTTTCCTTCAGTTTTCACTGCATTCACCTTACGCGAGTTATCAAATAAGGAGTCAACTGCTTCTTGAAGCATACGTTTTTCGTTACGTAAGATTACTTCAGGAGCTTTGATTTCGATCAAACGTTTCAAACGGTTGTTACGGATAATCACACGACGGTATAAGTCGTTCAAATCGGAAGTCGCAAAACGACCACCATCCAAAGGAACTAAAGGACGTAACTCTGGTGGAATAATAGGAACGATTTTCACGATCATCCATTCCGGACGGTTCTCGATGTGATCATTAGCTCCACGGAAAGCTTCTACAACGTGCAAGCGTTTTAACGCTTCGTTTTTACGTTGTTGAGAAGTTTCATTGGCAGCTTGATGACGTAAGTCGTATGATAACTGATCAAGGTCTAGACGTTTTAACAGATCTTCTAATGCCTCAGCACCCATTTTAGCAACGAATTTCTGAGGATCAGTATCATCTAGGTATTGGTTTTCTTTTGGAAGAGTATCAAGAATATCTAAGTATTCTTCTTCTGTCAAGAAATCCATGTAAGAGATACCATCATCTTCTTTGATACCTGGTTGGATAACCACATATCTTTCGTAGTAGATGATCATATCTAATTTCTTCGTAGGAAGACCTAATAAGTAACCAATTTTGTTAGGTAATGAACGGAAATACCAGATATGAGCAACAGGAACCACCAAGTTGATGTGTCCCATACGCTCACGACGTACTTTCTTTTCCGTTACTTCAACACCACAACGGTCACAAACAATACCTTTATAACGGATACGTTTGTATTTACCACAGTGACATTCGTAGTCTTTTACTGGACCGAAAATACGCTCGCAGAATAGACCATCACGTTCCGGTTTATACGTACGGTAGTTGATAGTTTCTGGTTTAGTAACTTCACCACTTGAGCGCTCCAAGATAGTCTCTGGAGATGCTAAGCTGATCGTAATCGATGTAAAGTTACTTTTGATTTTATTATCTTTTTTGTAAGACATACTTCGTAAAAAGTTATAGCTGTATGTAAAAGCTTAAGAGGAACGAGTCCTCTTAAGCTCTGTATTGCTTGATTAATCCAATGTGATATCTAAACCTAAGCCGCGTAACTCATGTACCAATACGTTAAACGATTCTGGTACTGATGGAGTTGGTAAGTTATTACCTTTAACAATCGCTTCATAAGTTTTAGCACGTCCGACAACGTCATCCGATTTCACGGTCAAGATCTCTTGTAGGATGTTGGAAGCACCGAATGCCTCTAACGCCCAAACCTCCATCTCACCAAAACGCTGACCACCGAACTGTGCCTTACCACCTAATGGTTGTTGCGTAATCAACGAGTAAGGACCAATAGAACGTGCGTGCATTTTGTCATCAACCATGTGACCTAATTTCAACATGTAGATCACACCTACCGTAGTAGGTTGGTCAAAACGCTCACCTGTCAAACCATTGTATAGGTAAGTACGTCCGGACTTAGGTAAACCTGCTTTCTCTACCCACTCTTCCACCTGATCCATCTCTGCACCGTCGAAGATTGGAGTAGCAAATTTCACACCTAATTTCTGACCTGCCCATCCTAAAACAGTCTCATAGATCTGTCCAAGGTTCATACGCGAAGGTACACCAAGTGGGTTCAACACGATATCAACAGGAGTTCCGTCTTCTAAGAATGGCATATCTTCATCACGTACGATACGTGCCACGATACCTTTGTTACCGTGACGACCAGCCATCTTGTCACCTACTTTCAACTTACGTTTCTTCGCCACGTAAACTTTAGCCATCTGAACAATTCCTGATGGAAGCTCATCACCCACAGAGATCGCAAATTTTTCACGTTTGAATGCACCTAACTCCTCATTAACTTTAATGCTGTAGTTATGTAATGCATACTTGATCAATTCGTTCTTATCCTCGTCAGTAGTCCATCCTGTTGGATTTACACTGTTATAATCGATATCTGAAAGAATCTTCTGCGTGAATTTAGCACCCTTAGCAACGAATAACTCTTTGTAGACATTGTAAACACCTTGACTAGTCTTTCCGTTAACGATGTTGAATAACTTGTCAACTAAGCGCTCTTTAAGACCTCTAAGATTCTTCTCGTGTGCTGTCTCCAATTTCTCTAAAGCTTTACGCTCAACTTCTTTGGACATTTTCTTCGCACGAGAGAATAACTTCGTATCAATAACTACACCTTTGATTGAAGGAGGAGTTTTTAAAGACGCATCTTTAACATCACCTGCTTTATCACCGAAGATCGCACGTAATAACTTCTCTTCTGGTGAAGGATCCGACTCTCCTTTCGGAGTAATCTTACCGATCAAGATATCGCCTTCCCCAACCTCAGCACCAACACGGATAATACCATTCTCGTCAAGGTCTTTCGTCGCTTCTTCAGAAACGTTAGGGATATCTGCAGTTAATTCCTCTTCACCACGTTTCGTATCACGAACCTCTAACTCGAATTCCTCAATATGTAACGAGGTAAACAAGTCTTGTGATACAACACGTTCAGAAATTACAATCGCATCCTCAAAGTTGTATCCTTGCCAAGGCATGAATGCTACTTTTAAGTTACGGCCTAATGCTAATTCTCCGTCTTCAGTTGCATAACCCTCACACAATACTTCACCTTTTTGTACCTTTTGACCTTTTCTTACGATAGGCTTCAAGTTGATACAAGTATTCTGGTTGGTCTTTTTGAACTTCGTTAATTTGTACACCTTAATGTCGTCGTCAAATGATACTAAACGCTCATTATCGTTACGGTCGTAGCGGATGTGGATTTCTTGTGCATCTACATACTCTACAGTACCCGAACCTTCGGCATTAATTAATGTACGCGAGTCGCTGGCAACACGTGCTTCCAAACCAGTACCTACAACAGGTGCTTGCGGACGCAACAATGGCACAGCTTGACGTTGCATGTTCGATCCCATCAACGCACGGTTGGCATCATCATGCTCCAAGAAAGGAATCAATGAAGCCGCAATTGATGTAATCTGGTTAGGCGCAACGTCCATATAGTCTAATTTCTCAGGCTCAATAATCGGGAAGTCACCCTCGTATCTAGCTTTAACCTTAGGGTCTAAGAAATTACCTTTATCATCGTAAAGCGCATTTGCTTGCGCGATAGTCTTACCGTCTTCATCCTCTGCCGACAAGTAAACAACAGGTTGGTCAACTACTACTTTACCATCTTTAACTTGACGATAAGGCGTTTCGATGAAACCTAAGTTGTTGATCTTCGCGTGTACAGATAATGATGAAATCAAACCGATGTTTGGTCCCTCAGGAGTTTCGATAGTACACAAACGACCGTAGTGCGTGTAGTGAACGTCACGAACCTCAAAACCAGCACGTTCACGAGAAAGACCACCAGGACCTAAAGCTGAAAGACGACGCTTGTGCGTAATCTCCGCTAATGGGTTCGTCTGGTCCATAAACTGCGATAACTGGTTTGTTCCGAAGAACGAGTTAATAACAGATGATAATGTACGAGCATTGATCAAATCTGTCGGTGTGAACACCTCATTGTCACGAATGTTCATACGCTCGCGGATTGTACGAGCCATACGAGCCAAACCAACACCAAACTGAGCGTACAATTGTTCACCAACAGTACGAACACGACGGTTTGACAAGTGGTCGATATCATCCACCTCTGCTTTAGAGTTGATCAAGTTGATCAAGTACTTCACAATAGCGATAATATCTTCGCGCGTTAAAACTTTTGTATCGGAATCCGTACCAAGTTTCAATTTACGGTTGATACGGTATCTACCCACATCACCTAAATCATAACGCTTGTCTGAGAAGAATAAACGATCGATGATACCACGTGCAGTTTCCTCATCAGGTGGTTCAGCGTTACGTAATTGACGATAGATATGCTCTACCGCTTCTTTCTCAGAGTTAGAAGTATCCTTTTGTAAAGTATTGTATATAATGGAATAGTCCGCATTGTTAGACTCATCTTCCTTCGCAAGGATAATCGATTTTACACCTGCTTCAATGATTAAGTCAATGTGGTCTTCTTCTAAAACTGTTTCACGTTCAAAGATGATCTCGTTACGATCGATAGATACTACTTCACCAGTATCCTCATCTACGAAATCCTCTGTCCATTTATTTAATACCCTAGCCGCTAAACGACGACCAACGTATTTTTTCAAGCCCGACTTGCTAACTTTAACTTCGTCAGAAAGGTCGAACAATTCTAAGATATCTTTATCTGAATCAAATCCGATCGCACGTAATAACGTAGTAACCGGGAATTTTTTCTTACGGTCGATATATGCATACATCACGTTATTAACGTCTGTTGCAAACTCGATCCAAGATCCTTTAAAAGGAATAACCCTAGCAGAATAAAGTTTAGTACCGTTTGTATGTCTACTTTGACCGAAGAACACACCAGGTGAACGGTGTAGCTGAGAAACGATTACACGCTCTGCTCCATTGATCACGAATGTACCTTTTGGAGTCATGTATGGAATTGTTCCTAAGTACACGTCTTGTACTATGGTTTCGAAATCTTCGTGTTCCTCATCATTACAAGACAACTTCAATTTAGCCTTCAAAGGTACGCTATAAGTCAAACCACGCTCTATACACTCTTGGATATCGTAACGCGGCGGATCAATGAAATAATCCAAAAACTCTAGCACAAAGATGTTTCTTGAATCAGAAATAGGGAAGTTTTCGGCGAAAACCTGATAAAGCCCCTCCTGATGGCGGTTGTCAGAAGTAGTTTCTAGTTGAAAAAACTCCTTGAAAGACTCCAATTGCACATCCAAGAAATCTGGGTAATCAATTACCTTCTTACTTGTCGCAAAATTTACTCTTTCTTTTTGCATATTATTGTTTGCCAAGGGAATAAGAATTTAGTTTAAAAAAACTGAGCTAACGTCTGTTGATTTCTTCTTCCGATCACACCTCAACAGGCGTGTGATCCGTGGTATTTGTTATAAACAGGAATAGACTCTGATAGATTATACCTATCAGAGTCTAAGTTTTTGGTGCTTTATGCGAGATTATTTAATCTCAACAACAGCTCCAGCTTCTTCTAATTGTTTTTTCAAAGCTTCAGCTTCGTCTTTAGAAACACCAGCTTTTAATTCTTTAGGTGCTCCGTCAACTAAATCTTTAGCTTCTTTCAAACCTAAACCAGCTAAGTCTTTAACTAATTTAACTACTGCTAATTTCTGACCACCAGCTTCTTTCAAGATTACGTCGAAAGAAGTTTTTTCTTCAGCAGCAGCAGCGCCGTCACCAGCAGGTGCAGCAGCAACAGCTACAGCAGCAGCAGCAGGCTCGATACCGTACTCATCTTTTAAGATGTCAGCTAATTCTTTAACTTCTTTTACTGTTAAGTTCACTAACTGTTCAGCAAGTTGTTTTAAATCTGCCATTTTATTTTGAATTTTTGAATGTTCTTTAAAAAATATTGTTAATTAAATTGTAACGAACGATTGTTTAATTGAGGGTTCGTTAGCCTCTTTCTTCTAATGCTTTTACTAAGCCTGAAATTGTATTTCCACCCGATTGAAGAGCAGAGATAACATTCTTCGCAGGAGATTGTAATAAAGCGATAACGTCTGCAATAAGTTCTTCCTTAGATTTAAGAGTTACTAATGCTTCAAGTTGGTTGTCACCTACGAATGCAGTTTCTTGAATGTAAGCTGCTTTCAATACAGGTTTTTCACCTTCTTTACGTAATTGCTTAATTAATTTCGCTGGAGCATTTCCGGTCTCCGAGAACATCATTGTAGATGCACCCTTTAACACGCCGAAAAGTTCTTCTGAATCAACACCTGCTTCTAATAAAGCTTTCTTAATCAAAGTGTTCTTAACCACTTGGATCTCGATGCCTTGCTCGAAACATTTGCGACGAATGTTGTTCACTTTTTCAACAGTTAAATCAGCAGTATCAGTAATATAGAAATTACCGTAGGATTTAATCTGCTCTGCTAAAGCTTGAACAATGTCTTGTTTTAGTTCTTTTCTCATGATTAAATTCCTGCTACTGATTTAGTCTCCACATGAATACCAGGACTCATGGTTGAAGAGATGTGAATACTCTTGAAGTACGTTCCTTTTGCTGCAGACGGTTTCAAACGAGAGATAGTTTGTAATACCTCTAATGCGTTGTCATAAATCTTGTCTGCGTCGAAAGACACTTTACCAACTGAAGTATGGATGATACCGGTTTTATCAACTTTGAAATCGATCTTACCACCTTTAACCTCTGTTACAGCTTTACCTACCTCAGTAGTAACTGTACCAGTTTTAGGGTTAGGCATTAAGTTTCTTGGACCTAAAATACGACCCAATTTACCTACTTTCGCCATAACACTAGGCATAGTGATGATAATGTCAACGTCAGTCCAACCACCTTCGATTTTGCTGATGTAGTCGTCAAGACCTACGAAATCGGCACCTGCTGCTTTAGCTTCTTCTTCCTTGTCAGGAGTACACAATACTAAAACGCGAACAGTTTTACCAGTTCCGTGAGGTAATGTTGCAATACCACGAACCATTTGATTTGCTTTACGAGGATCTACGCCCAAACGAACGTCGATATCCACTGAAGCATCAAATTTGGCTGTTGTAATCTCTTTTACTAAAGCCGCAGCTTCTTTCAAAGAGTACGCTTTACCAGCTTCAATTTTGGATAGTGCCGCTTTTTGATTTTTTGTTAATCTAGCCACTTTCTTAAACTGATTTCGTTAATTAATTTTTCCAAGGAGCATCACCGGATACAGTGATACCCATACTACGCGCAGTACCTGCTACCATTTTCATAGCAGATTCTACTGTAAATGCATTCAAATCTGGCATTTTATCTTCCGCGATAGTCTTTACTTGATCCCAAGTAATTGACGCTACCTTCTTACGGTTTGGCTCTCCAGATCCGCTTTTAAGCTTAGCAGCATCTTTTAATTGAACTGCAACTGGAGGAGTTTTGATGATAAAATCAAAAGATTTGTCGGCATATACAGTGATAACAACAGGTAATACTTGACCTGGTTTATCTTGCGTACGAGCGTTAAATTGCTTACAGAAATCCATGATGTTCACACCCTTAGCACCTAATGCAGGTCCTACTGGAGGAGATGGATTCGCAGCACCGCCCTTCACTTGTAATTTTACTAACGCACTGACTTCTTTTGCCATTTTGTTTTGTTATTTAATTTGTTAAATGTTTGTTAGTAAGTTGGAAGCAATAACGTAACATTTACTTTTTCTCGCCGTAACAAAACGGAGTTTTGCATACAAACGAGGTGCAAAGATATATAATAATTCTGAGAAACTAAAAGAATTTTTACTTTTTATCTGAAGAAGTACTTGGTACTTAGTAGTTAGTAGTTAGACCTAGATTTGACAATCCAAAAAACAAACAGCGTGTCATGTGATTTAATTCCTGACAAATATACCATTAATTTAAAGATTCATAAAGTGCCTTACTCATCGACAACTGATCATCATCGCCAGAAAACTCCCAGTACATCGCTCCAAGGAGACCTTGCGCTTTGATATAGGCAGCTTTCAACTTCAAGGATTCCACATTCTCAAAGGTAAAAACCAAAGTTCCTGTGTCATCCTGCAGATAGGGAACCTTCGCCACATCATCCCATTTCTCCTCGAAACCCGATAGCTTCGCGTAGTCTTTAAACATGACATAATCCGGAGTTTGCTTTTTATTGCCTCGACCATAAAACGGAATCCCCATGACCAGCTTCTCTTTCTTCACGCCGGCATTCATATGCGCTTCCATCGCTTCAACCAACGTGACCCGACCCGAGCGCTCCGATCGATACAAACTATTATGTAGAAATGGTGGCAAAGTCACATCATACATCATCACATTTACAAAGTCAATGTAAGGATCGATCCCCTTAAAATCTATATACTTGGCGTCGGCAAGCGTAGCCAGCGTCAATAACTTCTTTTTCCCGATCGCCTTTCTGATCTCCTGCATGAGTAGCGTGAAATTATCAATATCATCCGGCGAAGAGGAAATTCCCGACTCACTGCTGCTCGGATATTCCCAGTCCAAATCAATACCGTCCAGATCAATAGTTTTAACAATACGTTGGCAGTCTTTGGCAAAAGCTCTCCTATTTTCGGCCGTTGCTGCCATCTCGCTGAAGCGACCACTCCCCCATCCACCAATAGAAAGCAATACTTTCAAATGCGGACTTTTCTTTTTCATGGCTACTACCTCACGCAAACGCGGCTCATTCGAAATCATGACCCCGTTGAACGTCTTATCTACATGACCAAATGCATAGTTAATATGCGTAATCAAGTTCGGATCCGGCAATGCCTTCGATCCGGCGGTGACATACGAAATAATAAAAGGCTTTTGTTGCGCCTGCGACAACAAAGATGCGCAGACAAAAAATGCGAGCAGAATGGTTCGGTAAAATTGCATAATGTTTAGGTTGAAAATTATACAGTAAGATATACAATAAATAATTCCCATCCAATAACAGCAAGTAATGAGTATGTTCCACATAAATAAAACAAACCACCTGCCCATCCCATCGCCACTATGCAACAAAAAAAAGGCGCTGCAATTGCAACGCCTAAGGTCTTTATACTAAATACTAAGTACTAACTACTAGATAATAAGTACTAAATACTAGATTATTCTTTCTCTACTTGCATGTAGTTCAATTCAAGAGGAGTCTTACGACCGAATACTTTAACCATTACAGTTAATTTCTTCTTATCTTCATGTACCTCTTCAATTTCACCTGTAAATCCGTTGAAAGGACCGTCACTTACTTTTACAGTTTCACCTACGTAGTAAGGAACATTGATGCTTTCACCTTGCTCAGCCATTTCATCAACCTTACCTAAGATACGGTTAACTTCTGACGGACGTAAAGGAATTGCGTTTCCGGCTTTATCACCTAAGAAACCAATTACGCTATTTACATTTTTGATTGCGTGTTCAATCTCACCATCCAATGCGGCTTCGATCAAAACGTATCCTGGGTAATAGTTACGTTCTTTAGCCACCTTTTTACCATCACGCATTTGGTAGTATTTCTCCATAGGGATTAATACTTGCGTAACAAGGTGTTGAATGCCTAAGCGATTGATTTCTGCCTCTAGATATTGTTTTACTTTCTTCTCTTTCCCGCTTACAGCACGTACCACGTACCATTTTAAACTTTGATCTGCCATACTAATATTGGATTAGAAAATTAAGCTCCCGTACCGTACAACAACTCCATCACATTACTTGAAGCCTTGTCCATAATTAGGATAACGATCGCAATAATTAGGGAAGCAACAAGCACGACTACAGCGTGACTTTGCAATTGAGACCAAGTAGGCCAAGTCACTTTTTCAGTAATCTCTGTATAAGAGTCTTTAATAAAATCAAGTACTTTTGCCATTTATAATTTTTCTAAGTTAATTGCACGGGCACTAGGATTCGAACCCAGATCGAAGGTTTTGGAGACCTCTATTCTACCTTTGAACTATGCCCGTGTAGCTTTTTATTTAACGTTGCAAATATAGGTTTTCAACCCCATTACAACAAATATTATTTCAATTTATTATCAAAAAAACAGCCTTCTTTTGATACGAAGAATACAAACCAATTCTATTGAATTACAATAAAGAAAAAGCCCATCCTCCGACCATCTAAAAATCAGATGGTTTTGAAAAAATAAGCTAACCGACTTGCATCGGTTAGCTTAATTTCTATG